>DATALZ010000017.1:0-51190 GCA_036260805.1 Caproicibacter sp.
AACGACGGAGAAATCGCCGTTCTCTGCGGGCCGAACGGCGCGGGGAAATCAACTGCGATCAAGTGTATCGCCGGGCTTCTCCGTTTTAACGGCAACATTATGTTTGACGGAAAGTTCAACAAGAGCACCGAGGCAAAGCGCAGTTTCGGGTATATTCCCGAGATTCCCGCCCCAATTGAGACCCTTACCGTCGGCGAACATATGGAGTTTATCGCCCGCGCCTATAAAGTGAATGACTGGCAGAGAAAAACCGACTCTCTGCTGGAGCGCATGGAGCTGGACGACAAGCGCGAAAAACTGGGCAAGGAGCTCTCCAAAGGCATGCAGCAGAAACTAAGCATTTGCTGTGCGCTTCTGCCGGACCCGAAAACCATTATGCTGGACGAACCGCTCGTGGGGCTTGACCCGCATGCCATTAAAGAACTGAAAATAATGCTTACGGAACTTCGTGAACGCGGATGCTCCATCCTTGTCAGCACCCATATGCTCGACAGCGTTCAGGAGTTCTGGGATAAAGTGCTCATCATGATGAACGGGAAAATCGCCGCGGTTCGTTCGAGGGACGAAGTGGCGCAGAGCGGTGAAAACCTGGAGCAGCTCTTCTTCTCCATTACAGAAGGCCCGAAGGAGGAGCATGCATGAGCGCGCTTGCCTTTTTGGTACGAAAGCAGGTCAAGAATTTTTTCCGAGAGCTTATTCATCATCCCTCTAAGCTGATTGCCTATCTGTTTACGCTGGGACTTCTGGTGTTTATGTTCGTTTCGACCCAGATGGACCCGCCAAAGAAAGCGGAATTTGCGGATATCCGCATGCTTCACGGAATTTTTCTCGGATGGCTCCTGCTGTTAAGCGTTCCGACTCTTTTGATTTCATTGAAATCCGGAACGACCATGTTCAAAATGTCCGACGTTAATTTCCTGTTTGTCTCTCCGCTTTCACCGAAGCATATTCTTGCCTATGGACTCACAAAACAGATGGCGGCGACGCTGTTAGGGTTTATCTTTATGCTTTTCTACAGCGGGATGCTGATGGAGCATTTTAAGGTTTCGCCTTTGGGCGTACTTTGGCTGTTGCTCGGCTCCGCATTGACCGTGTTTGTTATCCAGGTGATCTCGCTGCTGATTTACAGTTTTGCAAACGGAAATCCGAAGCGGCAGAACATCGTTCGGGCGGTCATGTATCTTTACCTTGGCGGCATGGTCGTTGCCGCGCTGTATATATTTCAGAAAAACGGCGGCGGAGTGAATGCCATTTACAATGCCGTAGCTTCCCCGGTTCTGGAGTATTTTCCGATAATCGGCTGGATGAAGGGCGCGGTATTTGCGCTGATTGCCGGTAAAATGCAGCCTGCCTTGATTTATGCAGTTTTGCTGCTGGCAGCATTTGTGGCCTGCCTGATTACTTTTGAAAAAAGTGATACCGATTATTACGAGGATGTGCTGAAAAATACCGAAACGCAGTTTGAGGCGCGTCAGGCTTTAAAAGAAAAACGCACCATGACGGTACAGTCTTCCTCGAAGAAAGTCAAGGTCGGTAAAACGGGAATCGGCAAAGGCTGGGGCGCCAACGCGTTCTTCTACAAACACCTCTGCGAAGCAAGGCGCAGGAGCCGGTTAATCTTCATAAGCGTTTCCACGGTTCTCACGCTGGCCGCCGACCTGATTTTATCATTTATCATTACCTTTTCCAGCAGGGGAGATAAGGATGCCCCCACCGCGGATCTTCTGCTGGTCATCGCTCTCGCCTGCGATGTGTATATTCTGTTCATGTTGAATGCTGCCGGTGACTGGTCGCGCGAATTGGGTAAGCCGTATGTATACCTTGTTCCGGAAGACCCGTTCCGCAAGCTCCTCTGGGCGAGCATGACGAGCGTTCTGAAACCGGTTGTAGACGGTGCGGCTATTTTCCTCGTTTTAACTTTGGCAATGCGCGCCAATCCGCTTTCCGGAGTGATCTGCTTCCTTGGCTATGCGAGTTTCGGGTTCATCTTTACAGCCGGGAATATTCTTGCGCAGCGGACAATGGGGGGTATGGGCAACCGCGGCCTTATCGCAATTCTCTATATGATGATGCTTGCCATTATCATTGCACCGGGCATTATTTTCAGTGTGATCCTTTACTTCGCAGTTCAGAGTTCCCCTGCATTTATTTTGATGTTCCTTGTCGGCCTGCCGACGGTCGCTTGGAATATTCTCGCTTCGCTGGTGATTGTGTTTTGCTGCAGAAACCTTCTCAGCACAGCGGAAATGGACTGAACAAAACCATACAAAAGGCCGGGAGCTTTTCGCTTCCGGCCTTTTCAAAGTTATTGGTTCAGGAACCAAGCGGGATTAAACGGTAGCCTTTGATCTTGTTTTTGTCCAGATAGCTCTTATAATTTCTGTCGATACCAAGTGGAATCAGCACCGAAGTCTGAAAATTCATCATACGTTCGGCCAGACCAGGGATTCCTTTGTGTGTTGCGGGAGTCGTGCAGAAATTGTGGATGGAACGTGGATAAAATCCTTCGCCGTCCTGCGGCATATCGTATTTCAGCAGGGTGTATGACCCGCTTGCCTGCTTTTGGTAGGTAATGGCTGTCGGGAATGCCCAGCACGAGCCCTGCGTAATTGTGTGGTCATTCCATAAAGTATAGTCGCTTCCGCTTGAGTTTAGAAAGACTTTTAAAAAATTGCCTTCCTGTGATACATTCAGGATAATCGGCGAAACAATCGAAAACATTCCGGGCTTTATGCCTTCAAGTCCGCGGTCAATTTCGGTTTCATATACCAGTTTTTCAATTGGGTCTTTTCCGCCGTATTGAAAACGCGGCATAACTGTTTTCAGCTTGCTCCGTGCAGCGGATGCTGTTTTAGATGCAGCGGTTTGCGCGGCAACTGCTGTTGGGGTAATATGCTCCACACCTGCGGCTTTTTCAGCCCACAGGGAAACGGGAATGCAAAGCAGGACAATGATGCAGAGGGCAAGATACAGATGTTTTAAGGATTTCATCAAAAGCCTCCGACTATACTTTTAGTATATTACAGATTTCCAGTCTAAATAGAGTTAGCTTGTGTTCATTCCGCGATTCTAAATTCCGGTACGGCCGTTCCCGGCGGACTTCGCGTCTTGCCGGTTTTTTCGTTTTGCACGGAATTTTTGGATGGGCTCCTTCCAGTTGAGGTACGTTACGTAAATCAGCAAAAGGAATGTTGCGGAACCGAAAATTTCCGCAAGAAGAAGGAACTGCAGAAAGCCGAGGATCCAGCTTGCCACAAAAAGAACGGTTGCAAGAGATTCGAGGTATTTTGCCCGCGGATTGCTGTCCATGACGATGCCCCTCTTTATCTGAAAATATAAACAGAATATTTTTTATACTGCACCTACAGTATTTCCAGTTTAATTGTGGAGTTGGTTTGTGTTCATCTCGCAGTCTGAAATGGAACTGTTTTAAGTAATATTATTATACCGAAGTATAACAAGTGTCAATACCAAATCTGTAATATTGTGGAACAAAAAATGCCGATTAGAGCAAAATAATGTCCTATTTTGTCTTTACAGAAATTCCTTATAATGGTATACTTCAATCAGTTAATTCACAAAAGGAAAGAGGAATGAAAATGCAGTGCCCAAAATGTAACAGCGAGATGGATGATAACTGTGAGGTGTGCCCTTACTGCGGCGCCATTGTTGTGGGCTTTCCCACGGCCCAGCTGACTCCTGCCGATCAGCCCCAGGGCCCGGCACATTACAGCTCGGAACCGTATTATGGAGAGATTAAAAAGTCGCATAAAAAAGCAATCGCAATTGTGTGCGCGTGCCTTGTTCTATTGGTGGGTGCGGGTTATTTCGTAATAAAATCCTTCTTTACCCGCGATTTCCTGCAGACAATATACGGGAAAGAAAATTATGCAAAAGGTCTGGAAAAACAAACGGTTCAGACCATCGGAACCGGTACGGCCACGACATTCGGCGATATTTCGGAAGTGGCTCAGCACGAGAAATCAGACCACGCTTATCAAGAGGATTCATCCATCAATCTCACGCTGGATGATACCATACTGAACAGCATAAACGCCAATGAGCAGCAGAGCAAGGTCTACAACCAGATCCTCAGCTATATCAATTCCCTGAAATTCAGGACGAATTTTAACCGCAGCGGCGCGGTCTCAAAGTATGATGTCTCCGTCAGCGACAACGACGGCTCTTTGCTCTCTGCATCCTGCTTCATGGATGAAAAAAATGAGGGTTATCTGCAGCTCCCGGATATTTCAAAAACGTATTTCAGCCTTAACAGCAAAATGCTTCCTTCCTCATATATGAGCAGTTATGCCTATGACAAACAGAAAATAACGGCATCTATGAACCGTTTGTCAGAGGTTTTCACGAAATCCCTCGATCAGGGCACAACCACCATTGGGAGCGAATCCCAGCTTAAGGTTCAGAATCTGTCCTGCAGCGGAGAAAAGGTTACTGTTTCGCTGAACGGAAGCCAGACGAGCGAACTGCTTGGCAATTTGGTCAACGCTGTGGGCAGCGACGATTATTTTTACAGCCTGTTTTCAGCCAACAGCGAAGGGCTTTCCAAAACCAATCTGAACAAATCCGGCTTCATGAACCTCTCTACCAACCAGTCTTCGTCCAACATGACGAAAAAAGAATTTCAGGATTCCCTGAACAAATGGTACAAGGAGCAGAAAGATTCCATCAAAAAGGAAATCAGCAAACTTTCTTTTGTTTCGTATGTTACAGCGCAAAATCAAGTGGTTGGCCAGAGCGTTGAAATTGCTTCCGCCGAGCATCACACTGTAACGCTGAACTTTGTGACGAAAGAAAACGGAAAAGCGGTCAGCAAAGCGGCTAACGTACTTTCGGACGGTAAACAGGTCTTTGAGGCTTTTCTGGATGCGAAATCCGAGCAGGAAGGCAAAATCACACTGCTGTTTACGGACGAGACTTCCAGCAAGGCTTTTGGTTTCGATATTTCCTACCAAAACATGAAAAAAGATAAGTTTATGGGTAATACTGCCCTGACCGGGAACTTCACTATTACCGTAGACGATTCCAAGGGCGTATTAAAAAACATGATTACGTCGCAGACGGATGCCAACCAGAAACAGCTCCTTTTAAGTCTTTTGAACTCTTCTGCCAAAGTGGACAGCAGCATCAGCGGAACAGAGTACAAAACTGATGTTGATTTGAATCTCAATGGAATCGGCAGGCTGCAGGTGAATTCAACAAGAATACAGAAGACGGTGGAAAAAGCAGAAATGCCGAGTGTCCCTGCCGGAAGCTGCATCCGCGCGGACGGCTCGACGCCGACGGCTGCGGAGAAAAAGCTTCAGGAAGATTACCAAAGATCCGCTGTTACGTATGTTCAGAATGCGATACAGAAACATAAGGATCTGGCATCCATTGTTTCGATGTTTGGTATTTCGCCGAATATGCTCCAGCAGTTTGCGCAAAGCAGCGATTTAGCCTAAAGAAAAAGGCCGGGCATATGCCCGGCCTTGCTTTATGGTATGAATCAGTACAGTACCACGGTATTGCCGCTGACGGCACAGCTGCATTCGTAGCTTTTCTGTGTGCCAGTCTGCGTATCGTAAATGGAATTGAATTCAAACGAATCGGTTTCGTCAGCAAGTATGTACCGCGCAATAATAAACCGGTCGTCCACGCAGGTAATGAATTTGCCCAGTTCCTTTGGGTATTTTGTGTCAATCACCGAGTTCATCACTCCTGTGACCCCGTAGTCGTCGCCGCATTCGGTAATGCGGTAAGCCTGACCGCCTTCCGGGTCAATGCTGAACCACGCCGGCTCGTCGCTCTCGCCGAGCGTCAGCCTTGCCGCCACATACTTTTTGCCGGTCTCCATGCTGTAAGCGCAGAGCCGCTGGTCTCCGGTGGGAAAGTACTTTGCGCGGAAATAAATATTCTCTTTATCAAGACCGGTAAAACGCACCAGTCCCTCTGTGCCCGCGCTCAGGATGAGCTCCAGTGGGATGCGTTCCTCTCCGGCTTTAACCGAGACCAGAAAATCGATCATCGGGCAGGTCCAGATGTTGTCGCTGATATTTTCGCCCAGCCAGCGCATGTTGTGAAAACAGTTCTGCTTGTCCTCTTCGCTGCCGTGGGGCCCAAGTACCAGAATCTGCGGAGAACCGCCTCGGCTGTAAGGGATGAATTTCGAGGAGTCCGAATTGCAGACGCGCGGGTCACGCGCATAGTAGTATTTTCCTTCTTCAAGGTCATACAGATAAGCCACCCGGCAGAAACCGGTCAGCTTTTTATATTCGCGGAACAGCGGCCTGTGCTTTTCGTTCGGGCCGGTGTAAAACAGCACATGGGATTCATCCAGCGCGCGGCAGTCTTGAAAATCTCCGATGAAGTTCAGCTTCGCCATGCTCTTTTCCGCCCCGGTGTGCTTGCCAACGCGCAGAACGCACGCATCGCTCCCGCCGGATTCCATAATCACCACAATATCATCCGGGAAGCTGAAATAATGCTGCACATAGGCCGGGCTGGGAAGAAGATAATTCGCAATGACGCGTTCGCGCTTTGTTATGCGGTTGTATTCCAGAAGAAACAGGCTTGGGTGGCCCTCCTCCATTTTTTCCTCAGCGTAGTAGATGAGCGAGTCGCTGATTTCAATTAGTTCATCGTTGCAATTAGTAAATATATTGCGCAGATCTACGACTTTCATTGCGTTCACCTCCGGATGTCTGGATACACTTTACTATTATAACATACCGCTGTATGCGGAGTCCACGACTTTACGATTTTCTTATTTGGAATATCCTACAGCATTTCCAGTTTAATTATGGAGTTGGTTTGTGTTCATCCCCCGCCTTCGGCGGGGGATGAACACATCTTATTTCGTAATCTGAAATGGAATTGCGGTAATTTGCCTTTCACGGTATTTATAGTATAATAAAAACCATAGAATTATTTTTGACGAATCCTAACAGCAGCTGTAATTTTTAGATAATGGGGGCGACAGGCATGCACGTGGAGAAACAGGGGAGTTCCATGGATGTGGATCTGCACGGCCTGACGGTCGAGGATGCCAAATTCCGTCTGGAGCATCTGCTGAGCAGCGCTCCCAACAATATCACGGAAGTACGGGTCATTCACGGCTGTAACCGCGGTCAGGCTCTCCGCGACATGGTACGCCTGCGCCTGAAGCACCCGCGCATCACCGCCAAACTCCTCACGCTGAACCCCGGGGAAACAAGGCTTCTGCTGAAGCCTGCGGAGCCCAAGAAAAAGAAATAGACAAAAGGGGCCGCCGCTGAACGAAAGTTGAGCGGCAGCCCCTTTTCAGAAGCCGTGTCAGGTTGCATGATGCCAGATTCGAGCCGGGAGCATCCCAATAAAGTCCCGCCGGGATTTGCCGGAAGTCTCCATTTGCCGGGCGGTGGGCTGAAAGGCGCTGTGGCCTAAGCCTTGTGGTACTTTTCGCACAGTTCACGCGTCAGCGCGAGAATGTTCTCCGTGGAATGCGACTTGTCGAATTCCTCGCAGGAGCTGCGCATCTCGTCAAGGCGCTGGCTGTCTTCCAGCAGGGAACGAATGGTTGCGCCGCAGTCCGTGCCGGGTTCCAGTTTTACCGCCATGTTGTGCGTCAGCAGGAAGTCGGCGTTGTCTTCCTCCTGCCCCGGAATCGCATCGAACACCGCAAGCGGGATGTTGCAGGCCAGCGCTTCCGAAACGGTGAGCCCGCCGGGTTTGGTAATCAGCAGGTCGGAAACATGCATGTAGTTTTCCACTTCATTGGTGAAGAAAACAAGTTTTGTTTTTTTCGGGCTCTTTTCCACTTCGTCCGCGAATGCGGTGTACAGCTTTTCATTTTTTCCGGTGATAACGACGACCTGGAACGGAACATCGGTATGCGTAATCTGCCGGTAGATATTTAGAATATTGGTTACGCCGAAGCTTCCGGCCATAATCAGAACGGTCGGCATAGACGGGTCAAGGCCGAACTTACTGAGCAGGGCGGGCTTGTCCGCTTTGGTGAAAAAAACATTTCCAACGGGGATGCCGAACGGATAGATTTTGCTCCGGTCAACGCCCATGGCCTCCATTTGTGGGATCATTTCGGCATTGGAAACCACATATGCGTCCGCATGGTCGGAAATCCACGCGCGGTGAGGTCCGTAGTCCGTCATCAGAGTGATCAGAGGGGCATACACGGCTCCAATCGCTTTCAGGTGGGAAACCATTTCCGAGACGAACGGATGTGTTGAAATAATCGCGTCGGGGTTGCTCTCTTCAATGGTAGAGAGCAACAGGCGGCTGAACACGTTGCTGAACCGATAAAGCAGGTCCGAAAGGGGGCTCTTTTTATTGGTCGCGCGGTACAGCTTCCCAAACAGCTTTGGGGTTTTCATAGCCAGAATGTGGTACCCGTCGCAGACGGTTTTATCCAATATACTGCCGACGCTTTTCATAGCGTCTACAACTTCAACTTCGGATTCGGGGTCGTTTTCCTGAATATAATTGCTGATTGCCCGGGATGCCCTGAGGTGTCCGGCGCCGGTTGCTGCCGACAGAATCAGTATTTTCATAATACACTCCTTTTCATGCTTGCCATACAGGAAATATCACAAATATTATAGCATATATTTACAATGGAATCCATACGGGCCTTAAGGATTCCGAACATTCTACAGCGTTTTTACTTTTAAGCAGAAAAGAATTTTAACCGTAAAAACGCATTCGGCAATTTCCAATTTTTAATCAATGTCCTGATACTAAAATAATTGCTGTAATGATTCTATTCGACAAAATGCTGTATCAATCCTGTAACTTTACTTCACGCCGCCAATGTCCTATAATAAAAGAACAAATTACCATTGTCTATTGTCAATTTTAGGGGGCACATAAATGACCGCCAGTTCCAGTACGGATATTTATTCACAATCTGGGAAAAAGAAGAACATACGCGGAAAGCTGATTGCTGTAATTGCGGCGGCAGTTGTCGTCTGCGCCGGCGTTTGCACGGTTGCAGGTAAGCAGATGTACGACAATTATCAGAAGCAGCAGCAAATTGATGCCACCCTGAACACCGATAAATTTTACAGCGGGATTACCGTACAGGGCGTTGATCTGGGCGGTATGACCATGCAGCAGGCGCAGGAGGCCGTAAAGGCAAAACTGGCTTCTGCCGCCGGAAACTATGATGTAAAAATCACTTACAGCGGCAAGGGCTGGGAGTTTACTCAGAAAGACATGGTCTTCAGCTATAATAACGACAGCATCCTCAAACAGGCCTATGCCTACGGCCGTTCCGGCGACCGCGAAACCCGGTATGCTCAGGTGACGGCGCTGAAATCCAAACCAAAAGAATACAAGGTTACCGCCACTCTCAATGAGAATGACCTTAAAGCCAAAGTGGATAAAATTGCAGCGCAGGTTTCCCGCAGCCCGGTGAACCCCACGGTTGTTGCCTTTGACGGGTCTACCGGCTCCTTTACCTGCAAAGACGGCGTAGAGGGCCTTTCCGTCGATACCGCAAAGCTTTGGAACGACGTAAAAGCCATTGTAGACGGGAGCCATACCGGCACAGCAGAAATGAGCGTTAAGACCGTGCCTTTCGACAAGACGATTGCCGAGGTAAAGAGCCATCTGCAGAAGCTCGGAACATTCAGCACAACCTCGACCAACAATGCCAACGGCACTTACAATATGTCGAAAGCCCTGCTTGCGGTGAACGGAACCAGCATTCCGGCCGGCGGGACATTTTCCTTCCTCGGTACGGTGGGCTCGTGCGACCAAGCGCACGGTTATCTGGAAGCCGGAGCTCTCTTGAACGGCCAGCATATTACGGAATACGGCGGCGGCATCTGCCAGGCATCCACCACCATTTACGGTGCCGCGCTCCGTTCCAATATGCAGATTACGGAACGCTACAACCACTCCATGCCGTCCAGCTACTGCACCATCGGCCAGGACGCTACCGTCAGCTACCCGGGCCTCGACCTTAAGTTTAAAAACACGTCGGATTACCCGGTTTATATCCTCACAAGTGCAAGCGGAAGATATTTAACGGCAACCTTTTACGGCTACCAGTCGCCCGATTATGACGATATCGAGATTGTTTCCCAGACAAACCAGACATATGCGGCGCCAAGCCAGGCAAAATATACGGAAGACAGTTCTCTTTCTGCTGGCACCGTAGAGCTGGAATCCAGAGCCCGCACCGGCTACAAGGTATCCGCAAGGCGTGTGTTCTACAAGAACGGAAAAGTTGTGAACACGGAATTCCTCAATTCTTCTTACTATCCGCCGATGCCTGCATATTATTCTTACGGCAGGGGAACCAATACTGCCAAACTGGGGATTTCATCCAGTTCCTCGTCCGCATCCGTTTCTTCGAAGCCTTCGTCAAGTACTCCGTCGAAGAAGCCGAGCGCATCCTCGTCGCCCAGCTCGAAACCGTCTTCACAGGCGTCTTCTAAGCCGTCTTCCAGCAGTTCTCAGAACAATGTGCCCAACGACGATGTTGCTGCATAGTGCGAAATAATCCATACTCTCCCAAAAAGAGACTTGACTTTTTTGCCGGTTTCTGCAAAAATGATAAATGATAGAGCTGGAAGTATCATTCCGGCTTTTTTGGCAAATAAATAAGCGGGGGCCTGAACGGGAAGGCCTGCCGGGAAAGGGAGAACTGTCTTGGCGGAAGAAAAACACATACCGGAAATCAGTGTGATTATTCCTGTATATAATGTGGAAAAGTTTGTAGGAAGATGCCTTTCGTCTCTGGTGGAACAGACCTTTCGCGATTTTGAAGTAATAGCTGTAAACGACGGATCGACCGACGATTCACCTGAAATTCTTCGGCATTTCTCAGAAAAGTACAGTTTTATCAAGGCGATTAATCAAGCGAATGCCGGGATGTCAAAGGCGAGAAACGTTGGCATCGCAGCCGCTCAGGGAAGATATTTTGCTTTTGTTGACAGCGACGATTATGTTGCCCCTACCTTTTTGGAGGAGCTTTACCGCGCCTGCGTGGAGTATGACGCGGATATATCGAGCTGCTATTATTATTTTCATTACATTGAAAACGATTTTTTATTCGAATATCCGTTCCGCTGCAAGGGTGTGTTCACCAAGTCCGAAGCGATGAACAAGCTTCTTCGGGATATGCAGATTCAGAGCATGGTGTGGAACAAGCTTTACCGTCGGGAGCTCTTTACCGACTACGGCGTTACATTTCCCACCATGTGCTTTGAAGATATGGCGGTCGCCAACAAAATTTTCGCACACGCGAACCGCGTTGCGGTCATAGACCGCCCGCTGTATTATTATAATCAGCACTCCGCGAGTACGCTGGCAACGATGAACACGAATAAAATCAACGATTTTATCCGCGCTATTGCTTTGGTTCGAATTTCTCTCGAGAAAAACGGCCTTTATGAAAAATATAAAAAGAGTTACCAGGCACTCGTCCGGAAAACATGCAACTGCTGTTATTTGTATGTATTAAGAGTGCACACCGAGAAAAAATGTTTGAAGGGCTGCATGACAAATATGCGGCGGGTTTCCCGGGCACTGAAGCATTATTCCGGGGATGAATTTAGCCCGACCGCTATGTTCGGCGATCTGCCGGACGTAGTCGCGGCACCGGAAAAACTGGAAAAGGATTACTCCGTCCGCTGATTTCACAACTCAATTTGCCCGGGCCGGACGGCAACGGTTCAGAAGGATGATAAAGGATAAGAGCAGAGCGTCCAAAATCTTTCAGGCGGCTTTGTTTTTGCTGTCTTTAGGTCTGCTTGTGTACTTCTGCGTTTCCGGCAATAATCTTGCCATTCTGCTGAACAGTCTGCCCGGGCTGAATCTGTTCTGGCTGCTGTGCGCCGCAGGCTGCGTCGTTCTGAACTGGGTTATGGACGGAATGGTGGTTCAGTCACTGGTAGGGCATGCCTGCAAAACAGGGTACAGTTATCGCCACGCTTTTAAGGTTACCATGGTGGGGCAGTATTTTAACGCCATTACGCCTTATTCTGTGGGCGGACAGCCAATGCAGCTTGTCTCTTTTATGCGGCAGGGAATCTCGTCCGGCATTGCGATTTCCGCCCTGGTGCGGAAGTTCCTTGTTTACCAGACGACGATAACCCTGTTTTCTCTGTTCGTTATCGTCATCCGCTTCTCATTTTTTCGTAGTCAGTTTCAGGGTTTTATGGCCCTTGCCTTCATCGGCTTTCTGTACCAGGCGTCCAGCGTGATTCTTCTGCTGCTGTTTACCTACAGCCCGAAATTCACAACGAAGCTGATTCACGCCGTCGTTTGGGCGCTTACCAAAATCCACATTGTAAAAAGGGCGGAAGAAACCCGCGAAAAGGTGCAGAGCCAGCTCCGGTTTTACATTGAAAACAACAAAGCCATGCGGGGGAACCGGCGGCTTACGTTTCGAATTTATGGATATACGCTGATTCAGCTGACGGCATTGTTTTCGGTGCCGTTTTTTATTTACAAAGCTTTTCACAGCCCGGGCGCGCCTATTGTAGACATGATTTCAGCGCAGTGCTTTGTAACCATGATCTCCGGCTACACGCCCCTGCCTGGAGCGGCGGGCGCCGCCGAGGGCAGTTTTCTTGTTATTTTTAAAATATTTTTTAAAGATCAGATTATTACGCAGGCGATGCTGCTCTGGCGGCTGCTTGCGTATTATTCCTGCGTGATTGTGGGCGCGTTTTTTGCCGGATTTGACGGCGGGCGCCAAAAGCTGCGCGAAAAGTTCAAGAGCAGCCGGGAACACGCGGAAAAAAAGGCGGGGGAAATAAAATGACAGACGGTTTTTTCAGGGCGGCGGCCGCAACGCCAAAAATCAGGGTTGCCGACTGTGAATATAATAAGGACTCCATTTTTGCGCTTATGTGTGAGTGCAGGGAACGCGGTGTCGGTGCCGTGGCATTCCCGGAGCTTTGCCTGACGGGCTACACCTGCGGCGATCTGTTCCGCGACCATACGCTGATCGCCGGGGCGGAAAAGGCGCTGGGCGAGCTTCTGGAGCAGACGAAAGACATGAACCTGCTGGCTCTGGTTGGTCTTCCGGTTGCAAGCGGAGCCGGGCTTTACAACTGCGCCGCATTCATCTGCCGGGGGAAGCTGCTCGGCCTTGTGCCGAAAAGATACATTCCTGATTACAGTGAATTTTATGAATCGCGGCATTTTACCGCCGGGCCGGAATACGCTGAGGTCACGCTCTGCGGGCAGAAGGTTCCGATGGGAACCCGCCTTGTGTTCCGCTGCGAGACTGTGCCGGGCCTTTCTGTCGGCGCCGAAATCTGCGAAGATCTGTGGATTCCGTGTCCGCCGTCGCAGAACCTTGCGCTCGCCGGGGCGACTCTGCTGTTCAACCTTTCCGCCAGCGACGAGATCATCGGAAAGGCGCCTTACCGCCGCAGCATGGTAAAGGGGCAGTCCGGGCGGCTGCTCTGCGCTTATGTTTACTCGGATGCCGGCGAGGGCGAATCCACCATGGATATGGTCTTTACCGGGCACAGCATCATTGCGGAGAACGGCACGATTTTGGCCGAATCCAGGCAGTTCCATACTGGCCTGACCGTTGCGGATATTGACCTGCAGCGCATTTCGCAGGAACGCCTGCGCATGACCACCTGGCAAAACGGCGGCAACGCAAATGAAATCGCATTTTCTTTGGACGAGCCGCAGTTCAAGGTGGAGAGGAAATTCCCCTGCCTGCCTTTTGTTCCGGACGACAGAGAAGACCTCGCAGAGCGCTGCGAAATGATTCTGAATATGCAGGCGTGGGGGCTGAAAACGCGCCTCGCGCATACAAACATAAAGTGCGCTGTGCTTGGCGTTTCCGGCGGGCTGGATTCCACGCTGGCGCTGCTCGTCATCGTCCGCGCGTTCGATATGCTCGGCCTTGACCACAAGGGGATTATCGCGGTCACGATGCCGGGGTTCGGCACCACGAAGCGTACAAAAAGCAACGCGGAGCGTTTGGCGGAGCTTTTAGGTACGGACTTCCGCGAAATACCCATCGGTGAAAGCGTAATGCGCCATTTTCAGGATATCGGCCACGACCCGAATGTGCGCGACGTTACTTACGAAAATTCGCAGGCGCGCGAGCGCACGCAGGTGCTCATGGATCTGGCAAACCAGTGCAATGGGCTTGTCATTGGAACAGGCGACCTTTCGGAGCTTGCCCTCGGGTGGGCGACGTACAACGGCGACATCATGTCCATGTACGGCGTGAACTGCTCCATTCCGAAAACGCTGGTGCGCCATCTGGTGCATCATGCCGCCGTCACGGGTTCCAAAGAGCTTTGCGCTCTGCTGGAGGACGTGCTTGCAACGCCCGTCAGCCCGGAGCTTCTGCCGCCGGAAAATGGAGAAATCGCGCAGAAGACCGAAAATATTGTCGGGCCTTACGAACTGCATGATTTCTTCCTGTACTATATGCTTCGGTTCGGATTTTCTCCGTCGAAGATTTACCATATGGCTGTCGCATCCTTTGAGGGTACCTACGATGCGGCCACGGTAAAAAAGTGGATGAGGGAATTCTACCGGCGCTTCTTTATAAATCAGTTCAAGCGTTCCGCTCTGCCGGACGGCCCAAAAGTGGGCAGCGTCACGCTTTCGCAGCGCGGTGACTGGCGTATGCCGAGCGATGCATCCTCACGGCTGTGGCTTGCAGAAATCGACGCTTTATAATATTACGCTGTGGAACGGAACCGCTTTTCGATGCGGTTCCGATACATATTACTCTCAAATAAAAATGCTCTTCGGCAAAAGCCAAAGGGCATTTCTTGTATAATAAGGCTGCTTTCTGCCCTCAGCCGGGCAGGCTGTGCCTGCATGATGGAGGACAAAAATGAAAAAATTCAGTGCGGCAATCTTCGACCTTGACGGTACGCTGATTGATTCGATGGATGTCTGGGAGAAAGTGGACGGGATTTTCCTTGCGAAGCGCGGAATTGCTGTTACGCCGGATTATACAGCAACCGTAGGCGCAATGAGCTTTCAGGAGGCGGCGGAGTACACGATTCGCCGCTTTGGTTTTGCCGATACGCCTGCGGAGCTGATTCGGGAATGGACAAAGCTCGTCGAGTACGAATACGCCAATAAAATCCGGCTGAAACCCCATGCGAAGGAATACTTGGACTTTCTGCGTTCCGGCGGGGTCAAACTGGGGGTGGCCACCGCCCTTTCCGAAGAACTTTACGGCCCGGTTCTGAAAAACAACGGGGTTTTCGGGTATTTTGAAGCGTTTGCGTCGGTCTGCGAAGCGGAACGCGGCAAAGGTTTCCCGGATGTTTACCTGCTTGCGGCGAAGCGCCTGCGGACGCCGCCGGAGGAATGCGTGGCGTTTGAAGACGTGCTGCCCGGAATCCGGGGCGTCAAAGCTGCAGGCATGACGGCGATTGGCGTCTATGATGCCCATTCCGCGCCGGATGAAGCGAAAATCCGTTCCCTTGCCGACCGCTACATCTTCGGTTTTTCGGAGTTGCTCTGATCTTCCGGTGCTTTCTTCTTTCCTCTTCTGCGCACAATGAGCACGACCGCCAGCGCAATGGCTGCGACGATTACAAAAGGCAGAATTGCCGTCAGAACGACGAGAATGGCTTTAAAGGTTTCCACAAGAGCGTGAAAAGATCCGGAAAGCGTGGAACCAAGCTGTCCCCAGAAGGTAGGCTCAACCGGTTTTGCGGGCGGGGTCAGAACGGCTGTTTCTGTAATGGTGACAGTAACGGTCGCAAAGCTGACCAGCGAATCCATGGTTTTCAGTTCCGAGGTGAGCTGTTCTATTTCATTCTGAACCTCGGTCAGGCGTTGCTCAATTTTCAGCATGGTGTCCATGTCGGAAGATTTGCTCATCATGTCCAGCAGACGGCTCTGCTCCGTTTTGAGCGTCCTGAGCTTTGCATCCGTGTCTACATAATTCTGCGTCACGTCCTGCCCGGTAATGCTTTTTTCCGTAATATTGCCGATTGCCGTGCTTCCGTTCAAAAAAGAGTCCAGCTGGTCTGCCGGGATCCGGGCGGTGTAAGTGGCAGTCCTTCGGCTCTCAGCCGAGTTGATTTCCTTACCCTGCACGTTGGAACTTTCTATGTATCCGTTGTACTTTGCGACCAGCGATTCAAAATCCGCCGTGCTTTTATCATACTTTAAAGTTTCAATCGTCAGTTTCGCGCTTTTCTCAATTTTGCGCGTGCTTGTGCTTGTGTTCGTTACCGCGGACGTACTGCCGGCTGCTTTTGTATCCGTTGCCGCAGTACTCGCAGCTGCTTTTGCATCTGCATGATTCCCCGCAGAGGTGGCGGACGACGAACAGCCAATTAACAGGAAAACCGTAAGAAGAACCGACAGGCATAAAGCCACTGCTTTTTTCATAGTACTGCCTCCCTATGTACGTCGGAACAATTTACCGATATTTCATTTTTTCTATTATACTGCAAATATATGGTAATTACAATATCGAAAAAAGCCCTCCGGTTTTAACCGGAGGGCAGCTTGCTGTTTATGTAGTTAATTCAGTTTCTGCATCTCGTATTTCAGGTTGGCCTGTTTAAATGCATGGTAAACGCTTGTGGCCGCTGCCGCTACCAGCATCACATAACCGATTACAAGGTCATAAACGAAACCGTGGAAAACTTCGCCGTCCTTTAAAAATTTAGGAACAACGCGGAAGGCATCAAAGAACGAGATGTCGTAGTCAGCTTTATATGCGTTGTAAACATCAAGGGCAAGCGAGCTGTATTCCGCCAGGAAAAGCATTCCGGCCGCGACAACGACTGAAATTACAATACCGCCGATGTTGAGTTTTCCTCCGCCCAACTTCTTAAATCCAAAAATGGACCCCAGCATCAGAACAAGACCCGAAATCGCTGCGATTTTCCCAAACTCGCCGATGATAATCCACAGTGCCACACCCGGAAGTGCGCCAATCAGCGCGCCCACAAGTCCCGCAGCGTAGTTTGTCGGCTTTTCATGCAGTTCCTGCTGCGCATTGGCAAGTTCGCCTTTCGCCTTTTCGAAACACGCTGGGCACATGATGCCATAGCCGCCCATGGCGCTGTAAATGCCGAGATTATCCTGCCCACCGCAGACTGCGCAGCAAGGCGCCAGCTGGTTCATGGCACAGTAATTGATTACTTCATCGAAAGCCTGCATAAACTGGTCGTTGCCCTTTTTGCGTGAGGCGATTCCGCCCTTGGAGACAACTCCCACGGAGATAACCGGGCTTTTGTAGGTGGCGTATTTCACGAATTTGTTCTTTTCCGCAAGCCCAGAAAGGAAGCTGGTGAGCGCAGCCGCCTGTGCATCGTCGGCTTTCACATTCAGGCTGAAGCGGCATAAAGCATCCCGCTGCTGTAATTGAATCATTACAGGATAGCCGTGGTAATTCCCGAAAGCCATCATGCGCTTCTTTTCATAGGTTAAGTTGCAGTTCGCTGATACAGTGTTTAAATCTACCAAATTTTACCCTCCTAAAATATTATAGCTTTTAAGCCGCAGCTATAATCATATATCTATAAAATTTTAACAAAATTTGGCAGATATGTCAACACGGAAAGAGACTCATTTTTAAAATTTTCAATACCGTTCACGGCGAAATGATGTCAGGGGAACATCAGGGAGAGATATTCTTTTCCTGTCTCTGTGCGGAACAGCCGGTCGCCGGTTTGTTTTGCGTTTTCAGGGGATATCTCGTCTTCATAGAAATTTACCAGCAGGTCGGCCTCCACCAGAATCTGATAATCCAGGCCGTCAATCCTGCTGTAGGTGTGGTGGTGCCCAATGAGATAGCATACGCGTTCCACAAAATCCCCGTCCAGGCCGAATGGAGCAAGCAGCACCCTCGCAACGGGAGGCCCTTCGAGCTCCTGCCAGTTGCCCGCCGAAGAACTGTGGATTTTCTCACTGTTGTGAATGCCGATATCGTGCAGCGCGGCGGCGGTTTTCAGGATGCCCAGAGTGCGTTCGCCGAGGCCTTCTTTTTCACCGATCAGCGCCGCGTAGGTGTAGACCTTCAGCGCATGCTGAATCCGTTTCGGGTCGCCCGCGTTGTAGCGCATCATTTCGGTCAAAATATCATGGATTGGTACGTTCATTTTGATTCATCCTCTCTATTGCTTTAAACCAAAAAGCCGCCCCCGTTTTGGGAGCGGCCGAACTGTTTGTTGGGAAAAATCAGGACTGGAACATTTTCGGGTCATAGGAGTTAAGCGCGCTGTCGTTTACGGTGATTGCGTTGCTCAGAGCATCGGTTTCCTTCTGAAGCTCGGTCGTGAATTCGTCTGACTTATAGCTCACAAGAAGATTGTTGCGGTTGTCCGCATTGCTGATTTGTGTTGCGGCGCTCTTGTTGATGTCGTTTTTCACAATCAGAAGGTAGGTCTGCTCGTCTTTCAGCTCGACTGTCTTTACTTCTCCGTCTTTCATGGATTTCAAAGCGGTTTTCATGGCTGTCGGGTATTGGGTGTCGGTCGTAAGGTTGACGTTGCCGGCGTGAAGCTGGTCGTTGGAACTCTTCAAGACCTTCTTATATGCGTCCGCTGCCTGCTGAATCGTCATCTTTCCGGCTTTGATCTGATCGGCGTAATCGTTAATTGGCTTCTCAGCGTCTTTCTTCTGCGCGTCGGAATAGGCTTTCACGTAGTTGCCGCTGGCGTCCGTCGTGTAAAGGTTGCATGCAAGGTATGAGAAGTCGGTGTAGTTCTTGGTGTAATAGCTCTTCAGTTCGTCGTCGGGGACGGCCTTTGTGCCGTTCTTTCCGTAGATTGCGTCAAAAATCTTCTTTTCCTTGTAGTAGGCGTCGCCGTAGGCAAGCTGGAAGGAAGACTGCGCAATGCCGAATTTCTCAAGCTGCGCCGAATACTGGCTCCACGCGGAATTTGCCATGCTTTCGGCCGATTTCTTTTCGGTGTCGGAAAGGGTCAGCTTCATATCGCTCATCTTTTTGTCCAGAGCAACCAGCTGTTTCGTGTAAGACAGCGCTTTTTCGCGGATCCAGGTCTTAGCGTCCTTGTTTTCAATCTTCTGGTCAAGAACCTTTTTGCTGGAATCCGTCTTTTTACCGTCTGCGGTCTGGTAGGCGCTGTATAAATAATAAACATAGCTTCCAATCGGCACTTTCGTTGAGCCGGATTGTACCGCCCAGCTTTTATCCGCGGAGCAGCCCGCTGCGGAAGCGCAAACAGCCGCGGCCAGAGCCAGTGCGGCTATTTTTTTCAAATATTTCATAATAATGATCGTTCCTTTCTTATTATCCCAGAGGGGAATACCAGGTATCTGTTTGCTGGTATTTTTATAATTCTAAAATACTATGTTGCAATTATACACTTTTTGAGGGAGGCTGTCCACGGATTTTTTCAGCCTAGCTTTTTGCGTCCTGCGGCTTTTTACCCAAAAGTGCAAGTGTTTCTTCCAGTACGTCAAGCGGCGTGGTTCCGGTTGGAATCTTCACGCTGATATACGGCTTGGCGCCCGCGTTGAGCATCACCCTGCCGTGCATGGAAGCAATCAGCACGGCCACGCGTTTCATATCGAAGCTGTCGCGGAACAAAAGCAGCTTGTCGTTCTGCTGTTTGATTTCGCGGATTCCGAGCTGCGAAGCCTGGTTGCGCAGCAGCGCAATCTGAACCAGCCCGTTTACGCTTGCCGGAGGCTCGCCGAAACGGTCGATGAGCTCGTCGGTCACGTCGAGAGCATCCTCTTTCGTGCGGATATCCGCAATCCTGCGGTAGATGTCCAGCCTCTGGCTGAGGTCCTGAATGTAGCTTTCGGGGATATGCGCCTGAACCTGAAGGTCCACAAGGCATTCTTCGCCATATTCCCGCACGGTTTCGCCCTTTTCGCGGCTGATTGCCTCGGAGAGCAGGTGCAGGTACATGTCGTAGCCGACGGCTTCCATGTGTCCGTGCTGTTCCCCGCCTAATATATTGCCCGCGCCGCGGATTTCCATGTCTCTCATTGCAATTTTAAATCCGGCGCCGAACTCCGTAAACTGGCGGATCGCCGAAAGACGTTTCTGCGCAATCTCCGAAAGCACCTTGTTGCGCGTAAACGTAAGGTATGCGTAGGCGCGCCGGGTGGAGCGCCCCACGCGGCCGCGAATCTGGTGCAGCTGCGAAAGGCCCATGCGGTCGGCGTTTTCGATAATGAGCGTGTTCACGTTCGGAACATCCACGCCGGTTTCAATAATGGTGGTGCACACGAGCACGTCGATTTCCTGCTCAATGAGCCGCCGCCATACTTCGGAGAGCTCCTGCTCGCTCATTTTGCCGTGCCCGAAGCCGACCTTTGCTTCCGGCACCGCAGCCTGAATTTTTGCAGCCGTCCGTTCGATGCTTGCCACGTCGTTGTGCAGATAGTAAACCTGCCCGCCGCGGCGCAGCTCACGCCGGATGGCTTCGTTGATGATTCCGTCGTCGTGCTCCAGAACGTAAGTCTGCACCGGGTGGCGGTCGTGCGGTGCTTCTTCAATAACGCTCATGTCGCGTATTCCGGATAGTGCCATGTTCAGCGTGCGCGGAATCGGCGTGGCGGAGAGCGTCAGCACGTCGACGTCCTTGTATTTCGTTTTCAGCTTTTCCTTTTGGGCGACGCCGAAGCGCTGCTCCTCGTCAATAACAATCAGGCCGAGGTCGCGGAAATCAACGTCCTGCGAAATCAGGCGGTGCGTGCCGACGACCATGTCCACTTCGCCGTGCCTCAGCTTCCGGATAATTTCATCCTGCTGCTTCGGGGTACGGAAACGCGAAAGCAGTTCCACCTTAATGGGGAACCCCTCCATACGTTGGGTGATGGTCTGGTAGTGCTGCCACGCGAGAATTGTTGTTGGAACGAGCATGGCGCACTGTTTGCCATCCGTCACGCACTTGAACGCGGCGCGCAGCGCCACTTCCGTTTTGCCAAAACCGACGTCACCGCACAGCAGGCGTTCCATCGGCACTTCGCGTTCCATGTCACTCTTGATTTCTTCAATACAGCGCAGCTGATCTTCGGTTTCCTCAAATTCAAAATGGGATTCAAAGTCGCGCTGCCATTCGTTGTCCTGCGGGAACGCGTGGCCTTTTGTCTCCATGCGCTCGGCATAGAGCTTAATTAAATCCTTGGCGATATCTTTTACAGCACGGCGGACTTTTGCTTTCGCTTTCTGCCAGTCGGTGCCGCCAAGGCGGTTCAGCTTTACGCTCGCGTCCTCGCGCGGGCCGATGTATTTCGAGACCATGTCGAGCTGGGTGACCGGAACATACAGAGTGTCACCCTTCGCGTACTGTACCTTGATGTAATCCTTGACGATTCCCTGCATATCGATTTTATGGATTCCCTCGAACACGCCGATTCCGTGCGTGGCGTGAACGATGTAATCGCCGGGTGCAAGGTCGGAAATATCGGTAATTTCCTGCCCGTTTTTGATCTTCTTCGCCCGTTTCGCTTTTGGCGAAGCCATGCGCCCGCGGGTAATCAGCCCGAAAAACGCGCCGGGATATTCAAGCCCGCCCGAAAGCGCGCCTACGGTGACGACGACTTCGCCGCGCTCTATTTTCTGCGGGTCGTCCACATAGGCGGCGTTGATATTCTGCGCCTGCAAATCTTCTGCAATCGTCCTTGCCGAGCGTTCGTTCCCGGCGAGCACGGCGCAGGCCCATTTGTTTTCCAGCATGTTTTTCAGGTCTTCCGTTAAGAGCTGCATGCTGCCGCCCCACGCGGAAAGCTGGCGAACCGTCAGGTTCAGCACGGTGCGCACCGGCGTGTCGTAGCCGCCGTGTACGAAAGCATCCAGGTAAATAACGCCGGATTTCTCAAAATAATTCAGTGCGTAGGGCCAGTCCCGGCTGTAGGTGTCCAGCGTGCGGCAGAGCGTTCCGTCCGAAAGGTAATCCTTCAGATCTTCACCCCACTGCCACAGAACGCTGCGCATCCGTTCGCGCGATTTTACCGGCTCGCTGGCGAACAGAATCATCTTATCGTCCAAATAGTCGAAAAGCGTGGCCGTTGCTCCGCCGTACAGAATCGGCAGGAATTTGTCCGCGTTTCCGAGGGTCAGGCCGCTTTTCAGCTTGTCGGATTCCCGGTTCAGCACAGACCTCGCCGCGGCTGCGGTTTTTCCGCGCAGTTCGGACGCAAGGGAATCGATTTTTTCCGCCAGCCCCTGCGGGTCGGTGACAAGCGCTTCCACCGCGGGGGAAACGGTAACGCTTTCCACTGCTTCGGTACGGCGCTGCGTTACGGGGTCGAAGAACGAGAGCGTGTCGATTTCATCGCCGAAGAATTCCGCTCTGACCGGCGACGGAAGCCCGGGCGGGAAAAAGTCGAGAATTCCTCCTCGGCGGGAATACTGCCCCGGCCCGTCAATCTGCGACGCCTGTTCATAGCCGCAGGCGGAAAGAACGCTCAGTACGTTATCCATCGAAACCGTCATGCCAGATTTCAGCGTAATCGTGCGCCGCCTGAGCTCCGAGGGGGGAATAGTCAGTTGCAGAGCCGCGTCCACACAGCAGACAACCGCGCCGCATCCGCCGTTCAGCAGAGAAGTCAGCGCCAGAATGCGCTGGTGCTCGTATTCATGGGAGCTGCCCTCGGTGTCGCGGAGCGAGAAATCGCGGAAGGGGTAAAACAGCGTTTTCAGCCCCATTGCTTCCAGGTCGGAGCAGAGGCGGTTTGCCTCCTGCTCGTCGCTGGTCACGACAAAAGCCCTGCGCCCGAGTCGGGAGCAGAGCGAGTAGATGATATTTGCTTTATGAACGCCGGTCACACCCGTGACGGCGGCAGGCAGAGTCTGTTCGCGCACTGCCGATTCCAGGGCAGCGTATTCTTTCAGCCCGCCGATTGCGCTGTTGAGAAATTCCATGAAGTTCTCCTATAATCTATAATTTCCTGTCCCGCTTTTGCGGGGTGCAGGCAGATAATTTTTTAATTTAAATCAGCCGTTGAATTGATTCATGGCTTCTGCGGCCTTGCCCTGAACCATCAGTTCCACAGCGGAGTAGGCGTGTTCTACCGCTTCATAGAATAGCTTACGGTCGCTGTCGGAAAAACGGGAAAGAACCCAGTCCGCAAGATCCCATCGCGGGTCGGGCCGGTCACCGGTTCCGAGCTTAATGCGGGGGAACGTGTCTTTTCCGGCGAGGTAGATAATGTTTTTCATCCCGTTCTGCCCGCCGTCGCTTCCCTTCATGCGGATGCGCAGCTTTCCGGGAACAAACGAAATATCGTCGTAGATTATAATGACCCGCTCTGGCGGCAGCTTGTAAAAGTTCATCGCTTCCGTCACGCTCTGGCCGCTGAGGTTCATGTAGGTGGAAGGCTTCAGCAGCAGAACTTTTTTTCCGCCGATCACAGCGGTTCCGCACAGACCCTTGAATTTCAGGCGGTCGATTTTCACGCCGGCCTTTTCCGCAAAATAGTCCAGCGCCATAAATCCGGCGTTGTGCCGTGTGCCGTCGTATTTGTCGCCCGGGTTGCCGAGCCCTGCGATCAGGTATTCGACGGAACCCGACGGCTCTTCCTTTTTTTGAAACAGATTCAGCATGAGGCCCTCCATTTTCTAAAACCCAATTCTAAAACCAAAGTCGAAAGTTTTGACCGGTTTGGCGCAGCCAAATTTCCGCTGTATCTTGTGGAAAAGGACAAAACGTCTTGTTTAACTGCGTATAAAGCCTTAAGCGGAATGGATTGCTCCACCCCGCCTGCTTGGTTTTTTATGATGTTAAAAATAAAACTTAAAAAATATTCTAATTGTCCTCAGGTCGGACGGACCCGTCCGGCCTGAGGACAAAAGCTATAAAATTTCTCCATCATTGTTCTGAGGTTCACAGCCAAAAACATGACGGCTTAAAAGGCTTATCTGAACAGTGGAGAAACCGGCTTGTCTTCGTAAATGCGTTCAATTGCTTCGGCGAACAGCGGAGCAACGGAAAGAACCGTCATGTTCGGCAGAAGTTTTTCAGAGGTAAGCGGAATGGTGTCCAGAATAACCAGCTCTTTAATAACGCTGTTCTGAATACGCTCAATTGCCGGGCCGGAAAGTACGGCATGCGTCGCGCAGGCAGTAACCTGCTGGGCGCCGTTGTCCACAATGGCTTTCGCGGCGTTGCAGAGGGTTCCGGCAGTATCGATCATATCGTCAACCAGAATGACTTTTTTACCCTTTACGTTGCCGATGATGTTCATAACTTCGCAAACGTTTGCTTTCTGTCTGCGTTTGTCCACAATGGCAAGCGGGCATCCGATGCGTTCCGCAAAGTTGCGCGCGCGAGTCACGGAGCCAAGGTCGGGGGATACAACCACATATTCGTCTTCGTGGCCGCTGATGCGCTCTTTAATGTGAGAGGCAAGAACCGGAACACCGAGCAGATGATCCACAGGAATATTGAAGAATCCCTGAATCTGCGCTGCGTGAAGGTCCATCGTCAGAATGCGGTTTGCACCGGCTGTCGTCAGAAGGTCTGCCACCAGCTTTGCCGTAATCGGGTCGTGCGCCTTTGCCTTGCGGTCCTGGCGGGCATAACCGAAATACGGAATAACGGCGGTGATTCTTGCGGCGGATGCGCGCTTCATGGCGTCCATCATGATGAGCAGCTCCATTAGGTTGCTGTTTACCGGAGCGCAGGTGGACTGAACAATAAAGCAGTCCGAGCCGCGGACGGAGTCGAAAAGAGAAACTGAAATTTCTCCGTCGCTGAACGTCGTTACTTCACTTTTACCCATTGGGAGCCCAAGGCACTGTGCAACCTGTTCGGCTGCTTGTCTGCTTGCGCTGGCGGCAAAAATTTTAATGTCTTTTCCGTGAAAACTCATTTCCTTTTATCCCCCTAAATTTTTGCAAAACAGTTTGGCCGGGTGCGAACGCAGGCGGTATGTTGCGGTTTTGCATGGTTTACAGTGTTGGTTTGTTCGCGGCGAAACGCCGGTTGTATTGTGTTTGCGGCATGTTCCAATCGCGGGGATTAAAAACAGGCCTGTTATGTTTGCGTCATTCTGGATTGGCGGCGGTAGTCTGTTTTAGGGCATGTTCGGAAAACACTTTGCCGAATGATATTGGGTGCGCCCCTCCGGGCCTTTTACAAGTAAATTGCTGCAATTGTTTTCATCGCTGCCTGTTGGTAAGTACGAAAAATCAGCGCAGGGCAGTAAAAGGCGCCGGGTGTTCATCCGGCGCAGCGGTATATCCGCGGCCCCTCACACTGTCAAGTACGCAGCCTGAACCGATCGTGCAGGCTTCCAGTGCGGTGTTCGGGCCGATTGTGCAGCCGTCCCCAATTACAGTGCGGCCGCTCAGGATGGTTCCCGGCAGTACGGTGCAATTTTTCCCGACCGTTACATCCGGGCCGATGACCACGCCGTCCGTGCAGGGAATGTCGACGCCCGCGCTCATCTGTGAGGAAAGAACCGCGTCCCGTGCAATAACGTTCAGCTCGTGAAGCTGCAGGCAGTCGTTGGCGCCCATTACGGCGTTTGCGCTGTCGGCAACGCATGCCCCGGCTTTCTTTCCCTGAGCAATGAGAAGCTCAATGGCGTCCGTCAGGTAGTATTCCCCCTGCGCGTTGCTGTTTTGTATCTGCGGCAGAATCGTCAGAAGGTCATCCGTGCGGAACCAGAACGCGCCGGAATTTACCTCTTTTACGGCAAGTTCTTCGGGCGAAGCGTCTTTTTGTTCCACAATTGCGCGCAAAGTACCGTCCTCACCGGTGCGGATAATACGTCCGTAACCCGTGGGGTCTTCGAGGAGTGCGGAAATAACCGTAACGGAATTTCCTTTTTCCTTATGCTCGCAAAGGGCTTTCGCAATGGTTTCGGAATCCATGAACGGTGCGTCTCCGTTCAGAATCAGAACATTTTCTCCAACTGCGTTTGCACGCAAAAAATCGGCCGCCATCATCACGGCGTGCCCGGTGCCCTTGCGTTCCGGCTGAAGTACCGGGACGGTCTGGGGGTCGTGCTCCTCAAGGTATGCATTGACCTGTTCGCTCATAAACCCGGTAACCACGCAGACTTTTTCTATCTGTGCGCCTCGGGCGGCGTCAAGAACCCATTGAAGCATCGGCTTGAACAGAACCGGGGAAAGGCACTTTGGCCGGTTCCATTTCATCCGTTTCCCCTCGCCGGCGGCAAGGATAACGGCACAGTTTTGCTGTGACATTCTTTTTCCTCCATAATCAAGACCGCTGCCATATCTCCTTTATATTATCTCATATATATTTGTTTTTTCAAGCGAAATGTTAAATTTAACGGCGTTTTGTAAATTTCGGCAAAACATAAATATAAAAATATCAAATTTTTTATTTTTAGAGGACAAACTTTCGCAAAATAATATAGCATTTGCGCCTGCGATTTGCTATAATACTCTCTGAGCGTTAAATTACCACTATTCCTTCGATATGCGCGATAAAATTTTATTATAATTTAGGAGGTATTGTTAATGAGTCATAAGTACTTGTACTACTTCACCGAGGGCAGCAAGGCCTTCAACGGTGATATGACCACTATGAAGAACACCCTGGGCGGCAAAGGTGCCGGCCTTGCAGAAATGACCGAAGCCGGAATGCCGGTTCCGCAGGGCTTTACCATCACAACCGATGCCTGCACCCAGTATTACACCGACGGCCGTCAGATCAACGCAGACATTCAGAAAGACATCTTTGAGCATATGAAAGGCCTGGAGAAGATCACAGGCAAAACTTTCGGCGACATCAGCAACCCGCTGCTGGTTTCCGTCCGTTCCGGCGCACGCCAGTCCATGCCGGGCATGATGGATACCATCCTGAACCTGGGCCTGAACGACGAGGCTGTTGAAGGCCTTGCCAAAAAGACCGGCAATCCGCGTTTCGCTTACGACAGCTACCGCCGTTTCGTTCAGATGTTCGCGGACGTTGTTATGGGCGTTTCCAAGAGCCTGTTCGAAGAGCAAATCGACAAGATGAAGGCCGACAAGGGCGTTAAGAACGATATCGACCTGACTGCCGACGATCTGAAGAAACTGGTCGTAATCTTCAAGAAAATTTACGAAGACAACGAGCACAAGCCGTTCCCGCAGGATCCGAAGGAACAGCTCATCGAGGCTGTTAAGGCCGTATTCCGCAGCTGGGACAACCCGCGTGCAAACGTTTACCGCAAGATGAACGAAATCCCGTACGAATGGGGCACCGCAGTTAACGTTCAGCAGATGGCTTTCGGTAACTCCGGCGACAATTCCGGCACGGGCGTTGCATTTACCCGTAACCCGGCAACCGGCGAAAAGGCACTGTTCGGCGAATACCTCATCAACGCTCAGGGCGAAGATGTTGTTGCCGGTGTCCGCACACCGTCTCCGATCAGCCACCTGAAGGATCAGATGCCACAGGTTTACGATCAGTTTGTTGATATCGCAACCAAGCTGGAAAACCACTTCAAAGATATGCAGGACATGGAGTTCACCATTGAAGACGGCCACCTGTTCATGCTGCAGACCCGTAACGGCAAGCGTACCGCCGCCGCCGCTCTGAAGGTTGCATGCGACCTCGTTGACGAGGGCATGATCGATGAAGAAGAAGCAGTTCTTCGCGTAGAGCCGAAGCAGCTCGACGCTCTGCTGCATCCGCAGTTTGACGCCGAAGCAATTAAGAAGGCAAAGGCAATCGGCCACGGCCTCGCAGCTTCCCCGGGCGCTGCATGCGGCAAGGTTGTATTCTCTGCCGATGACGCTAAAGAATGGGCAAAGAAGGGCGAAAAAGTCGTCCTCGTCCGTCTTGAGACTTCTCCGGAAGACATCGAAGGCATGGTTGCCGCTCAGGGCATCCTGACCGTTCGCGGCGGCATGACATCCCACGCTGCTGTTGTTGCACGTGGTATGGGTACATGCTGTGTATCCGGCTGCGGCGAAATTGTCGTTGACTACGACAAGAAGCAGTTCACACTTGCAGGCAAAACAATTAAAGAAGGCGACTACATCTCCATCGACGGTTCCACCGGCAATGTTTACGATGTAGCTATCCCGACTGTTCCGGCCACCATTTCCGGCGACTTCGGCCGTTACATGGCATGGGCGGACAAGGCGCGCAAGCTGCAGGTTTACACCAATGCAGATACTCCGCGCGACGCAAAACAGGCTCGTGAGTTCGGCGCCGAAGGCATCGGCCTCTGCCGTACCGAGCACATGTTCTTTGAGGGCGAGCGCATCAAGGCTATGCGTGAGATGATTGTCGCCAAGACAACCGAAGCCCGCAAGAAGGCTCTCGCAAAGATCATGCCTTATCAGCAGGGTGACTTCGAAGGCCTCTACACCGCAATGGAAGGCCGCCCGGTAACGATCCGCTTCCTGGATCCGCCGCTGCATGAATTCCTGCCGACCAAGGAATCCGATATTAAGGAAATCGCCGGCGAACTGAACATCACCGTCGAAGACCTGAAGAACGTTATCTCCAGCCTGCACGAGTTCAACCCGATGATGGGTCACCGCGGCTGCCGTCTGACCGTCACTTATCCGGAAATTGCCGAAATGCAGACCACAGCTGTTATCAACGCTGCGATCAATGTTTCCAAGAAGACCGGCAAAAAGATTGTTCCGCAGATCATGATTCCGCTTGTCGGCGAAGTCAAGGAACTCAAATACGTCAAAGATGTTGTCGTTGCTACTGCCGACAAGATCATTAAAGACGCAGGCGTCGACATGAAGTACGAAGTCGGCACCATGATTGAAATTCCGCGTGCTGCTCTTACAGCAGGCCAGATTGCCAAGGAAGCAGACTTCTTCTGCTACGGTACAAACGACCTGACCCAGATGACCTTCGGCTTCAGCCGTGATGACGCCGGCAAATTCCTCGGCGCATATTACGAAAACAAGATCTATGAATCCGATCCGTTCGTACATCTTGATCCTGCCGGCGTTGGCCGTCTTATCAAACTGAGCGTCGACGAAGGCAAGGCTGCTAACCCGAACCTGCACCTCGGCATCTGCGGCGAACACGGCGGCGACCCGTCTTCTGTTGAGTTCTGCCACTTTGCAGGCCTCAATTATGTTTCCTGCTCACCGTTCCGTGTGCCGATTGCCCGTCTTGCCGCAGCACAGGCTGCTATTAAAGAGAAGAGAGCAAAGGCTAAGAAATAATCTCAGTTTAACCTTGTTCACAGAATTCCCCCGTCTTTCGGCGGGGGAATTTTTACTAGGGAGGCTGGTTCGGATGACGAAAAAACAGATAAAGATTTTAATATGCGTAATACAAACCCTATTAATTGCCATGCTTTTTCTGCCCGCAGCCAGGGAATCCGGTTCCAGTACTGCCGCGCTGAGTACCCTGGATTTGGCTCGCCGGTATTCCGACCTTGGCAAAACGTACGATTCCATTGTTTACATCATGCTGTGCGGATGCTGTCCGGTGATGTCGGTGCTAAGCTTGTTCATTGTGCATGAGCGCCGGAACTACGGCGTCGGCGCATGCCTGAGTGCGCTTACGGTGCTGGTGCATGCCTGCTTTTACACTTCAATCGGGTCAACAATGGGCGGCAGTGTTGCTTTAACAGGGATGCAATATTTCATCGTGTTTCTTGCTTTTGTGGCGATGGCGTCTGAGATTTACGGCTATCTGCTTACCGACCCAAAATCCGGGGAACCCGACAAAGACAAAAAAGAATCGTAAGTACATACGCGAAAAAATCCTCCGTTCCCGTCGAGGCGGGGCGGAGGACTTTTTATTTTATAGCGGCGATGCTCCGCTCCAGTCCGCTTTTTTCGATTGTACCCTCGCAAATGGCAATCAGACGGCCGTTTTTATCTATGAAATAAGTATCGGGGATATCGGCAAAACTGTACTGGGTTGCCGCGTCCTGTTTCAGGTCGTAAAACACCGGGAACGTGTATTTCTGTTTTTTAAGGAAATCCATAGCTGCTTTCTGCGTTTCCTCGCCTTCGTCGAGCCCGGTGCAGTCGATGAATAAAAACTGTACGTTTCCCTTTTCTTTTTGATATTCTTCCTGAAAGTAGGGCAGTTCCTTCGTGCATTTCTCGCACCAGCTTGCCCAGAAATCCAGCACCACCGGTTTTCCGCGGAAATCCGAGAGCTTTACCTGTTTGCCCGAGGCATCGTAAACCGTAAAGTCCGGAGCCTGCATATAATCTGCAGAAGCAGTGCCGGATGCCGCGGCAGAGGATGTTTCGGAAACGGCGGCGGAAGATATCGCCTGTGAAGATGCGGCAGTGTTTTCCGGTGTTTTGTATTTGCTAGACAGACTGCCAAAAAGCAGAGACCCTGCCAGAATCAGAGCGAATAACGCCAGCCCCAGCAGGGCCGCTCTAAGTTTTTGTTTCATTTCAACCTCCGAAGATATCATTCCGAAATTGCCAAATGCATTTTTATGGTAATTATTTTTTGAATTCGCTAAAGATATGAGATATAGTATATAATAAAGTAGTTTTTACGATTCTCAGTGACAAAATCACATTTTAATTCAAAGTCGGCAGAAAAGTCAACCGGTTTTATTAAATTGCAGCAATTCCGTTTCAGACCACGAGATAAGATGTGTTCATCCCCCGCCGAAGGCGGGGGATGAACACAAGCCAGCTCCAAAATTATACTGGGAGATGCTGCAGTAATACTTTTGGTAAGGGATGGTTGTATGGCAGACGTAATTATTCTGGGCAGCGGGCCTGCGGGTATTTCCGCGGCGCTGTATACGGCGCGCGCAGGACTGAACACGCTGGTGATCGGGCGTATCGGCGGTTCTCTGTTAAAAACAGATAAAATAGAAAACTACTACGGGTTTGCTGAGCCCGTTTCGGGGAAAACCCTGCTGGAAAACGGCGCGGCACAGGCAAGACGCGTCGGCACGGAAATTGTAGAGGACGAAGTTGTGGGCATCGCCTATGACGGGCAGTTCGCGGTGAGCACCGCGTCCAGCGTGTACCGTGCTCCTTTTGTGGTGATTGCAACCGGTTCGTCTCGTCAGGCGCCGAAGCTGCCGGGGCTTACGGAATTCGAAGGCCACGGCGTCAGCTATTGTGCGGTCTGCGACGGCTTTTTCTACCGGAAAAAGAACGTGGCAGTTCTCGGGGCGGGGGATTATGCCCTGCATGAGGCGATGGAGCTTCTGCCGCTCGCCGCAAAAGTAACCATTCTTACGAACGGCGCACAGCCGGAAGCGGAGTTCCCGCCGGAGCTTGCAGTTGAAACAAAGAAAATCAACTCTCTGTTCGGCGACGGAACGCTGAAAGGCGTACGTTTCCAAGACGGCTCGGAGCTCGAAACGGCGGGAGTATTTGTGGCAGTCGGCGTCGCCGGGAGCGTGGATCTGGCCCGTAAGCTCGGTGTGGAAACAAAGGGTTCGGCGATTGTTGTGGATGAGAACAGGCAGACAAATATTCCCGGCCTTTACGCGGCAGGCGACTGCACCGGCGGCCTGCTGCAGATTTCAAAGTCCGTCAGCGACGGCGCCATCGCCGGCACTGCAGTGATTAAGGCTTTCCGCGCGCAGAACGCCGCCCGGTCTGCCAAATAAAAATAAACTTCATTTAGTGGGACGACAAGCGGGAAATCCTGTAGTTCTGCACCAGTCTTAATATTAGATTACAGCAATTCCGTTTCACATCGCGGGATAAGATGTGTTCATCCCCCGCTTTTGGCGGGGGATGAACACAAACCAATTCCACAATTAAACTGGAAATGCTGTAGTGCGCCGTTTCTTTTTGCCTTCTTTTTCTTTTCGAAAAGAAAAAGAAGGGGAGAGTACAGAGAGTGAAAATGGATTATTCAAAAATCGTTGCCCCATTGCTGGAATGGTACGCGCAAAACGCGCGCGTTCTGCCGTGGCGCGATAACCCCACCCCTTACCGCGTGTGGATTTCCGAAATCATGCTCCAGCAGACGCGCGTGGAAGCCGTCAAACCGTATTTTGAGCGGTTCCTGCGGGAACTGCCGGATATCCGTTCCCTTGCCGAAGTTCCGGAAGAGCAGCTTCTAAAGCTGTGGGAGGGGCTTGGCTACTACAGCCGCGCCCGGAGCCTGAAAAAATCCGCCGGAATCATTCTGAACGAGTACGGCGGGTCGCTGCCGAAAAGCGTGGAAGAGCTGAAAAAGCTGCCGGGTATCGGCGAATATACGGCGGGCGCGGTTGCGTCCATTGCCTACGGCCTGCCGGAGCCCGCAGTGGATGGCAATGTCCTTCGCGTGGCGGCGCGCCTTACCGCATCGCACCGGGATATTGGGGACCCTGCAGTGAAAAAGGAACTTCATAACACCCTGAAAAGAATATACCCAAACGAAAACGCAGGGGCGTTTACACAGTCCCTGATGGAGCTGGGGGCGACGGTCTGCCTGCCGAACGGCGAGCCGCTGTGCGAGCAATGCCCGCTTGCGGAACTCTGCGAAGCGCGCAGAAAGGGCGAAGCCTCGGCCCTGCCGGTCAAGGCGCCGAAAGCGGAGCGCAAAAAGGAAGACCGCACGGTTTTTTTGCTGCTCTGCGGCGAGAGAGTTGCGGTCAGAAGGCGGCCCGAATCCGGCCTGCTCGCTAGGCTCTGGGAATTCCCCGGCACCGGCGGAAAATTGACTCCGGAGCAGGCGGAAACCCTTCTGCGCGAATGGAAGCTGTCTGTCGAAAAGATGGAGCCATTGCCCAAGGCAAAACACATTTTCTCGCATATCGAGTGGCACATGACCGGGTATCTGGCTCGTTCGGCGAATATGCCGGAAGATTTTGTGTGGGTCGAAATTCCGGAGCTGTTCCGGGACTATGCGGTTCCGTCGGCTTTCAAAGCTTACCTTAAATTCCTGAAGCAGCTAGCAAACTTATAAAATCAATTCAATAAATGTTGTACATAAAGGAGAAAGATACATGGCGCTTTTCACCCCGCGCAGACAATCGGAGCTGATGATGATTGCTGCGGCAATGCTCTGGAGCACCGCCGGTATTCTTATTAAGCTCATCCCGTGGAATGCTCTGGTGATCAGCGGGTCGCGCAGCCTGCTCGCCGTTTTGGTAATGATTGTTTATATGCGCGCAACGGGAGCAAAAATAAAGCTGAACCGGTATTCTGTGTCGTCCGGAATCTTCATGGGCGGACTGATGTTCTCGTTTGTCGTTTCAAACAAGCTCACAACGGCGGCGAATGCCATTGTGCTGCAATATACGGCACCGGCATTTATCCTGATTCTGTCCGCAGTCTTTTTAAAGCAGAAGTTCCGCGTTGCAGACCTCGTGGCCGTCGTTACCACAATTCTGGGCATCTCCCTGTTCTTTTTTGACCGGCTGTCGGGCGGGCATCTGCTGGGCAACTGCGTGTCCGTCTTTTCGGGCGTGCTCTGCGCGGTGAACTATGTCATCTGCGGGCAGGCGGATACGGAATCCCGGCTGAGCGGAATCCTGTTTTCTCACATGATTACGGCTGCGGTCGGCATGCCCTTCATCTTTATTTATCCGCCGGCCTTTACTGCGGTTTCGGTTCTCAGCGTGCTGGCTCTGGGAATTTTCCAGATCGGCGTTTCCTACATTTTCTATGCGCTGGCAATGCGCAACTGTCCGCCGCTTGCCTGTTCACTCATCGGTGCAATTGAACCGCTGCTGAATCCGTTCTGGGTATTTCTTTTCAACGGGGAGTCGCCCGGGAGCTTCGCACTGCTTGGCGGAGCGATTGTGTTGATTTCCGTTACCGGCTGGTGCGTCTGGCGCGACCATTTTGTCGCCGCACATTCCGGCAACGCCTGATTATTTTATTTTTGGGGAGGATTTTTCATGTTTCAGACGAGAAAAATAGTTATTATCGGCGCGGGTCATGTTGGGTCGCACTGTGCGTACAGCCTTGCGGCGCACAGTGCCTGCGATGAGATCGTCCTTATCGATATTGATGAGGACAAAGCGATTGCTCAGGCGCTGGATATTTCTGACTCCGTAAACTATCTACCGCACCGCGTGGACGTGCGTGCGGGCGGATACGATGAACTGGCGGATGCGGATATTCTCGTTGTTTCTGCCGGGCCGCTTCCGGATGTGCACCAGACGAGAATGGATTCTTTGGGCAAAACGGTTGAAATTATGAAGACCATTGTACCGAAAATCAAGTCCGCTGATTTCAAGGGAATCCTCATCAGCATATCCAACCCCGCGGATGTGGTAGCCCATTACCTTCAGGCAAACCTCGGCCTGCCGGCAAAGCGCGTCATTTCCACCAGCACCACGCTGGATTCCGCACGCCTGCACAGAGTTCTCTCCGACCGAATTGGAATAGACCGCAGATCAATTCAGGCGTATGTGATGGGCGAGCACGGCGAATCCCAGATGGTTGCATGGTCAAACGCGAGTATTGCGGGCAAACCGCTTTCCGACTGGATGAAGAAGTACCCGGATACCTGGGGAAAGCTGAATCTGGACGAAATCGCCGCCGCGGCGAAAAAAGGCGGCTGGACGATCCTGCACGGCAAACACTCCACGGAGTTTGGCATTGGAACGTCTCTGTGCGAAATTGTAAAGACGATTTACCACAACGACCACAAAATCCTGCCGGTATCCGTCCTGTTGGATGGCCAGTATGGGCAAAGGGACGTTTATGCGAGTGTTCCCACGGTTCTGGGCAAGGACGGCGTGGAAGAGATTGTCGAAATTGACCTCACGCCGGAGGAACTTTCAAGCTTTGCGGCGTCCTGCGACGTAATGCGAAAGAATTTTGAACTTACGAAAACCATGTAGATATTTTCGGAATGTTGACCGCCCGGTGGTTGTAAAAGCCGGGCGGTCACGTTATAATAAAAAGTAACGTATTTTTTAAATGCTTATTATGGCAGAATTCAGGCTTTCGGCTAAGATAATAGACTTTGGGAAGAGGGCATCCGAATGGCGAAAGTTATATCCGTTTCCAACCAGAAGGGCGGCGTGGGCAAAACGACCACAACCTGCTCCATTGCGGCCGGGCTGAAAAAACGAGGCTACCGTGTGCTGGCCATCGATCTTGACCCGCAGGGCAACCTGGGGTTCAGCGTGGGCGCCGATACGGAAACGAGCGCTACCATCTACGATGTGCTGAAGGGCGAGGTAAAAATTCAGTATGCCATTCAAAAGCCGCCCGCTATGGACATCATTATATCCAGTATCCTACTGAGTGGAATCGAGCTGGAATTCACCAATACGGGGCGCGAATTCCTGCTGAAAGAAGCGCTCAAGCCGGTGCAGGACCTGTACGATTATATCCTGTTGGACACGCCCCCCGCGCTCGGCATTTTAACCATCAACGCATTTACAGCGTCGGACACCATCGTTGTGCCGATGCTTTCCGATATTTTCAGTCTGCAGGGCATTGCCCAGCTGTATGAAACCGTGGAGCGCGTGAAAAAATACTGCAATCCCAATATCTCCATCGCCGGTATCCTGCTCACAAAGTTTAATCCGCGCACGCTTCTCAGCCGGGAAATCCGCGGCACGGCGGAACTCATTGCGCAGGACCTGCACATCCGCGTTTTCGATTCTTTTATCCGCAGCAGTGTGGCGGCAAGTGAAGCCCAGTCGGTGCAGAAAAGCCTGTTTGATTATGCCCCCCGCAACAATATAGCCCGCGATTACGATAAATTTATCGACGAGTTTCTCGCAAAGGGGGTATAACGGATAATGGCAAGGACAAAAAAAGAAATAGACAAAGAACTGATGTATAAAAAGCTGATGCCGTCCGGGCCAAAAATAAAAACGACTGTGGAGAATGTGACGCCCGAGGTCTCCGAACCGGCGCACGAAACCGTGAGCGTTCCTCCGGTTTCCGTTCCGGCCGTTCACAAGCCGCCGGAGCCAAGGCGCGTTTCTGTTCCGGCGCTGGACAATCAGCAGATGATCGTGGTTAATACGATGGAGGCCGCCGTTCTTGCGAAGCTGGACAGCGTCCTCGAGCGTTTTTCCTGCTGCCGGTGTGACCGGTGCAAAAAGGATATTATCGCGCTCGCGCTGAACAAGCTCCCGCCGAAGTATATGGTTGTGGCACAGGGCCAGCCGGAGCCGGACATCGACCCGCAGACAAACGCGCAGGTCGTAACGGCCATGATTCAGGCGGTCATCAAAGTCAGGTCAAACCCAAGGCATTAACACCCTTTCCCCGTCCGGCAGGAAAAGAGTCTGCATCGGAGCTGCTGCAATTAAATTCCGCTGTGGCAGTCCCGTTTATATTGGTTGGTTTATTGAATCTGCCGGAGTTGATTGGAGGCATTGTTCATGTACGAAGAAATCGCCGAACAGGCAAAAACAGCGGTGGAAGATCTTTTAAAGGTGGCTCGTCTGCGGGAAGGCGACATTTTTGTCGTCGGCTGCTCTTCCAGCGAAATCGGCGGCCACAAAATCGGTTCGTATTCCAACGTGGAAATCGCGAACTCGGTTTTCGACGCCATCTATCCCATCCTCAAGGGGAAAGGGATTTACCTCGCCGCCCAGTGCTGCGAGCATCTGAACCGCGCGCTGATTGTGGAGCGCGAGGCAGCGGAAAAGAACCGAATCCCCATTGTGAACGTCGTACCCCAGCCGAAAGCCGGCGGCTCGTTCGCAACGGCGGCATACCATGCGTTTGAACATCCTGTTGCGGTCGAGGAACTGAGCGCGCAGGCCGGTATCGATATCGGCGATACGCTCATCGGCATGCATCTGCAGCCGGTAGCGGTTCCGACCCGGGTTTCCATTAAAAAAATCGGCGAGGCAAACCTCGTCTGTGCGCGCACCAGGCCGAAGTTTATCGGCGGCGAACGCGCCCATTATGACGAACAGATGATATAACAAAATCCGGAAGGCACAGAATGCTTTCCGGATTTTTCTTTACAAATTAATTTGACAGAAGTATAATGCTGGGTAAACAGGGGGTGGAACCATGAAATTCAAGTCGAAAGTGGATTTGTGGTATTATCTCACGGTTTTAACATTTGCCTTGTCATGCGTCATGATGGTATCCTTCAGCCTGCAAAGTGACGCAGTCTTACTTAAAGTACTGTCAGTGATTTTTATTCTGATCTTTCTCATTTGGATTTTGCCGATCGCATTTTACTCCTTCTGTGTACTTGAAGAAGATACCCTGTTTATACGATGCGGTCTGTGCTTCAAAAGAATCCGGTATCAGGATATTTTATATGTAGAAAAAACCAGAGACCCTTCGTCTTCATTGGCTCCGTCGGTGGATCGGTTGGGGATTGAGTTCCGAACCGGCCGGGGGAAGGATTATGTGATGATTGCCCCGAAAGAAAAACAGAAATTCGTCGAAGAAATCAGAAAAAAGAATCCTTTCATCTTCTATAAACCGGGAGCATAACAAAATCCGGAAGGCGCAGAACGCTTTCCGGATTTTTCGTTTCTATATCCCGTTAATATGATATTTGGTAAGTATATCATTAATAGAAGCAACATTTACTACAGTTGCAGTTGAGTATAAGATTTTATTCTTGGCTTGCTCGTTTGGACAAATGTTAAACATCTGTGGTTTAAAATACTCCATGTGAACATAGGGAGAACCGTTTTTGTAAATTACATAGTATAATCCTTCTGAACCCATATGTTCCTGTAACTGATGGTTTAGGACAGATGTCTTAAAAAAGGAAATTTTCCGTATTTCAACCTTAAGAAAAGGACTTAGCAGTTGATTGATATCACTTTTATTTGTTACTTTTGCCTGAGGCCCAGATTCATTACTGATATCAATACGAGTAATTTCATCAACCGATACATTCAGCGTTTGATTTACAGTGGCAGGGCCGCTGGCCGGCAGATTCCACACAACGATCCCTATGGCGGCCAGTGCAGCCAAAATAATAAGACATAAAGAAAGAATTCCTCGGCTGCGCTTTCCGAATCCTAAAAACAGAAGGAATGATTTTCGCTTCAATTTTACCGATGCCCCCCTTATTAGGTTGGAACATAATTCCATTATACCATAATAATATCAGGGGAATCTATTTGTCAACAGCAAAATAATATCTTCTTTCAGTCTGATGTTTTGCTGCCGTTCATTAATCCCAGTCTTTCCAGACCTCCGGGCAGTAGCCCACGGTGGCCTGCTTTCCATTGCGCACAATCGGCGTGCGGAACAGCTTTGGGTTTTCCAGCAGTTTCGCTTCGCGGTCGCTTTCGTAGGCGAGGTATTTCACCAGAGCCGCATCGGGGGATTTCGGGTCGATCAGCGCTTCCAGTCCGCCGACCGCCGCTTTTACTGAGCTTAACTCGCCCTTGCTCATGCCGTATTTTGCAACGTCTATACTCTGAAATTTGATTTTTCGTTCCTTAAAATAGCGCTCCGCCTTTTTTGTGTCGAAACACTTTGATTTTCCGAATATCTGAATATTCATTTTCCTGTACTCCCTATTCGCCGATATAGGTAAACCGGCGGAAAGTTTTGCCGTCCCGCTCCACCGTCTCGTTCCACATGGATGCAGGGCGAACCCAGATTCCCTGTTCCCCGTAAAGAGCCTGGTAAACCACCATCGGCTCCAGTGTTTCAGAATGCTTTGCCACATACAGAACGCGATATTCGCCGCCCTTGAAATGACGATACCGCCCCGGTCGGATTGTTTCCATCTGCCTCGCTCCTTTTCTCCTCTAAAGAGTATAGCATAAATCTGCAGAAATAAGCGCATGCCGTTCTAAAATTGCCGTTTGAATGAATCCTGTGTTTCTCCCACTTTAGGAGATGGAAAGGAAACTTGACATGAATAAGAGATTGTGCTATTCTTTCATTGGAAAGTAAACTTTCCATCAAGAGGTGATGCAGCATGGAAAACAGGCTTGCCGAACTGCGCAGGCAAAGAGGAATCAGCCAGGATGAACTGGCACAGGCGCTTGAAGTTTCGCGCCAGACAATCGGTTCGCTGGAGAACGGCAGGTATAATCCATCCATTCTTCTCGCATACAAAATTGCGCATTATTTTGGAAAGACCATTGAAGAAATTTTTATTGACCCGGAGGGAACATGATGAATAAGAAAATAATCGGCACGATTCTGGTTACCGCCGGAATTCTTTTTATGGCGGGGGGCTTAATCGCCCGAAAAGTCACCAATGAGACGCGTTTGACGTCGTGCGTTCTGGCGGCGGGGATTCTGATGTTTGGGGAAGGAGTACAGAAGCTTTCTGTTGGCTTCCTGATGACGCCGGAACAGCAAAAACAGCGGGAGATTGAAGTGAATGACGAGCGCAACGCGCAGATCCGTGGAAAAGCGGTTTGGAAAAGCTATTCTATCATGAGGTTTCTTCTCCCGGCGGCAGGTTTTGCATTAATCTATGCAGGCGATCTGACAGCCGGTATTTTGGTCGTGGGGATTAACCTGATACAGGGACTGCTTGCAGCCGGGTTTGAAGAATATTACCGGAAACGAATGTAGGTCTCGAATAAAAAATCAAGACCGCATTTCCAGTTTAATCGTAGAACTCATTATGTTTATCTCGCAATTCTAAATAAAATTACTGTAGCAAAAAGCTCCGGCTGCCGAATTTTCGGCGGCCGGTTTGTTTATGCTTTCACTTCTGCTTTTCGAACCATATAATATGTGATTCCCGCGAGCACGGCGGCGAGCAGCAGCCGTGTAATAATATCGGCCGCAGGATTCACTCCGCAGTTGACCCACCATTCGAATCCTTTTGAAATCACTGCCCCAATGCTTCCTCTCGCGACATATTCGTCGAGAATCGGCAGAACGAACAGGAAGAAGGACGGAACGCTAACGGAAACGATGACCTTCTGCACTTTGCTCATGCGGTAATACAAAACGGTGATGAAAAGCCCAATCATGGCACAGACAAAGTAGGCCAGTACGCACCATAAAAAGTTTTTCAGCAGCATCGAAGGCGTGAAGGCTATCTTATAAAAAACTTCTCCCGTTTCAATTCCTTTTGCAGTCTTAACACTGATGAGTGTTCCAATTTTCTCAGGGTTAAGCAACATTTGGTACAGGGAATGATAATTCAGGAACTGAGAGAAGATCAGGGCGTTTACGCAGTCCAGCAGTGCCGTGGCAGCGCTTGTGATTCCTAAGGCGGAAATCATCCCGGCAAAGAACCGTTTTCTTGAAACTCCCGAAGAAATGTAAAACCGGAAAGGGTCTTTAAAGAATGTAAGCCCCACAATAAAGATGGTAATCATCGTCGTTAAATCCGACGTTGAGATATTCACATTTTCGGTTGAAGCCGGCCATACATATTTTGAGATGATTACAGCGGCAAAAATAGCGTAGATTATACCGTAAAGAACCCGAAAGACCTGAAAATGGCCGCTAAGCTGATACCGTAAAATCGGTTTAATATTCATAGCAGTTCCTCCTCCTCAGCGGTTGGTCAGTTCAATGAATAATTTCTGCAGGCTCATCCTTCCGAGTTCCAGCCCGGCAGGCAGCCCCGAAGAATCCGGCGTTCCGCGCAGATAAACGGTTTTCAGACCACCAATCGCGTCAAACCCCAGAACGGTTTTTCCCGCCGCAAAGGCATCTACCGCGCCAGCCGGGCCGCTGACCGAATAAGCGCCCGAAGTGAGGGTGTCAACGTCCTCATCCTGAATGATACTGCCCGCTTTAATGATGACCGCCCGGTCGATCAGCTTTGCGGCTTCTTCAATCAGGTGAGTGGAAAAAATAATCAGGCGCGGCTCGTTGCCGTAATTTTCAATCAGTTCACGGTAGAACAGGTCGCGGTTGTTTGCGTCCAGACCCAGAACGGGTTCATCCAGAAGGATTACCGGAGCCCCGCACGCCATTGCGGCAATCAGCTTCACAATGGACGAATATCCCGTGGAGAGCTTATTGTTTTTTGCAAGGGTGTCCAGATCAAACTTTTTGCCCAGCTCTACCGCATAATCCATATTAAAATGGGGGTAAAGCTCATTGAGCCGGTGAAATACTTCGCAGACCTTCATATTTTCCGGGAAATAATTGGTTTCGGACATACTGTAGATTTTACCGAGTGCACGGTCGTTTTCCAGAACCGGTTCGCCGTCCAGCAGAATCTTTCCCTGCGTGGGGAACAGCCTCCCCGCAATCAGGTTCATCAGCGTGGTTTTGCCAGCGCCGTTGCGCCCAAGAAGACCGTAGATATGCGGTCCTTCAAAGGTTAAGCTTACATTATTCAGCGCAGTTTTGCCACCTGGGAACCGTTTTGTTACATTTTTTACCTCAAGCTTCATATATGGCCACCCTTTCTCCGGCTTATTTTTCAGATGTAAGTTCTTTCTCTATCATGGACAGAATCTCCTGCCTGCCGATGCCCAGCTTTTCCGCTTCGGCTATGAGAGGAGCCACATAGGCCTCGCAGAATGCTTTCTGCCTCTTCTGCCGGATTCGATCTTTTGCACCGCTGCACACAAACATTCCTACTCCCCGTTTCTTATATGCGACGTTTTCTTCCACAAGAATGTTGATTCCCTTCAGCGCTGTTGCCGGGTTGATTTTATAAGCCGCCGAGATTTCCGTTGTGGACGGAATCTGCTCTTCCTCGGGGAACGCCCCCGAAAGGACGGCGTCTTCAATCTGTTCCGCAATCTGCTGAAAAATCGGCTTTTCTTCCGTTAAATTCTGCGGCATGACATCACCTGCCTGTTAGTTAATTACTTGTGTAACTAACTATATAACGCGAAATCCGGTTTGTCAAGAGAAAGTTTGGAAATACCATACATAACAATAGAAAGAATCTGGCGGACAAAAGCCGTCGCGTATGATGGAAGGATACTAAAAGCCTAGGGCGGCCAAACGGAAAATTAGCCGCCCTAGAATTTCAGGAGGATGCTCAAAGCTCCCCGTGGCCAAACGGAAAAGTTTTCGCAAGGCCTTTTTTAAAAGGGCGTTCAAAAGGCCGTCAAAAGGTTGTTGAAAACTTGTGCAAGATAAAAAAGCATGATATAATCAAAAACAGCGGAAGAATGTGAATTTCACGGCCGGGCATTACCGGCCTTTTTAAAAATAGGAGGAAACGTGCGTGAAGGACGTTTTTCGTTCCACAGGGTTCAAAATACTTGTGGCAGTGGTGTTTGTCATGTTCTGCCTGATGCTTGTTACATCCAATTCGGGCAGCTCGGTAACGGCTAAGCTTTTTGGCTACGTGACGACCCCCATGCAGAGAATCAGCACTGTGGTAACCAACAATGCTACAGTTACGGCGCAGTCCGTCACCCAGTCGAAGGATGACCTGATTGCCGAAAACAAAAAACTGAAGGAACAGATTGATGAGCTGAACAAAAAGCTTGTCAATTATTATACCTATCAGCAGGAAAACGCGCAGCTGCGCAAATTTCTGGAGCTGAAGAGCCAGAACCAGGATTTCAAACCGGTTTCCGCCGCGGTCATCGGCCGTGACCCGAACGATCTGTTCGGCCAGTTCACCATTGACCAGGGCACACAGTCCGGAGTTTCTCTCAACGACCCGGTCGTTACCGAAGCCGGCGTCATCGGGTGGGTTTCCTCTGTAAATTCCAGCTACAGTAAGGTGACGACTATCCTCTCACCGGATACGAAAATCAGCGCGGTCGACAAGACGAACCGAGAAACGGGAGTAATCGGCTGCGACATTCAGTCCGCCGACCAGGGCATTCTGAAGCTGCAGTATCTGTCTTCCGGCACGAAGGTCAAGGCGGGCGATATCATCGTTACAAACGGCATCGGCGGGGTTTACCCCCGCAACCTGATTGTGGGCACCGTAAAAACCATAAAGCACAGCCCGTACGACGTATCGCTGTATGCCGAAGTAACGCCTGCTGTTAATGTAAAGGAAGTCCGCGACGTAATGGTCATTACGTCGTTCCTCGGGAAAGGGCAGGCTTTGCAGAAGGCCTCTTCAACGCCATCGACCGCGACGGCTTCCTCTTCTTCCGGAAGCAAGTAATTTGAATGATGTTTCATGTCATTCAAACTGGGTTTTGTGCTTTTTGGCCAGTAAGAATGACCCAAATTCGGCCAATGCCGAAACCGCACAATTCTCCGGCTCGGTGTAAGAAAGGAAAGGCCGTTTTATGACGAAATACCGCGCAATCCGCTGGATTGCTTATTTCTTGGAAATTGTCGTAATCTTTGTTCTGCAGGAAACGCCGGGTCTGATCCCCGAGATTTTTCACGCAAGGCCGGTCGCGGTGATTCCAGCGGTTCTGTCCATCGCTCTGTTTGAGAGCGAAGTCCCGTCCATGGTTTTCGGCCTCATCGGCGGACTGCTGATTGATTTCGGCTTTGGTGGAATTCTTGGGTTCCACGGCCTTATTCTCGCGGCGGCCTGTTTTATCATATCCGCTATGGCGGCAAACCTGTTTCGAACGAACTTTCTCACCGCCGTTCTGGTTTCTCTTATTGTTACGGCGCTGATTACATTCCTGCAGTGGGCCTGCTTTTACGTCCTTTACGGATACCAGCATACCCTTTACGCCCTTACGGCGCATTATCTGCCGATTTTCTGCTACACGGCGGTGCTGATGCCGATTACCTATTATTTCAACCGTGCGCTTGCAATGCAGATTCGCTCAAAGGAGGAATGACACTGTGGGTGAAGAAGAAAAAAACTCAAAAGGCACCGGCCGGTTCGTTTTTGCCGGAATTTTTGTTCTGGCTGCCGCCCTTGTTTATGTTCTGCGCCTTACGAACTGGCAGATCCTCAACCATTCCAAATGGCTCAAGACCGCTGACCAGTCCGATTCCTACAAAGTGTCAATGGATGCCGCACGCGGCGAAATCCTCGACTCCAAGGGCAACGGCCTTGTTGTCAATAAAACCGGTTACGCAATTCAGTTCAACGCGGCAACCATGACGGATTCCACTCAGAACAAGACCATCCTCACGCTGATCAAGCTCCTGAATTCCAGAAAAGAAAAGTGGGACGACGTTCTTCCCATCAAGATCAATACGGCGGGGAAGTATGAATTTATTTCCGGCGAGGATAAGGAGATATCCTTCCTGAAGTCAAAAGACTGCCTAAACGTGAACTCTTACGCTACGGCCGCAGAGTGCATGCAGCAGTTGGAAGAAAAATACGATTGCAAAGGGTATTCCGCACAGGATACCCGAAGCATTGTTTCCGTTCGATACAATATGACGAAATCCGGCTTCTCCGTTTCGCTTCCCTATACGTTCGCAAGCGGAATCAGTCAGGATACCATCGCCATTATGAGCGAGAACTCGGCCAATATGCCGGGTGTTGATACCAAAGTAACCACGATCCGGCAGTATCCGGATGGGGCGCTCATGCCGCAGATTCTCGGCATGGTCGGTGCAATTTCGCAGGAAGAATACGACGAGCTCCATACCACGAAGGGCTACGCGCTCAACGCCCGCCTTGGCAAAAGCGGAATCGAGCAGGCGTTTGAGGATTACCTCCGCGGCAAAACCGGCGAAAAGACGGTCAACCTCAAAACCGACGGCTCCTTCGGCTCCGAAACGGTCACCAAACAGCCGACTTCCGGCGACTCCGTTTACCTCACCATCGACAGCAACCTGCAGAAGGTCGTGAACGCGTCTCTTGCCAAAAATGTTAAGGCCACGCAGGCAAACGGCAGGCTCACCGGCAAAGGTGCCGACTGTGTGGGCGGCGCGGCGGTTGTTCTCCGCGTGAAGGATTTTGCAATTCTTGCGGCTTCCACCTATCCGTCCTACGACCAAAACCAGTACACAAGCAACACCAGCTACTACAACCAGCTGCTGAAAGATACCGCGAAACCGCTCTTTAACCGCGCGTTCAACGGCGCGTTTACGCCGGGCTCCATTTTCAAGCCTTCCGTCGCGCTGGCTGCGCTGCAGGAAGGTGCAATTACCAATTCAACCGTCATTACCTGCCACGGCGCTTTTGACCGTTACTCGGATGTTGGCCTGACCATTAAGTGCATGGGCTATCATGGCCCCATTACTCTTCCTACTGCGCTTGCAAAGTCCTGCAATACGTTTTTCTGCGAAACCGGTTACCGCACTGGAATTACGGCCATGAACCTGTATGCCAAGCGGCTCGGGCTGGGCGTAAAAACGGGGATTGAAATCAACGAAAGCGCGGGCATTCTGGCAGGCCCCGCAGAGCGCAAGGCCTCAGGCGGCACATGGAACTACGGCAGTGACGACGCGCAGGCCGCCATCGGGCAGAGCGACAACATGATTACGCCGCTTCAGCTCGCAACCTACTGCGCAACCATTGCCAACAACGGCATCCGTCTCAAACCGCATCTGGTGGATAAAATAACAGATTATACCCGCACAAAAGTGATTAAAACAACTCCGGCTACGGAAGTTGACAATATCGGCGTGTCCCAGCAGAATATCGACTATGTCAAGGCGGGTATGCGCGAAGTTGCAACAATCGGTACCGGAAGAACCGTGTTCGCAAATTACGGCATCGCTGTCGCGGGCAAAACCGGTACCGGCCAGACCGGCAACGGCTCTGATAACGTAACCTTTATCGGTTTTGCTCCATACGACAATCCGCAGATTGCCATCGCCGTTGCTCTGGAACACGGCGCAACCAGCCTGTATTCCAATTCCGTAGCAAAAGATATTTTCGACGCCTATTTCCGCGGCGCAACAGTTGATGCGAGTGGGAACATCGTAATACCTTCGGCTTCCTCCGCGTCGTCCGGTTCCTCGTCGGCGTCTTCTGCCGCGTCGTCCAAAAGCGCCGGCTGAGCCCGTTTTTTTGAGCAAAGATACCAAACGGCACATGTAAAATTGGACAATCAAAATGCTTTACTACAGAAAAATATTGTGGTAATATAATAACAATGAGGGTTAATCTATGGATACAGTTACGGTAATTACATCCGGTAAAGGTGGAGTGGGAAAATCCACCATATCGGCCGGCCTTGGTACGGCGCTTGCGGCGCGCGGCAAACGCGTCCTGTTAATTGACGGCGACGCCGGCCTCGGGTGCCTTGACCATATGCTTGGTGTTTCGGAACGGCGTGTGTTCGATATTGCCGATGTTGTTTCCGGAACAGCGGAACCGGACAAGGCTGTTTATGTTTCTTCTTTTTCACCCAACCTGTTTTTGCTTCCGGCTCCCGAAACGGAAGAGGACGTTGTAAGCCCGGATATCATGCGGGAACTGGTGAGCATCTTCTCCCGCTATTACGACCATGTTATTATCGACAGCCCCGCCGGAGTGGGGCAGGGCTTTTTAAGCGCCGTGGCGTCCGCAAGGCGCGCGATGCTTGTAGCCACGCCGGACCCGGTCTGTCTGCGCGACGCCGCCCAGACCCGTCTGCGGCTGCAGGAAGCCGGCATAACCCAGCAAAGACTGATTATCAATCGTTTTAACAGTACGAATTTTAAAGCGCAGGGATATTACCGCGACCTTGATTCCGTCATCGACGCGGCGGGTGTCCGGCTCATTGCCGTGATTCCGGACGATCCGCTTCTTGCTGCGGCAGGCGCCAACGCGCAGCCCGCGCCGCAGAAATCACCGGGGGCAATGGCTCTGGCCCGTCTTGCCGCAAGGCTCGAGGGCAATCAGGTGCCTCTGCCGCCGCTTCAAAAATTGTAAGAAGATTTGCCTTTTGGAGGGGAGTTTATGAATATCGCTCTAATTGCCCATGACGCAAAGAAAGAACTGATGGTTCAGTTCTGCATCGCATACTGCGGCGTGTTAAGCCGCCATATGCTTTGCGCCACGGGAACTACGGGGAAAATGGTATCCGAAGCCACAGGGCTTGAGATTCAGCGTTTCCTTGGCGGTTCTCAGGGCGGGGACCAGCAGATTGCCGCCCGCATTGCCTGCAATGAAGTCGACCTGCTGCTGTTTTTCCGCGACCCGCTGAACCCGAAGCCGCACGAACCGAACGACATGAACCTGCTTCGCCTGTGCGATATGCACAACATCCCTGTGGCCACCAACATTGCCACGGCGGAAGTGCTCATCCACGGCTTGGAGCGCGGCGACCTTGACTGGCGCAACATTCTGAATCCAAAAGCATAGCCATTCCGGCATTGAACGGAAGGAGTACCCAAGGGGCGTTTTGCCCCGTCTGATTCCCGCACAGAGAAAGAGCACCACGGCTGAGAGTGCTCGCGCAATTGGAATCATTGGGGAAGACATCCGCGAGCCGAACGCTGTCCCCGCGGAACAGGGGATCTTTTAAGGGAGGCTTCTGCCTCTGAAAAAGGGTGGCACCACGAGTGGAATTTCCCTCGTCCCTTTCCATGGGACGGGGATTTTTTGTTTTCAGTGCAATATAAGTTATTTATTAATAAAAATATACAAATAGTAATTTTAGAAAAAGAAATTTTTCCGCAAAGAAAAAGACGGCGGCATAGCCGCAAAGGAGTATGTTATGGAACTGATCAAAGCGCAGAGAGGCACACAGGATATCCTTCCTTCCCAGTCCGACCGCTGGCAGGCGGTGGAAGACGTCATGCGCGGCGAAGCGGAAGTAAACGGCTTCGGCGAAATCCGCACCCCTGTGTTTGAGGATACCCATCTGTTTCAGCGTTCCGTGGGTGAAACGACCGACGTTGTGCAGAAAGAAATGTATACATTCGAGGACAAGGGCGGCCGCTCCATTACCTTAAAACCGGAGGGAACCGCCGGTACGGTGCGCGCTTACCTGGAGCACGGGCTCTACAACGAACCCATGCCGGTGAAGATGTACTACATCACCCCCTGCTACCGTTACGAAAAGGCGCAGGCGGGCCGTCTCCGCGAGTTCCATCAGTTCGGCGTCGAGATGTTCGGTTCCGCCCTGCCGATTGCGGACGCCGGACTCATCGCCTTTGCGCACGGCCTTTTCGAGCGGCTCTGCGTTAAGAACCTTAAGCTGAAAATCAATTCCATCGGCTGCCCGGACTGCCGCGCAAAATATGCAGATGCACTCAAGGCGTATTTTACGGAGCATAAGGACAAGCTGTGCGAAACCTGCGTTTCCCGTCTGGAGCGCAACCCGATGCGGATTCTGGACTGCAAGAACCCCGAATGCGCCGAAGTCGCGCAGGGCGCGCCGCATATTCTGGATTATCTCTGCCCGGACTGCAAAGATCATTTTGAGCAGGTAAAAGCCGGCCTGGATTCCGTCGGCATCAAATATGAGATCGACCCGACCATCGTCCGCGGGCTGGATTATTACACCCGCACCGTGTTTGAGTTTGTTTCCGGAGACCTCGGTGCGCAGAGCACCGTCTGCGGCGGCGGACGCTACGACGGCCTTGTGGAGGAAATGGGCGGCAAGCCGACCCCAGCGCTCGGTTTTGCCCTCGGCATTGAGCGCCTGCTGATGATTATGGAAGCGCAGAAGGTTGAATTCCCCGAGCCGGAAGCCTGCGAACTTTACATCGCGTCCGTGGGCGATGCAGCCCAGAAAGAGGCGTTCCGCATTGTCCACAGCATGCGCGAGTGCTCCATCAAGGCTGCCTGCGACGAAGTCGGCCGCAGCCTGAACGCGCAGATGAAGTATGCCGGAAAGATCAACGCACAGTTCACGCTCGTTCTCGGCGACGACGAACTCGAATCCGGCAGGGGTGTCATCAAGAATATGAAGACCGGAGAAAAAACGAAGGTCAATCTAAAAACGGACCTTGAGGGCCAGTTTGCGTCTATCAGTACCGAAGCCGAAGACAACGATATTATGTTTTAAATTTTGATATCCTGAAGCAATTCCATTTCGAATTGCGAGATATAATGTATTCATCCACCGCAGGCGGTGGATGAATACAAACCAAAAAACACATTAAATTGCTATACGTTAAAAATTTGGAGGATTCTCAAATGGCAGAATTTATGAAGGGCCTGAAAAGGACTCAATACTGCGGCACTCTCAGGAGCGCCGACGCCGGCAAAGAAGTAACCGTCTGCGGCTGGGCGCAGCGGCAGCGCGACCTTGGCCAGCTGATTTTTATCGACCTGCGCGACCGTACCGGAATCGTGCAGCTCGCTTTTGATGACGCGACCGACCGCACGGTGTTCGACAAAGCATTTTCCGTCCGCGCCGAATACGTTCTCATTGCAAAGGGAACCGTGCGCGAGCGTTCCTCAAAGAACACCGAAATCCCTACAGGCGATGTGGAAATCGCGGTGACAGAGCTTCGCGTCCTTGCAAAGAGCGAGACGCCTCCCTTTGCCATTGAGCGGGAATCCGGCGTAAAGGAAGACCTTCGCCTGAAATACCGCTTCCTCGACCTTCGCCGCCCGGATTTACAGGAGAATATCGTAAAGCGCCACAAGATCGTAAAGATTGCGCGCGATTATTTTGACGACAACGGCTTTCTGGAAATCGAAACGCCGACCCTCATCAAATCTACGCCGGAGGGTGCCCGCGACTACCTTGTGCCTTCCCGTATGTTCCCCGGCAGCTTTTTCGCTCTGCCGCAGTCCCCACAGCTTTACAAGCAGCTTTTAATGCTTTCCGGGTTTGACCGCTATATGCAGGTTGCCCGCTGCTACCGCGACGAGGACCTTCGCGCCGACCGTCAGCCAGAATTTACGCAGATCGACTTTGAAATGTCTTTCGTCACACAGGAAGACGTTATGGCTATCGCGGAAGGATTCATCCGTGACGCCTATAAAAGCGTGCTGGGTGTGGATATTACCATCCCTTTGCCGCGGATCACGTGGCATGAAGCCATGCGCCGTTTTGGTTCCGATAAGCCGGATCTTCGCTTTGGCATGGAATTGATTGACCTGAGCGAAGCGCTGAAAGGTACCTCGTTCCGCGTGTTCGCAGGCGCACTTGCCGACGGCGGAAGCGTCCGCGGCATCAACCTCAAGGGACAGGCCGACAGCCTCAGCCGCAAGGAGATCGACAAACTCGGCGAATGGGTAAAATCCTACGGCGCAAAGGGCCTCGCGTGGACGCGTCTTGCATCCTCGGCGGAAACATCTTCTTACGAAAAATTCCTTTCGCCGGAAGAGGCAAAAGCCGTCCGTACCACTCTTGGCGCGGAAACAGGCGACGTTCTCTTCCTCGTTGCAAGCAATGAAAATAAAGTGGTATTTGATTCGCTGGGCGCGCTGCGCTGCGAGCTTGCCCGCCGCTTCGGCCTGATCGACCCGAAGAAAATCGCCCTGCTGTGGGTCACCGATTTCCCGATGTTCGAGTTCAGCAAGGAAGAGAACCGCTGGATGGCCATGCACCACCCCTTCACCATGCCGCGTGAAGAAGATATCGGCAAGCTGGAGTCCGACCCAGGGAACGTTCTTGCCATTGCATATGATATGGTTCTGAACGGCAACGAAATCGGCGGCGGCTCCATCCGTATCAACGACAGCGAGCTTCAGCAGCGTATGTTTAAGGCTCTGCAGCTTACGCCGGAGCAGATCGAAAAGCGCTTCGGATTCCTGACCAATGCGTTCCGTTACGGTGTTCCGCCGCACGGCGGCATGGCGTTCGGCCTGGACCGGCTTGTTATGGTCATGCTGAACTGCGACAGCATCCGCGACGTGATTGCGTTCCCGAAGGTTGCGTCTTCCGCTGAACTGATGAGCGATGCCCCGACCGACGTCGACGAGAAGCAGCTCGAAGAGCTGGGAATTGCCGTTCTGCCGAAGAACGAAGAAAAGAAATAAAAATATTTTTTTAAAAGTTTCCCTCTGGAGGGAAACTTTCGCCCTCATATGCGGGTATTATGGAAGGACTTTTTTAAAAGTACTTCGTTTTGCACTCAGGCCGTGCAGGCCCGTCCTTTCTGTCTTGAAAGAAAGGACGCAAAGTTCGCGCGGGGGGATTTTGATTTCACTTAGAGAGCGGCCCTAATAAAATCCCCCCTGCGCCCCCCGGAGAGCCGTCAAACTGCCATTCAAGCGAACGAACGGCTTTCTGATTTTCATGGGCGATATTGATTTTTATGCCTCTCTGCCACAAAGAAAGATCGGCCGTCTGAGCAGCTAACAATCAGAACACTGCCTGATCAAGGTTGTTACTGACAGGCAGTAATAAGTAAAAACGTCAATGAAAACCACAACGCCAATTGAGCAAATCATGGTTGTTGGGGAGACTCGGGGATGCAGGGGGAATTTTCTAAATACCAATCTCGTCGGGAGTTGGAAATCCCCCCTGCTCGGACTTTGCATACTTTCGGCCGAATCCGAAAGTATGGGCCCGCACGGCCTGAGTGCGAACCAATGATAACCTGAGCCATAAGTATTAAGATACCTAGCCACAGGCTAGCACATAGCAAGGCACCGTGCACCCCAGATTGAGGGCAATGAAAGAAATAGCAGAGCCATAATTCCGGGACTCTGAAATTAAAAAACAGGAGACGGCAAAACATGCAGATATCCAACAGCGACAGGGCGAAAATTCTGGTGCAGGCTCTGCCCTATATTCAAACACACGCAGGAAAAACCATTGTGGTAAAATACGGCGGCAGCGCCATGGTGGACGAAGCCCT
>DATALZ010000030.1:0-62934 GCA_036260805.1 Caproicibacter sp.
GGGAATGCCAAAAATTCAGAAGAATGATAAGGGCGGGCCGTGCCGGCGGCGGTTCGCCGCAAAAAGAAAGCTAAGGATTCTGTGAAATCCTTAGCTTCTTTCTATACAGACTTTGCCTTCGGAGGACGGTTTGCAAATGCACGGTCCGCTCCCATGACCCGTAAACGGCCCGCGTTCTCTGTATATCTATGATTAGTATAGTAAATTAAGCCAATTTTGTCAACATAATTTTGGCAATTCTCATTTTTCTATTTTAAGCAAAGCAGGTACCGCAGAGCGGATTTTTTCCGTTTCTGCCTGGGATTCCTGCCTGTCGGCACCCTTTGCAGATAAGTAAACTTTTATTTTTGGCTCTGTTCCGCTTGGGCGGACGATGACCTTGCCGCCGTTTGCAAGACGATACTCCAGAACATCGGATTTCGGCAGATTGATTTCGGATGTATTGCCGCCGTCATGGCGCTGGGACGCTTCATAATCGCTCCACCCGGTAAGCTTTGACCCGGCAATTTCTGCAGGCGGGTTTTTGCGCAGCGTGTTCATGATATTGCCCATCTTGATCATACCGTCTTCGCCCTCGAAGCCGAAGTTCATCAGTTCGTTTTGATAATATCCGTACTGTTTGTAAAGGGCCTCCATCGCATCGACAAGCGTCATGCCCTTTTCACGGTAATAATATGCCATCTGGCAGATGAGCATGCTGGCGTCAACGGCGTCTTTATCGCGCACATAGCCGCCGGAAAGATAGCCGTAGCTCTCTTCAAACCCGAAAACATAGCGGTCGGCTCCGCCGTTCTCCTCAAGGTCGGCAATCTGATCGCCGATATATTTAAACCCGGTAAGAACGCGGCGCAGTTCGATTCCATAATTCTCCGCAACAGGCGTAGCCATGTCGGTGCTTACAATGGTTGTTACCGCAACCGGCTTCTCCGGCAGAGTTGCCTGTTCTTTGCGTGCGCGGGCAATAAAGTCCAGCAGCAGAACGCCCACTTCGTTGCCGCTCATGAGCTGATACTTGCCGTTCTGGCGCACCGCAATTCCGCAGCGGTCGCAGTCCGGGTCTGTGGCAAGGAGCAGGTCGGGCTGAACTTTTTCGCACAGCTCAAGGCCTTTCTGCAGGGCTTCGCGGATTTCAGGGTTCGGGAACGGGCAGGTGGTGAAGTTGCCGTCCGGGAATTCCTGCTCCGGAACAACCGTAACGTTCTTCACGCCGATTTTCTCCAGAATTCTCGTCACGCAGACGCGGCCCGTACCGTTCAGCGGGGTATAAACTACTTTCAGACCATCGCAGGGCTTAGTGAAAACGCGCTGCTTCATGACTTCGTCGAGAAAACGGTCGATCACTTCGTCCGCAATATAGCTTATCATCCCGGATTTGACGGCTTCGTCAAAGTCCGTGCACTTTACATCTTGGAAGATATCCAGCTTATTGATTGCCGCCAGAACATCGTCGGCCATTTTGAGGGCAATCTGGCAGCCGTCGGAACCATACACTTTGTAGCCGTTGTACTTGGCCGGGTTATGGCTTGCCGTTACGCAGATGCCCGCGTCGCATTTCAGCGCGCGAACCGCCCACGAAAGGGTCGGGGTTGGGGAAAGCCACGGGTAAATATGGGCGTGAATCCCGTTTGCCGCAAGAACGGCCGCGGCCTGCTTTGCAAAAAGGTCGGACTTGATACGGCTGTCGTATGCAATTGCGACGGACGGATTCTTTGCATGGGCGTTTAAGTAGTCGGCAAGGCCCTGCGTTGCCTTGCGCACCGTGTAAACGTTCATACGGTTTGTGCCGGCACCGATCACGCCGCGCAGGCCTCCGGTTCCAAAAGCAAGATTCCGGTAAAACCGGTCGTTGATTTCATCCGGTTGATTCTTGATTTTGTTCAGTTCCGCAGTAAGATCCGGGTCGCCAAGCTCCGTGTTCAGCCATCTCTCATATTCTGTCATATACAGTTCCCTCTTTTTCATCAGCAGATAGTATCTCTGCAAAATCATTTTTAAACTGAGCCGATTCCAGCAGCAGGAATTTCCGGAAAGGAATCCGGTGTTTCGCCCGCACAGAATGGCAGGCGGCTTTCCCAGTGAAATTGCCGGATCAGATAATGAATGCTTCTTTTAGATTATCATTTCCATCGGGTCATGTCAACCAATTCCAACAATGTTGGAAACAATCCCTGCGGGAGTGATATCGAGAGTCCCATATGTGCCGTTCGTGCCGTTCAGGCTGCCCGGGTTCATCAGGTACAGCCCGTCGCGGTACTCGGTGAGCGCATTGTGCGTGTGGCCGAACAGAAGGACGTCCGCCTTCTGCCTGCGCGCCGCCGAAACTGCTTCATATAATCCAAATTTTACATTGTAAGTATAACCATGTGTGTAAAAAATATTTTTTCCGGCGAAGCTCACAAGCCCCTCAGCAGGCAGAGAACTGCCCCAGTCGCAGTTCCCGCGGACAACCAGGAACATTTTTTCGGGAAAATTCAGCTTCATTTCTTCCGCTTCTTCGGCGCCGTCCCCCAGATGGATGACGACATCCGCGCTGGGCTGGCTGACGATTGCCTGCCGGAGTGCCCAGCGGTCGCGGTGTGTATCGGAAACTACTAAAATTCGCAATGAAATTTCCTCCCATCCGTCACCTTTCGAGGGGACGGGTCATATCTTTTTAATACCCAGCATATCATATAGCGGGGTGATAACGATGGAAAACAAAGCAGGCGGAAACCAGCAGCTACTGGATAGCCTTATGAAACAGCTGAGCCCTGAAGACAAAAAACGCCTGGATGCCCTGCTTGCCGACAAAGCGGCATGCGACAAAATTCTGAATACGCCGGAAGCCCAAAAACTGATGCGGGAACTAGGAGGAAAATAGATGGAAGACCTTTCTTCCAAGCTGAACGATCTGTTAAAGAATCCGGAAAGCATGGAGAAAATTAAGAACCTTGCAGCTATGTTCGGTGGGGAAGGGGCTTTCGAAGCCCCTGCGCCTTCCGCCGCTCCGCAGCGTGAATCCCAGCGTGAACCGCAGCAGCGCGCCGAGCCCCAGGAAACGGAAAACATTCCGGCTATGCCATCGATTGACCCGGACATTCTCCGTTCTGTAATGAAAATTGCCCCAACGCTTTCCCGGATGCACCAGGAAGATGATTCCACCCGGCTGCTGCGGGCTTTGCGCCCTTTTTTAGGGGACAAACGACAGAAAAAGCTGGATGAGGCCATTAAGCTGATGCAGCTCGCCCGCATGGTGCCGTTTTTAAAAAGCAGCGGGATATTTTAAGGGAAACCGGCATAAACGAAAGGAAAAGCCATGGCAGGAAACTCAGGGTCTGACCGGATGGAAATGAACCACTTGCAGCAGGAGGCAATCCGCCGCGCGCGGGAAATGCAGGCACGCGCGCAGATTCCCCCGGCCTATGTGCCGCCTCCGCCGCCGCGGGAGAAAGAACCCCCGCACCCGCGTCAGGAGCAAATGCCGGTGCATCAGAGCCAGGAAAGCAGAAAGCCGCCGTCCGGCCCGCTCCCCGATATCCCGATAGAGGGGGCGTTGGAATTCCTGATGAAAGACACCGAGCGAACCTTAATCCTGATTTTACTGCTGATTCTTTTAGAAGAAAAGTCGGATACCTCGCTGATCTTCGCCATGATGTATCTGCTCGTCTGACCTTTCTTCTGCCACATTGCCAAATGAGGCCTCCCATAACCGGGAGGCCCTTTCTATTGCGCTGTCCGGGAGCCTGTACGTTCCATCCCGCCCGAACCGGCGCGATTTTTTACGGCCACCGATTGAGGGGATACCTTCTGGTGAGGATATCTCTTTAAAATTCAGGAACAGCCGGAGTCATGGTCGCCATAGGCGAAAAGGGCGCTATGCGCCTGCCTTGCGGACAGCGAAAATATATTCCTTTTTGGTTGTCTCGTCCGTTTTGAGAACATAATCCATGTATTTTGTAGGCGTTGGCTTCGCCGAGCCGGAGCTTACGCCCGATTGCTTGCGCGTAGGATCGGTTGGAGCGACATAACCCACACGGAGGATGGTGCTGTCGCCGTCCCTTTTAATGCTTTCTGTGTAGGGTTCATAGGTGCCTTCCAGCGAATACAGCGAAATATGGAACTGCGAATTCGTCGAATCATAGGTGTAGAACGTGTCGGTCGCTGGATTCTTCGGCTGCAGGGAACATTTTGACCCGAACAGCTTGCGGCATGAATCCGCGACATCGCCAAGGGGAACGATGATGCGCCCGGCGTCGTCGTAACTGGTGTAGTTCGTCCCGTTCTCCGTCATGGTTTTCCACAGGGAAGCGTTCAGGACAAAATCCGGGTCGGCTTTCTCCGGCGATTCAAAAGGCTGCGGGTCCTGCGCGACAGCCACCGTGAGGAACTTGTCGTAAGCCCGCTGTCTGCTGTCATCCGTCAGTGCGCCGTGAATCCGCGTGCCGACCTGAGTCGCAATAAAGACCACACCAATAAGAGCCAGAATCAGAACAAGAGAACCCACAAAAATACCGTAGCGGTACTTTCCGCTCCGCCGATGGACAATCTCTTTCGGGGCAGACGTTTTCTCCGTTTCGTCATTCCACTTCGTCAGAATCTGTTCGCCGTCGATCTGATCTTTGGCAGGGAGAAAGTCGTCAATCTCCGAATCGTTGTCCATCCGGTCCGGAACAGCCGGCGGAGGCACAGGGCGCTTTGGCTCCGTATGTACCGTTTTAGGCTTCTGCTGCGGATGGTTCTGAGCCTTCTGCTTATTTTCCGCGGGACGGTTTTGCTTTCCCTGCCGGGAACGGGAATTCTCCGCCTTTGGCTTCTGAGGGTGGGCGTTCCGGTAGTCAGCCGAATAATCAGCAATCCTGTCTTTGTCGCCGCTGCTCATAACGCATTCCCCTTCTATCTTATTTGTCCGCTACCGGTTACAATGAACTTTGTCGTGGTCAGTTCGGCCGCTCCCATTGGGCCGCGCGCATGCAGCTTTTGTGTGGAAATGCCGATTTCCGCGCCAAGCCCGAACTCGCTGCCGTCCGTAAAGCGTGTGGATGCATTCACATAAACAGCCGCCGAGTCCACCTGCGAGGTAAACTTTCGTGCATTTTCATAGCTTTTGGTCACAATCGCTTCGCTGTGGCCGCTGGAATACTGCGCAATATGGGTGATTGCCTCGTCAATGTTGTCGACAACCTTAACGGACATGATGTAATCGAGATATTCCGTACCGTAATCCTCATCTGTTGCCGGCACAACACTGCCGCCGAGGATAGCTCGTGTTCTTTCGCAGCCGCGCAGCTCCACGTTCTTTTCGTCCAGCCTTGCCTTGATGACGGGCAGGGCCTTCTCTGCAATGTCCTTGTGAACCAGCAGGGATTCCGCCGCATTGCAGACCGAAGGGCGCGAGGTTTTCGCGTTGAAAACGATATCCGCCGCAATATTCACATCCGCGGAATCGTCCACATAGATGTGGCAGTTTCCCCAGCCCGTTTCGATAACGGGGACGCGGGCGTTTTCCACCACCGAGCGGATCAGGTTCCTGCCGCCGCGGGGAATCAGGACATCCAGATATCCGGTCAGGCGCATCATTTCCTGTGCCGATTCGTGAGTCGTGTCGCGCACAAGCTGAACGCAGTCCGCAGGAAGCCCGGTTTTCTCCAGCGCGCTGCGCAGAACGCTTTCCACCGCCGCATTCGTGCGGAACGCTTCTTTACCGCCGCGCAGAATCACCGCGCTGCCGGCCTTGAGGCATATTGCCGCGGCGTCGGCAGTCACATTCGGGCGCGCTTCATAAATAATACCGATAACTCCAAGCGGTACGCGGACTTTTTCGATTCTGAGCCCGTTCGGGCGGACAAAACCGGAAACCACTTCCCCAATGGGGTCTTTCTGCGAGGCAACCCCGCGCAGGCCGTCCGCCATCCCCTTGACTCTTGCTTCACTGAGGGCCAGCCGATCAAGCAGAGGAGCACTCATTCCGTTCTCCCGCGCCGCCGCAAGGTCTTCCTCATTGGCGGCAAGGATCTCCTTCTGCGAGCGTTCCAACTCCTCGGCTGCCGTAATTAGGGCCTTATCTTTCAGGGGGCCTGCCGCCGCAAGCGCGCGCGCAGCCGCCTTTGCTTTTTTTCCCATTGCTGTAAGGTCTGCCATGACTTACCTCCTTTCAGCCTCCTAAAAGGCTGAGCAAAAACTCTCCGCCTTTGAAAAGGCGGGCGAAACTTTCACAGATTGTACCCGCAGGTTCACTCTGCTTCTATTTTAGGCTTTTCCGCTGCCGAAAACTGTCCCTATTTGCGTTCCCTCAAAAAGGTTGTACAGCTTTTCGGGAACTGCGCCGCTCATCACGCAGCAGACAATCCCTGCCGCGTTTGCGGTCGCCGCGGCTTCCACCTTGGTGCTCATGCCGCCGGTTCCGCGGTTGGAACCGCTCCCGCCCGCAAGCGAACGGATTGCATCGGTTACTTCCGGTACAAAGGGGATTCGCTTCGCATCCGGGTCTGCCGATGGATTTTTATCGTACAGGCCGTCAATATCCGTAAGGATTATCAAAAAGTCCGCGCCCACCAACTTGGCCACGATTGCGGAAAGCGTATCGTTGTCTCCGATGCGCGCGCCTTCGAGTTCTTCTACGGCAACGGTATCGTTTTCATTTACCACGGGGATAATCCCCATGTTGATAAGTTCCATAAATGTATTTTCGGTGTTTTTGCGGCTATGTTCGTTTGCCAGGACGTCGCCGGTCAGAAGCACCTGCGCGACGGTAAGATTATATTCTCCGAAAAATTTATCATACATAAACATCAGCTCACACTGGCCGACGGCAGCGACAGCCTGACGTTTTCCGGTCTCCTGCGGTCGGCTGGGCAGCCCGAGCTTTCCAACGCCGACGCCGATTGCTCCCGAAGTCACGAGGATGATCTCCCTGCCGGAATTCTGCAGATCGCTCAGTACCTTGCAAAGGCGCTCGATTCTGCGCAGATTCATTTTTCCGTTTTCATAGGTCAGTGTGGACGTCCCCACTTTGACCACAATCCGTTTTGCCTGTGTGATAGCCGACATAATATTCCTGCCCTCTCCGGACCTGTTTCACTCATAAAAACAGCCCAATTGTTATACGGTAAGATTATAACACAAAAGGGAACAGGATAGAAGAATCTTTTTATTCTTGTAAATCGCTTTTGCCTGCAGTATCATCCGTTACAGAATCCGGTTTTAGCACCATTCGCACAAACCATCCGCTGACCGCAGGCGTTTTTTTGAAATGGCGTTCTGCCGTTTGGAATCCTGCCTTTTCATAGCATTTTATGGCTCGCCGATTGAATTCCCTGACATCCAATTGAAGGTTGTTTCCCGGGAAATTTTGTTGGGCATACCGCACAATCAGTGCCATAAACGCTCCGCCGAAGCCTTTTCCACAATACTCTGGTTTCATGCCAAGGCCCAGAAGCAAACCGTCGCTCTGTCTTACCAGACGAAAATATGCCACAAGGTTATTTTGCTGACTGAAAACGGAATAAAACTCGTTTCTGCGCCTTTCCGAATCTGCAATTGCCCATTTCCGGTCCTGCAGCGTCTCCCAGTCCGGATAATTGTAAACGGCATATTCATCCGCATATTTCCAGCCACAGATCTCGCGTGCATTCTGTTCGGTCATTTCGCACAGCCGCATTTTTAAACCGCCTCGTTTCGACATACTAATATGCAGGCACAGCATATCATTATGAATAAAGAAAAGGTGCGGCAGAACGCCGCACCTGACCGTTTCCTATTATATCACAAACCATTTTTCACAAATCAATCCATTTTCCACAAAAAAGCTTCGGGCCCGAGCCCATATAACCCAGACCATTTCACAAACAGGTATTTCTTATAAATCCGATTGCATTTTTTACATTGATAAACTCAATTTCTTGACCGATAAGGTATGAAATACAGTAATCCCACTCCTTCAGGCTATACTGGCTAGGATCAATCTGAAGAAGCGCCTTGTAGACCTTTTTCCTTTCAGATGGATCCCTGAGGGATGAGATAAAACAATTCTGCTTTCTGGCTAGATCTTCAAGCAATTTTCCCTCCACCATATCGTTCCCTTCTTTTTTGTGACCGATCCCATCTATAAATTTTAAATCTTTTTAAAGAAAATGTCAACTATCATTGAATGTTATAAGCATCGCTGTTCTCTATTAGTGTACAGTAATCGAGTACACTCATTTTAGGAGGATGATTCGTATGGTATTTGATTTTGGCTACCGGCTTAGGGAACTGCGAAGATGTAAAAATCTAACACAATCACAGGCTGCAAAAAGACTGCATCTCTCGAAAACGACAATTAGCGGTTACGAAAACAACATAAAAACTCCGTCTCTGGATACCCTGACTAAAATGTCGGTTTTTTATGGTGTTTCCTCTGATTATATTCTTGGTCTGGAGAACCGGAAAATGCTTCCGATTGACGGGCTTACTCCGTCTCAGGAAGAAATTTTAAAAAAGCTGCTATATGAGTTCCGGAAATCGAATATATCCCGTGACTAAGCCGACAACCCTGTAACGCTCCAAACTTCGTTCTATTATTACCTCAACGCCCAAATGCAAAATATCATAGAAACCTATAACAAAAAGGGTACAGCCCATATGTGCTGTACCCTTAAAATTTAATTTAACTTTCGTGCAAATTGTGCAGAAGTAGCTTATACGGCCGTGCTTTTCTTCGTGGGCGGGCCATTATCCGAAAGTACGGTTTGTTTTATGAATTCTTTTGCTGCTTTTACATTTGGAAACTGCAATTTGTGACCGGTCAGGTATGAAATACAGTAGTCCCACTCTTCCAGATCATACTTTGCAGGGTCAAACTGAAGCAGGTCAAGGTAAGCTTTTTTTTGTTCCGATGAGCCTCTCAGGGACGAAATAAAGCATTTTTGGTTTTTTGCCAAATCTTCAAGCAATCTTTCTTGTGGCATATTATCCCTTCTTTTTCCTCTTGTCCCATCCTTATTTTATTGGTTTTCCAACAATATGTCAACATATGCCACTAAATTTGTTTGTAATTTCCATGAAATTTAAGTGATTAATCATTATATTCCTAATATTGCTGCATTTACACAAAAACACCCTCCGAAAAATTCGGAGGGTGTTAAATTTAATATTACTGCTTCGGCCTCGGTTTGGAAAAACTGCTGTGGCCGTTGTGGGGACCGCCGTTCGGCCTGTGATCATAAGACGGGCGGCGCGGCGGGCGTTCAGAAGAAACATCGTTTTCAGGAACCAGCCCTTCCACCTCGATGAGGGCATCGCGGCGGGAAAGGTTCAGCCTGCCCTTTTCGTCGATGTTCAGAACCTTGACCATGACTTCATCGCCAACATTCACAACATCGGACACCTTATTGACGCGCTTGACGTCAAGCTGAGAAATATGCACAAGGCCTTCCTTGCCCGGAACGATTTCAACGAATGCGCCGAAATCCATCAGGCGGGTTACCTTGCCGTTGTAAATGGCGCCCGGCTCCGGGTCGTTTACAATCGTGTCGATAATGCTCAGGGCGCGTTTGCAGTTCTCCTGGTCAAGGCCGGAGACGAATACATGCCCGTCCTCTTCAACGTCAACCTTGACGCCGCACTCCGCGCAGATCTTCTGGATGACCTTGCCGCCTGAACCGATGACTTCGCGGATCTTATCGACCGGAATCGTCATGGAGAGCATCTTCGGAGCGTACGGAGAAAGTTCCTTGCGGGGCTCAGGAATCGCTTTGAGCATGATATCATCAATGATATAGTCGCGGGCCTTGTGGGTCTTGTAGAGGGCTTCCTTAACCATTTCCGGGGTAAGGCCGCTGATCTTCAGATCCATCTGAATGGCGGTAATGCCTGCATGAGTACCGGCCACCTTAAAGTCCATATCGCCGAAGAAATCTTCGAGGCCCTGAATGTCGACCATCGTCATCCAGCGCTCGCCCTCGGTAATCAGGCCGCAGGAGATACCGGCTACAGGAGCCTTAATCGGAACGCCGGCATCCATAAGTGCAAGCGTGGAACCGCAGATGGAAGCCTGCGATGTGGAGCCGTTGGAGGAAAGAACTTCCGAAACAAGACGCATGGCATACGGAAACTCGTCAACAGACGGGATAACCGGCACCAGAGCACGCTCGGCAAGCGCACCGTGGCCGATTTCACGGCGTCCGGGTCCGCGGCTCGGCTTTGTTTCGCCAACGGAGTAGGACGGCATGTTGTACTGGTGGATATAACGCTTGGATTCTTCCTCGTCAATTCCGTCGAAGGTCTGCTCGTCGTCGAGTGAACCAAGTGTTGCAACCGTAAGAACCTGAGTCTGGCCGCGGGTAAACATACCTGTGCCGTGTGCGCGCGGCAGAATTCCGACTTCTGCGGCGAGCGGACGGATCTCGTCCATCTTTCTGCCGTCTACACGCTTCTGCTCGTCCAGCAGCCAGCGGCGGACGACATACTTCTGTGTCTTATACATGCATTCGTCGATCTTAGCAGCCTGGTCAGGGTAAACCTCGTCAAACTTCTCGTGGACTTTATCATAAATCGGGGCAAGGCGTTCGTCGCGGACGTTCTTGTCGTCGGTATCGAGAGCCTTGCGGATATCTTCGATTGCGAACTCCTTGATGGCATTGAGCATGTCCTCGTCCGGCTCGTTGCTCGGATAGCAGAACTTATCCTTGCCGATATCCTTCTGGATGCCCTTAATGAACTCGATAATGGCCTGATTTGCCTTGTGGCCGGCCATGATGCCGCTGTACATAATGTCGTCCGGAATTTCTTCCGCGCCGGCTTCAATCATGGCGATGCGGGAATCCGTTGATGCAACGGTAACGGCCATCTTGGACTTTTTGCGCTGTTCGGCATTCGGGTTAATAACATATTCGCCGTCCACATATCCTACGGAAACGCCGGAAATCGGTCCGTTCCACGGAATGTCGGAAATGCTGAGTGCAATGGACGTGCCGACCATCGCCGTAATTTCAGGCGGGCAGTCGTGGTCAACGCTCATCACGGTGCAGACGACGGAAACGTCGTTGCGCATGTCCTTCGGGAACAGGGGGCGGATCGGGCGGTCAATCACGCGCGAAGTCAGAATCGCCTTGTCGCTCGGGCGGCCTTCGCGTTTCAGGTAAGAGCCCGGAATCTTGCCTACCGAATAAAGCTTCTCTTCAAAATCGACGGACAGAGGGAAGAAATCCACACCGTCACGCGGTTTTGCCGAAGCGGTAACGGCCACATGCACCACGGTCTCGCCGTAACGCACAAGGCACTCGCCGTTCGCAAGCTGCGCCATTTTGCCGGTTTCCACCGTCAGGGGGCGCCCTGCGAAATCAGTCTTAAAGACTCTGTAATTTTCAAACATTGCTTTCTCCTCCGTATTCTGAGATAGTATTTGCAGGATGCGGCAGGTTTAGCAATAAAACCGGAGCCTTTGGAAAAGGCGCTCGTTTCACTGCTAAGTCCCGCACGCGTCCCCAAGCAACAAAAGATGTTGAAAAAAGGCTAAAGGCAGACGGCTTTTTCGCCGCCTGCCCCTCTTTGCAATATTACTTACGGATTCCCAGTTTCTCAATGATTGCGCGGTAACGCTCAATATCGTTGTTCTGAAGGTAATTCAGCAGACTGCGTCTCTGGCCGATCATCTTAAACAGGCCGTGACGGGAATGATGATCCTTCTTGTGAACTTTCAGATGCTCAGTCAGGGAGTTGATGCGGTTGGTCAGTACAGCAATCTGTACTTCCGGAGAACCGGTGTCGCCTTCATGACGGGCATACTCATTGATAATCGCCGTTTTTTCTTCTTTTAATAGCATGGCTTTCTCCACCTTTTATAAATTCCCGCAGACGAAGTACAGGGCTGGTGAAAATCCCGCTTGGGGCATTCCCCTGAACCGCGTGAGGGGTACAACACAAGATAGTATATCACATGGTATTGATTTTGTAAATATCACAATTTGTCGGGCTGCGGAGGGTTCTTTCGGAAGTATTCCCTTGCCTGCTCGCCGTTATGCTGTATCTCGGCTTTCAGTTCCTCAAGACCCGGAAATTTGCGCTCCGGCCGCAGAAATTTCAGCAGATCGACGCGCACGGTATGGCCGTAAAGCTGCGGGCCGGTGTAGTCGGGCATCCAGGTTTCCGCCAGAACGGCGGAAGAACCCACCGTGGGTTTTACGCCCACATTGGTAACGCCGCAGTATATCGCCCCGTCGATGGTAACCGCAGAAGCGTAAACGCCGAACTTCGGCAGAACGAATTCCTCCGGTACTTCCTGATTCAGCGTTGGTGTGCCGAGCTTTCTGCCAAGCTTTCTGCCCGATACCACCGGCGACTCATAGCCGAACGGCCTGCCGAGAAGCTGGGCGGCCTCGTCTGCGCGCCCATTTTCAATCAGCCGGCGAATGCGCGTGGAGCTGACCGGCGTACCGTCGGCCAGCACGGCGTCGGCAACCGCCGTTTCAATCCCGCGTTCGGCGCAGAGCCTTTTCAGGTCTCCACTGTCTGCGGAGCCTCCGCGCCCGAAAGTAAAGTTAAAGCCGCAGCAGGCTTTTTTTGCCCGGCAGACTTCCCACAGAATTTTATCGACAAATTCTGCAGGCGTAAGATTTTTAATGGAATCAAAATCCAGCAGATAGAGCTGTTTAACGCCCATTTTCTCCAGCAGGCGGATTTTTTCTTCCCTGCGGAGGAGAATCCCGTCGAAGGCTTCGTTTTCGCTGAACTTCGGATTTTCGGCGAAAGTCAGCACCGTTGGAATCAATCCCCGCTCTGCACCGTCCAGAGCAAGCGAAATCACTTTGCGGTGGCCCAGGTGCAGCCCGTCAAAGCTGCCGAGCGCGACGGCGCTTTCCCCTTCGGATGGCGTCAGATCGTAATAAACTTTCATTTGCTGATATCTCCCAACCCGACCTTTAGAAATAGTCGGGTGAAAACTTTCAAGTATGAAATACCCGCAGCACGCGGAGCTCCGTCTGCGACACTTCCCCCAGTCCGAGGAAAGTACCCTCCGGCGAAAGCACCCGGTACCTTGCGCCCTGCGGCGGCTGCTGTGAACGCAGCGCCGTGCGGCGAAGCTCCAGCGCGCCTCCGTTCGCAAAACGAACCGACTGCGCGGCGGTAACGCGTATCTCCGGCCGGTCGGCAAACAGAGATTCCACCGGCAGAAGCCACCGGGCAAGGAGCCCTTGTGCGCCAAGCTCTTTCGCCTGCTCCAGCGTAACAGCGTCTGCAAGCGTAAACCCGGCCGCGCGGGTACGGCGGAGCGACGTCATCACTCCGTATGTTCCAAGCGCTTCCCCAAGGTCGGCGCAGAGTGTGCGGATATAGGTTCCCTTCGAGCAGGAAACGATGAGCCTGCCCGACTGGGTCGTTTCGTCAAATTCGGCAAGATCGAACCGGTAAACCGTAATCGGGCGTTTTTCACGCTCCACTTCGATTCCCTGCCGCGCCAGATCATAGAGGCGCCTGCCGTTCACGCTCACGGCGGAATACATCGGCGGCATCTGCAGAATGTCTCCGCGGAAACGCGGCAGTACGGCTTCGACCTGTTCTTTTGAAACCTTCACATTACTTTCGGCAACCGTTTTGCCCGTGCTGTCCTGCGTGTCGGTGGCCGTACCCAGACGGAAGCCGGCTTCATATTCCTTGCCGGTATCCTCCAAAAACGGGAGCGCCCGCGTGGCTGCTCCTAAAAGCAGCGGCAGAACTCCCGTCGCCATAGGGTCAAGTGTGCCGGTATGCCCGATTTTTCGTTCTCTGCAAACCCCGCGCATAACGGCTACCACGTCGAACGACGTAAAGCCTGCGGGTTTATCCATCACAATGATTCCGTTCATACGTTTGCTTTTAAGTACCTTCCAACAGATTCCAGAATTTGCTTCTTGGCCTCTTCCAAGGGCAGGTTCAGCGTACATCCCGCCGCGCCCCTGTGCCCGCCTCCGCCGAATTCTTCGCAGATTTTCGCTGCGTCTGCCGGCGGACGTGCGCGAAGGGACACTTTATACGCACCGTCGTCTTTTTCGCGGAGTGTAATGCCGATGCGCACACCCTCGATTTCGCGGGGGATGGTGGCAAGGCCGTCGAGGTCGTCTTCCACTGCGCCGGACTCCGCAATCATCTGTTTCGTGATGCAGATAACTGCGACCTTCCCGCCGCAGTCGTACCCGATGGAATCCAGCACGCGGCGCTCCATGTCGAGCCTTGCGCGGCTTTTTGTGTCGAACATGGCGCGGTCGATATCCGCCGAGTTGATACCCGTTTCCAGCAGATCCGCCGCAATGCGGTGGGTCGCGGGCGTAGTGTTGGTATATTTAAAGCAGCCGGTATCCGTCGAAATGCCCGTGTAAAGCGCTTCGGCAATCGGCTTGTCTACAGCAATGCCGAGGAACTTCAGCAAATCGTAAATTATCTCGCAGGTTGCCGCTGCTTTCGGGTCGACATAGCTCTGCTTCGCATAGTTCAGGTTGGAACCGTGGTGGTCGATGCAGAGGTCGATTTTCCCGTCGTACTGCGCGAGCAGCGGTTCACCTAGGAGGGCCTTGTCCGCCACGTCGACCGCCACAACCAGATCGGGCTCAAAATCGTCATCCGGCAGATTTTGAAACAGGAACTGATATTTTGGGCCGATGGTATCGGAGCACCGCACCGCGGCGCGCTTTCCGCGCTGCCGCAGGCCGCGGCACAGGGCGCTGCCGGAACCGAGCGTGTCGCCGTCCGGGAACTGGTGGCACAGAATCATCACCTGCTCCGCACCGCGCAGAACCGCGGCGGCTTCCTCAAGGTTCTTCATGCCCGTCCTCCTTTAAATCGTTCAGAAGGCGCGAGATATTTGCCCCGTACTCAATGGAATCGGTAGCGTGGAACGTAAGCTCCGGTATCTTGCGCAGCGAAAGCCGGGAACCAAGTTCGTGGCGGATAAATCCCGACGCGGATTTCAGGCCCTTAACGGCTTCCTTTGCGCGCTCCATGCCTTCCATAGCACTGATATAAACCGTGCAGTAAGAGAGGTCGTTCGTAACGTCGACTCTGACGATGCTGATGAGCCCCTGCACACGCGGGTCTTTCAGTTCACGGAAAATCGCGGTAAGCTCCCGCATGATGTCTTCCGTAATTCGGCCAAGCTTATGGCTTGCCATGGTGATGACCATCCTTTCGCAATCAACTCTCTGAAAAACAGTTTTTCAGGTTCCGTCCCATTTGCGGCTGCAGTTCTTTTATTCTTTGTATTCTTCCATGATAAAGGCTTCGAGAATGTCGCCTTCCTTGATGTCGTTGTATTTTTCAAGGCCGATACCACAGTCATAGCCTTCGGCGACTTCTTTGGCGTCGTCCTTGAAGCGCTTGAGCGATGCGACGCTGTCTTCGGCGAGCACAATGCCGTCGCGGACAACACGAATCTTTGCGCTGCGGGTGACCTTGCCGGTCGTAACATGAGCACCGGCGATGGTTCCTATGCTGCTGATGCGGTATACCTGACGGACTTCCGCTTTGCCGAGCGCTGCTTCGCGGATCTTCGGCGCAAGCATGCCTTTGAGGGCGGCGCCGATTTCGTCGATGCAGTCATAAATCACGCGGTACAGGCGAAGGTCGACTCCGTCGCGTTTTGCGTTCTCTTCGGCAACATTGTCCGGACGGACATTGAAGCCGACGATGATCGCATTGGACGCCGCGGCGAGCATGACGTCGGACTCATTGATAGCGCCTACGCCGCTGTGGATGATATCGACGCGGACTTCCTCGTTGCTCAGCTTTGCAAGAGACTGGCATACCGCCTCGACGGAACCCTGAACGTCCGCCTTGACGATAATGTGCAGCTCCTTGACGTCGCCCTCCTGCATCTGCTCGAACAGGTTATCCAGAGTAACCTTGGTGCGCGCGTTGAACTTCTCTTCCTTCTGCTCATTGCGGCGCTGTTCCACGAGTTCCCTGGCAAGGCGTTCGTCGGTAACGGCGTTGAATACGTCGCCACCTGTCGGAACATCGTCAAGGCCGGTAATCTCAACCGGAACGCTCGGCCCGGCGGATTCAATCGGTTTGCCGTTTTCATCCGTCATGGCGCGCACACGGCCCACGGTCGTGCCGGCGACAAGAATATCGCCGATATGCAGGGTTCCGTTCTGAACCAGCATGGTGGCCACAGGGCCGCGGCCCTTGTCGAGCCTTGCTTCAATAACGGTGCCCTTTGCGGCGCGGTCCGGGTTAGCTTTCAGTTCCTTCATGTCTGCAACCAGCAGGACGGTTTCCAGAAGGTCTTTAATGCCGGTCTTGTTCACTGCGGAAACGGGAACGCACGGTGTGTCGCCGCCCCATTCTTCCGGAACAAGCTCATACTTCGTCAGCTGCTCCATAACGAGCTGCGGGTTTGCACCCGGTTTATCCATTTTGTTGATGGCAACGACGATGGAGACCTTGGCGGCTTTCGCATGGTGAATCGCTTCTATGGTCTGCGGCATGATGCCGTCGTCCGCGGCGACAACCAGAATGGCAATATCCGTTACCTGCGCGCCTCTTGCACGCATTGTGGTGAACGCTTCGTGGCCCGGTGTGTCGAGGAACGTAACATCGCGTCCGTCAACCTTTACCTGGTATGCGCCGATGTGCTGCGTAATGCCGCCCGCTTCGGTAGAGGTAACGCTTGTGTGGCGGATTGCGTCCAGAAGGGAAGTCTTGCCGTGGTCAACGTGGCCCATAACAACCACAACCGGCGCGCGCGGAACAAGGTTATCATCCTTATCCTCGCTGTCGTCGATAATACGCTCTTCAATGGTAACGACGACTTCCTTCTGCACCTTGGCATGGAACTCCATGGCGGCCAGAGAGGCGGTGTCGAAATCGATGACGTCGTTCACCGCAGCGAACACGCCGAGAGCCATCAGCTTCTTAATGACTTCGGCCGCCGTTGCTTTCAGACGAAGAGCAAGCTCGCCGACGGTAATCTGCTCCGGAATCTGAATTGTAATCGGCTTGTTTTTGCGCTCCAGCGCAATGCGGCGAAGACGCTCGGACTCTGTTTCCTTGCGGGAATTGCGCGGCTTGCCGCGGTACTGGGTGCTGCGCTGAGTCAGCTTCTGCTTCTTAATGATATTATCGTTCGGTTTTACCTTCTCGGAAGCGAGGCGGTCGTACTTTTCGTTGTAGCGGTCAAGCTCCACATGCGAGGCATGCGTATCCACGATTCTTCCGGCGGGCCTTGTAACCGTGCTGCTTGACTCCATGCGAACCGTCTGCTGCTGCGGGTGCTTCTGGGCGGGCTGTTTCGGGGGCAGAGGCCTTTGCTGAGGCTTCTGCTGCTGTCTTTGCTGCATTGGCCTTTGCTGCATTGGCCTTTGCTGGGCAGGTGCATGCTGCGCAGGAGCGCGGTTCGGCTGAGCGGTTCTCTGCTGTGCTGCAGGCTGTGCAGGTCTTTGCTGTTGTGCCACGGGTTGTGCAGGGCGCTGCTGTGGCCTGTTGTCCTGTCTGCGCGGCTGCTCCTGCCTGCGGCCCTGCTCGTTATGCTGCGCTGCGGGGCGCGCCGGTGCGGATGCTGCAGCCGGAGCGGCAGCTTTGGGGGCGGGAGCGGCGGCCTGCGGCGCCTGTTTTGCTTCCGGTTTCTCAGCCGGTTTTTGGGCAGGCTTTTCCGGCTCAATCGCCACGTCGGGCTTTTCGCTTACCACAACGGTTTCCCGTTTTGAAGCTTCTGCAAAGTATGTGTCAAGGTCTTTTGAATTGTTTTTCTGCGTGAAATCTTCAAAGACCAGATCCAGTTCGTCTTCGGTCAAAGCCGTCATATGTTTTTTTGTTTCCCCCGTATATTTCTCCAGCGTATCGATAACATCTTTGTTGGGAACATCCAGATCCCTGGCGACTTCGTGAACTCTGTATTTTATCATCATTGTATCGTTCCTCCTCGTTCTTCCGCACCTAGCTCAAGCAGCGTTTTCGCAAATCCCGCGTCATTCACCGCAATTATCCCTGTTCGTCTTCCCAGGGCGGCTTCCACTTCATCCATATTTGCGCGGATCTCTGCGGTACGCACGCCTGCTTTCTCCGCTTCCGCATGTATGCCTTCCGCAGTCCTCTGCGAAAGGTCCGACGCCAGCAGCACCAGTCTTGCATGGTGCCTGCGCACCGACTGCTTTACCGCTTCGCCGCCAAGGTCGAGCTTTCCGGCCCTGCGGGCGATGCCCAGCAGGTTCATCAGCCGATTATCCGTTTCCAAGCAGTTCCTCCTCCATGCGGTCGTAGACTTCATCCGGAATTTTGCACGAGAAGGCCTTTTCAAACCGCCGAGCCTTCCGAGCAGCCTTTAAACAATCTATATTTCTGCATACGTACGCGCCTCTTCCCGGCTTGCGGCCGGTAAGGTCAAGCGAGATTTCGTCTTCGGGCGATTTTACCACCCGAACAAGTTCCTTTTTCGGCTTCATCTCGCCGCAGCCCGTACACATGCGCAGCGGTGTCTTCTTTTTGCGGATCATGCCGTGATTCCCCCTGTTCCCAACGGTTCGGCTTACTCTTTTGCTTCGGTCTCCGCTTCCCCGTAGAAGCCGCTCTGCGGCTTGATGTCGATCTTCCAGCCTGTAAGGCGGGCGGCGAGGCGGGCGTTCTGCCCCTTGTTGCCGATTGCAAGCGAAAGCTGGTCGTCCGGTACGCTCACGCGGCACGCGCGAGAACCGTCTTCGGCGGGAACAACTTCCACAACGCTGGCAGGGGACAGGGCGGACGCGATAAATTTGCGCGGGTCGTCGCTGTACTCTACAATATCGATTTTCTCTCCGCCGAGCTCATCTACAATATGATTAACGCGCATTCCCTTCGCGCCGATGCAGGAACCAACCGCGTCGACGTCCGGGTTATGGCTTACAACAGCAATTTTTGTGCGGGAACCGGCTTCACGCGACACGGCCTTGATTTCAACCGTACCGTCGAAAATCTCCGGAACTTCCGCTTCGAACAGCCTGCGGACAAGATCAGGGTGCACGCGGCTGATCATGGCACGCGGACCCTTTTCGGTTTCTTTCACATCGGCAACGTAAACCTTGATATGGCTGCCGACCTGGAGCGTTTCGCCCGGAACCTGCTCAGATTTTGGCAGAACCGCTTCGGCCTTGCCGATTATGAGAGTTGCAGCGCCTGTGCGCGGGTCGATCTGGTCAACCACGGCGGTTACAAGCTCCTGATGCTTACTCTCGAATTCCTGAAGCATACGGCTGCGCTCGCCGTCGCGGATTCCCTGGCGGATAATGTTGCGGGCCGTCATGGCCGCAATGCGCCCGAAATCCTTTGTGTCCAGCGGGACGGCAATGGTATCGCCGACGGCGACGGACGCGTCGATGTCACGTGCTTTTTCCAGAAGGATCTCTTTGCCCGGGTCTTCTATGTCCTCAACGACAGTCTTGTTGAGGTAAACCAAAAACGAACCTTTGGCCTGGTCCACGCTTACCACACAGTCTTCGTTGCCGTAGCTGTTTTTACACGCCGTGACAATCGCTTTCTTGATGCGGTCCACCATAAAGTCTACCGAGATGCCGCGCTCTTTCTCGAGCAAAGCCAAAGCCTCAAAAATTTCGCTGCTGCCATTCATTTTATGACCATTCCTTTCTTACTCCAAGCGGGCTGCACGGTTCCGGCCCGGCCGAAATTCCGCTCTTCCGAAGAGCGAGGCGCGCAAACCCTGTCTGAAAGATGTGACTTTCGCATCCTTCAGACTTCAGTCTCCTCCAAAAAATCATCTTCCCTGAGCCGCACTGCCGCGGCGTCTTTGCGGGAAATATTCATTGTTTCTCCCGATTCCGTTTCCAGCGTAAATTCTGCGCCCGAAAAAGCGCTTAACTTTCCATGCAAAACACGCCGGCCGTCCTCAAGCGGGCGGATAAGGCGCACGGAAATATCCGAGCCGAGATACGCTTTAAAATGTTCCTCGCGGGTCAATTCCCGGTTTACCCCCGGAGAAGACACTTCCAGGCAATAGGATTCCCGGATTGGGTCGAGTTCATCAAGCGGCCCGTTAATCGCGCGGCTCATATTTTCACAGTCTTCAATTCCGATTCCGCCGGGTTTGTCGATAAAAATCCGCAAAAACCAGCTTCCGCCCTCCCGAACATAGCGCACATCCCAAATGGAGAGCCCCAGTTTTTCCGCATAGGGCAGGGCAAATTTGCGAACAGTTTCGGCTACGCCGCCTTTTTTCCCCTCAGCCAATCCTTTCACCTCATAATACAAACAAAAGAGCGGGTCACCCCACTCTTTCATCCTCACTTTAATATTCTTAAATTATTTTAGCACAATCCCGCCCAAAAAGCAAGGCACTTGCAAAGTTATTCTTCCATTTGTTTTCCAAGAAACGCGGAAGCAACCTGAGCTAGCTTTGTTTCCGTTTCCATCGGCATGGTGCTCTCGCCGTCAGGCTGAAGAACCACCACAGCGCCGGTTACATCGCTTGCCGCAAGAATGGGGCAGACAATTTGAGCCTGACGCTCAATGCCCTCCACCGGGGTAATCTTCTCGCCGGACGTGCCCACAAAGGAGCGGCGGGTCTGCATGCATTCCTCAAGCTCCGGCGTAACGCGGCGTTCCAGATACTCTTTCCTGGAAACCCCTGCCGCGGCCACAACATGGTCCCTGTCACAGATAATCATGGGCAAGCCCGCTGTGCGGCTAAGCACCTCGGCATATTGAGACGCAAAAGTAGAAAGTTCGCCAACGGGCGAATACTTTTTGAAAATTACACCGCCCTGAGCATCTGTGAAAATTTCCAAAGCGTCTCCCTCACGAATCCGCAGCGTTCTGCGAATCTCCTTCGGGATTACAATACGGCCCAAGTCATCTATTCTTCTAACAATTCCTGTCGCTTTCATTTGATTTCCCTCCTAAGAGCAGTGATTTAACAACCATATTATCCGCAGGAAAAACACGGCTATGCAGGATTTTACAAGGTTGTTTCTGGTAAAAATCTACGACATATTATATATGATAAAAATGTAAGTAAATACTTACTTACGAATTATAAAAAGTTTTTTATTTCACAATCGCACAAATCAACCGCCGCCAGGAGAGGTTGAATTTCAGCCAGATATCCGCGAGGGAAAACCCTGACACATCCCGTTTCACAACGCCAGCCGTTCTTAAAATAAACTTGTCTTATTCGAAAAACCGGGTTATAATAAAATACACAAAAAACAGCCGAAAACCGGCTTAATCCGCTGGAGGTACTCTGTGAAAAAGACATTTAAATTTCTGGTTATATCCCTTGCCGTGGTTGTCATATCGGCGTTTGCAGGCTGTTCCGCCCGCGCAGCCATTTCAGCCGACGATTTTCAGAAGCAGGCGAAAAGCGCAGGGTTTACGGTAGCCGAGCAGAACTCGGACAATTCCGGCGCAACAAAAAGTTTTGCGGCTACAAAAAGCAAATCGGACACGCAGATTATTTACTACACGTTCAGTTCCGATTCGGGCTCGCAGAGCTGGTATTCCACAGTGAAAAGCGGCCTGACGGGTTCCGGCAAAACTGTTGTTGATTCCGACTCCTACAACAAATATTCCCTTACAAACGGCGAAATATATTATCTGCTTGTGCGCATGGATAATACGGGCATTCTCTGCAAGACGACCGTTTCCAACAAAAGCGAAGCTGATAATTTTATAAACTCCATCAAATATTAAAACAAAGCGTGAAAAAGCGGCGCGGGATTTCGAATTCCCTGCGCCGCCTTTTTTATGCGTTTTTATCGGGGCATAATTAGGCTCATCGCTTCGGATACTTTCTGAATCAGTTTCGGCATGATGTCGGGGTAAGTCAGTTCGCCCGGAATCCCGTCAAAATACTCGACGCTCTCCATTTCAAAATCCGGCAGAGCGAAGAATTCCTGAATCTCGGCGTAGTAAAGCATTCCGTACGTTTCGGCTCCGGAATCGTCGCGTACGCCGTACACACACACCGGAACAAGCCGGAACCGGGCCGCTCCGGTTTCTTCGTAAAGCTCGCGCCGCGCCGTCTGCTCAATATTTTCTCCGTTTTCCCGGTGCCCGCCCGGAACTTCGTAAGTATTTTTCTGTTTTTGTTTACAGAATACCCACTTGCCCTGATACTTCGACACGATTACGGCAAATTTCAGCGCGTCATCGTCAACATGCTCGTAAAACACGACTTCGGACATCCAACCCCTCCAAACCTAAAAAACTTTTCCGGAAAAACCGGCAAACGCCATAGAAAGAATCCCCACATAAACCAGCACGCCCGGCAGGCCCGAGAACGCCTGTGGCATATCCGGGTTGGAGCAGGTCTTCATCGCCTGTTCCAGAATCAGCACCGCAAGGAAAAAAGCGATGCCTGTGCCAAGCGCATAGCCAACCGTTTCTGTCAGGCTGAACCGGAACATCTGCTGCACATAGGGAATTGCCAGAACAATTGTGTTCGCCGCAGCCTGCGCCAGAATTTGCGCATGGGTTTCGTAGAACTTTTTTGCAAAAGCGTGAAGAAATCCCGCGGCAATGAAATACGTTACTCCCGCCGCTGCGGTCAGCACCGCCGGGTACAGAATCCACTGGGAGCTTATAAAATATGGGAACAGCCAGTTTCCCACAAGTGCGGAGCAAAGCGAAAACAGCGTGACAAACAGTGCGAAAAAGCCCGCGGACGAGGGCCGCCTTGCGGCTCGGAGCGCCCGGCTGAACCCGATTCCACCGGAAAACAGCAGGTTTTCGGCTGTGAGCGCAAGAAGCGCCGTCAGCATCATTTTTGCAAACACGGCACTACACCTCCTGCGCGTAACGGTCCGCGTAACGGATGTTGACCCACTGGATCAAAGCGGCAAGAAGGCCCGCCAGAATCAGCCCGGCAAAGGGAAGATTCAGGCCCGTGCCGATTCCGTCGCCGACGGCTCCGGAATCCCAGACGCCGCCCGTGAGCCAGAGCTCGCGTACCGCGGAGATCAGGCAGATTACCCCCGCAAAGCCGAGGGAACATCCTAAAGCGTCCGCCGAAACGGCGAGAAGGATATGCTCCGGCGCGTATTCCTCTGTGCGCGAATAGATAATGGAATTGCAGGCCATCAGCGCAGCCGCCATGCCGAGGTTTTCGAGGTACCCGGGCATAAGCCAGTCCACCGCGCGGGCGGCGGGAATATAAAAAGCTGCCGTCACCAGCAGAGCCGCGGCGGGCCGTGCCCACCTTGGCACCAGCATGCCCGTCAGGCAGAGAAGCACCTGGGACGGAAGCGCAATGAAAACGAAAAGAATGGAGAGCACCGCCGCGTTTTTCAGCCCGAATCCGGCTGCGGCAACAGGGTAAAGGCCAAGTGCGCCGACCAGCACCGGGTTGCGGAACAGGACGCCGTTCCTGAAAATCGTTCCCGCCCCGCGGATTAAAACTCTTCCGTTATGATTCATGCGGTTTTCCCTCCCATCCCCTCAGGCAGCCGATGGCCAGATCAATCAGCGGGGAAGCGGCGTTTGCCAGAATCACTGCAAAAAAGGCTCCCTGTTCGTATGTTCCGAAATACCGGAACGCCATGAGTACTGCGCCGGCAAGCGCGCCGTAAATTCCCCGGCCAAAGCGCGTATGCGGCGAGGTGACCGGGTCTGTAATCATAAACACGGAACAGAACAGGAGCGAACCGGAAAGCAGCTCGTATTTTACCGAAGTCAGCGGACTGCATGCGATACGCGGGAAAAACGCAGCCAGAAGCGCCGCGGCGCCCAGAAAACAAACGGTTGTTTCCCAGTGCGCCGCCCTGCTTAAAAACAGAAGCAGCGCGCACGCGCCGATGACCAGCACCGCACCGGTGCCGACTGGCCCCGCAGCCGCGCCCCAGAGCATGTCCAGCGGAAGGATATCCGGCTTGAGGCCGCCTTTCAGAATTGCGGCGGCGGATTCTCCCGGCTGGAACGTGCAGTTCCCGAACGCGGGAAACGTGAACGGCTCCGAAGGGTTAAAATAGGCAAACATCAGGTTCGGCCAGCAGAGTACGGCAAACGCCGTGCCTGCGGCGGCAGGATTAAACGGAGTCCGCCCGAACGAACCGAACGGGGCTTTCGCAACCAAAATTGCAAACGCTCCGGCGGCGCACGGCAGCCAAAGCGGGGCGTTCAGCGGCATCAACAGGGCAATTACCAGACCCGTGATCACAAAGGACGGATCAGTGAGAGTAAATCCGGCGGTATGAATCAGGTTTGCGAGAACCTCACAGACCAGACAGGTCAGTACCGTCATGCCCGCCATGACAAGCGGACGGGGGCCGTACCGAACCGTTGGGATGACAAGCAGGGAACACAGGGCAAAAACCTCTGCACCCATCATCGACGCGGCGGTTGGGCCGGTATGTACGAAGGGGGGAAGAGCGCTCCGGAGTTTCATTCGGCATCGCCGCCTTCCTTCAGCGCGGCCGCTCGTTTCACCTCGGCCGCAAGATCAATTTCCGACGGACAGACGAGGCCGCAGGCCTGGCAGTCCATACATTCGTTCACATGAAAGAGCAGGAGCGGGTCGGGTTCTCCGCTCTCCATCTCCCGGTATACAAGCCACGGAATCACCCCGACGGGGCAGGCACGCATGCAGCGGCCGCACCGGACGCAGGGGTACGACTGTTCCGACGGCGCTTTTTTCAGCGCGATCACGCAGCGGGTTGCCGCGGTTACCGGCAGTGTCAGGTCCCGAACGGTTCTGCCCGTTACCGAAGAACCAATGACAACCAGCCGGATGCTGTCATCCGGCTGTGTGGCTTTCAGGACGGTTTCCACCGGAGTTCCGATCGGAACACGGCAGTTCATCCAGCGGCGAACGCCGTCACCGGCAACGGTGACAACTGTTTCGCTCTGGGGCTTGCCCTCGTTTACCGCATCCGCAAGCGCAGCGCAGGACTGAACCCCGAGATAAGCCACTTTTTTGCCGTTCCGGCAGAGCTTCTGCAGAAGAAGCGTCCTCGCCGGGTAACGTTTCCCGGCACAGACCGCGGATATTTTGATATTCTTCCCCGCAAGCCGGTGCAGTTCTCTTTGGGAAGCCGCGGCAATCAGCATTTCCTTCGCACCGCAGGCCTTCGCCGCAAGCTCCAGCCCCGCGGCGGCCTTTTCGGCGTCTTCCCGCAGAACTGCCTGTGCGCTTGAGGTATATGGATCTTCGTCAAAGCAGCAGGCAATCAGAAGATCCGGTTTGGACTCTGCAAGGTGGGTAAGTTTCCTGTCCAGCGGCATTCCGTCAAATTCATCCACAATTTCCGCTTTCAGCGCGGCGGAAATAATTTTAGCGGAATCAAGTTTCTTCCCGAGGGGCGCGAACATTTTGGGGGCAGGATTTCCTTCCGGCCCTGAAAGACGTTTGATTTCGTTTTTCAGCGAAGCGCTTTTTTGCTGTTCCAGCCTTACGCCGTGCGGAATCATCACCCGATAGCCTCCGTTACTTGAGAAGCTGTTCCCATAGCTCACAACACCATTCCGGCGGTCGTTTTTCCGCCATACCGCGTTGAAAATACTCGGAATACGGCAAGTATTCTTGCGTTTTTCGCCTTGTCTGACGAAAAACCGCTTCGCCGTTATGACGTTTCTTACTTATGTGAACAGCTTCTGAAACTTAAAGCTCGCCGTCCGTGTCCTTCAGTTCGCGAATTGCTTTCGCCGCGTCCTTCGCGCCGAAAACCGCTGTCCCCGCCACGCAGACGTCTGCGCCGGCAAGAGCGACCGTACGGGCGGTCTGTGCATTGATGCCGCCGTCCACTTCAATGAGCAGATCCGGCTTTTTCGCCTTGAGCGTCCGGATTTTCGGCATCATGTCTTCCATAAACTTCTGACCGCCGAAACCGGGTTCCACGGTCATGACAAGTACCATAAAGAGTTTGTCCAGATAAGGGAACACGGCTTCCGCGGGAGTTCCCGGCTTAATGGCAACGGCCGGTTTTGCGCCGCCCTCAAGAATGGCGTCGATTGTCTTCTGCGGATCACTCGAAGCTTCCAAATGGAAAGAGATAATGTCCGCTCCCGCTTTTCGGAATTCCGAAAGGTAGCGCAGCGGATCGTCAATCATCAGATGTACGTCGAAGGGTTTGTCGGTATACTGGCGCATTGCGGAAATAATCGGCGGCCCGAAAGTAAGATTCGGAACGAAATGGCCGTCCATCACGTCCAGATGAATCCAATCCGCCCCCGCAATATCCATACGAATAATTTCGTTGCTGAGCTTTGAAAAGTCCGATGCAAGCATAGATGGTGCTACTATCATATCATCAATCCTCCGGACTTTATTGTAACCCAATCGGGGCCGTATTTCAACTGGCAATGCGAACATAGGAACGTCCGCCGGAGAAACGATCCCCCGGCGGACAATCTATTATAAAGCGGTTGAAATATATTTGCCCCGCATTCCATTGTATGCTTCTCGCCGCTTTTTGCACCGCTACTTTCCGTTCGCCCCGCGTTTAAAATTTTCGCGGTCTTTCCTGAGCTGCCTGAAAAACACCACGAGGGCTGCCGCAAGCACCGCGGATGTAACGCCGCGCAGAATCCAGACCCACGTTCCCACAAAAAGGTTGATTCCCGTCAGCGCCCCGGCCGTCCACCACACGCCGAGGAAAAGGAAAAATCCGCCCAAAAGGTAGAACACCCTGTTTTCCCTGCCCATGCGGGCTATCAGAATCAGACCGACGGCAAACCAAACGGCCGCGTAGAAATATGCCAAATCCGGTGCCTCCTGTAAAGGGAACCAAGTTCCAAAATAAAGTGTACCTTCATCATACCTTTCGGGAAGATTCCTGTCAAGGCACAAAAAAGCGGAGACTTTCGTCTCCGCTCATTCTCAGCCGAGGATATAAACGTTCATGGTACGGGAGCCAATCTGCATGCACTGGCTGTAGCTTGGATAATACAGGTCGGCGATGATGGTTCCGGCCATCGCCGCGCCGCCCGTATCGGCTGCAACTGCGTAGCCGTAAACGACTCTTCCGTCCGGCGAGCAGATATAAAGCCTTGTTCCGTAAGGAATTACGTTCGGGTTCACCGCAACGCGTCCAAATGCGGCGGGAAGCCCGGTTGCCGTTGTGGTTCCGGTGCAATAAGCGGAGCAGCGGCCCGTAAGCAGTTTTCTGTACGAAACCGTGTTGCCGTTCTGGTCAATCAGCGAACCGTCCGCGCAAACTGCGGCATACCCGCTGCTGTAACGTTTGGTGCCGACTGAAATCACCTTGCTGACCGGCTGCTTTGTGACATCCGTTTTAATGACCGTACTCTGAACAACATTGCCGTCACAGAGTTTCTGACGTGTGACAACGGTTTTCACACCGTTCTGTCCATCTGTGGTAACCGCTTTGGTTCCCGCATACATGGAAGAATCCTTCTGCGTTACGGTATCGTAAGCGATCTGTTCCGTCGAGGTCACTTGTTTGTAAGTGACACGGCTGACCTTGAGTTTCATGCCTTCGGTAACGGCGGTATTCGGATTCACACTCGGCGAATCTTCCGAGCCGAGCGTTACGCCGGCCTGCCTCAGCGCGTTGGAAACGGTTCCTTCCCAAACAAGGGAGCTTATCGTTTTCCCGTCCGCGGTGATGCTGACGTTGTATCTGCGTCTGACCGTAACGAGAAGGCCTTCCGCTGCCTTTGTGGTAAGCGACGGGGAAACGGTGTCGTTGGAACCGAGCGTTACGCCGGCCTTTCCGAGCGCGTCGGAAACCGTGTCTCCGTAATGAACCAGAAAGCTTTGGCTTTCTCCGTCTGCGGCAACCGTAACATGTTTCGCGGTTTTCACCGTAATGTCAACATTGCCGGAACTTTCATCCCTGCGTTCCACAAGGTCGTTCGGCCCCGCGGTAACACCCGCGAGCTTCAGGATATCCGTTGTGTCCGTCGAGGTCATTTCAACGGTCGGTTTTGCCTGACCGTCCAACGTAACGGAAGCCCATCTTGTTGCTGCCATAACCGTAACGACCGACCCGATCGTTATGATTACCATAAGCGCAAGGGAAACTGCCTGACGCACCAGCTGGTCTTTCTGCTCTTTTTCCATGAATTTGAGCCGATGGACCACGCTCTTTGTGAACTTTGCGGCGGAGCCCCATGTTTTTTTGGCGGCGGCACGGAAGCCTCCGGCCTTTGCGGTTTTTGCCGCACGACCTTTTGCTGTGCCCCCAATGGACTTCAAAATTTTAGAAGCGGTACTCTTAATTTTTAAGATTGCCTTATTAAGGCCAAAATGCTTGAAAATCTGCAATGAATTCACCCTTTTCCTTGAACCGACAGGCTGTTTTTCGGGTTTCGCCTCCACCTGCCAAAAGTTCATCGATCGAAGAGCCGCATTGATGCGAGTTATTATATTCGCTGAATGACCATATGTCAAATCTATTTGAGCTTGTAATTTGTGCAAATTGTATAAATTACAAATTTGATATATTCTGTTTTAGATTTAAATAAAGCGTTTCCGGCAGTTTTTGGCTTTTTCCTTGCCTTGTCCACTCATTCATTTCTGTGCAAATTGCAAGAAAATGAGTGGTTACAAAGTTGTTACAAGTATTACACGGCTGTTTTTATTGGTTTTTCGGACCAAATTCAGGACATAATTTATTCATACTTCACTGCCGAATGTGCGGCGGCGCTGGATTTTTACCGAAATCTTTTCGGCTGCAGGATTTGTCGAGTTTTCCAGAAATTTTCATATGGGCGAATTTGAAAATTGTTGTAATAATTATTCTTTGATAGTATAATTTGCGATAAAAAAACAGCCCCCGAAACGGGAGCTGTTCCAAAAAATAACAGAATAATTATCTTTTGCTGAACTGAGGTGCACGGCGGGCTGCTTTCAAGCCGTACTTCTTGCGTTCCTTCATCCTTGGGTCACGGGTCAGCAGGCCCGCTTTCTTAAGGGTTGAGCGCAGGTTTTCGGAATCATACTGCAGCAGAGCTCTTGCAATGCCGTGGCGGATTGCGCCGGCCTGGCCGGTAACGCCGCCGCCTGCAACGCGGCAAACAACGTCGAATTTATCGTTTGTTCCTGTCAGCGTAAGCGGTTGGCGAACAATAGCCTTCAGAGTGTCCAGGCCGAAATATTCTTCAATATTGCGGTCGTTTACGGTAATCTTACCGGAACCCTGGTAAACTCTTACGCGCGCTACGCTGCTTTTTCTTCTGCCTGTTCCGTAAAAATATGGTGCTTTCTCGTACATCGTAGATCCTCCCTTACAGTTCCCAAGCCTGCGGCTTCTGCGCGGCGTGGGTATGCTCGGCGCCTTCAAACAGGTGCAGCCTTGTCATGGCGGCGCGGCCGATTGTTGTGTCCGGAACCATGCCCTTTACGGCAAGCTCCATGGCCTTGCACGGCTTTTCAGCCATGAGGGTTTTGTAACCGACCTTCTTCATATGGCCGATGTAGAGTGTTGGATGGTACCAAACTTTCTTTTCCAGCTTTTTGCCGGTGAGAACTGCATCTTTGCAGTTAATGATTACGACGAAATCGCCGCAGTCAGCATGAGGTGCAAATGTGGTTTTGTGCTTTCCGCGCAGCAGGACGGCGGCTTGTGCAGCAACACGGCCCAGCGGCTTACCAGCGGCGTCGAGAACATACCATTTGCGTTTGATGTCGCCGGCTTTCGGCATATAGGTAGACATAGCTTTCCCTCCTGAAATTTTATGGCTCATATCACTTGTACGATTCTACCACCGTGCCGGTTGCGTGTCAATAGTTCAATGGCTGATTTTTTAATTTATTTCACTATACCTCTCGTTTTCTCTCCATTTTGCTCTGTTTCTTGCGTTTACTTAAGGTTCATTTCATATTCTATGCAGTGCAGCGGCCTTTTTTCCTACAGCAGTTCCAGATTAACACATCTTATCTCGCAGTCTTAAATGGAATTGCTGTAGGTAAGCGATGATTAAGTCGTCAGACAGCAACTCGAAGGCGCGAAAATACTGGACTGAGCGGCTTCTGAATTGCTTTAATCAGCGATTACCTAAGGCTGCGTGTTTAAATTTTGTATGTTTACCGGCAGAAACGAAAAGAACATCTTTTATAATGGCAAATCTATCCATTCAAACGCCAAATGTAAACTTACCTTTAAAATTAAGTTTACAATAAGGCCAAAAAAAGGAGCGCACGTTCCCTTGCGGCTCCCACTTTTGGCGCATGATTTGATTCCCAATTGTAATATTGGCAGAGTTTTAAACACTTTCGACCGACTTTTCAACATCTTGTTGTTGACAAAGAGTTTTCCACAAACAGTCGAAACAGATCAGATTCCGAACTTCCGGCTTTTCGACGATATTTTCCCGGATTCTTCGTTCCAGCTCCGCCCAGGAAACAGCCTGTCCGCAAGCAAATCCGGCGGCTTTCAGACATTCGCGGTCATAGCGGGAGACTTTTTCCGACGTATTGCAAACACCGCTCTGATTATTCGGGCATGCAGCGCAGATACAGTCGGTTCCGCTGTGGAGAACTACGGTTCGGTCCGGTTTTTCACAAAGGAGTCGTTTTATGTGGAACATGTTTTCCACAAATTCACACCCGTAGCCCTTGCCGATAAAATACTGCAGGCACAGGGCATGGTGGGGGCGCAGAACCAGCTGCCCGCTCATGCCGCACTCACCTTTGCGTTCAATTTGTCGAAAACTTTACCGAGCTGGGGCACAACTGCGGCCGAAAGGGCGATTTTCGCCGCATCGCCAATCAGGAACGGGATCACGCACAGGGCAAGGGATTCCATCAGGCCGCGCTTTGTAACAAACATAAACCAGGCCGTTCCCAGAATGTAACATACGGCAGTGCCCAAAATCATAGAGAAAACAAGGGGCAGAAGTTTGCGCCCAAAACGGCGGCTCAGAATACCGATGATCCAGGCACATGCCACAAAGCCGAAAATATATCCGCCCGTCGGGCCGGCAATCACATGGAAACCTCCGCTGAAACCGGCAAAAACCGGCAGCCCGGCCGCACCGAGCAGGACGTACACGATGATGCTGACGGTACCACCCGCGGCGCCGAGGATTCCGCCCGCCAAATAGACGCCAAGAGTCGACAGGCAAATCGGAACCGGGCCAATCGGAACCGAAAATTGAGCCAAAACGGCAGTCAGCGCAGCAAACATGGCAATAACGACAAGCTGAAAGGTTGATTTTCTCTTCAATTTAATCTCTCCTTTTCTATTAGTATAGGAAAGTTCTGCTAAATTGTCAACTTAAAATAATTATTAAGTTAACAATTCAGATCTTCAAGTCTTTTTATTCCACTCTGAAATGACATTGCTCTGCCGCTCTTTTCATCTATAGCAATTTAATCCTTCGTCGGAATCGGTTATAAATTGCCCCTGTTAAAACGCTATATATAATAGGAAGAGAATTTCCCTCACCGCACAGTGCTTTGCCTTTTCTATACTTATATATAATAGGAAAGCGGCCGGTTATAGGTATGATTGCTATTATATATAATAAGAAGGGGTTTCTACGCATCTGGCGGATGGTATTCCACCCCGATACAAAAAAGCGAGGATGCATTTCGCTTCCTCGCTTCAATAACCGGTTTTTACAGAACGTATTTTTTCTATATATAATGTAAGAGATCAATTCAGACTTCTCTGCCGACCGCTTCTGCGACCTTCCGGACTTTGCCGTAAAGTTTTGCATACGCTTCCGGCGTAAGCTGCTGGGCGGCGTCGCTGAGGGCCTGCTTCGGGTTCGGATGAACCTCAATAATGAGTCCGTCCGCGCCTGCGGCAATCCCTGCAAGGGCAAGCGGCTCAATGTAGGCGGCTTTTCCCGCGGCGTGCGACGGGTCTATTATAATAGGAAGGCAGCTCCGCTCACGGACGACCGCTACGGCGGAAACATCCAGCGTATTGCGGGTTGCGGTCTCAAACGTACGGATGCCGCGCTCGCAGAGAACGACGCTGCAGTTTCCCTCGCTCATGATATATTCGGCAGCGTCGAGCCATTCTTCAATGGTATTGGCGATGCCGCGTTTCAGCAGAACGGGAGTCTTGGTACGGCCCACTTCTTTCAGCAGGCGGAAGTTCTGCATATTGCGCGCGCCGATCTGGAACATGTCGCAGTACGGCCCTGCGGATTCAATCTGGTCGTGGTCGGTGATCTCGGTAACGGTCTTCAGGCCATAAGCGTCCGCCGCCTTGCGCAGCATTTTCAGGCCAGCCTCTTCGGTTCCCTGAAAGGAATACGGCGAAGTGCGGGGCTTGTACGCTCCGCCGCGCAGGAAAGCCGCTCCGGCAGCTTTTACCCCAGCTGCCGCCTTCATTATCTGTTCCTCGGTTTCCACCGCACAGGGGCCGGCAATCATGGCGAGCTTTTTGCCGCCGATGATTTCTCCGCCAACGTTGACGGTTCGGCCCTCGGGAACCATTTCGCGGCTCGCAAGTTTATAGGTGTGCATGATGGGCACGCATTTTTCCACGCCGTCCATCAGCTCCAGGTTGGCGCCTTCCAGCTTCGTTTTATCGCCCAGCACGCCCACAATGGTAGCCTGCGAACCGGTAGAGAGGTTCGCGCCGAGTCCGCGCTCTTTCAGAGCTTCAATCACATTTTCAACGTCCTGCTTTGTGCAGGAGCGCTTCATAACAATAATCATTGCCGCGTCTCCCATCCATAATACTGCAATTTCATTCTACAGCCTGAAAGCTGTTCCGATTCCCCCGCCTGAGGGGGGGGAATCAATATGTTATGACTATTTTACACTTTAAAGCGTAAAATTGCAAGTATTAACATTCAAACGTGATTTGACAATTTACGTATCTGGAATATAATGTTATTTATAGGGAACGGGAGGCTGTAACGCATGATAAATACTGAAAATCCAAAGACAATAGATGGTTTGATGCGATATCTAAGAAATGAAAAGTCAATTCAGATTAACGGTTCCGTGCAAAAGCGTGAACTTAAGAATAACGGATATTATCACGGATACAAAGGATACCGTTTTTATAAAAAGCCTAATAATCAGTTTCAGTTTGTTGATTATGGCCAGATTTCTTCAATTATTGAATTCGACAATGATTTGAAGGCACTTTTATATCCGTTTATCATGCAGATCGAAACAGCCCTTAAGAATTATGTTCTTGAAGTTATAATAAAAAATACACAAAGTGACAAATTCACCGATGCATATTCATTACTTACCGCTTACAATGACTATCCGAAATATAGCGAAAATTACAGATTCTATATGCAAAAGCGTCTGTTTATACGAAACAAGATTTATAGCACTCTATCCTCGGACTTTCACCATAACCAAATCGTTCAGCATTTCTATTCCAGTGACCGGCCAGTTCCCATTTGGGCAATTTTTGAATTAATCAGTTTTGGGGATTTCGGAACTTTTGTAATGTGTCTCCAAAAAAATATCCGGCACGATATTTCTAAGGAACTAAATCTTAATTCATCCTATGATACGAAGTTCAAATTATTGGAAGATATTATTTTCACGCTCAAAGATTTAAGAAACGCTGTCGCTCATAATGAACCGATTTACGATGTGCGATACAGCAGTGGCAAAATATCTCAGGATCTTAAAAATTGTCTCATGAATGAAATCGGTATCTCGGTCACTTTTAAAGCGATCGTTGATTATTTTATTCTAACTGGCTACATACTAAATAAATTGCAAATTTCAAAGCCTAAAATATATAAAATGCTCGACTCATTCAAAAATAGTTGTATGATTTTTTATAGAAAGGTTAATGATGGAAGCATTTATTTTAAAATTGTACAGACAGATGCTTTTGAAAAACTAGATAAAATGAAACTTTATTTAAAGAACAATTAGAAAATGCTTGCATAAATAACGCAATAAATGTATAATGATAATAGTGAATTGCGGTGGACGCTTTCCTTTTGGAAAGCCAAACCTAAGGGAGCCGGATACGTCCGGCTCCCTTTTTAACAGCAACTGAGATTAAACACGCAACATACGTTCTGTAAAGCCTTCAAAAGAGGAAATGCGCCTTAGAATGGGCTAAGAAGTCCATTCTAAGGCGCATTTTTATATTCTGCCGTTTTGCTCCGCCGCTAATTGGGAACGGCAACACGCCGTTAGCTCTCGTATCTGCCGCAGCAGTTCTTGTACTTCTTGCCGCTTCCGCACGGGCACGGATCGTTGCGGCCCGGCTTTTTCTTTTTGCGGATGGGCGTATGGCCTGCCTGGTCGGAATCGTCGCCGCCGGTGGTTCCGGTCGGCTTTGCAACCTGTTCACGTTTGGGTTCTTCCGCCGTGCGGAGCTGAACCGTCAGCATCATGCGGGCTGTGTTCTCACGGATGGTCGCAATCATCTCGTCGAACATGTCGAAGCCTTCCATGCGGTACTCAACGACCGGGTCCTTCTGGCCGTAAGCGCGCAGGCGGATGCCTTTCTGCAGTTCGTCCATTGCGTCGATGTGATCCATCCATTCGGTATCAACGTTTTTCAGCAGCACAACGCGCTCCAGTTCACGCATGATATCCGAACTGAACTGTTCCTCACGCTTCTGGTACATCTCATGAGCTTTCGCGCACAGTTCGTTCTTTACGTCATCGGGCTCCAGACGGACTTTTTCCTCAGCCGTGTAAACGAGGTCGTCCGGGCCGATCAGCCAGCCCATGTAGTGGTCGCGCAGGCCTTCCAGATTCCAGGATTCCCTTTCGGAGTCGGCAGGCATAAACTTCTTCACCTGAGTCTCAATGGCCTGGTCGATCATGCCTTCGACCTGTTCTTTGATATTTTCGCCGTTCAGGACCTGATCGCGCTGGCCGTAGATAATTTCGCGCTGGCGGTTCATAACGTCGTCGAACTGAAGAACGCTCTTGCGGATGCCGAAGTTGCGTCCTTCAATCTTCTTCTGAGCATTCTCAATCGTGTTGTTCAGCATTTTGTGCTCAATCGGCGTATCTTCGTCGACATTCAGGCGCTCCATCAGCGCGGTAATGCGGTCTCCGCCGAACAGGCGCATCAGGTCGTCTTCCAGCGAGATATAGAACCGGCTCATACCGGGGTCGCCCTGACGGCCGGAACGGCCGCGCAGCTGATTGTCGATGCGGCGGGATTCATGCCGTTCGGTGCCGATGATGTATAATCCGCCCGCTGCCTTAACGTCTTCCGCCTCGGCTTTGGTCTGTTCTTTATATTTTTCCGCCAGTTTGTTAAAGGTCTCACGCGCCTGCAGTACATCCTGATCTTCCGTTTCGGAGTGAGCGTCCGCCTCGCCAATCAGCTCGTCCGGAATTCCCTGCTTGCGCATTTCCGCTTTCGCCATATACTCGGGGTTGCCGCCCAGAACGATATCGGTACCGCGGCCGGCCATGTTCGTCGCAATGGTCACCGCGTTTTTGCGGCCCGCCTGCGCGACGATCTGCGCTTCTTTTTCGTGGAACTTCGCGTTCAGCACTTCATGCGGAACACCCTTTTTCTTCAGCATCGCGCTGAGTTCCTCAGATTTTTCAATGGAGATTGTGCCGACCAAAACCGGCTGACCGGTCTGGTGGTGCTCCACAATATCGTCAATAACCGCTCTGAATTTGGCTTTCTCCGTTTTATAAACAACATCCGTAAGATCTTCACGGACCATCGGCTTGTTGGTCGGGATTTCAATAATATCCAGTTTGTAGATTTCACGGAACTCGGCTTCTTCCGTCATGGCAGTACCGGTCATACCGGAGAGCTTGTCGTACATGCGAAAGTAGTTCTGGAAGGTGATGGTGGCGAGCGTCTTGCTCTCGTGCGCAACCTTCACGCCTTCTTTTGCCTCAATCGCCTGGTGCAGGCCTTCGTTGTAGCGGCGGCCGTACATCAGACGGCCTGTAAACTCGTCTACGATGATGACTTCGCCGTCTTTGACAACATAGTCGATATCCTTGTTCATGACGCCGCGGGCCTTGATGGCCTGGTTGACATAATGCTGAATGGAAATATTGTCGGCGTCGGTCAGGTTGGTAATCTTAAAGAACGCCTCGGCCTTTTTCACACCGGCCTGGGTCAGTGTGGCGGTTTTGGCTTTTTCATCTACAATGTAATCGGCGTCTTTGTAAAGGGCGTCGTTGTCTTCCTTATCGTTCAGCTCCGCTACCTTCACGCAGCGCAGATTTTTTGCAAAAGCGTCCGCAATGTTGTACATTTCGGTGGACTGGTCGCCCTGGCCGGAAATAATCAGCGGGGTGCGCGCTTCATCAATGAGGATGGAGTCAACTTCATCGACGACGCAGAAATTATGCCCGCGCTGCACCTTGTCATCCTTATAAATGACCATGTTGTCGCGCAGATAATCGAATCCGAATTCGTTGTTGGTACCGTAAGTAATGTCTGCGTTGTAGGCTTTTTTGCGCTCGTCGTTCTCCAGGTCGTGAACAATCAGGCCGACGTCAAGGCCCAGAAAACGGTAGATCTTGCCCATCCATTCGGAGTCGCGGCGGGCAAGGTAATCGTTAACGGTAACAATGTGCACGCCTTTGCCGGAAAGTCCGTTCAGGTAGGCGGGCAGGGTGGCAACCAGCGTTTTTCCTTCGCCGGTCTTCATCTCTGCAATGCGGCCCTGATGCAGCACAATGCCGCCGAGAATCTGCACGGGGAAGTGGCGCATTCCAAGCACGCGGTCAGAGGCTTCGCGGCATACGGCAAACGCATCGGGCAGAATATCGTCGAGTGTTTCACCGTTTGCAAGCCGTTCTTTCAGCGCAGGGGTCTGAGCCTTCAGTTCTTCGTCCGACATAGCCCTGTACTTGTCTTCCAGGTCAATTACAGCGTTGCAGAGCGGACGAATACGCTTCAGCTCACGCCTGCTGTAGTTGCCGAACAGAGCGGTCATGATAGAATTCATGCATTTCACCTCAAAAAAGATCGCCGCATGTGCGGGCGGAATTTGCATAGCAAAAGCCAATCTGGATAAATATGCCATAATTGACTCAATATACAAAGAATATTATAGCATAGTAAAGATAAAAAATATAGAATAATTATGAACTTTCGGCAGACTGGGCCCATGTGCAAGTATGCCCCCGCGGCATAACCGCGGGGGCGCTTTTTGTTTCTTCAGGCTTCGGGAGAACCGCTTTTTGCGGCGGACGGATTCGCGCAGACCTGTTTGGGCTGTTTCGCTTTCGCACTCGTTGTTTTCTTCTTCTGCATTTTGTTTCGGATTTTTCCGGTAATTAAAACGACAACCGGAATCAGCACCTGAAACGGCAAAGACAAATACGGGTGATAATGCAGCCAGTTCATCATTTCTTCCGTGTTGGAGCTGACCAGCATAATCATCGTAACAAGGATCAGCCCGCAGGGTGCAAAAAGCGGAACATAATCTTCCAGATCAAGAATTTTTGAAACTTCCTGGCAGCAGGTAAAATAAGTGACGCATACCTTTATAAACCCGGCAAGAAGCAGGTTGAACCCAATAATAACTTCAACACGGGTAAAAAATTCCCCGACAGCGATAACGCTGACAGCCTCGTAAGATGGATAGACAAAGATGCTTGCGGAGCTCCCCAAAAGAAGCAGATTGCGCAGGTTGGCAAACAAATTGACTCCAAGCCCGATGAGCATTCCTTTGAGGAATACCGGAAATACTTTTATCTTATGGTCAAGCGCGCCGAAAAGCGGCGCGCACAAAATGGATTCTCCAAAGGGAAGCGTAAACGAAAGCAGGATGCCGTTGGCCATAGGCCCGAAGCCTGTTTTTAAAACCGGCTTCAGATTTGAGAAATCCATATCCTTAAAAGACAGAACTATGGTTAAACCGACTGTACACATGAGAACCGGCAAAGTGAATTTTGAAACCCGCGCCACAACGTAGAGCCTTTTTTTCGACATATAGAATTCTACAAAAACAATGGACAGCAGGATGAAAATAAACGGTGTTTCCGGCATGTTCATTGTCTGAATAAAATTGCAGAAAACTTTCTTTACAAGCGACGCAATAAAGAAACTGTACAGCATCAGCAGGATGCAGACTGCTTTTCCGGCCGGCTTGCCGCAGGCTTTTACAATGTTTTCAAAATAATTTCTGCCGGGGTACATTTCGATAATCTGCGAATGAACCCACAGGATAGGAATGTTGAGCAAAAAGCCCACTATCATGCAAAACCAGGTATCCTGCCCGGCCTGCGTGGGGGAACCGGTAACCAGCGAACTCCCTACAAGAAAAAAGGCGATCGTCGATTCCAGTTGTTTTGCCGTAAGCTGATCTTTCATTGAGTGTCCCTCATTTTATAAATCCCGACATGAACCTTTCGAGAATCGCCGTAATACTTGTAAAGCGAAAGTTCAAGCCGATCATGATGTTGACAACCAGTGCCACCGCATAAGCCGGAATGCTGAACCAGAGGTACTTTTTCTTTTTCTCCCGAATCATCGGAACCAGGTCTGTAAAAACCAGCGAAATATAGAACACCATAAAAATAGCAATATACAGCATTATTTTTCGCCGCCTTTCGGAAAAGCGGTAGCAGAATTCAGAACTTTCACATCCGCTGTAACCTCGCATTTTACATTCGGAAAAATTTTACCCCAGTCCTTCGAAATTTTCTCCCACTCGCCGTATTTGTTTTTATTGATAGCAGTGCCGAATCCGAAAATGTCGGTTCCAAAATTCTTCTGCACATCGCTGATCAGGTTTTCTGTTCCTTCTTTAATGGTTTCATCGGCGACCTTTTCAATACTTTCAAATTCACCGTTGCCCACGGTATACTTTTGGTTGCTGTTTTGTTCTTCCCCTAGTGAAGCATCCATCTGAATCTGAATCTTCATGGTAACGTTGTTCCCATCGACAGTGGGTTCAATTTTCGCACTGCACTTTTGAATTTCAAGCGAAATATCTCTTTCTAAACCCTTAAAACCCGTCAGAAGGATTCCACTTGCAATTTTATTTTTCAGTATCAAATAATACAAACATTCATCATCCGGCATATAGCCGGCCATTTTGTCCCCTTTGAAGATAATATTGGTTGTTACCTGCGGTTCCGAGCTTTCTCCCAGCTTTACTACACGCACGTTTGGCAGAGTAAGGTCCTGACTTCCCGAACTAAGAATATTGTAACTCTGGAACAGCGGTGTCGGCAGTACATGACCCTGTGACTTTTCGGTCTGTTCCAGCATTCCGGAAATTTTATAGGAAACCGGCTCGTTCGTCTGTACTTTTACCTTTAGGATATCTGCTGCTGTGTCCTCGTCGGATACAAGCATATTCATCGTAATGCGCGGTTCGGCATCTCGAAGGAAAAAATCAAGTAAAGGCTTTATGCCTTCCTGAGCGAGTTCCTTGCTGATAATAATCACTTTGCTGTCGCTGAAATACAGCTTTTTGTCCGCCATGGTAACCGAGTTTCGTACGCAGTCAAAAATGGTATTTCCGTCCGATGCCAAAAGAACTGATTTCGCGCTCTGGTCTTTTCCTCCGCCCAGACTCAGCGTTTCAAACGTCATGTGATATTTGTACCCGCCGGTTCCCTTGTCAATTGCCATCCCGGCAACAATGGTATTTCTTTCTATCTCGCGGTAATTGAAGCAGCCGGTGAAAAGAAACACAATACAAATCGTTTCAAACAACAGGAAAATCTTTTTCCATCGCTTCATTTTGACTTTCCTTTCGTTTCCTGCCGCGTATGGTCGGGGGTCAATACTCCCGGCCGTTTGAGCATTGCTTTCCAGGTGATACGGCCGTAGATATCTTTATAATCCTGCAGTTCGTTTGCATAAACGTCCGGCATGATGGGTACTCCGAAAGAATATGTGCCAAAAAGCTGCGCAAGCATGGCCAGTATACCCAGCAGATATCCGTAAAGTCCCATAATGCAGGCAAAAAGCAGCAAAAAGAACCTCATGAGAATAACGTATCCCTTTATGCGGGGAACCATCAGTCCGCAGATGCCTGCCAGCGCCACAATAATGATAATGGGGGCGCTTACGATTTTGGCTTCCACTGCAGCCTGTCCGATGACCAGAGCGCCCACGATGCTGAGTGCCTGCCCAAAAGTTCCGGGCATGCGCGCGCCGGATTCCCGCAGCATCTCAAAAACCACCAGCATCAGCAGCATTTCCAGCGCTGTTGGGAACGGCACGTTCTGCCTAGCCTGGCTGATGCTCAGCAAAAGCGGCGTAGGCAGCATCTCCTGGTGATACGTAACCAGCGCAACATAAATAGCGGGAACGCTGGTCGATATAAAAAACGCAAGCAGCCGCAGCATTCTGCCGATTGTGGCAAAAACATAGTTCAGGTAATAATCTTCGTCGCTCTGAAAATTTTCAATAAACAAATGCGGAACCGTCAGCACCATCGGCGTCCCGTCTAAAAACAGGGCGATGCGGCCTTCCAGCAGATTTGCAGCCACAACGTCCGGGCGTTCCGTACTCCCTGCAGTTTCGATTGCCGAATACGGCTTTTCTTTCATCAGTTCGCTCACATAGTTTGAGTCCAGTGTGGCGTCAATATCAATGGCATCCAGCCTTTTTTCCAGTTCCGCAAGCGCTTTTTTGTTGACCAGGCCTTCGAGGTAGCAGATGCACGCCTTTGTGCGGGATCTCCTGCCCAAGGTGCGGTACTTCAATTTGAGGTCGGGCGTGCGGAGTTTGCGCCGAACCATAGAGAGATTGATCAGCAGGGATTCATTGAATCCTTCCCGCGGGCCTCTGGTAACCCGTTCGCTCTGCGGTTCCTCAATAGAACGCACGTTCCAGCCTTTTGTGTTTAAAATCAGAGCCTTATCGCATCCGTCAGCAAGCAGGACCGTGTCACCGTAAACGATCCCCTGTATGATTTCTTCCATATCGTCTGTTTTTTCCGTACTGTTGGAAAGAATAACGTGCTGAAGAATCAGTTCCATAAGGTCGTCGACTTTTTCCGGGAACTGATAATGCATCAGCGGGTAAAGAAGATCGTCGTTCATCAGCTTATTGTTGATCATGCCGTCGGCAAAAATCAGGCAAAAATGGAGTTTGGAATCATACGGGTTCGAAAGATAGCGGAACTGAATCGTGTCGTCGTTTGTAAAAATATTGCGGATGTATTTTACGTTTGTCTCCAGTTCGCCGGACGGTAACTTTGCCCCGCCGAAGCTGTCGTTCATGCTCATTGACATTTCCTCCCAACATTTTCATTAGCGTTTCCACGGGGTGGGATGAATATACTGGAATGATTTTACAGGTGAATAATGCAACAAATATCCATATAGCTGATACGATATGCAATTGTGGATTCGGCATACTGAGCTTAAAATATGACTCGAAGGGTACTTACACGTTTTTACTTTCAACAGGAAAGATTTTAAACGTAGAAACTTATTCGGCAATTTTAACCGTTTAAATTGCTTTAAAAATGGAGGAGATTTTATGCTGCCGGAACAAGCAAAAGAAAAAATTAAAAACAGCGATTGTATGAAAAAACTTTCTTACATTTACGCATGCAGCGAAGCAGAAGCTGTCACCCGAGGCGAGCGGCTCATCCAGGCTCTTGACGAATTTGAAAAACTCTACGGGAAAAACCATGATGTTGCAATATTCAGCGCCCCCGGACGCACCGAGGTAGGCGGCAACCATACCGACCATCAGGGCGGACGCGTTCTTGCCGCAGGCGTCGATTTGGATGCCGTTGCCATCGTTTGCCGTGCCGGGAGCGGAGAAATCCGCGTAAAATCCGCCGGTTTCCCGGAGGATGCGCTCAACGCCGGTGACCTTGCAAAAAAATCAAAGGAAGAGGGCAGCTCCAAGGCGCTCATCCGCGGGCTCTGCAAAGGCTTTTCCGACCGGGGATACCAGGTCGGCGGTTTTTACGCATATACCACTTCAAGCGTCCTTTCCGGGTCGGGACTTTCGTCCTCCGCAGCGTTTGAAGTGCTCATCGGTACCGCAATCAACGGACTTTTCTGCAGCAACGAAGTTCCGCCGCTCGCAGTGGCGCAGATCGGCCAGTATGCGGAGAACGAATATTTCGGCAAGCCTTGCGGCCTGATGGATCAGGCTGCCAGCGCAATCGGCGGATTTGCGATGATTGATTTCTCCGACGCGGAGAACCCGCGCGCAGAAAAAATACCGTTTGATTTTGCCAAATGCGGATACCGCCTCTGCATGGTGGACACAAAGGGCAGCCATTCCGACCTTACCCCGGATTATGCCGCTGTCCCTGCCGAAATGAAGCAGGCGGCCGCCTGTTTCGGCAAAAAGCTTCTCTCGCAGGTTGACGAAGCGGAATTCTACTCCCGAATCCCAGCCGTCCGCGCTGCCGCAGGGGACCGTGCGGTGCTCCGCGCGATGCATTTCTTTGCGGAGAACGCCCGTGTTCTGAAAGAAGCCGATGCACTGAAAGCCGGAGATTTTGAAACCTTCAAGCAGCTGGTTCTTGAAAGCGGACGCTCCTCGTTCCAGTACCTGCAAGACGTATATTCGCCGTCTCATGTTACGGAGCAGGGCGTTTCCGTAGCGCTTGCCCTGTGCGATAAACTGCTGGCAGACCGCGGCGGCGCATGGCGTGTTCACGGCGGTGGATTTGCCGGTACTGTGCAGGCCTATGTTCCGGATGATTTTCTCGCGGAATTTACCCGCGAAATGGATGCCGTTTACGGCAAAGGCAGCTGCCGTCCGCTTGCAATCCGCCCTGTCGGGGGAATCCAGATTCTTTAGTTGTGTATGTGCGCCGTGCGCACGTACACTTTGAGGGCTCCGCCCCCATAACCCCTAATACATTCGGGCTACGGAAAAGCGCAGCGAATCAGGGGTAACGCCGACGCGGATGTGGAACAAGGGCGCCGGCATGGGGCCCCAATTTCGCAAAGCGTTCCGCAGCCCGGATGGATAACGTGGCTATTATCTGCGTGAAAATAAAGTGAATGAAACAAAAAGATAAAATTCTAAACGTTAAAGTTTCGCACAGCCTTTTTGAAAAGGCTGGAAAAGGTTAAGATACCAAAGGAGAAATATAAGAATGGCTGAATTACGATGGGACCCCTTTATTCAGGATTGGACAATGATAGCGTCAAACAGGCAGAACCGGCCGCAGATGCCGAAGGACTGGTGCCCGTTCTGCCCTTCGTTCGGCAACGTGCCGGAATATGAAGTAATGGAATACGACAACGATTTTCCGGCTCTCCGTCAGGACCCGCCGGAGCCGGACAAGGTAGCGACAGATTTCTTCAAAACCCAGCCCTGCTACGGCAAATGCGAGGTAATCCTCTATTCCCCGGAGCACACGAAGACCCTGCCGGAGCTCTCCGACGAACATATGGGCAAACTGGTGAATCTGTGGTGCGAGCGTTTCTCCGCCATGCGTGCAGACCCGAAAATCAAATACATCTTTATCTTTGAAAACCGCGGCGAAGCTGTAGGCGTAACCATGCCTCATCCGCACGGCCAGATTTACGGCTATTCCTTCCTGCCGAAAAAACTGGTGCTTGAAACCAATTCTTCGAAGGAGTATCATAAGCAGACAGGACACTGCCTGTACTGCGACCACTTAAAAAACGAAAAAGACGAGAAAAAGCGAATCATCTTCCAAAATGAGTATTTCACGGTATTTCTGCCGTTCTTCAGCGCGTATCCCTATGGCGTGTACATCCAGTCCAACGCGCATAAACAGTACATCACCGACTTTACGGAAGATGAGAAGAAAGCCCTCGGCATTACGGTGCGCGACACCGCGGGGATGCTCGACAGCCTGTTTGGCTACAAATTCCCCTACATGATGTGCATGCATAATGCTCCCGTCAACAGCGGAGATTATTCGAAGGATTTTCATTTCCACATTGAATTCTACCCACCCATGCGCAGTGCGGAAAAACAGAAGTTCAACGCATCCAGCGAAACGGGCGCCTGGGCTGCCTGCAACCCGACCTGCCCGGAAGATACCGCAGAAGAACTCCGCGCGGCCTATAAACGCTTTATGGATCGAAAGGAGAAATAACTATTATGAACGTATTGATTACCGGAGGCGCCGGCTACATCGGCTCGCATACCTGCATCGAACTGCTGAACAGCGGATACGGCATTGTAGTGATGGATAACTACAGCAACTCCTCTCCCGACGTAATCGGAAAAATCGAAGCAATTTCGGGCAAGAAATTCCCGGTTTACGAATGCGATATGCTCGATTACAACGGCTTTGAGAAAATTTTCAAGGAAAATAAAATCGACGCGGTTATTCACTTTGCCGGCCTGAAAGCCGTCGGGGAATCCGTTCAAAAGCCGCTGGAATATTACCACAACAACCTCACTGGGACCATCAACCTTCTGAACCTGATGAAGAAATACGGCGTACGCCGCTTTGTATTCAGCTCCTCCGCAACGGTATACGGCATGCACAACACCGCTCCGTTCACTGAGGATATGCCGCTTTCCACAACAAATCCGTACGGCACCACGAAGCTGATGATCGAACAGATTCTTACCGATATCTGCCATGCTGAAAAAGACTGGAAGGTTGCGCTTCTGCGTTACTTCAACCCAATCGGGGCACACCAGAGCGGTCTCATCGGCGAAAATCCGAACGGGATTCCGAACAACCTGATGCCTTACATTATGAAAGTCGCCATCGGCAAGCTGCCTCAGCTGAGCGTATACGGCGACGATTACCCGACTCCGGACGGAACCGGCGTGCGCGACTACATTCATGTCTGCGACCTCGCCGTCGGCCATGTGAAAGCTCTGGAGCATATTGATTCCCTCGAAGGTGCCCGCGCCTTCAACCTCGGAACCGGCAAGGGCAGCTCCGTTCTCGACGTGGTACACGCGTTTGAACGCGCCAGCGGCGTAAAGGTTCCTTACAAGGTAACTCCGCGCCGTGCGGGCGATATCGCCACCTGCTACGCCGACAGCAGCCGCGCCAAAAAGGAACTTGGCTGGGAAGCTAAGTACACTCTGGACGATATGTGCCGCGACAGCTGGAACTTTATTCAGAAAAATCCGTGATGATTTCATCTGCCTGGACTTGCCTGGCAGAATTTGTGGGAAAATGGTTTTTATAGACAGCCGCGCACTTACCGACCGGCTGCCGCTTAAAACAACGAGGCCCCCGGCAATTGTCGGGGGCCTTTTTATAACGGTACGGTTTTATTTTTTTATCTGCTCGGTTTGGCATATTTCCTGCGGCTTTCTGTCTTTGTTGAAGCCCTTTTCCAGCTGTCCTAACGGGAAAGGGGGCTCCGCCAGCGGCTTTACCGCAATCGACATGAGCAAAGCGGGGTTATCATCTGCTGCAATCCGGTTTGAACTGAGCGCACCGCATGACCGGCAGCGGTGTATGATTGCCCATTCCCCGTTTTTGCGCACCCATACGCCAATCGGGTCCATAATCCCTTTGCACAGGGACGCTCTGTCACCCGGCTCGTTATCCACATGGACGCTGGAAAGACAGTTGGGGCAATGGTTGCGGTGCTGACTGCCGGCGCCATCCGGCACGACCAGGGCTCCGCAGACCTTGCAGGTAAAGCTCTCCGTACATGCCGTGTGCCGGTAATCCGTTTTTTGAATCTGCTTTTGAAACTTTGAAATATTTTTATTTCTCTTGCGTTTTTCCTGTAATGCACACGCCTTATCGTCTGAAAACTTCGCTTCGTTTTTCAGCTTCAAATAACTCTCCCAACGTTCGCGTGACAGTTCGCCGCGCTCAATCGCCGCCTTAACGGCGCAGCCCGGTTCACTTTCATGCCGGCAGTCATTAAATTTACATTGGCCAAAATATTGCTCCACGTCGGAAAAACTCTGGCCCAATCCTTCTGATACATCCCACATTCCGAGCTCGCGCATACCGGGCGTATCGATTATCATCGCACCGGACGGGAGCATAATCAGCTGACGGTGTGTCGTTGTGTGCCGCCCCCGGCTGTCGTCCTCGCGGATTTCTCCGGTCGTCATGACATCCCCTCCGGCAAGCGCGTTAACAAGGCTCGATTTGCCGACTCCCGACGAACCGAGAAAAACGATTGTCCTGCGAGGCTTCAAATACTCCGCAAGCGCATCAAGCCCGTAACCTGTGACGGCGCTGACTGCAAACACGCCTGCGTTGGCGGCAAGTTTCTGCGCCGTGCGCAGCTGCCCGGAAAAATCTCCGGCGAGGTCCGCCTTCGTCAGGATTACGGCGGGAACGGCCCCGGACTGCCACGCGAGCGTCAAATAGCGCTCAAGGCGGTGCGGATTGAAATCGTGGTTGAGCGACTGCATAATGAAAACATAGTCAAAGTTTGCCGCAACCGGCTGCTCGGCATGACCGGACGAGGACGGATCGAGCCTGGAAAAATACGTCCGCCGATCCAGTGTCGCCGTAATGCGGCTCTCACCGCTGTCCTGCCAATCGAGAAGGACGAAATCTCCCGTGGTGGGAAAAATCTCCTTCCCCGCATAATATTTACCTGTTTTCAGCCGTGCAATGCCGCATCCGTTATCGCACACTACCTCATAGAGATCGCGGTATGTCGCCGTAACACGGCCTGGAATGCCGTCTGCGCTCTCCGGCAGCATTGCCGGGGTGAATCCATACTCTGTTATATTCAAATTGAAGATCCTCCAAAGTCCATATTGTCGGTTTTGTTTGTGGTACTGTGAAAATCATAAAAACAACATCTCCTTTAAAATTGGCATTCTTCTAAAAATGGGTATAAAAATCCCGCGGAAACAACACTTTTGTGGCTGCTCCCGCGGGAAAACGTGACGAAATCGCTTCATGCGTAAAAGCGCAAAAAAGGACACGCCAAACGTGCCCTGCATAGACAGTATTCACGAAAGGTCGTTTGAGCATAACAAAACAAAACGGACAACATTCCCGCTTTTATTGTTCTGCTCCGCGTTATTGACTTTTAGGAGAAAGCCACCTCAAAAATGACCGTCATCAAACGCAGCTCCTTTCAGAGTAAAATACTGGAATTATTAGTGTGCATTGTATCATACAACAATGCCGATGTCAAGCGCCAAATACGGATCAATTTCCGGTACTGTCCGGTATAGCGAAAAACGGCCCCCGGCAGTGCCGGAGACCTTGTTCACCATTAATAATTCAATATGGTTTTTCTTCGTCTGAGGGCTTTGCCGTCGGTAAATCAACGGTATCTCCGTCGTTTGGCACAACGGAGAACGGGCGCAGGAACTCTTCGTCATCGTCTGCCGATTCCTGCTGAAAAGACCCCATATCCGGCTGCACAGAGCCCATATCGACTGTATCCTCACCCTGCGTATCCACTTCGGGTTGGGTTTGCTCTTCTTCCGTTTCCGGTTCCACTTCCTCATAGGCGCTTTCCGGGTCAGTGCCGAAATCATCGGCGTACTGTGCCTCGCTGCCGTACCCTGCCGACGGCACCGCCAGCTCGTCAAGTTTTGCATAAGCGCGTTTCAGGCGTGTGCCGGTGTTGTCAACAATGGAACAAAGCGGTTCGGTTTCGGTGTTCTGCGCGTCGCGCATATTTTCGTAATAATACTTACCAAGCTGAATGTAGGCGCGTGCCTGCGATTCCCTCTCGTTTTTAATCACAATTCTGAGCCGGTTCATCATTGCCGACCTGCGGTTTTTGTCCACTACAAAATTTACCGCTTTCGTCACGGAGCTGGCTGCGTTCTTCAATAAGTCCATACGGATACCTCCTGCCGCGGATGCGGTTCCTTTTTCTGCCTTTATTATAACTCAAACCTTTTGCAATTAACAGTAGTATTTCATCTATTCCTTTTTTTATGTTCTTGTGTTATAATTAGCAAATAATGCAGAAAATAAGCTGAAAGTACTAAGGAGACGGACTGGAAATGTCGACTCAAATGAGTAAGGATGTCGGCTGCCCGCACTGCGGCGCTGCGGTCAGAACGCAGATGTGGCCCGGAATCTGCGCGCAGGAAAACCCGGAACTTCGCACGCGCGTGCTGGATGAAACCATATTCGACTGGAAATGCCCCGAATGCGGATATTCCGCACAGTTTGTATACCCTTGTCTTTATCACGACAAAGACCGTAAATTTATGATTTATGTGGTGCCGAACGGAAGCGGCAGAGAGTTTCAGCCGGTAGACGTAAGCGAAAAGTTTCCGCAGCTCGCCGGAGTAAAAAAGCGTGTTGTTTCTTCCCCCGCGGAACTCAAGGAAAAAATCCTGATTTTTGAGGCGGGCCTTGACGACTACGCGGTGGAACTGGTGAAATATGCTCTTGCGGGAGTATTGGACGAAAAATACGGTAAAAAGACCATGCAGGGCTATTTCTGTTACGCCAATGAAGGCGAAAACAGGATCGGCTTTTCTTTTTTTCCAGAGGGCGGCAGCACGCCGGTTCTTCGTAAAACAAGCATGGATGCCTACCAGAAATCACTTGAAATTGCAAAATCGCGGGAGCGTCCCGAGGGGAACAGCTTTGTGCCGGTAGATTCCCTCACAGCCAGGGATATGCTGGAAGAATATCGCAGCGACAATGAAGAAGAAAACGGAAAGGATTAGAACATGTGCGGATTAGTCGGATTTTTTGGAGAAGTAATTGACCGCGACGAAGTCATTAAGACAATGACAGACCGTATTACCCACCGTGGGCCGGATTCCTGCGGCATTTATACCGACGACAGCATTTCCATGGGCTTTCGCCGGCTGAGCATCATCGACCTGAACCAGGGTGACCAACCGATTTACAATGAAGACAAATCTCTGGTGCTGATGTTCAACGGGGAAATCTACAATTACCAGCAGCTCAGAGAAATTCTGGTTGCCAAAGGGCATAAATTCTACACAAAAACGGACAGCGAAGTCCTCGTTCACGGTTTCGAGGAGTGGGGAGAAGAGCTGCTGAACAAGCTGCGCGGCATGTTCGCGTTCGCGGTATGGAACAAAAAGGACAAAAGCCTGTTTCTGGCGCGCGACTTTTTCGGAATCAAGCCGTTGCACTATACAACGGTAAACGGGCATTTCGTTTATGCTTCCGAAATTAAGAGCATTCTCGATTTCCCGGGTTTTGAAAAGAAGCTCAACAAGAACGCGCTCAACAACTATATCTCCTATGAATATCCCGTTCCGCCGGAAACTTTCTTCGAAGGCGTTTACTGCCTGCCGCCGGCGCATTACCTTTGGTACCGGGACGGCAAGGTGGAAACCAAGCGCTACTGGGACCCGAAATTTGAACCCGACGACTCCATGACGGAGGAGCAAGCCGTTTCCGAAATTGAAAAAGTCTTTGAGGATTCCGTCGCGGCGCACCGCATCAGCGACGTTGAGGTCGGCTGCTTCCTTTCCAGCGGCGTAGATTCCAGCTATGTGGCCAGTTATTTTACCGGCCAGAAGACCTTCACCGTAGGGTTCGGCACCGATGAGAAGTACAACGAAATCGGCTACGCAAAAGACCTTTCGCAGAAGATCGGCGTCGAGCATCACTGCCACGTGATCTCCCCTGAAGAATATTGGGGCAATATCCGCAAGGTGCAGTACCACATGGATCAGCCTCTGGCGGACGCTTCGTGCATCGCATTATATTTTGTGTCGAAAATAGCAAGCAAATACGTCAAGGTCGTGCTTTCCGGCGAAGGCGCGGACGAGCTGTTCGGCGGCTACAACATTTACCATGAGCCGGACGACCTCGCGTCCTACCAGCGCCTGCCAAAAGGTCTGCGCAAAGCGCTTGCCTCGTTTGTTCAGAAGCTTCCGTTCTCTTTCCGCGGCAAGAGCTTTCTCATCCGCGGTTCCAAAACCATAGAAGAACGCTTCATCGGCAACTGCAGCATGTTCACCATGAGAGAGAAACGCCGTATTCTAAAAGAAGACATCCCCGCAACGGTGCCCCAGCTTCTGACGAAGCCGGTTTACGACCGCGCCAAGGATCTGGACGACGTTACCAAGATGCAGTATCTCGACGTGAACGTCTGGCTCGCCGGCGATATCCTTCTGAAAGCCGACCGCATGAGCATGGCGAACTCTCTGGAACTCCGCGTTCCGTTCCTCGACCGTAAAGTCTTCGACGTGGCATCCCGCGTGCCGCGCCCTCTGAAGGTAAACAGCCAGAACACGAAATACGCGCTCCGCAAGGCGGCCATGCGCCATCTCCCCGAAGCAACCGCTCAGAAGAAAAAGCTCGGTTTCCCGGTGCCGATCCGCGTCTGGCTGCGTGAGGAGAAGTACTACAACATCGTAAAACAGGCGTTCACATCCAAAACGGCGGAACAGTTCTTCCACACCGACGCTCTTATGGACATTCTGAACGCACACTATAATAACAAGTGCGACAACAGCCGCAAAATCTGGACGATCTTTGCTTTCCTCGTATGGTACGACGTTTATTTCAACGGTGTCTCCTATGAGCCGGGCAATATGCCGGTTGTAAAATAATTTTTCCCGAATGAAGGGCTTCTGTTTTACGAAAGTAGGCAGGAGCTCCTTTTATTGCCGTTCTTTTTCATTTGTTGGGGAAAAGAGAATTTGCTTTTTACCCTTACCTTCCCCTTTCGGGGGGAAGGTGGCACCGCAGTGCCGGATGAGGGGCAGGCTTAGCCAACAAAAGCGCATTGTGCATTGCCCATCAGTCAGCTGAACCGACAGCTTCCCCTCAAGGGGAAGCCGGAAATTCGTGTGCGATACGGTTCATAATAAATTTGTTTTGGGGAATATTGATATTTTGTCTCAATCCTGCTATGATGGATGCGTTTATTAAATAAGAATGATACTGTGATACCCATAGCGTTTACCCCTTGAAACAGGAAAGAAGGCCGATCTATGTTAAAAAAGAAACTCGCAATCTCAAGTTTGGCTTTGACGCTTGCCATTGCGGCAATCCTCAGCGCCTGCGCACCCGGTAAACCATCCGGCGGTTCTTCATCCGCCGTGTTCGGCAAAGATGTACTGGCCACCGTTGACGGAAAAACGATTTCCTATTCCGAATTTGTGACGAGTAAAAAAACCTATGATAAATCGTTTGAAATCAGCTCGAAGTATCGCTCCGCAGCTTTCCTGCCAAGCGGCATCAAAAGCACTGCCGTGAAAAAGACAGCACGTCTGCTTCTGCAGGATCAAATTGAAGACCGTGTGATTCAAGAGGACTGCCAAAAGCTGGGCATAACCGTCTCCAGTGACGAAGCCCGGAAAACGTTTGAGACCAATATGAGCACAATTCAGAATCAAATGCAGAACGGTTCCGCCACTGAGAAGGAAAATGCCAAAATGAACTGGGATTTGCTTCAATCCCTTGCAAAATCGCTTGGCATGACTCTGGATGAATATAACGCCAAATACGAAGTCGAAGCAACACAGGATGTTCTGCTGAAAACGAAGCACTATCAATATGTTACTTCTCATCTGTCCGACAAAGAACGCCTAAGCGGCACAACTGAAAATCTGTATCAAAAGCATGTGCAGGAACTGGTGAAAAAAAGCAAAGTGGAAATCAACGAAGCACTGCTTAAAACCCTGGAATGATACAAACCGCATCCAAAAAAGCTGCTCCGAGTCACTCCGAGTCATAATAATAAAAAAGGACTGCCGCACAATGCAGCAGTCCTTTTTCAGCTGTTTTCTGTTTTCGCCGGGCGCACCATCCAACAGCCCAAACATTGCGATGCCAACACCATTTTTTCACAGCCCTGCGCCCTGCGGTCCTTTTCCTGCCGGATGGAAAGGACATTTGCCGCAGATTCGGCGATCGGCAAATACCGACCGCCTTCTGCGCAAGGCAATAAAAAAGCGCTTGTACGGATAAGAATATCCATACACGCGCGCTATACCATGCTCAAAGCATAATACCCCCTGTACAAAAATTTGCAAAGGAAGTATAATGAGTTTCGCAATGTGCGGTAATCCGCTGCGTATGGAGGGGTAGTCTCCGTATGCAGGGCCGCTGGTACGCCAATACCTGCGGCCTGCTTTGCACTTTTTTTGCCCTACAAGGAGATTATAACGCTAATATTCGTATGGTGCAATAGGCAGTTTGCTGGTATAATTTGACATAAATGAATGTTTACTTAGAGTATATTCCCCATATGGATTTATTACAAGGCAAAATGGAACATCAGACGGAATCTGTTGTTTGCTATTAACGAACTAATTTCAAAATAAAATCCTTCGCTGCGGAAAGCTCCTGTTCATTCGGATGTCCCTTCGAGATTCCGCCGAACAGTTTGAGGATCATCGTATCATACCCCTTGCAGATAAAGCTGCCGGTGATATTTGCTCCGGCTTCTTTCAACTGTTCCATCAGCTTGTTATTATAGTTTTTGTTGCCGCTTCCGCTTGTGGAAAAAACGAACACGGATTTTCCGTTCAGGTTCAGCGCTTTTGCCGCTTCGGTAAGCTTTTCATAGTGCTTTCCGTAGGCAATGCCAGACCCAAGGCCGATCAATTCGTACTCATTCAGGTTTTTGCCCGGAACCTCTTCGGTCGTACAAAGTTCGGCACCGGACACTTCCGCCATCGCTTCGGCAACCTTCTTTGTATTTCCGTGATGATAGGAGTCATAGACAATCAGGCACTTCTTCATTGAGCGTCCTCCGTTCATTTTTAAATTAAATTCAAATGTTTCAATCCTTTATAAATCCCGTCGCCGAAGATGTCATCCGTGACATATCCGGCGGCTTTTTTTACTTCATCCACTGCGTTGCCCATTGCGACGCCGAGACCCACCGCACCCATCATGGAGACATCGTTGTATCCGTCGCCGAATGCAATGGTATCCTCTTTGCGAATTCCCGAATACTCCAGAAATCTCGCAATGCCGTCCGCCTTGTCGTTTTTTCCGATACACAGGTCGGCGCTGTGCCCGCCGGGGTGGAGGTTGAGCTGCATCTCGGGCGAAAAAGCCGGTTTCCAGCGGCTGAGTTCTTCCTGGTTTTCAAAGAAAAAATCCATCACGTTTGCACGCACATCTCCGGGTTCCCAGTGTTCAATCGCAAAGCCGTCCAGCCCGTAAGCCGTGTCCAGCCACGCGGCGCCGCCGGAACCAAAACCGCCCGCCCAGCCGAACTGTCTGCCCACAAAGACGTAGCGGCAGCCGTACAAATTAAAGCGCCGGGACAGTTCCGTCACTTCTTTCGCCGAAAAAGGCCGGTCGTAAATAGTTTTTCCCTGGAACACAATATGCGTGCCGTTCATGGCAATGAAGCTTTCAAACAGGCCCGGAAAATACTTTTCGATAAACCGTTCCTGCCTTCCCGAGCAGACGGCAATCCGATGCCCGTTCTGCCTGAGCCTGTTCAGCGCGGAAATCGTACTCTCCGGAATCTGAAACCGTTTGCCGTCCTTTGTGCCGAGCAGAGTGCCGTCAATATCGAAAAAAACAGTTTTTGGGTTCACTTTTATTTCAAATCCTTTCCGTAAGGGCAGGGCAGCGAAATTAAATTTCCATAAATTATGCATAGAACCGACCGGCGGGGCGAAACTAAAGCCGAGGCATACTGCGAAAGGATGGTCAAAAACGTGCAATACATCTGGTCTTTTGTAATTGGCGGAGCCATCTGCGTAGTGGCGCAGATTCTGCTGGATTTTACCAAGCTGACCCCTGCAAGGATTCTGGTCATGTTTGTCACGCTAGGGGTTCTGCTGGGCGCGGTAGGCGTCTACGAGCCGCTCGTAAAATTTGCCGGCGCGGGGGCAACCGTTCCGCTCACCGGCTTTGGCTATTTAATGGCGAAAGGCACGCGGGAAGCCGTACAGGAAAAGGGTCTGCTGGGCGCTTTTTCGGGCGGCTTAACCGCGGGGGCAGCCGGTATCTCGGCGGCGGTGTTTTTCGGCTACCTGGCCGCGCTCTTTTCAAAATCGGGAGATAAAAGCTAACCCGTATTACCGCTATATCAAAATAGGGTACCGCTACGCCGGCATCGCATGGATGATCTTCCGCATTATCAGCGGAAGCTACCTTCTCACACTGTTCTGGCAGGGTGCAAAATACAGCCTGCGGCATTTCCGACGCGGCAAATTCCGCCAAATCAAAACCACACATTGAATGTACCGGTGGTTTTATGCGCTGAAGCTATAACAAAACGGACAGGCTGAATACGCCTGTCCGTACATCTTCGTATCAGAGTCTTGATTCACTGAATAGAGCAATCGAGATAATTCTCCAGGTCCTCTTCGTCCTTTTTCTTTTTCTCAAAGAACAGCGCAGCGGCTACAGCAATGGACACAACCGCGGCAATCGCTGAGAAAACCGCTATCCAAACAGACATTTTTCCGGAATTTTTCAAATCGGACACCCCCGTTTTCATAAAGTCCGTACTGCTTATAGCGTTTTGCTATAGTAAAGTCAATTACGGTCTGAATTTTTCACTCCGACCGGCACCGAACTGTAAATCCGTGCCAATCCGCTTTTCATGGTAATTAACTATGGATTACATGTTTATCATAACCAATTGAATGGAAAAAGTCAATTAACAAAACGTTAATTTATAAAAAGTCAATTACAGTTTTTTCGTGCTCTTTCAGCCGAATGTACCGCATCCCCATAAAAAGTAAAAAAGCAGGGCATAAAGCTCTGCTTTTACTATACACGCGTGAGAATTTAGGCGTTTGCAGCATTCAGCTTGCGGGTCAGGGCAGCTTTCTTCCTTGCAGCATTGTTCTTGTGCAGGATTCCGTTCGCAGCGGCCTGATCAATTCTCTTAACTGCGGCTTTAACCACCTGGGCCTTGTCCGCATCGCCTTTTTCGATGGCGGTGAGAGCTTTCTTGATATCCGTCTTCAATTCCGTGTTAGCGGTCTTGTTGTTATTGGTTTTAACGACAGTGATCTTCACGCGCTTCTTCGCCGATTTGATGTTAGGCATTGTTCCACCTCCTTCGGCAGTCTTATAACATATCATATCATTCAGGACAGAAAAAAGCAAGAAAAAATATATTCTGCGTTTTGCAAATAAAAATCAATCATTTGCAAATGATTTTATCAACAGAAAATTGGAAAAACCGAACCCGACTATATTACCCGTTTTTCGCTCGGTAATTCCACAGAAAGGGAGATTTTTATGATTTTTCGTACAGACCTTGCACTTGAAAACACCAAGCCGGCCCAGCAGGTGCGGCGCGAACAGGACGGGTGCGTAGTAACGCGCATTGAAGAAGACGGCAAAACCTACATTACGCTGGAGGTAAAGGCAATTTCAGACAACATCGACTCGAATAATTCGCTGCTCAAACTGATTACCGAGGAGCTTTCGGACCTTCTGCCAAAAGAAGGCCCCGTTCTTGCGGCCGGGCTCGGCAACCGCGCCGTTACGCCGGACGCTCTCGGCCCGCTTACTGCGGAACGCGTTCTGGCGACGCGGCATATCAAGGGCGAACTGGCCCGTGTAACCGGACTTGAAGATCTGCGCCCGGTTTCCGTTGTCAGCCCCGGCGTTCTCGGCTGCACGGGAATGGAAGCGTTCGAGGTTCTAAAGGCACTTGTGGCGGAAATCCAGCCTTCGGCCGTCATTGCGGTGGACGCGCTGGCGGCGCGCAGCCCCCAGCGGCTTGGCTGCACGGTACAGATCAGCTCGGGGGGCATCTCTCCCGGAGCAGGCGTCGGCAACAGCCGCCCCCGTATTGACGAAACCACGCTCGGCGTCCCGGTAATCAGCATGGGGATTCCCACCGTGGTGGACGCGGCCACCTTTGCCTGCGACCTCACGGGCAGCGACACTCCCCCCGAAAAAGCCGCGCCTCGCGGGGCATCCATGATGGTGACGCCGCGTGAAATCGACCTGATTATCGACCGCGGCTCCCGTCTTCTGGGCATGGGGGTCAACTGCGCGCTGAATCCGTCCCTTTCCATCGACGAGTTTGAGGAGCTCACCTGATATCAGGCATTGCCGACGGCCTGAACTTTTCCGCGAATACCGTAGTCCGTATATTTTTCCGGCCCTTGCCCGAGCTCTAACGCCAATCATGAAATACCGCCTGTCTGCATAAGAATTAGGTACGGGGCTTATCCCGAAATATGAAAGGCCTGGTATTGTTATGAAAAAGTGGACGCGGGCGGCGGCCGGATTTGCTTCGGTACTGCTTACTGCGGTAGGAGTGATGTGCGTAGCGGTCCGCCTGCCGGAAGGAACGGGACAAAAGGCTGCAGCGGCAGCGGCCGGGTTCATCATTCCCGCGGGGAATACGGACGGCTTTTTCCGTGTAGAGGAAGAAGAGGGTTCCATCTCCTCCCGGCTGCCGTCGGGCTCAACATCAGGCCAACCGGCTGTTTCCGGGCAGTCATCAGCCTCTGAATCGGCGCAAAGTTCCCAAGGTTTAAGCTCCGCGTTGTCTTCCGTTCCTTCGCCCCAGGTCTCCGGGTCGCATAAATTTCTGGAGCTCAGCGTGCAGAACAGCGGAACGCAGGTCGGGGACATATGGGTCAAAAATTCGACGGAGCATCATGGCGCCATTGATCTGGCGCAGGAACTGCAAAAAATCCCCGCTGTAAAAATTCAAAAAAGCACCTCTCCGCAGGTGTTGATTTACCATACGCATACCACGGAATCGTACGACTTTTCGGAGCGGACGACGGATAAAACCCAAAGCGTCTGCGCCGTTGGCGATGCAATCGCCCAGGAGCTGCAATCTGCCGGAATCGGCGTATTGCACGATACTACTTACCACGATTATCCCGCTTACGATGGTTCGTACGACAGATCCCGGGCAACGATGATGAGTGACCTGAAAAAATACCCCGGCATTCAGGTAACACTGGATATCCACCGCGACGCCATGCACCGCAACGACGGCACCTATCTGAAAACAACAACCGTCGTAAATGGAAAGAAAGCGGCGCAGCTCATGATCGTCGCCGGATGTGACGACGACGGCACGCTCGGTTTTCCAAACTGGGAATATAACCTGCGCCTGGCCCTTCGCCTGCAGAAATGTGTGAGCGATAATTACCCGGGCCTTGCGCGTCCGCTGGATTTCGGAGCGACAATCTATAACGAAAATGTTACAAAAGGGTCCCTGTTGATTGAAATCGGTACAGATGCCAATACTCTTGATGAGTCGAAATACACCGGCCAGCTTCTGGGCAAATCGCTTGCACAGGTGCTTGGCGGGCTGACTTAACCGGAATTTTAAATGAAACGGATTGTAAATCCACCAGATCTATGGGGAGTTGAAAAGAAGGAATGCGCAACAACCGCAGCCTGCGGATTTTTCTGACCTCTTTTTTCGTGTCTCTTCTGGTAATCGCGCTCGTCTGGGGGCTTGCCTTTGTCGATTACCAGTCCCGAAAAATCGGTTTTGGCGACGAAAAAACTCTTATCTATCAAATTACCGGCAAAAATCCCGACATAACTTGCATTGTGCCCGGAATATGATATAATAATTCCATATTATCATCGGCGTCGTTTGAAAGTTAGAAAAAAGGATTATTTGCCGGCGTGAAGCGTCTGCATTTTCTTATATATATAAGTTTATAGATCGTCAATGCGTTTTTACGGTTAAAATACTTATCCCAAGTAAATACGCTATATGTACCGATCGTCAAACAAGGCCTTGCCGATAGAAAAACGGAGGACTTTTTATGAACGGACGGAAAAAACTGCTGTGTGTTTTTCTTCTTGTTCTTTTCCTGTTCAGCTACGCTTCCATGAGTGTTTTTGCAGTTACTGACCCGGCATCCGGTTCGGGAACTTCAACCTCGAAGCCTGCCGAAACATCATCTCCTGCTGTCACCAGCAGTCCCAGCACAAGTACAAGCCAGCCTGAGTCGAAGCAAAGCACCGTACCGGCACAGGCTTCGGCCGCACCGTCCGCAGCGCCCTCCAAATCTGCGTCGTCGTCTCCGGCAAGTTCCCGGCGGCCGCGGAGATATTACTCATCATCTACCGCTTCATCCGAGGTGAACAGCAATATTCCTTCCGAAGTCTCCTCCGTACCGGAATCCGGCACGATTTCGCTGCCGAATGTCGACAGTATTGCGGAAAACGATCCGCTCAATTCCGTGGGGGGAAACACCACGCAGTCAGACAAAATGAAAATGATCGGAATCCTTTCGTGGGCCTGCATCGCGCTCGGCGTGATCGTGGTTCTGATTGTGGTGCTGAGCAACCGCCGTCCGCCACGCGGACCCGGGCGCAAACGCTACCGCAGACCGAAACGCACCGGCAAAAAGAGGCTTCTGAACGATAAATATTATCGCGGCCTGAACCGCTACTGACTTTTTCTTTGCGAAAAGAAAAAGTCGGCAAAAAGAAGCGACTCTTTTACAGCAGCAGGTGGGAAATTGCATAATCCAACGACAGGGAAAGACAAACGGGCACCATCTGCCTTTCGCACCTACGGTGACCACGACTTTAGTAAAGCATTTTTTTGAGTTTGCTGTTCGTATTGGGTACGCTTTCAGCTACCCGTACGTAAATTTAGAAGCAGCTTTTCTCTGCCCCAAAATTTCATAGAGAAACGACAGGGAAAGACAAACCGCCTTTCCCTGTTATTTAAAATTCAGGGCATAGTTCTTCTTTACAAAACGCGAAAGTTTTCGCCCAGCCTTTTTCAAAAGGCTGGGAAAGTTTTTGAAAGACATGAAAACTCACAAGAGGTTTTCATGCGGAGGTGAATTTTCTTGGCAATACCCCGTGAAAATATCAGGAATTTCTGCATTGTTGCACATATCGACCACGGCAAGAGCACGCTGGCCGACCGAATTCTGGAGCAGACGGATTCCGTTCCCCTGCGCGACATGGAAGACCAGATTCTCGACGATATGGATCTGGAACGTGAACGCGGCATCACCATCAAGGCACACGCCGTCACGCTGCTGTATCATGCCAAAAACGGGCAGGACTACATCTTTAATTTAATCGACACCCCGGGCCATGTGGACTTCAACTACGAAGTTTCCCGTTCGCTTGCCGCCTGTGAAGGCGCCGTCCTCGTTGTGGACGCGTCGCAGGGCATTGAGGCACAGACGCTTGCCAACACTTACCTTGCGGTGGACGCCGGGCTCGAGATCGTTCCGGTCATCAACAAAATCGACCTGCCGAGCGCCCAGCCGGAAAAAGTCCGGAAGGAAATCGAGGACGTCATCGGCATTCCCGCCGATGAAGCGCCCTGCATCTCCGCGAAAATGGGTACAAACATCGGCGAGGTCATGGAGCAGATCGTCAAAAACGTTCCGCCGCCGAAGGGCGACGAAAACGCCCCGCTGAAAGCGCTGATTTTCGATTCGTATTACGACGCGTACAAGGGTGCCGTGGCGCACGTCCGCATTGTGGACGGCACTGTGAAGCCGGGAGACGTCATCCGCATGATGTCCGCCGGCGGCGAATTTACCGTTGTGGAATGCGGTTACATGCGCGCCACCAAATTTGAGCCGGCAGAATGCCTGAAAGCCGGCGAAGTAGGCGTTATTTCCGCATCCATCAAGGCGGTTCGCGAAGCGCGCGTGGGCGATACCATCACGCTGGCAGAGAATCCCGCAAAAGAACCGCTGCCCGGCTACCGTCCGGCACAGCCGATGGTTTTCTGCGGCGTTTACCCGGCAGACGGCGCGAAGTACCCCGACCTGCGCGATGCGCTGGAAAAGCTGCAGCTCAACGACGCGGCTCTCAGCTTTGAGCCGGAAACCTCTGCTGCGCTGGGCTTCGGATTCCGCTGCGGATTCCTTGGCCTTCTGCACATGGAAATCGTTCAAGAGCGTCTGGAGCGCGAGTACTCCCTCGACCTGATTACCACCGCGCCAAGCGTGGTCTACCGCATCAAGCTGACCGACGGCACCACCGTGGAAATCGATAATCCGACGAATTACCCTGACCCGTCCAAAATTGCGGAAGCGGACGAGCCGATTTCGGACGCGCATATCTACACCCCGAAGGAGTACGTCGGCAGCATTATGGATCTGTGCCAGGAACGGCGCGGCACGTTCATTAATATGGACTACATCGACACCGACCGCGTCGATCTCCATTACGAGCTTCCTCTCAACGAGATTATTTACGACTTTTTCGACGCGCTCAAGAGCCGTACCCGCGGCTATGCGTCTTTTGACTATGAGCTCACCGGCTACAAAAAGAGCAGCCTTGTCAAGCTGGACATCATGCTCAACGGCGAAACGGTGGATGCGCTTTCGTTCATCATCCATACCGACAAAGCCTATCCCCGCGCCCGCAAGATGACCGAAAAGCTGCGCGACAAGATTCCGCGCCAGCTGTTTGAAGTGCCAATTCAGGCATGCGTCGCCGGACGCATCATCGCGCGCGAAACGGTAAAGGCACTGCGCAAGGATGTTCTTGCCAAATGCTACGGCGGCGATATCTCGCGCAAGAAGAAACTCCTTGAAAAGCAGAAGGAAGGCAAGAAGCGCATGCGCCAGCTCGGCACGGTGGAAGTGCCGCAGGAAGCGTTCATGAGCGTTCTGAAACTTGATGAATAGCAGCGTGAAACTGCACAAACGCTCCGGCAATGCTATAGGTTTATACATTCATGTTCCGTACTGCGACGGCAAATGCCCGTACTGCGATTTTTATTCCATGCGCGGTTCGGAGTCCGCAATGGATGAATATACAAGCGGTATTATCAGCAAGCTAAAATACGAATCGGCTCATCTCAATCGAAAAGCGGATACCCTGTATTTCGGCGGCGGAACGCCAAGCCTGCTTGGCGGAAGGCGCATTGCCCGGATTGTGGAAGCCGCCCGCGAGGGATTCGGTCTTGTAAACGCCGAAATCACAGTGGAAGCCAACCCCGGTAAAGACCTTTCCGGCTTTTTCCGCGAGATTCACGCCGCGGGGGTGAACCGCCTTTCAATGGGGCTGCAGTCCGCGAACGACGAGGAGCTTCGGCTTCTCGGGCGCAGGCATACCGCAGAGCAGGCCGCGCAGGCGGTGTACGACGCACAGAAAGCGGGCATTGGCAATATCTCGCTCGACCTCATGCTCGCCGTACAGAATCAGACTGAAAAAAGCCTACTGCATTCAATTGAATTCTGCGCCGGGCTGGGTGTTTCGCATATTTCAGCCTATCTTTTGAAAATCGAGCCGCACACGGCTTATTATAAAAACAGGGCGGAGCTGCGTCTTCCGGACGAGGACGCGGCTGCCGCCTTCTATCTTTTCGCCTGCGCGGAACTGGAAAAGCGTGGGTACCATCAATATGAAATCTCAAATTTCGCAAAAGAGGGATGCGAGAGCCGCCACAACCTGAAATACTGGCGGTGTCAGGAATACCTCGGGCTGGGCCCGTCGGCACATTCCTTTGTGGGCGGAAAACGGTTCCACTATGAGCGGAGCACCGCAAAGTTTCTGGTCGGCGGCGAACCTGTGCAGGATGGCAGCGGCGGCGATTTCGAGGAGTTTGCCATGCTGGCGCTTCGCCTGACCGAGGGCCTTACGGACAAAGCCTGCCTTGCCCGGTTCGGGTATCCGGTTCCGGAGCGGCTGAAAAAAGCCGCTCGGCTTTACGAGCCAGGCGGCCTGACGGTCTGCGCAGAAAACGGATTCCATTTTACCCCGAAGGGTTTTTTGCTCTCTGATATGCTCACGGGGGAAATCCTGTTCGCCAATAACTGATTTTCCGGAATTTAGCGGTTTGGCTTAGAGCCTGTCAGCCTTGGGGGCTGCTGCAACCGCTTTAGCCATTTGCTATATATTTTGACGCCGATTCGCTAAAGCTTGAAATACAACAGAAACCAGCAAGAGCGCTGATATGGCATAACCTGCTGAAGACATATATGCCCCACCCAATAAAAGCAATGGCATGATTGAGAACACAACGGCTATAATACTGCATATGAAAGCGGCCTTATGAAGTTTAAGCATCCCGGTTTTTGTAATCAAGGAAATTAGACATAAAGCAGTAACTGCAACAGTTAAAAGCGCTGTTGGGAGCGGGAAAAAATTTGCATATCCAAATGGATCCAGGCTGAAATATGAAAAAGTTTTTGTTATCCTTTCATTTGGCCCCGGCGCAAAAATCAGCACCGCACTATAGGGAAGGGCTTCAAGAACAATTGCCGTAATCTGACAAACAAGAGCCAGGCTACACATAACCTTTTTTGTACTTTTCATACTAAGACTTCCCTTACTGCAAAACATTCGAAGAAATGCAATCTGAATAAAGGACATTCTTTAGCGAAAGCGAGCAGGACGAGGCGCTGGGCTAACTCAGACTATTTGGATCTGATATCTTTTTAAGATATAACCTTACTGTTATGGATACATAGGATGCACTTATAATATTACTTATTACCATTATAATATTATGATGATTTCTCTTTGTCAATATATATGTAAATTATCTTACAATTACATTGCGAGCGGGTCGGCGTTGTGCGAAAACAAAATACTCGTAGCTTTTAATGCAAAAATGCCGCAGGTTACAAAGGCTTTCTACGCAAAAAGATACCGCCCTTTCGGGCGGTATCTTTGGGGGAGAGGAGAGAGTAATATGAAAAAGTTTTATATAAATCCTCAACTGAGGAGCTTGTTGTTTGCCTGCCGGTCTGTGGTCCGGTATTCCGTCCTCACCGCAAACCCTATAGCAGTTATTTAAATTTCTTTGCTTTCGTTTGGAACAACTACAGTATAACCGAAGTTTATGTCCTTCCGGTTAATTGAATTTTAAGATTCGGTGTGAATTCTGTGAATAAATTGCGAACGACGTTCATCGAACGGGTGATCGCGAATAAATAAGCAACAGGCCAATCACTGCCATCCACATTAAATCAAAAAATATAATCACTGCTTTTCCCAAAATTGTCATCTTGTTTCGCCTGGAGCACATGAATGCGATTCCCGCAGGCGGAAATATTATTAGAACGCGAAGGTAAGGATCTTATATTTGATATCACTCACAGCTTGTTCCCCCTTCAAATTAATACATTGGGATAATTCTATGGCACCTGTCTGTGCACAGTATGCCTCCGTTAAGCATCAAAGTGCGTCGCTTCGAACAAGAAAGGTATAATTACATTCTCTGCCGTCTTGATACCGGCAAGACAACAGGAATCCCCTCAAAACCGCGCCGGATTCATAATCATGAATATTTGAGCTAAGCGCAGACGCCGGATTTGCTCGAAGCAGAAAAGATGCGGTTTTACCGCTCATTTGAACGGGTGTTTCCTGCGCTTCTTTTTCTGTATATTTGATGGAACCGTCCGAACTTAATAGATAGTTTTTAAGCCTTACGTCCTTTGGAGCTTGGTTTAAAAATTCTATTTCCAGTTTCGCACCGCTTTTCAGATATGGGATATC
>DATALZ010000032.1:0-1740 GCA_036260805.1 Caproicibacter sp.
CTGTTTTTCTTGGTTAGAAATCCGCCCGGTGTGCGCTCGTCCCGGACGACATCTGGCTCCGGGCGTTCGATTTAGATGGAGCGGATAGATGGGAGGGGGGTTCATTCAAATATCACTCATGTTACCATAACCTGCTTGGTCACGCTTTGGGTTGTTGTTGGCTTTCACTTCGCCGCGTCGTTGACGCTTAATCTTTCTCCTCCCCTTTTGCTCGGGCGCGTTTATTGGTTCTCTCGGCGTCGGCATTCTCCCTGTATCTAGAAGTTAGCCGTAGTCAACACACGCCGGAGAACCAAGTTTTGGCCCAGCCCATACACACACACACACACGCAGCCTTCCATTCCTCGATGTGAGACATCGCCCAAAAACTGACCGAGGGAGGCCACGCGGCTCCTCGGCCAGATACAGCGGAGATTTGCTTTGCCTCTGAGACGTAATTTCCGCATTGTTGCGCTAGGCAGGGGACCCACGTCGGATAAGGGGATGGAGGGAAGGGGGAGGAATGGGGTGGAAATGATGGAGTTTGTGGATTTTGTTATTTCTAGAAACGGAGGAGGAGGAGGTTGTCGTGGTGATGTGTTGTCTGTTGTGCAGTCGATGAGGGAGGGCTGTTTGAGGTTTGGTGTTTGTAGTTGAGCTGTTGCTGTCTGTGGTTCCAGAGGTGTTGGCTTTTGTCACGGGATTTTGAAGAGGAAGGTCGGACTGTGTCTCGTACCAGAGCACACGCACCTCCTATCAATGCCCACCCGTTTCTTCCTTATCTACAGCCAAGAAACCTCATAACACTCCCTCCCTCATGTCATATCCATATCAACCCAAGATAACCGCCCTCATCCCTAGCACCCAAGCCTCCCTCTCCCTCTCCTCTCTCGGATTCCAACCCCATCCGCCCGCCCTCTCCTTCCCCATCTGCTCCCACTATCTCTCCACATGTCTCTCTATCTGTCTGTCTATCTCTCTCTCCCTCGCCGCCAAGCCTCGGAGCTCCCGTGCCTGCAGACGCGCGCCGAGCCTGTCTGCAGGGTGACCAGCATGCGTACATTAGTAGGTAGTGTGACGTGGAAGTGCTGGTGGGGGATGTGACAGCGGTCGAGTGGGTGAGTCAGTGAGTGATGAAGGTGAGAATGTGCCTGGAGATTGTAGCTGGAGACAGAGATGGGTGGGATGATGCTGACGCTGATACTCGGCGTGCTTTCCACCGAAGTAACATATCCACCACACCTCAGCCACACTCCGTCACAACGAAGAGCAGGATTCTTCACAACATCACTTCTCTCTTAGCCAACCCCCTCATCCATCAGAATTCCAGCAGTAACATATCCATATAACTACCTCAGCATCTTTATATATATATCCACATTCAATTTCCCACCCGACACCAACCCGCTCAATAATAATAATACACGATATCGCCATGTTTGGTATCTAGACCGCAAAAAAATAGACCAGAGGCTCTCTCTCTGTCTGCCCAGTGAACGACAAGAATGGTATAATGCTCGCAAGCTGCTCGAAAAGAAGAAAAAGAGAAATCAAAAAGAGGAGGACGAAAAACTCCACGCGGCCCCCGAGAAACGCCGGCTGCGTCCCCAAAGTTCAAACATCGATGTGCCAAATTGATAACACCCCCTCTTGTAAATATTAGACGAGAAAACAAAAACTTCAGCCTTGTGACGAGACATCCTCAGAACCCCCGGAACGGATCATCCATCCTCTCCCTCCTATACTCCTCCTCCCCCGCCG
>DATALZ010000048.1:0-29696 GCA_036260805.1 Caproicibacter sp.
CGCCATTACTATGACCGTCCTTTCGCTGACTGCTGTGAAACATGGCAGTAAACGGATTCATTATTTCAAAGTGAAGGGATATGAATTGGAATAGTTGCCGCCGATGCAGACGGTTCCGCTCAGCGTCTTCTGATTGTAGACAACGGACCACTGCGTCGTTTTCTGGCTTGCCGATTTCAGCAGATTCAAGGCGGTGCTCTGTTTCAGCACGCCTTTGTTTTTGGTTAACCCGGTATGGATGATGTCGTACCGGTGGAACTCGTTCATCGCGTAATTCTTACTGCCGGTTTCACCGATGTTCAGGCCGTTATATTCAATGAAGTTGGTAGCCACCTGGTATTTCTCCGGGCTTTTTACAAACTGAACCTGGTTTCCCCAATATTCCGCCAGAATGGATTTTCCGCTCGCGTCTGCAATCAGGAAATGGCACTGCACATTCCCCGAAAAATAGATGTTGTATTTTTTCAGCAGGTCTTCGGCCTGTTCCACCGTTGCGGCCTTGTCCAGCAGCAGGCGGATGGTTGTGGTTGTGTTGAGCGTGACCGCTTTTGGATTTTTTGGCGTCTGCGCTTTGGAGACTGCAAGAAGGGCTACAGTCAGGCCCTTTTCGTTCATTCCGTCAAACGGAAGGAACGGCGCCGCAAGGGTCAGGTAGCTGTTTGGGCGCTGAGGCTGCGGCAAATTATTCTTACCGTAACCGGCATAGGAAAGGTTTACCATCGAAATGGATGCGTAACCGTTTGCCGGTTTCGTTTTCAGAAGCATGGCCGGGGTAAACGTAAAATCAAAGTTTCTGGCGTACAGCGGTTCGTTCTTTTCATTCCGCGCCGTAAATGCGGAGCAGCCGCCGTCGGTAACATGAAAGCTGAAGGGAAGGCCTTTCGTCAGCCGTTTCGTGACGAATTTTTCGATATCGCCGTCACTTTTGGCGCCCTGCTTCAAAAAGTCGTCAAATCCGTAATCACCCTCGTATGCCATCGTGTAGAGGGGATGCTTATCAATCAGCTTCAAAGAAAGAAGTGACTTAACCTCGCTGTACCAGACGACCAGGCTCACCACGGCGGCGAGCAGTACAACAAGGAAAATGTACAGCGGAATCCTCTTTAAAATCCGTTTCATGCCCAATCCCTCCCAAATGCGGAAAACCGCTTTATGGCTTCATTCTACCATAAAACTTGGGAATATTAGCGTGTTTTTTGATTTTCTGCAAATCAAATAAAAAACGGAAAAAAAGGCGCCTTAAATTGTAGTTACCACACAACCCTGCGGCTGTCGAATACAGGGCCGTCCTTGCAGACGTGACCGTAGTATTCACCGTTTTCGCCGCGCAGTTTTACCGCGCAGCCGAGGCATGCTCCAATTCCGCACGCCATGCGCTCTTCCAGCGAAACAAGGCACGGTATGCCGCGCTCCTCAGCCAGCCCGCAAACAGCGCGGAGCATCGGTTTCGGCCCGCAGGCGAAAATGACGTCGTACTCCAGACCATCCAGAAGTTCCGTCACAAGACCATGATGCCCGTACGATCCGTCGTCGGTCGCAATCAGCACTTTGCAGCCGGAAGCTTCGAAGTCATCTTTTAAAATGATGCTTTCTTTGCCGCGGAACCCGGCCGCAAGCACGGCGTTTTTGCCGAAGGGCGCTGCGGCTGCGAGAAGGGGCGGCACGCCGATTCCGCCGCCGACAAACAACGCGCGGCGGGATGTGTCCCCAAGGTCAAAACCGTTGCCGAGCGGCGCCAGCAGGTTCAGGGAATCCCCCGGCTGGAATCCGGCTAGAATTGCCGTTCCCTCGCCGCGCACCTGAAAGACAAACCGCAGCGTATTCTTTTCCGTATCGATGCCGCAGATGGAAATCGGGCGGCGCAGGGTTTTCCCCGGAACGTAAATCTGCGCGAACTGACCGGGGCGGGCAATCTGCGCGAGATCGCCCGCGTCGACGGTAACGTCGTAAATATCGTCGGTGATTTTATGCTTCTCTAAAATGGCGCAGCTGCGCACGTCGTACTTTTTCACAGACGGACAGCCCCCACCCGTTTCATAATATCATCGCGCATATGCAGAGCTTCTTCCCTCGCGCATTTTGCGTAATCTTCCTGTGGAGCGCTCTGCTTTTTCCATGCGCAGAGAATCGAACGCGACGCGTTGATAATGGCGCCGAGGCCGTTCCCGTCAAACGCGGGAGCCACGTCGTCCGCACCGCCGCCCTGCGCGCCGTAACCCGGCACGAGAAAAAAGGTATACGGCAGCATTTTGCGCAGCTGCTGGAGCTGTTCCGGCCAGGTTGCGCCGACTACGGCTCCGACGCCGGAGTATCCGTATTTGCCCGGCAGGCTTTCGCCCCACTGTTCGCAGAAGCGGCCCATTGCCTCATAAAGACTCTCTCCGCCTTCAAAGGACTGGTTCTGCAGCTCGTCCGAGGATGGATTGGATGTTTTGGCGAGGATAAAAATACCCTTGTCTTCTTCTTTGCAGACGTCGATCAGCGGCATAACGCCGTCGGAGCCAAGGTATCCGTTTACCGTAAGGGCATCCGCGCCGAACGCGGGGATCTTTTCGCCGCCGACGTCGGTAGCGCCCAGATGTGCCGCTGCGTATGCCTGCATGGTGCTGCCGATATCGTTGCGCTTGCCGTCCGTAATGACGAACATTCCCTTTGCCTTTGCGTAGGCGATGGTGTCGCGCAGAGCCTTTACGCCCTGCCAACCATACATTTCATAGTAGGCGCACTGCGGCTTGACCGCCGGAACAATTGTGCAGAGGGCGTCGATGATTCCCTTATTGAACTCCAGAATTGCCGCGGCTGCACCGTCGAGTGTTTTGCCGTACTGGGCGAATGCTTTTTCGCGGATATTTTCGGGAATATAATCCAGCTTGGGGTCAAGGCCTGCCACGGTTGGGTTTTGCATTTTTTCAATTTTCTCAATCAGTCTGTCAAATGCCATAGTAAATCTCCTTGCTGTTTTATCTTTAATTTTTTATACAATATGTTAACATGCGTTTGCATGATTTACTTCATTTATAAAACGATAATCCGCCGTGCTATTAGCCCGCACGGCTTGAGTGTAAAACTATAACAATCCTGCGTATTATTCTGTGACACTTAGCTGCAAATTACATTACATCATACCAACAAATAAACTACTTCCAAAAAAGTCCTTCCATAATACCCGCATATGAGGGTAAAAGTTGCCCTCTGGAGGGAAACTTTTAAAAAATATTTTTCTTTATATAATTTTACCTGCGCAGACGGCCCATTATGGCCTTTCATCTGCCGGAATCTCTGCCGGCAGACCATGCAGATAAAGTTCAAGGCAGTCCGTATGGGACTGCATCGCATTTATCACACATGGGAGCGGCTGCGAATAAATAAACGGGTAATCCTCTTCGGTAAATTCCGGCCGTACAGGAAATGCAAGCTGTTCCCTCCCGGGAATATACTGTGCGTCAATACCCGGTTTGTTCCCGCGTGCATCAATCCGCATCCATTTGCCGGTTTCCCGCTGCAGGACGGCATTCATCCCATGCAGGCAAAAACCGGTATCCGGCGTGTCTCCAATGGTCAGCCGCTGGTAACAGAACCCGGTTGGAATTTTTTCAAAGCGAAGCATGGCGGCGAGCAGATTTGCTTTTGCATGGCAGAGCGCATGCCCGTTTCTGAGAACGTCCTGTGCGGAAATGTTAATTTGATGACTGCCGATATCCCAGGAATGTGAAATGTTGTCGCGGACAAACAAAAATGCAGTGCGAATGATGCCGGTCTCATTTTTGCAGCCTTGAAACAGTTCTCTGCACTTCTGGCAAATATCCGGCTGATTATAATCCGAGTATTCCGCGCAGGCAAGGTAATCATTCAGATTTTCTGAAACCTGTATCAGTTCCATGCCCTTACTTCCTTAAATATCCCGATACACAATTCTGCCCCGGCAGACGGTCAGCTTCACCTTGCCGGTCAGTTCGCGCCCTTTGAACACCGCGTTGCGGCTTTTTCCGTGCAGCGTCTTCGGGTCGACCGTCCAGTTTTCCTCCGGGTCGAACAGCACAAGATCTGCGTTTTTGCCCTCACTCAGAGTTCCTGCGGGAAGACGCAGAATCTGAGCGGGGGAGAACGACATCAGCTTTAAGAGTTGGGGCAGAGTGAGGTATCCCGGTTTTACCAGATAGGTGATTCCGGCGGCAAGGCTTGTCTCCATGCCGATGGAGCCGTTCGGTGCAGTGAGAAAATCAGCCTTTTCCTGCGGCGTGTGCGGGGCGTGGTCGGTGGCAATAGCATCGATGGTTCCGTCGCGCAGCCCCTCAATCACCGCGAGGCGGTCTTCTTCCGCGCGGAGCGGTGGACTCATGCGGTAATCCGCATCGCGCTTAATGAGTTCCTGCTCCGTTAGGCTGAAATAATGAGGTCCGGTCTCGGCCGTGACGGGAACGCTCCTGCGCTTGGCGTCGCGGATCATTGCAACAGAATTTTTCGTGCTCACATGGCAGATATGAATGGGAACGCCGTACGCCGCTGCGAGGGCGATTTCCCGGGCGGTGCCGCAGTCTTCCGAAGCGGCGGGTACGCCTTTGACGCCAAGAGCTTCGGAAACTTTCCCCTCGTTTATCTTTCCGCCCGCGGTCAGCGAAAGGTCTTCACAATGGGCGCAGACCGTCAGGCCGATTTGCGGTGCGGCTTTCATAGCCGCCGCCATCAGACAGGAATCGGTTACCGGGCGGCCGTCGTCGCTTAAAGCAACTGCTCCGGCGACTTTCAGCGCCTGCCAGTCGGTCGCCTCGCGGCTTTGCAAACCTTTGGTAATCGCTCCGGCAGGGTAAACGCGCGCGTCCGCATTCTCGGCTTTTTTCAGCACATAATTCACCGTTTCGGGCGTATCAATTGCCGGCGCGGTGTTCGGCATACAAAGCAGGCTCGTTACGCCGCCCGCCGCCGCGGCACGGCATCCGGTGAGAATATCTTCTTTCTGTGTCTGGCCGGGGTCGCGCAGGTGAACGTGCATGTCCACCAGTCCGGGAGCCGCGGTCAGGCCGCGCCCGTCGATTGTCTGTGCGCCGGGGCAGTCAATTTTGCCGCCGCACCGGACGATCTTTTCTCCGTCAATCAGAATATCCCCCTCGGCATCCATACCGGAAGCCGGGTCGATGATTCGTACGGATTGAATCAATAATTTACTCAAATCAGATACCCTCGCTTGCATGGATTTTTAAGGAATCAGCAGGAATTTCGTCAGGGCGAAAACCTCGCGCGCCCAGCAGGATGAGAAGATGAACCACGGCGTTTTTGCGGGAACCGCGTACGGCTCTGCGCTCAGCGAACGAGCAATGGAGCAGGCGCGGAATTCGTGGTATTCGTCGGTTACCACCGCAAGTTTGCGGTTCAGGCTGTTCTTTCGGATAATCTCAAGAGAATTCGCAAAGTTTTCCTTCGTATTTTTCGATGTGTCTTCGGTCAGGATGCGGGAAGATTCAATGCCGTCTTCCGCGAGGCATTTTTTGATGACGGAAGCTTCGCTCACGCTTTCACCGGGCCCCTGCCCACCACTTGCGATGCATTTTGCGCCGGGGTGTGCTTTCAGGTAGGCGGAAGCCGCTTCAATGCGCGCCCAGAGGTCGGCGCTCGGCGTAGTCCCGTTTAGCATGCTGCCCAGCACCACCACGGTTGCGTTTTCCGGCGGGGGCGATGCGGCCACGGATACCATGCATGCCGTCATTGCCGCGCTCCAGGCAGCTCCGGCCGCGAACAGGATGGCAACAGCGATTGAAATCCGTCGAAGTGCCTTGGACTTTTTGCAGGCTGCCCGGATTTTGCCGAAAAACAGCGATGCGGCCATTACGACAAGACAGACGAGAATACCCGAAGAATTGCCGATGTTCAGCACGTGCCAGTGAATGGGAATCAGAAACCAGACAAGCCCCGCGGCGGCAACGAGAAACACGGCCGCCCGGATCAAAAAAGCGCTTCGTTTCATAGAATATCACCTCATCCATGATACCGTAAAGCCTTGCCAATAGTCACAAACCTTTAGTATGAAACTATTATATCATAAATGCCGTTTCCGAAACGGATGTTTTTCTGATTCCATAATAATTTGGGATGATTATAATGGCAAGCATGGACTTAGTAATATGAATGATTCTGCCTCGACTGCTTTCCATATTTAATAGGAGAGGCAGCATTACAAAATAATTGTCATTTTTCTGGAAAATACGGCAGTTTTCGATTCTGCCGGTGCAAAGATTTCAAAGTCTACCAAATTCGTACATTTCAGCGATTGACATTACTAAATCAGAACACTATAATGAATTTATTGTACTATTTAAATTCAAAATCTATATTGGAGGCTCATCATGAAACGAGTTTACAACTTTTCCGCAGGCCCTTCCATGCTGCCGGAATCCGTTCTTCGCCGTGCGGCGGATGAAATGCTTGATTACAAAGGCAGCGGACAGTCCGTTATGGAGATGTCCCATCGATCTAAAGTCTATGACGGGATCATCAGCTCTGCGGAGAGTCTGCTCCGCGAAGTGATGAATATTCCGGATAACTATAAGGTACTGTTCCTGCAGGGCGGCGCGTCCTCACAGTTTGCGATGGTTCCGCTGAACCTGATGAACGGCAGCCACAAGGCCGACTTTGTACTGACCGGCCAGTGGGCGACAAAAGCCTACAAAGAAGCCGCCCGTTACGGCGAAGCAAACGTGATTGCATCTTCCAAAGATAAGACTTTCACTTATATCCCGAAGCTTGACCCATCTACGTTCTCCAAAGATGCGGATTATTTCCACATCTGCATGAACAACACCATCTACGGAACCGTTTACCACGAGCTTCCGCAGACGGGGAACGTTCCGCTCGTTGCGGACATTTCTTCCTGCGTTCTCAGCCAGCCGATTGATGTTTCCAAGTTCGGCATTCTATACGCGGGCGCTCAGAAAAACATGGGCCCGGCAGGCCTGACGGTCGTTATCGTCCGCGAAGACCTCATCGGCCATGCAATGGACATTACCCCGACCATGTTCAACTACCAGACTCATGCCGACAACGGTTCCATGTTCAACACTCCGCCATGCTATGCAATCTATGTGTGCGGCCTTGTGCTCGACTGGCTGAAAAACACCGTCGGCGGCCTTGAGGAAATGGAAAAGATCAACAAAAAGAAAGCCGGCATGCTCTACGATTTCCTCGACCAGTCCAAACTGTTCCACGGCACGGTCGTCAAAGAGGACCGCTCTCTGATGAACATTCCGTTTGTAACCGGCAACCAGGAAATGGACGCAAAGTTTGTCGCCGAAGCAACGGCAAACGACTTCGTGAACCTGAAGGGCCACAGAACGGTCGGCGGCATGCGCGCTTCCATCTACAATGCAATGCCTGTCGAAGGCGTTGAAAAGCTGGTCGACTTTATGGGCAAATTCGAAAAGGCGAACGCATAAGCAGGCAAAAAGCGAGGAAGGGTTTGGTGATTCGTAAGAATGTATCAGATTAAGTGCTTAAATAAAATATCGCCGGTCGGCACAAGCCGTTTCGGTGAAAACTATACTGTTGGTGAAAATGTAGAGAATCCGGACGCCGTCATGGTGCGTTCCGCATCCATGCACGAGATGGAATTCCCGAAAAGCCTGGTGGCAATTGCCCGCGCCGGTGCCGGCGTGAACAATATTCCGCTCGACAAGTGCAGCGAACAGGGCATCGCCGTGTTCAACACTCCGGGCGCAAACGCCAATGCTGTGAAGGAACTGGTTCTTGCAGGCCTTCTGCTTTCATCCCGCAGGGTCGTCCCGGCTATCGAGTGGGCGAAAACCCTCAAGGGCAAGGGCGACGAGGTCGGCAAACTGGTCGAAAAAGGTAAGGGTCAGTTTGTAGGCCCTGAAATCAGCGGCAAAACGCTGGGCGTTATCGGACTTGGCGCAATCGGTATTCTGGTTGCCAATGCGGCGCATTCGCTCGGCATGGAAGTTTACGGCTACGACCCGTACCTTTCCGTCGATGCGGCATGGGGCCTTTCCCGTTCTACAAAACACGCCCGCACTCTGGACGAAATTTACGCTCACAGCGATTATATTACCATTCACGTTCCGCTTCTGCCGGATACAAAGAATATGATTAACGCTGAATCCATCGCAAAGATGAAAGACGGCGTGCGTCTGCTGAATTTTGCCCGCGGCGGTCTTGCAGATTCCGCGGCGGTTCTGGACGGCCTGAAATCCGGAAAAATTGCGACCTATGCGACTGATTTCCCGGACGATAGTCTCATCGGCGTTGAAAATGTAATTGCGATTCCTCACCTTGGCGCTTCCACGCCGGAATCCGAAGACAACTGCGCTCGTATGGCTGCCAACGAGCTGATGGAATACCTTGAAAACGGTAACGTACGCAACTCGGTGAACATGCCGGCCGTTTCCATGGCGCGCAACGGCTGCACACGTATTTGCCTGTTCCACCGCAATGTGCCGAATACCATCAGCAAGCTCTCCGGAATCCTTGCCGAAGCCGGCATCAACATTGAGAACATGCAGAGCAAGGCGAAGAAGGACTACGCTTACACTATCTTGGATGTGACCGGCGCCGTCACCGATTCGACTGCCGAGCATCTTGAGAATATGCCGGAAATCGTCCGCGCACGCGTTATCCCGGCGGCAGACTGAGTCTGTACGCATAGCCCGCTCTTTTTGTGGGTGAAATTGAATCATCAAAGCGTACTCCGCGAGGGGTACGCTTATTTTTTGTATAAAACCAAAGTCGTGGCCGTTAGAGCGCAGAAACAGGTTCTTTTTCATTTGTTGGGGGCCTTCCCCTCAGGGGAAGTCGGAAATTCGTATTCTAGTGGCTACCCCAATATTTGATATAGAACCCAGAAATATACGCTTCCGCAGGGGATATCGGTCGGAAAAAATGTCATGAAAGAAAATAGATGAATCTAACGTGAAGTTGATGTATAATAATGGTAAATGTGTGAACGGTATTTGCTGTATTGAAAAGGAGAAAATCTATGAACTTTCAGAAATTCATGGCCTTGGGGTTATGCCTCGCTGTTTTGTTATCGGCATCCGCCTGCAGCACCCAAACAGCAGTCACCCCAGATTCGAATGCAGCCAGCACAAAGAGTTCCTCAAAGCCTTTAAGCTCGGCCCGCAGCTCTGCCGAAACCGAGAAAGCGACAGCAATCGAAAAAGCGGTAAGCATGGACAGCTATGGCCTGATTTACCGTGGAGATGGTTCCGGAACTGCCTACGAGATTAACGGTAACCTGTATATCAGTACCAAGAATGTGTCCGGCTTAGCGAAAACGGCGGTCGAATACGATAAGACGAATCATACCATAACGGTCGGCGATTCGGTACAAATGGATGTAATTCACTACCTGCCGGGTCTTTCCTCGTATCCAAATCCGGACGACGGGGGCAATCTGCCGGATATCAACTGGGCGTCCGACGGTGTGACGGACTTTATATTTCCGTCAAAAGACGTGTCATTAACGAATATTGAAAAGAAGCTAAAAGCGGATGGCTTTGCTGCCGCAACCGAGAAACAGTATGCGGAGCTTACCGACAGCCTGAGCAAATTCAAACTGGGCCCAGTGAAAAACACCTATCTGAAGCACGGAAACGGCACAGATTATGCCGTTCAGGTCATGGAAGGAAAATTTAATTCGAGCACACGCCCGGCTGTTGTTGTGAGAATGAAGGGGGAATCCGTGCGAAAAGACCAGGTGGAAACAACGGGCAATCCTAAGGCGGACAGCTCTTCCGGGAAGAACGCCGCCGGAAGAAAAGAAGCCGTGGAAGCTGCCAAAACCAAAGCGGCAGTGAAGTACTATGATTATACTGCGAATATAGACGCCTACACCATCAGCGATAACTTATACCTCAGCCTAAACGACATTTCCCGCCTGTTTCACACGAGAATTGTGTACGACCGGGCCGGCCAATCCATATCGTTCGGTGACCATTCGCGGGCGAGCGTCGTTTACGGATTGTCGTATGATTTATCCTCATACCCCAATCTGGAGGAACTCATTGGCTCCCGGCCGAGTGAAATTCATTCGGATGACGGTATTATTTCTTTTCAATTTGAGTGCAAGGATGGGACATTTCAGGATGTTCTGGCAAAAATCAGCGGCAAGCTGAAATCGGATGGTTTCACCGCCGCGACGGAAAAACAGTTTTCGGATCTTATCACACAAAACCGCACCAATTCCCTGAAGCTTGGCAAAAGGGAAAATACGTTTACAAAGTTCTCCAAAGAAAAATATGCCACCGGGGAATTGTCCTCCGAGACGATTCAAAGTTCTGTTCAAATTGTTGATGGGGGAACGGATAAAAACAAGCTCCCGAGCGTTATTATTAAAGCGGTTGGCAACTGAGCCTATTTTCCACGGAACCGGGGGTTCTTGTTGATAAACACAATGCTCAGAATGCCAAGCAGAGCCAGAACCAGCCCGAATATGGACTGTGAGGCGGCTTGAAACTTCGGCAGGAATACTCCCACGGCGTAAATCGCAAGGAAGCAGACTCCCGCGGCAAGAAGCACGAATCCCATTGTTTTGCTGATGGCGGCAATGTTATACTCGCCGTGTTCGCGTTCCGACGAATCCTTTTTCCCCTCGATCAGTCTTGAGCCTTTGCCCGAGAACAGAAGAACCGATAAAATGAAACAGATTACGGAAAAAACCAGCTTGTCCATCGTTTTCCTCCTTAAAAAGACGCGGCGCAAGGCAAAATCGCCAAGCGCCGCGTCCGTGCAGTTCAATCTGAAAAAAATCCCCTGAATTTGAACAAATTCAGGGGTAAATTCCTTTGTTTTTTACTTATAGAACCCGCCTGGCCGTAAAGTGCTGAATAACCTGCTACTCAAAGCAGGTGGGTGCCCGCCCAACGGTTTCGCACTCCCTTCGTCCGGCAAAGCCGGGAGGTCTGAAGTCCGCCGCCGGAGCTAAGCTCCCGATTTAAAATTGTAGGGTTATTTCTGCACTGGTCCGCGCACCAGGCAGGATGCAAACTTAATTTTCGTCTTCCGGTTCGCCGTCTTCATCGGCATCTTCGTCGCCGTAAAGCTCTTCGAAACGGTTTTCAAATTGTTTTGCCAATCTGTCTAGCAATGCTTCGTCATCCACTTCGGCAAGCTGCTGTTCGCCGTCTTCCTCAATGGATTCAAAAATATAATAGGTACCTTCCGCGTCGACCTGTTCCTGCGGATCGCTGAATGTGGGCAGAAGTGCATAGAAGCATCCGTCCTCGTTATCAATAACGTCCAGAACTTCAAATTCGTGTTCGTTACCCTCGTCGTCTACCAGGGTAAGCAAATCCGGCCCAAATTCGTCTTGCATCAGGTTAATCTCCTTGTTGCGGTTTATTTCCTTGGTGCGCTGGTATTATTTTATCCTGTCGGACGCATAAAGTCAACAGGAAAATTGTATCCAACAAAAATATACATAAAACCCAAAGAAATTTTAAAAAAACTATTGACATATACCATAACCGGGACTATAATATAGCCAGAAAAGAAAAGGGACGATTGAATAAGGATGCGGGCCGGGCTCGAAGGCGGAAGCCCAAAACGAAGAGTCAGGGGAGTCGGGGCAGGCGAATGACGCATCAAGAAGAATCAAACTTTTCTGAGAAGGGAGTGAGTCCAATGGGTCAGGATACGCCAACGCAGCACCAGTCAGGTCTGTTGGGCCGTGACTGTTCCATCTGAAAAGAAAGGAATGTGTCCAATGGGTTAGGATACATCACCGAGTGAACTGGATACCAGCTTTTCCATTTGAACGGAAAGGAATGAGTCCAAAGAACAGTTAGTTTTTCCCGATTCTGAGAAAGGGAGTTAAAAAAAGATTGTATTCCAAAGTCTCAGGAAAAGGTTCTAATCCCTTTACGGGGCCGGCGTGATCTGTCTTTGCAAGCTGAATTTTGCTTTGATTAAAAGCGTACCGATCGGTACAGTTGCAGAAACGGGTAGGTCAAGGACAGCCAACATGCGCAGACGGTTCCGGTAATAACAATGATGGTGATACCGATGTTTTGATTTGGGGAGTTTGAATCCCGTACGGCAGGACCCGATTTTCAATCGGGTGGCCGTCGGGCGGAAAACAACAAACACGAATACGGTTTTAAAAGGGCTCCGGCGGTTGCCGGGGCCTTGTTTTTGTTCGGCAGACGCCGGAGTTTGCACGAAGGAGCGGGGGGAAGATCCCTTCTGCGCGCAAGCCGGTTTTATGATATAATGAAGAAAACAGTTCAAGGGGGAATTTGGAATGGACGCTTCTCAGCGGCGCGAAAAAATACAGGAAATGCTGAAAGAGAGCGACAGGCCTGTGAGCGCTGGCACGTTCGCACGTATGCTCGGCGTCAGCCGGCAGATTATTGTGGGCGACGTTGCGCTTCTCCGGGCGGCGAATGTGCCCATTGCGGCGACTCCCCGCGGGTATGTGATTGAGAACCGGGAAGACCGGGCGGGAATCATCCGCACCATAGCCTGCCGGCACAGCCGGGAAAATATCACGCTGGAATTGTACGCAATTGTGGACAACGGCTGCGGCGTGCTGGACGTGATTGTTGACCATGCGGTATATGGGCAGATTTCCGGCCAGCTGCACATCTTTTCCCGCTACGATGCAGACGACTTTGTAAAAAAACTTTCCAAAAGCGGCTCGCTGCCCTTGTGCAACCTTACCGAAGGTGTTCATCTGCACACGCTTACCTGCCCTTCGGAAGAAGCATATCAGCGCGTTCTCGAAAAACTGAAGGAATTAAATATTCTTTTTGAAAAAGAATAGCGGCAGGGCTTGACAGGGCCGGAATTCCCCAATATAATAGTCTTAACATATGTCAAGACACATAAATAGACTAATGTCCGCTCAGGCGGAGAAGAGGGAGTGCTGGATCTTGAAGAAAGAAAATAAACTGTTAACCATGGTAATTGCAGCGCTGTTGTGCGCCATCGGTATTGTAATCCCGATGTTCTGCCCAAAAATTATCATCGGCCCTGCGTCGTTCACGCTTGCAAGCCATGTGCCGATTTTTCTCGCCATGTTCATTTCGCCGGAGGTAGCCGCAACGGTGGCGGTTGGAACCACCCTCGGATTTTTCGCGGCGGGCTTCCCGATTGTAATTGTGCTGCGGGCGTTGAGTCATATTGTTTTTGCGCTAATCGGTTCCTTCTGGCTCAAAAAAAATCCGCAGATCCTTTCCTCAGTACAGGGTACGGCGGTCTTTGGTCTGCTGACGGCCGTTATTCACGCGGCGTGTGAGGTTGCGGTCGTTACGTACTTCTATTTCGGCAACCTGATGACCAAAGCGTCTTATACCAGCGGATATTTTGTTACCGTCATCCTTCTGGTTGGAGTCGGCGGCGTGGTTCACAGCATGGTGGATTACATGATTGCCACGGCGGTCTGGAAGCCGCTCGGCCGCACGGTGCGGTTCCCGGTCAGCGTGAAAAATGTTCTGACTTTCGGCGGCAAATCGCGCACGGAAGCATAAAATAGTAAAAAGTTTTAAGGGGCATATTGCTCCGCTGATTTAATAATTTATCCTATTAATTGATTAAATTATCAAAAAAGTATTGACAAACTGAAAATACGATTTTATAATAAATCCAATTTCATAGACGAAATCCTACGAGCAAAGGCAAGTAGCAGACACGGCGGTGGTACAGAGAGTACGGCGTTGGTGAGAGCCGGCACATACGATGTTTGTGAATGGATTTGTGAGGAGCGCAGAGAAAGGGGTTTTCCCCAGTACCTGCCGACGCGTCCGCGCGTTACAGCGGAAGGGTATTCATGCGTTGAATGCGGCGTACCTGTTTATAAGAGCGCAGCATCGCAGTGTACCTGTTTGAGGGGAACGCTATCGTTCCCAAATAAGGGTGGCACCACGAGCCCATCGTCCCTGTTTCAGGGGACGGTGGGCTTTTTTGCGTTCTTTCTTTCAAGAAAGAAAGGACGGGTTCGTCCGGCCTGAGGACAGCAAATAATCAACCGAGACTTAATTTGTAGATTAGTTCAAAGTTACATTTTAGACCAGCTTTTCAAGGAAAAAACTTGTTTGCAGGCACAGCCTGCCAAAGGAGAATGAATCATGCTGTATCCGCCGATTGAAACCGTTGAAACTCTGCTGAAAACGTACCGTACGGTGCCGGTCTTTTCCGGTATGCTGATGGACTGCCGCACGCCAGTGGGAATCTTCGCCGCACTGAAAGACAGTTCGGAAAACTGCTTCCTGCTGGAGAGTGTGGAGCAGTCGGAACGCTGGGGCCGCTATTCATTTATCGGCGTGAATCCGAAAGCGGAAATCGTGATTCGGGACGGCAAAGCGACGATTACGTCGGATGGAACATCCAGAACCGAGTCCATAACAAATCCCGCTGAGTTCCTGAACGATTACCTCGCGGAATATAAATCCCCGCATTTTGCCGGGTATCCGCGGTTTACCGGCGGCCTTGCGGGTTACTTCGGGTACGATATGCTTCGCTATCTGGAGAAAAAACTCGGCAACCCGCCGAAGGATGACCTCAACATGGCGGACAGCGTATTGCATCGCTACGATGAGGTGATTGCCTTTGACCATCTGAGCGGAAAAGCCTTTGTGATTCTGCATATTGACCGAAAATCGGATGTGAAAAGCCAGTATGAAGCCTGCGAAAAGCGGGCGGAGGAGCTTTTCCAGCAGATCTCCCAGGGAGTTCCGGAATGCAGTTCAGGCCCGAAGGCAGCGGGCGAAACGGTCATCCGCTCCAACGTTTCCAAACAGGAGTTTACCGAACGCATCGAGAAGGCAAAGCGCTACATCCGCGCGGGGGATATTTTTCAGGTGGTGCCGTCAAGGCGGTTCGAGGCGGAAAATCCCCCGGACGCGTTTCAGGTGTACCGGATGCTCCGCGCGACGAACCCTTCGCCGTATCTGTATTATTTTCAGGCTCCGGATTACCAGATTGCGGGGGCTTCGCCGGAAATGCTCGTACGCGTTGAGGACGGAATCGTAACCAACAAGCCGATTGCCGGAACGTCACCGCGCGGCAGGGATGAGGCGGAAGACAAAAAGCTGGAGCAGGAGCTTCTTCGCGATGAGAAAGAATGCGCGGAACATACCATGCTGGTTGATCTCGGCCGAAACGACGTTGGGCGGGTCTGCAAATTCGGCACGGTGGAAGTTCACGATTTCATGCATGTGGAGCGCGCTTCCAAGGTGATGCACCTGGTCAGCGAGGTGCGCGGGGAACTGCGGGACGACAAAACCGCCGGGGACGCGCTTCTCTCCATTCTTCCGGCGGGAACGCTTTCCGGTGCTCCGAAAATCCGCGCAATGCAGATCATCGACGAGCTGGAAACCACAAAGCGCGGCGTCTACGGCGGGGCGATCGGCTACCTCGGATTCGACGGGAATATCGACACCTGCATCGCCATCCGCACGGCGCTGTTCCGGAACGGAAAGGCATATGTGCAGGCAGGCATGGGAATTGTGGCAGACAGCGACCCCGAGAAAGAATACTGCGAGTCGGAAAATAAGGCGCGGGCGGTGCTCGACGCAATTCGGGAGGCAAATAAACTATGATTCTTTTACTGGATAACTACGACAGTTTTACCTATAACCTCTGCCACCGCGTGGGAGTTTTTTACCCGGATATCCGCGTGGTGCGGAGCGACGAAATCACCCTTGACGAGATTGAGCAAATGAAACCGCAGGCGATTTTGATTTCCCCGGGGCCGGGATACCCGAAGGACGCGGGAATCTCCATTGAGGCGGTACGGCATTTCAGCGGGAAAATCCCAATCCTCGGCGTGTGCCTCGGCCACCAGTCTATCGGCGAGGCGTTCGGCGGAAAAACCGTTCCGGCGGCTCACTTGATGCACGGCAAGGCCAGCGCGATTGTTCTTGATGGGGAATGCCCTTTGTTCCGCGGCCTGCCGGACGAAATTTCCGCGGCGCGGTACCACTCGCTGATTCTTGACCGCGAGTCCCTGCCGCAGAGCCTCAAAATCGTCGCGCAGGACGCGGACGGACAGATCATGGCGGTTCAGCACCGTACAGACCCGACTTTCGGCGTACAGTTTCACCCGGAATCCGTTATGACAGCGGCCGGAAACCGCATCTTATATAATTTTTTGAAAGAGGTGTGCAAGTTGGAAATGAAAACAATTGCTCCGCCGATGCCGGTGGAAAAAAGAGTAGGACTCAAACCGTTCCTTGCGAAAGTGGTGGACGGCAAAAATTTAACCGAAACCGAAGCCCGCGACGCCATGAACTACATTATGAGCGACGAGGCGACGGATTCGCAGATTGCCGCGTTTATTACGGCTCTTCGCATGAAGGGGGAGACGATTGACGAGGTGACCGGGTTTGCGAAGGTCATGCGCGAAAAGGCAAAGACGGTTCCCATGTCTCCCGCGGCGGTGGATATCGTCGGCACGGGCGGAGACCTTGCCAACAGCTTCAATATTTCCACAACATCCGCGTTTGTTGCGGCAGGCGCCGGGCTCCGTGTGGCAAAGCACGGCAACCGCAGCGTCTCCAGCAAAAGCGGTGCCGCCGATGTACTGGAAGCGCTGGGCGTGAAGATTTCCATTACTCCGGAACAGGCCGCCCAGTGCATGGAGAAATGCGGCATGACGTTCCTGTTTGCGCAGTGCTACCACGGCTCCATGCGGTTTGCCGCCGGGCCGCGCCGTGAGACCGGAATCCGCACCGTGTTCAATATCCTCGGCCCTCTCGCAAACCCGGCGCACGCGGAAGGAATGCTCCTCGGTGTTTATGACGAAGCGCTGCTGGAGCCGCTTGCGAAGGTTCTGCTCAATCTCGGCGTAAAGTGCGCCATGCTGGTTCACGGCAACGACGGTCTGGACGAAGTCAGTATTTCCGACAAAACCACCGTCTGCGAAATAAAGGACGGGAAAATGATCCGCTATGAGCTTGATCCGCGCGACTACGGCATGACACTGGCGAAGAAGGCGGACATCGTCGGCGGCACGGCGGAAGACAACGCGAAAATCACCATGGACGTTCTAAACGGTGAAAAGGGCCCGGCAAGGGATATTGTGCTTCTGAACGCCGGGTGCGCGCTGTATGTCGGCAAGCTCGCCGAAACCGTTCAGCGCGGCATCAGCCTTGCGGAACATTCCATCGACAGCGGCGCTGCGCTGGAAAAGCTAAAGGAACTGAAAGCCCTGACCAACCGTTTTGAGGAAGAGAAAAAATGATTCTGGAAGAAATTGCGGAAAAGCGCAAAATTCAGCTGCAGCGTGAGATGAATGCCATTCCGTTTGATGCGATTAAGAAAGCCGCTGAGAAAGTCGGCGCTCCAAAGAACTTTAAAGGTGCTTTGCGGAAAAGCCGTCTTTCGGTGATTGCCGAGGTGAAAAAAGCCTCGCCGTCCAAAGGTCTCATCTGCCCGGGTTTTCATCCGGCGGAAATTGCAGAACACTATGAAGACGCCGGGGCGGACGCGCTTTCCGTGCTGACCGAGGAAGCATATTTTCAGGGTTCCTCGCAGGTGCTGCGGGAAGTTCGGGCGGTGGTCTCTCTGCCGATTCTGCGCAAGGATTTTGTTATTTCGCCGTACCAGATTTATGAAGCAAGGGCGATCGGCGCGGACGCAGTCCTGCTGATTGCCGCACTTCTGGACGCGGATACGCTGAAAGAATACAAGAAGACGGCGGACTCCCTCGGCCTTGCCTGCTTGATGGAAGCGCATAACGAAGCAGAGCTGGAAAAAGTCCTCAGCGCGGGAGCGGAGATTGTGGGAATCAACAACCGGGACTTGAAAACATTCCGCGTCGACCTGGGCACGACCGCGCGGCTGGCAAAGCTCGTTCCGCCGGAATGTGTTCTGGTTTCGGAAAGCGGAGTAACCTCGCACGCAGATATGGAAGCGGCGCAGAAAGCCGGTGCAGACGCCGTCCTGATTGGGGAAACGCTGATGCGGAGCGGCGACCCGGTTGCAACGCTTCGGGAACTGAGAGCATAAAATGAAAATCAAGTTTTGCGGAATTAAAAGGCCGGAAGATATCACTTTTATGAACGAGTTTTGCCCGGATTATATCGGCTTTGTTTTTGCCGGAACCAAGCGGCGCATTTCCCCGGAGACCGCAGCCGCTCTCGCCGAAAAGCTGGATGCGGGAATCCGAAAAGCTGGGGTATTCGTCGACGAACCGCCGGAATCAATCGCACGTACGGCGAAACTTGCCGGGCTGGACGCGGTTCAACTCCACGGCAGCGAAGCAGCGGAAACAATCGCGGCCCTGCGGTATCTGCTGCCGGGCACGGAAATCTGGAAGGCCGTTCGCGTGAAAGACCAAAGCAGCATCCCGGACGCACAGAAGCTCGGGACTGACCTGCTGCTGCTGGACAGCTTTTCTGCTTCGGAATACGGCGGCACGGGGAAAACGGCGAACTTTGACCTCATCCGCGGGGCAAATCTGAAAACGCCGTATTTCCTTGCAGGCGGACTGAACTGCGAAAATATACGGCAAATCGTACAGCAATTTTCCCCGTACGGGGTGGATATTTCGAGCGGAATTGAAACGGACGGTGTGAAAAGCCGTTCTAAAATCGAACAGATTATGCGGATTCTGAGGCCCTGATTCAGGGCCGGACTTTCGAAAGGAAGGTTTCATAATGCAAAAAGTCGGAAGATACGGCGAATTCGGCGGGCAGTACGTCCCCGAAACGCTGATGAACGCCGTCCACGAGCTGGAAGCGGCGTACGAAAAATACAGCAAAGACCCGGAATTTATCGCGGAGCTGCAAACACTGTACCACGAATACGCCAACCGGCCGTCCATGCTTTACTACGCAAAACGGATGACCGAAGACCTTGGCGGGGCGAAAATCTACCTCAAACGCGAAGACCTGAACCATACCGGGGCGCACAAAATCAATAATGTTCTCGGGCAGATTCTGCTGGCAAAGCGCATGGGCAAAAAGCGGATCATCGCCGAGACCGGCGCGGGGCAGCACGGAGTGGCAACGGCGACCGCCGCCGCGGTGTTCGGCATGGAATGCGAAGTGTTCATGGGCGTAAAGGACATGGAGCGCCAGTCGCTGAACGTGTACCGCATGCAGCTGCTTGGCGCGAAGGTGACGGGGGTGGAATCCGGCACCGGCACGCTGAAGGACGCCGTAAATGAAGCAATGCGCGACTGGGCAACCAATGTGGAGAACACTTACTACCTGATCGGTTCCACAATGGGCCCGCACCCGTACCCCATGATCGTACGCGATTTTCAGAAGGTCGTTGGGCAGGAAATTCGCAGGCAGCTTCAGGAGCGCGAAGGCAAACTGCCGGACTGCGTGGTTGCCTGTGTGGGCGGCGGCTCCAACGCAATGGGCGCGTTTTATGACTTTATCCCGGAGAAAAGTGTCCGCCTGGTTGGTGCGGAAGCCGCGGGCAAAGGCGTGGATACCGCGCTTCACGCCGCGACAATCGCAAAAGGCACGATGGGAATCTTCCACGGAATGAAATCGCTTTTCCTGCAGAATGAGGAAGGCCAGATTATGCCGGTCTACTCCATCTCTGCGGGGCTGGATTACCCGGGCATCGGGCCGGAGCACGCAGAACTTGCGAGAACCGGGCGGGCGCAGTATGTTCCCATTACAGATGAGCAGGCCGTCTGCGCGTTCGAATATCTCTCGAAAATGGAAGGTATCATTCCGGCCATTGAATCCTCGCACGCCGTGGCTGCCGCGATGAAAATTGCGCCGACGATGCGGAAAGATCAGATTATGGTCATCAACATATCCGGCCGGGGCGACAAGGACGTTTACTCGATTGCGAAATACAGGGGGGTGCAGCTCAATGAACAGGATTGACCGCAAATTCAGCCAGCTGAAAGAAAAAGGGGAAAAGGCGCTGATTCCGTTTGTGACGGCGGGCGACCCGGATTTGGAGACAACCGAAAAGCTGGTGCTCTCAATGCTGGACGCCGGAGCGGATCTGGTGGAAATCGGCGTGCCGTTTTCCGACCCGGTTGCGGAAGGCCCGGTGATTCAGAAAGCCAGCAAGTGTGCGCTGGACGCCGGCACAACGCTGGTGAAAATCTTTGAAACGGTAAAGCATTTGCGGGAAAAGACCGACGAGCCGCTCCTACTGATGATGTACCTCAACAGTATCTTCCGCTTCGGCACGGAACGCTTCTTTAAGCTCTGCTCCGAAACTGGCGTGGACGGCGTAATTGTTCCCGACATGCCCTATGAAGAGCGAGACGAGATTCAGGAGACTGCCGACCGGTTCGGCGTGATTCCCATCAGCATGGTTGCGCCGACTTCACATGAGCGCATCGCTATGATTGCTTCCGCTGCAAAAGGCTTCTTGTACTGCGTTTCCTCAACCGGAGTAACCGGAACGCGCAGCAAATTTACGACGGATTTCGGCGAATTTTTCGGAGCAATCAAAAAATATGCGAATGTGCCGTGCGCGGTAGGGTTCGGTATTTCCAACCCGGAGCAGGCGAAACAGATGTCTTCTTACTGCGACGGCGCCATTGTGGGAAGCGCAATCGTGAAAATCGTGGAGCGCGAGGGCAGAAACGCGGCCGCTCCTGTTGCGGAATTCGTGAAATCACTGAAAGATGCAATAAAATAACTCCATACTCAAATAAAGCAGCTGACCGGTTGGTTCCGGCAGCTGCTTTATTTTTTGAAAGAATGATTGACAAGCGAAAATTCTTAAGATATATTTAGTTTAAGTAAGTAATTACAACAAATCAGATTAGAATATAAGGCCAAACGCTTCGTATGAGGAGATGTGAAGCAACATGGATCGGAATCTCAGGTCTACCTATGGTCTGCCGCTTTATTTCGGCGTTTTAAGTGGTATTATATACTTAATAGGAGACGGGCTGCTGTATTATTTTATCAATAACTATAAGGCAACGGTAAAAGCCTATGGCATGACAATTACGCTTTCCGGATTCGGTTCCAGCTATGGATCGCTCGTTATCCTCAGTTACCTGCTGTTTCCGGGGATATTTCTGATCCTGCTTTTTTCGGCGAAAAGCGAACCGAAAAGAGGCACCGGCTTCTGCGTGGGCTGGATGATCTGCGCAATCCTCTCAATCGTTCAGGGTGTGAATAATTTAATCACAAAAGTAACGCTTGGTGCAGCAATGGATCAGACGATGTTTCCCGGCGCGTTGAGTTTAACCGAACTGTGTTTTATTGGAGCAGGGTTTGCCATGATTGCCTCCTGCATTTCTTTGTTAAACCGGAAAGGATACTGAATTGAAAGAACGGGAAATTATGAAAGATAACGACCTAGAAAATGACATACAAAACCGAAAGAAAATTGTGAAGGAAAACCGGAAATACCTGCTGAAGCGCTTCGTTTTGCAGTTTGTGCTGTTTTTTATTTTATTCTCTCTTGTACTGGCCAAAAATGCAGGAGACCTTTTCGTTGCCGCAGTTGTATCTGTAGTTGTCTCGCTGGGCCTTCTCTTTGGCGAGGCAAATTCTTTACGGCATTATGCGGTAAGCGTGCCGGAATCCGGAATCAAGATCGTCTGGAAAAAGGATGGCATCTTATTCCTGGGCATTTGGGTGCTTTTTGCGGCTGGAACTTATTTTCTGAGAAAAATGCCGAATTTTTCGGCGGCATTCCTTGCTCTTGACTTAGTAGGGAGCGGCGTTGCCGCGGGTGTTGCACTGTATTTGCGCCGGACGGGGATAAAATTCTGAACATCAGGCCGCCGACAAAACCGCACAAATGCTGCGTTGGCTGCATCTGCAAATTTTGGTCACATACAGGGCGTATGCTCCCTCATTTACAGCCTTGCCGCCTTGCCTTGCACGATTTTCGACGGCCTGCTGGTTTTTCAATAAATTGAGCCCGAAGAAATCTCTCGGGCTTTATTTTCGTAAAAACATAAGGCCGAACGTTCCGGGGCCGCAATGGCTGCAGATTGTGCTGCCTGCGTCCGCTTCGATATAATCTTTGAATGGCGAAAGTCCTTTTACAAGCTGGACCAAACTTTCGAAGACGCCCTCAGGCATGGACGAGTGCACGATGAAAATGCGGGAAAGGTCAAGATCGGTGCGGCCTTTGAGCCGGTCTGCCACATACGACGAAAGGCATTTTTCAAGGTTTCCGCGGTATTTTTTGCCGACGGTCATCGCTTCATCCTGCACCTCAATGCATGGCTTGAGCGCGAGCAGGTTTGCGCCGAGCGCCGCAACAGCGGAACAGCGGCCACCCTTGTGAAGATAGCGCAGCGTGTCCACAACAAAACTGGTTTCCACTTTTGGAATCAGCTGCTCGATTGTTTTGAGAATTTCGCCGGCTTCCATGCCTTTTTCGGCAAGCTCCGCCGCACGCAGAGCAAGAAGCGAAATTCCGCAGGAAAGATTCCCGGAATCCACCACGCAAACATTGCCGAGCTCTTTCGCGGCGATCACGGCGTTCTGGTAACAGCAGGACATCGTCCGGCAGATGGTAAAGTGGATGACGGTTTTGCCCTCTTTTACAAACGGAGCGAAAAATTCCAGATAATCCGACACGGTTACGGCGGAAGTCTTCGGCAGGTCGTCGGTTTGCTTTACATAGCGGTAAATATCATCCTGCACAAGGTCAATCCCGTCGCGGTAAGCCTTTTCTCCCATATTAATGTATAGGGGAGATATGGATAGATCGTATTTTTGCCGGAGCGGTGCCGGAAGGTCGCAGGTGCTGTCCGCAGTAATTATAACTGAATGTGACACTCTCGAATCCCCCTATAAGTCCGGTGCAGTTCGCCGAACGGTATAAAGCAAATTTCACTTATTATTTAACTTTTCTATTTTATCACGCAGAGAAATTCTTTTCAATCCTTGTGCAGAGACACGGCTTTGACTAGAATTGGAAAATAGTGTACAACATAAACCTGCCTGATCGTTGATAAGTTATCCTTTTTTCAATTGATTATTTCCGGCAAAAGTTTTAAAATAATATTACTTATCATTTATGGAGGAATCAAGACAATGGAACCTTGATTGCGGCTGCATTAAGTCTGAATCGATAAATTCTATACTGGTTGGAGGAACTATAGTGCCTGACACTCGAAAAGAGATTGAGAAAAGAAGAACATTCGCTATTATTTCGCACCCGGACGCAGGTAAAACGACACTGACCGAAAAGCTGCTGCTCTACGGCGGAGCGATTGCCCTCGCAGGCTCGGTAAAGGGCAAAAAAGCACAGCGGCATGCGGTCTCAGACTGGATGGAAATTGAAAAACAGAGAGGTATTTCCGTTACCTCTTCGGTCATGCAGTTCAACTACGACGGATACTGCATTAATATTCTGGACACACCGGGACACCAGGACTTTTCGGAGGACACTTACCGCACGCTGATGGCGGCGGACTCCGCCGTGATGGTTCTGGACGCGTCGAAAGGTGTTGAGCGCCAGACCAGAAAGCTGTTTAAGGTCTGCACGCTGCGGCATATCCCGATTTTTACGTTCATCAACAAAATGGACCGCGACGCGCGCGACCCGTTCGACCTGATGGAAGAGATTGAGAATCTGCTTGGAATCCGCACCTGCCCCATCAACTGGCCGATCGGTTCCGGCAAGGAGTTTAAGGGCGTGTATGACCGCGAAAGCAAAAAAATCCTCGCGTTCCACGCGAACAGCGACTCGGTTTTTGAGCAGAAGGAAGTCAAGTCCACAGCGGTTTCGCTGGACGACCCTGCCGCGAAGGAACTCATCGGCGACGATTTTGCCGCCCGCCTTGCGGACGACGTGGAGCTTCTGGACGGCGCGGGAGACGGTCTTGACATGGAAGCTGTTCGCAGCGGAAAACTTTCGCCGGTATTTTTCGGCTCGGCGCTGACGAACTTCGGTGTGGAACCGTTCTTGAAGGAATTTCTGCACATGACCACGCCGCCGCTGCCGCGCGAATCCGATTCGGGGATCGTTGACCCGTTCGACCCAGATTTCTCCGCCTTCGTATTCAAAATACAGGCGAACATGAATAAGGCACACCGCGACCGCATTGCGTTTATCCGCATCTGCTCCGGCAAGTTCGAAAAGGGCATGGAAGTTTACCATGTGCAGGGCGGGCGCAAGGTGAAGCTTGCCCAGCCGCAGCACCTGATGGCGCAGGACCGCGAGATCATTGAGGAAGCCTACGCGGGCGATATCATCGGTCTGTTTGACCCCGGCATCTTTTCCATCGGCGACACGCTCTGCGGCGCGGATAAGCCATTCCAGTTCGGCGGAATCCCGACCTTTGCTCCGGAGCATTTTTCACGCGTGGAGCAGGTAGACACCATGAAGCGCAAGCAGTTTGTAAAAGGCATGACGCAGATTGCACAGGAAGGCGCTATTCAGATTTTTCAGGAGCCTGACTCCGGCATGGAAGAAGTGATTGTCGGCGTGGTCGGCACCCTGCAGTTCGACGTTCTGCAGTACCGCCTGAGGAACGAATATAATGTGGAAATCCGCATGACTTCGCTGCCGCACGAAGAAATCCGGTGGATTCAGAACACCGATATGGATTTGAAGGCGCTCGACCTTACCTCAGACACCAAGCTGGTTCAGGACTTTAAGGGCGGCAACTTGCTGCTGTTCTGCAACAGCTGGAGCATCAATTGGGCTTTGCAGCATAACAAGGGCCTGAAGCTGGCCGAGTTCGGCGGCACCGACTTTGAGCGGTAACGTGTAACGCTTCGACGGCAGATAAAAAACGTCCCCGGGAATTGCTCTCGGGGACGTTTTGCGTGCAGGCTGCTTATTTTTTGCTTTGCGCTTTTCGCTGCCTACAGTGTGAGATTCCGGACTTTGCAAGCACATTTTTTCACAACTACGCCTTTTCCCCCAATATACTTTGGCGGACAACCGGGCGCGGCGCGTGGAAGGTAAGGGGGGAACGCCGCGCTGGTCTGCCCGCAAGGCGCAAAAAAGCGCCGGTACGGAAAACAATTCCATACAACGGCGCCGTAGTGCATCGTCAGTCTTATTTCCCCACTGTACAAAAATGGGGAAAAGAAGTATAATGTACTTGCAAACGCGCGGTGAAAACCGCTGTGTATGGAGGCTATGCTCCGTATGCAGGGAGCAGGGTGTCCTACCACTCTGTTCCTGCTTTGCACTTTTTTACCTTGCATTCTGATTATAGCGCAATATATTCTAAAATTCAATGCTTTTTTGCAATATTCGAACCCACCATCTTAAGGTGGGAAATTTTTTGAACTAAATTATAAAAATAGTTATTATTACTATTTACAAACTGGAAAAAGTATGCTAGTATAAAACCATACAAGAACGGTATACAAAATATTGAAAGGATGAGAATGATGAGCGTTTATGATTTTAAAGTGAAAACGATTCAAGGCAAAGAGGTATCTCTTTCGGATTACCGGGGAAAACTGTTGCTGATTGTAAATACAGCAAGCAAATGCGGCTTTACCCCGCAGTACGAGGGACTGGAAGAGCTCTATAAAAAGTATAAGGAGCAGGGACTTGTAATCCTCGGATTCCCGTGCAACCAGTTTCTGGAGCAGGACCCGGGAAGCAACGATGAGATTTCATCGTTCTGCAAGGTGAACTACGGCGTGACCTTCCCGCTCTTTGCGAAGATCGACGTGAACGGCCCCAAAGAAGAGCCGCTTTACCGCTACCTGAAAGAGGCAGCTCCGTTCCAGGGCTTTGAACTGGAGAAGGAAGCCGGAAAGGTGATTCAGAATGTGGTTAAGGAACATTACCCGGAGAACCTGAGCGGAAACGGAATCAAATGGAATTTTACAAAATTCCTTGTTTCGGCAGACGGTTCAGAAATCAGGCGTTTTGAACCGAGCGTTACTCCGCAGGAACTGGACACTGTGATTGCGGATGCGCTGAAAGGCTAAGTTTTGGTAATACTGTTTTGTTTGTGAAAGATGGAATTTGGTGTTTGTGATCATCTCCCGCAGAAGGCGGGGGATGATCGTGTCTTTAGGCGGAATTGCCGCAGCAGAGAGGAATGGCGATGAAGATGGTGGATGTTCTGATTATCGGCGGAGGTCCGGCGGGGCTGACCGCAGCGGTCTATGCTGCGCGCGCCGGCCTTTCGACAACAGTTCTTGGGGAGTTTACGGGCGGGCAAGTTGCATCGACCGCAGTGGTAGAGAACTACCCTGGATTCCCGAGTGTTTACGGGCCAGACCTTGCCCAGAAACTGATGGAGCATGCAAAATCGGCCGGGGCTGAGCTGAAACAGGAGAATGCCGAGGAGTTCCAGCTTGACGGCGAGGTGAAAACGGTTCGAACCTCGCAGGGCGAATATCAGGCGAAAGCGGTCATACTGGCGCAGGGCTCGCACCGCAGAAAACTGAATATTCCCGGTGAAGAGGAGTTTACGGGGCGCGGAGTTTCTTGGTGTGCGTCCTGTGACGGGAATTTCTTCCGGAATAAGACGACCGCGGTTGTCGGAGGCGGTAACACAGCGGCGGGCGACGCGATTGAGCTTGCCGGTCTGTGCAAAAAGGTTTATCTGCTGGTAAGGAAAGAACTGAAAGCGGAATATTCGCTTGTGCAGAAAGTGAAGTCGCTGCAGAATGTTGAAGTCCGCACCGGAGTATCCGCCGAGCGTATTGAAGGAGCCCAGAAGGTGGAGCGCGTAGTTGTCGCAAAACCGGACGGCGGCGAGGAAGCAATCCCTGTGGACGGCGTGTTCGTTGCAATCGGGGTGGAACCGAATACCGAACATCTCCCGGCATCGCTCCCTCTTTCCGAAGGATTCATCGCTGCACCTGAAAACGGAGTTACGCCGATTCCCGGAGTCTTTGTGGCGGGAGATCTTCGCAAAAAGGACTTGTACCAGATCGTCACGGCGGTTTCCGACGGGGCGAATGCGGCATACTCCGCTCAGCAGTATCTGCAAAAAAAATGATGTTTTAACATAAAACCGCCCGGCTGCTATTCAGTCGGGCGGTTCGTCTATGAAAATGTATTTGCGGCAAAATTCAGGAAACCGGAATGGTCAGGTCGCCGACGGTAATGGAAGACACGCTGCTTATGTCAATGGGGGAATCGAAAACAAAAGAAGAGCTGGCAATGGCATGTCTGTCATCAATTTCGCCACCTTTTATTTCCAGCTGCTTTTGCGCCCCGTTTTTGAAGTTGACTGTGATTGTTCCTGGAATCGAAAAATCTTTCATATAACGGACATCTGTATAGTCGATCAATACAGAGAAAGGGGAAAGTTCGATAACTTTTACATTGCCTTGCAGAGTCGTTGTATCCGGCTTTCCGCGTTCTTTCAAGCCAATATAATGGGTGATTTTATTGACCGCGATTTTCCTGCCGGGTGTGTCATATCCGAGCTGAAAATCAAAATCCCAGTTTCCTTTTACTATGGGGGTATAGAAAGGATTTTTATTTGTCGGAACAGAAAGGTCGGAAAGTGACAGCTTTATATTTTTCCTTTGCAAATTTAATTGGTTGGAGATAAGAAAATAAAGGATGAAGGATCTTTTATTATCATTTGGATTATCATCTTTCAGAAATGTGATGCGGTAGTTGTAACCAGCTTCTATATTAAGATTCGGATAATGAAACTCGTAATTGCTTTTATCTAGTTTCAGGCGGTCTGGTGTAATGATATCACCCAAAATATAGATGCTTCCATTGTCACCTATCGCTGATTTCAGCGTTATGGTTGTTCCATTACAGGTTTTGCTTTGATTGATTTGCGTCCCGGATTTATTGAGAATATCGAGTTGGCTTTGCGTAAGGCTTGCCGCACTTTTTGCCCTGTGCGGGTCGGTGGCCTCAAAGTATCCGCGGAACATGTCGCCGAAATTAAACCCGATTGCCGCCGCCGTCATCACCGCGCACACGGATACCGCCGCGGCTATGAGCAGCACGCGTCTCAGTTTCTTTATGTCGGCGGCCTTTTTCTTCAGTCCGGCTTTTTGCAGGACAGTGGAGCATAAAGCGTTTACCTTCTTGGCGTCGGCAAGCGTGCCTTTTGTTTCCAGAGCGCCGAGGTAATCAATAAAATTATCGTCGTTGACGGTCATGCTGTCACATCCCTCTCTTCCAATTCTCTGCGGAGCTTTATTCTGCCGCGGTACAGCCGGTTTTTAATCTGGATTTCATCCAGCATGGTCCGTCTTGCAATTTCTTTGATGGATTCCATTAAAAAATATTTGCGGACAAATATTTCACGGTCAGGCTCATCCATGCTGTAAACCAGTTCCTGCACAGTGCGGGTGTTCGACGAGTCCTCAAAATCAAGAACCACGTCATCCTCCGACGGCAGTTCCAACCCATCAATATCCTCTGCCTGTTCCCTGCGAAGCTTTTTGTACCGGTTTATTGCCAAGTTCCGGGCCGCGCAGGCAATGCAGCCTTTCAGGTTTTGGATTTCTTCACCGTTCTGTGTGATTTTCCAGACTGACACAAATGCGTCGGCCAGACATTCCTCGGCGTCCTGCGCGTTTTTGCCAAGAACCCTGCCGATAATTACGGCGGCATAGGAATGGTATTTGCTTACCGCTTCACAAAGCCCCTTAGATGGTTCGCTTTTTAAAAGCAGAATAATATCTTTGTCTTCCAACCAATTTCCCCCTTGCCTGTTGTTTTCAAGGCCTTTCACTTTAATAGACAACTGAAAATGAAAAAGGGCTTGTTCAATTTTACCATATTTAAAAAATAACCTGCCGCACCAGCTTGTAGCATCATAGATGCAGGCCAATTCAGTATCAATTTGTTGATGCAGCTGTTATAATATAAATATATTTGTATTAATTTGGCTGTAATATGAGAAATTGTTCACAAAAATATATAAAATACAAACATAATAATGTTGACATTTTACAGCTTTATCTTTATAGTTTAAAATGGGAAAATAACGGGCAACCAAAGAGATGTGTTGCGGGTTTATAGTAGGGTGGGTTAAAAATGGCTGTAACAATCAAGGACATTGCCAACGCCGCCGGCGTGTCGCGTGGAACGGTTGACCGTGTTGTGAACAACCGCGGAGGAGTCAAACCGGAGCTGGAACGGAAAATAAGGCAGCTGATTGCAGAACTTGACTATAAGCCGAACCGGGCGGGCAAAGTTTTGGCTGCGTTGAAAAAACCGATGAAAATCGGATGCCTTCTGCCCGGAATTGAGAGCCCTTTTTTCGACGGGGTAATCCGCGGCCTGCATCAGGCGGAACGGGAGTTTGCCGATTTTGGTATCTCACTTGAGATTTCACTGATAAAAGGTTTTGATCCGCAGACCCATATTCGGGCACTGAACGAACTGAAAAAAAAGAATGTTTCCGCAATCTGCGCGGCCACGATGGACGTGCCGGAAATACGGAATACGGTCAATGAAATCATTGCTTCCGGTATTCCAGTGTCGACGGTAAACTCCGACCTGAGCGGCACCAGACGGCTGTTTTATGTTGGCTGCAATTATCCGGAAAGCGGGCGGACTGCGGCAGGCCTCCTGAACCTGATCCGCCGGGATGAAATGGAGCTTCTGATTGTGACCGGCTCGCTCAGCATGCAGGGCCATAACCAGAGAATCCAGTCGTTTCTGAAGGAACTATCGGAGCGCGGCGCCCGTTGCCATGTTGCTGAAATTATTGAAACAAGCGACGATGCGGAGGTCGCTTACCGGCGCACAATGGAAGCACTAAGCGCCTTTTCGAAAATAAATGGGATATACATAACCAGCGGCGGCGTGGATGGTGTGTGCCATGCGGTCTGTGAAAAGAATCTTTCCGGCAAAGTTACGGTGATTTCTTTTGACGATGTGCCTTC
>DATALZ010000085.1:0-71115 GCA_036260805.1 Caproicibacter sp.
AGATCAACCCCATTTTTTTACCGGTTGTCAGCGAACTTAGTAAATAATTCAGAAAAAGGAGTCGTTCAACTTGGCAAAGAAAGAATCGTTTACGAATTATAAAAACATGGTTCAGGCGGTAAATAACTTCAGTGATGAAAAGCAGGAAACTGAGATCACAGCAGAGAAAAATAGTTTTAATCAAAAGAAAATTTGGAAAAAATTATTATGGATTGCAACCGGCTTTCTTGTTCTGATTATTATAGTCGGGCTGTGTGTCTGCTACATATTGCCGCTGCAGATTCTGCCGCACGATGATTTGCAGGTTCAGGGATATCCAAAAGAGAATGCGTTATTGACAGAAGGGCAGGTTCAGGATGACGCTAAACAGGTGGTTGGCTTTCTGGAAGAAGTACATCCTGCGTTCCTACAGAAGCCAACTGAAAAATATTTAGATGCAAAGAATAAATATCTGGCTGAGGCAAACCGGAAAATGGAAGTTTCTGATTTCAGCGTAATAACAAATCGCTACCTTTCTTCCCTTAATGATGGGCATACACATATTTTTCCCAACAGCGTTCGGCTTCTTTCGGTTCACTGGGAATACAAAAACGGTTCGCTGATTGTCGGTTCCGGATGCGATTTGCCTGAAAACGCGAAGGTCGTTTCCATTGGGGGCATACCGATTTCTGATATTCTGAAACAGGTTTCGTCTCAGTTTCCAGCGGAAAACGAAGCTGCGCAAGCAAACAATTACGAATGTTTTTCACGCTATCGCTCAGTGTTGTCCAGTGCAGGGGTACCGGATGGCGGCAGTGTGGAAATAGCGGCAGAAAGCGATGGAACTCAAATTACGAAATCGATTGGCTTTCAGAAGCCGGTTGACGGTTCCGGCGAAACAAAGAGTATTGAAAGCCGGCAGCAAAACGGAGCCTTTGTTGTGACCATGACTTCCTGTGAAGTGGATAAGGATTTGGATGAAACGGTTCAGAAACTGAAAAATGCCTTGGACAAAGGAACAAGGAAGGTAATTATTGATGTTCGTGGTAATGGCGGTGGGAACTCTACGGCATGTGAGGACCTGCTGCACGCAATGTCGATGTGTTATGGAGAATATGGATCTACCACACGTTACTCCGCCCCTGCTTCACAGCAGAGAGGTTATTTGAGAATAAGCGGCTCATATACTGTTGTGCGGAATAATACTTCCGTCAGAAATGATAAAGTACGTTTGTATGTGTTGACAGATGCCGGCACGTTCAGTTCCGCTACGATGCTCGGAGTCTGGGTTCAGGACGGGCATTTGGGCAAGGTTGTGGGCCAGCCTTCCGCAAATGCGCCGTCCTGCTATGGGGACATCATAGAGTTCCAATTAAATAACTCAAAACTTTTAGGCTCCGTATCACACAAAATATGGCTCAGGCCGGACGCGTCCGCCAACCAGAATGAGCTTGTGCCGGATATTCCGGTTCCGGACGGTCAGGATGCGCTGGAGACAGCACTTGACAAACTCCCCTGAAAGCTTATTTCGCGGCTTTATATGAATCAGTTGAACTCCGTCTCGTGGAAATTGCGAGGCGGAGCTTTTTCCATTTTTATGTAAATTTTTATTGACAAACAAACTTCCTAGTGATAAACTTTGAACATAAATTCAATGAACAAATGTTCAATAGAATAAAGGGGGATTCGATATGACGAAAAAAGTGAATATCATCGGTGCGGGATTAGCCGGTCTGAGCGCGGGAATTTATCTGCAGAAGCAGGGTGTGCAGACGGAAATCTTTGAGCTCGCGGACTGGGCGGGCGGTATGTGCACATCTTGGGTAAGAAAAGGCTACCGGTTTGATGGATGCATTAACTGGATGGTCGGCACAAAGAGCGGCGATCCGTTCAATGACTTGTTTATAGAAACAGGCGCTCTGGAGAAAGATACGGCAATATACAACGCGGATTTTGAAAAGTACGAAATCGACGGAAAGATTTATACGGTTCCGTTCAAAATTGAGGAATTCGGGACTTTTCTGCATTCTGTTTCCGCAGAAGACACGGAAAAAATTGACGAACTGTGCGATGCAATTAAAGTTTATATGGGAAGCAAAATGCCGATCGGCGCACCGAAGAACCCGGTGGAAATCATGAAATTCATGAAAGAAAGCGGCGGGTTCTTGAAAATCGGACGCAAATATTTAAATGTTACTGTAAAGGAGTTTTCCGGAGATCTGAAAAGTCAGGTACTGCGGGTATTAATGAGTATGATGATGCCAGCGGATTATTCCATGATGGCACTTATCATGATGCTTGGCACGCGTATGAACGGCGACGCAGGATACCCGATGGGCGGTTCGCTCGAAGTCATCCGCAGAATGACGGAAAAGTACGGCGCGCTTGGCGGCAAGCTCCGCCTTCACTCCAAAGTGGATGAGATTTGTGTGGAAAACGGCAGAGCGGTAGGCGTTAAATCAAATGGGGAGTTCTTTCCTTCCGATTACGTCATCGCGGCGTGCGATGCGTACGACACCATCCAGCGCATGCTCGGCGGGAAGTTCCACCACCCTCAGCTGGACGAAATGCTGGAATCCTATCCTGTCTTCCATCCGCTGGCCGTTGTCTGTTTCGGTTTGAAAAAGCGTTTTAATCTCCCGTATATGCAGATTTTTGAGTGCCAGGACGGAATCCCAACCTCGCCAGACACTGCGCAGAAATATTTCAACCTGCGTTCCTTTGAGTTTGACCCAGCCGCCGCTCCGGAAGGCTGCAGCAGTCTGATGTCCGTTTTGGAAGCGCCTCTGGATTACTGGAAAAACCTGCGCGATCATGATAAAATAGAGTACGGGAAACAGAAAGATCTGCTTGCCGAGGCAGTAGCACAGGCTATAGATAAGCGTTTGCCGGGTTTTAAGGACGCAATTGAAGTTACCGATGTTTCTACACCTGCTACCTATGTGCGCCTTGCAAATTTGTATAAGGGCTCTTTCGAAGGATTTGCTCCGACACCGAAAGCTCTGATGACGCGCGTCGACAAAACGATGCCGGGTCTGAAAAATTTTGCAATGTGCGGCCAGTGGACAGCTGCGGGCGGTGGTATGTGCTCGGCTGTAATGAGCGGCAGGGATGCTGTGGAACTTGCAGGCAAATCTTTGTAAAGATAAGGAACTATAATGGAGTGAACCGTTTGAACAAGCGCGAACAGCAAAGGGAAGACCGCAGAAGAGAAATTCTCTCCTGCGGTCTGGACATGATTATCAGCCGCGGATATGAGGCGACGAAAATACGGGATATTGCAGAAAAGCTGCAGATCAGCACCGGGCTTTTTTTCAACTACTTCGAATCAAAGGAAAAGCTCTACGAAGAGCTTGTTAAAATCGGTCTCAGAGGGCCTGAATCCGCGCTGGAATTTTCCACGAAAGTAACTCAGCCGATTGAATTTTTTGAGCAAATGACAGCGTACATTTTTCAGGCGGTTCAGGCTAATTCCTACACGTCAAAATTATTTCTGCTGATGGCGCAGACTATGCGTATGGAGAAGATACCGGATTCCGTGAAAGCGCTGGTTTCGCGGTTGGACACCATTACTCCGCTTGTTCCAATGGTGGAAAAGGGCCAGCAGTTGGGTCAGATAAAAGAGGGAGACCCAAGGGTGCTTTTGGCGGGTTACTGGGGTGCGGTGCAGGGTATTGCGGAATGCTACTCCTACTGTTCCGACTGGCAGCTTCCAAAGAGCAGCTGGATTGTGGATATCCTGAGAAAATAAGAGATAAACAAAGACCGGACACTGGGTATCCAGCGTCCGGTCTTTTGAAAATATGGGGTGAAATAAGTTATATTTGTAATCAGGACTTGATTAAAGATTCAAAATTGCCGAATGCGTTTTTACGGGTAAAAATTTTTCCTGATTAAAAGTAAAAACGCTATAATCAGCTGACAGTGCTCAGTTCAACTACGGTTCCATCGGTTTCTTCACGCAGACGGAACTGACGGATAAGCTGCTTCATATCGTTTGCCTGGCCGGAAAGTTCTTCGCTTGCCGCCGCGCTTTCCTCTGCCGTAGCGGAGTTTGTCTGAATTACAGCGGAGATCTGCTCCATACTCCGGTTAACCTGCTCAATGGATATGGCCTGTTTCTGTGTCGCAGTAGAAATCTGGCTCACCGTGTCGATAATTTCTTTTGTATCGCCTACAATGGAGAGCAGGGTTTCGCCGGTGTGGGTGGTGATTCCGGTGCCGTTTTCAACTGCCTGAACCATTCCAGCGATCAAGTCGGAAGTTTCCTTACTGGCCTGTGCGCTCTTGCCGGCAAGGTTGCGGACTTCGTCTGCGACCACTGAGAAGCCTTTGCCGGCTTCACCCGCCCGGGCCGCTTCGACCGCCGCGTTCAGTGCGAGAATATTGGTCTGGAAAGCGATATCCTGAATTGCTTTGATGATTTTGCTGATTTTTGTCGAAGAGCCTCGAATTTCTTCCATCGCCTGATTTAGACTCTGAATCTGCTGGCTGCCATCGCGCAGCTCGTTTCCGACTTTCTCGGCTTTTTCGCTGGACTGCGCCGCGTTCTCAGCGCTGCTCTTGATTTCATTCGAGAGGTTCTTAATGGATGCCGAAAGCTCTTCCACGGAACTGGCCTGCTCCGTAGCGCCCTGCGAGAGGAGCTGAGCCCCGCCCGATACCTGTTCCGAGCCGCCGGCAACCTGTTCCGCAGACTGGTTCATCAGGCGGAATGTATCGTTCAGCGAATCGACTATTTTGCGGATTGCCGACTGAATCGGCATCAAATCGCCGGTGTACCGGCCACAGTCCGATTCCACTGCAAAATTGCCGTTGGAAAGTTCGGTAAGTATGCGGGTCTCGTCCTGAATAATCTGCTGAAGTCCGCTCACGACCACATCGGTCGCACTTGCAAGATCACCGATTTCATCGTTCGATTGAACCGTTGGAACTTCGGAGTGCAGATCACCCTGAGAAAGAAGGACGAGCCGCTTGGAACATTTCTCAATCGGAGCGGAAATCCGATTTGCAAATCTTGATGCAAGGAAAACACCGAGAGCAATCAGAACAATTGCAGCGGCTGCCATGCCCCCAACAACGGTATACAGGCTGCTCATCATTTCATTTACAGGTGCAACAACGCCGCACGACCAGCCATCTGTTCCGGTGAGAGGAACATAATAACAGATTCTTGATCCATTGTCATAGGAATAGGTATCAATGCCGGATTTGCCAGAAATCATTTTTTGATTAATATCAGCGGCTATTGACTTGAAATTCTGCTGCGCAGTGACAAGCTGTGGGCGCTTATTTGCGATCATTACGCCTGCTTTATCAATGAAAAAAACGTTGCCGGTTTCTCCAATAACGATGTTCTTAATAATATTGCTGTAGCTCTGCACGTCCAGTTCACCGATGACAACACCGTTGAATCTGCCGTTTACAATCGGGGCGCTGGCAATGATGACGAGCTGACCGCTGATGTCTTTCATGGTGGTGGAAAGATACTTCTTTCCGTCCATGGCCTGCTTGAAGTATTCGGTATCCGCAATGCTTTTGCCTTTGTAGTTCGAGTCGGAGCTGATTACAGTTCCGGTCTTGTCGGCGGCATACAGCATTTTATAACCATAGATATCCTTTTTGCCTTCTAAAGTAGTAATCCATGAGGTGTCCGATGATGTGCCCGGACCGGAAATGCCGATGGTGTCCAGCGTTCCCACGGAAGCAATTTTATCTTTCATTTCGGTGAGCGTATTGGTAATTGCGACCTGTGCGGCCTGGCCGACGGATTTTAAGTCTCTTTCCGTGTTCTTTTCCATCCCTGTGTAACTTAACCCGATACCGATTGCCAGGTTAACTACAACGGAAATAACGAGGACGATTACACTGCTGAAAATAAGTTTTTGCTTAATCGTTTTCTTCTTTTTCATTCGTTTCATTCCTCCAAAAAAATGCTGTTGATTAATGCAACATCTACAAATATTATAGTTCGATAGCACTTTAATTTGTGCTTTACTATCTATATCGGCATGTCTTTTGAAATGTTTAATTACATACGAAAATTTTTTTAGATAATCCTTTTGAGAGAAATAGACAAATTGAATCGTAATCGTTTGAAAATAGAATTTGATTAAGAAATAAAAAATGGTGCTGAAATGAATCAAAATTCTTCAGCACCATCTTTATGTTTTAGGAAGGACTAATAAAGTAACATTAGGCATTGTAATACGAACGGCGGCTGCATGGCAGTGGCGTAATACAGGCCTGATAATTCCGCTCGGCGGCCTCAAAATTCAGCAGATGAAAGAAACCCTCAATATACTCACTTCGCCGATTCTGGTACTGCAGGTAATAGGCATGCTCCCATACATCAAGAGGAATCACAGGGCAGAGTCCGCAGGCGAGGGGGGTGTCCTGGTTTGGGGTATTGATAATTTTCAGCCGCCCGAAACGGTCGGAGACAAGCCATCCCCACCCGGAACCAAATTGACCCTTGGCACACTCCGTCAGCCTGGAGCGGAATGATTCCATGGAACCACAGTATGTAAGGATTGCATTGTAAAGCGCACTGTTTTCTGAAGGTGCGGAGTTGTCCGGCCTGCCAAGAATATTAAAATACATGGAGTGATTATAAACGCCGCCCGCATTGTGCCAGACGGCAGTTTGAATCTGGAAGGGGAGCCGGCAGTTCTCGCGGATTAGCCGCTCCAGCGGCCAGTTTTGGTATGCGGGGTAGCGTTCCAGCGTTCGGTTCAGGTTTTCAACATAAGTTCGGAAGTGATTATTGTAATGCAGTTCCACAGTCTCTTGGCTGAGGTACGGCTCCAGCGCGTAGGTTTCATAGGGCAGGGGCGGCATTTCAAAGGGATAATGGATGTTCATTTCGATCTGCCTTCCATCTGTTTCTTATAGAACATCATATTAAGAATCACCTAAATCGCGCAGAACAGCGGGCAAAGATACTTGATAATGACAGCGGCGGTTCCGCTCTTTCTTATTTATATTACCGAGACAGTTTAGATAGTATTACTCTAACTGGGATATTTTGTGTGTTGTTTTTTGTGCAGGTTCATGTTACGATGTGTTTGCAAAAGTTACAAACTTGTTACAAAATCTAATCACAAATTACAAGATTGTAACACAAACAAAACACGAGTTTATGGAAAAGGAGAATGAACATGAAACTGAAAGGTAAAGTTACAGCGCTCATTACCGCTCTTCTTGTCAGCGGAAGCGTTGGTGCATATGCAGCAAGCGGCAATATTTCATCCGGCAGCCTGCCGACCGCGAATAACTGCCCGCAGAATGCTGCAGTGAAGGTGATTACTGCATCGCCGAACACATCCTGCCCGACATCCGCCGGGGTTTCCTCCGCAGTACAGGCAGCGCTGAACCAGGCGAAAGCGAACACAAGCTGCCCAACATCCGGTTCAAAAACAGCAGCGGCGAATAATACCGCATCAGCAAATGCCGTGAAGAGCGCGCAGAATGTGTCTTCTTCTGCAAATAAGAACTGCCCGGCAAATTCCGCTGCGGCAGGACAGAACTGCAGGACGAATTCCTGCACAACCAACCAGGCGTGTGCCGGTAACTCCTGCACAAACGGCGCTGCCTGCCCGAAGACAAACTGCACGCAGAATTCCAAATGCGGCAACGTTTACACTTATGTTTACGGTTCCAACAGCGGCTCCTGCAGCCAGTGGATCAACAATATTCTGAATTCTTTTTGCGGTAAGACCGGCTCCGGCAGCACCGGCACAACCGGTACGGCTTCCAAGCCTGCTCAGTCAACCGCACCGGCTGCCTCAAAGCCGGCAGCATCCAAACCGGCCGCATCCCAGCCAATAGGCTCCAGCTACTCCGCATTCCAGACAGAAGTCGTCCGTCTGGTAAACGTGGAACGTGCGAAAAACGGCCTTGGCGCACTCTCCATTGATTCTACCCTTATGAAGACTGCAACTGTAAAGTCTCAGGATATGGCGAGAAACAATTACTTTGACCACACATCCCCGACCTACGGTTCTCCGTTTGACCTCATGAAGCAGTACGGCGTCAGCTACCGCACCGCAGGCGAAAACATTGCAATGGGCCAGACTTCTCCGGCACAGGTTATGAACGGCTGGATGAATTCCCCGGGCCACAGAGCAAACATCCTGAACGGCTCCTACACAAAAATCGGCGTCGGCGCTGTGCAGAACTCCAACGGCACATACTACTGGACCCAGCACTTTGTTGGATAACCAGTTAGAATCACAGACAATAAAAATGCCGCAGGCATCCGGATTATCCGGCGCCTGCGGCATTTTGCTGACATTTATTCTTTCTTTTCGGCTTGAGTTTTTTCGGTAAGTTCGCGGATGCTTTCAAGGTCAATCTTCAGCAGCTCGGGGTCAAGCCGGTCGAGAATGGTTTCATGGTCGAGAACCAGCATGGCCTTTCCCGGTGCGTTATGGAAGCTGACGACACCTTTTACGATGGACTGCCCACCGCCCATATGCGGCATGGCCCTCATGTCGGATGCGTTTACTTCCAGCACGCTGTTCAGGTCGTCCGCTTCCAGCGCGGCAAGGATTCCGTCGGACATGCGGGCAATCAGCAAATGGCTGGAGCACTCCACATCCTGTTCGTTTCCGAACAGCCGGTGCGTGTTGATGACCGGGACATACTGTTTGCGGTAAACGACCGCCCCGCGGACGAGCTTGTTGTTGTCCGGCAAAGAGACGATCTTGCCGGAATCCACGGATTCCAGAACAGCTTCCTGCTCCAGCGCGGCGAGGCGGCCCTCGATGGTGAACGAAACCAGTTTGATGTGTTCCTCGTTTTCGTTCAGGCGCACTGCGGACTGGTCAACGTAAAGGCCGCTGTCATCCGCATATTCTGCGGCGGCGTATTCTGCGAGTTTATCAAAAACAAACGCCAGAACATCGTTGTGGTATCCGTCGGTCGTTTTATATTCACGGTAACCGGAAGAGCAGGAAACACCTACGGAATAGTAGCTCCCCTCGTACTCCAGAACAACGGAGTGCTTCTTCCCGTTTTCCGTCTGGAACAGATGTTCCGGCAGTGTCAGTCTGCCGCCGGCGGGCATGTCGTCCCTCGTGGATGAGATGATGTTTCCCTTACGGTCGGTAAAGAGTGCGAACATTCCGCCGCCATCCGGCAGAGAATCGTTCAGCATGGAGCGGAACTGGAATTCGCTGTCGAACACAATGCCGATGCCGCCGACTGCCTTTTTGCTGTCTTGTGGATTCGTAACAGATGCACCGTAAATATAGGTGAATTTTCCGCCGTAAAATTCACTCTTTTCAAATGGAGAGACAAAATATTTTGACTCGTCAGAGTTTGCAAGAACGCTCTGGACCCATCCGGCTTTTAATACCTTGCCGATATCTCCTTCGCACTCTTTGCGGGAAACGGCAACGATTTTGCCGGTGTCATCAAACAGAAACAGGCTGCTGTAGATGGTGTACAGGCTGTTGATGTAAGTGAGGATGGACGTCAGCCTGCTTCGGTCGGCGTCGCTCACGTTCCCTTTTGCGAGGATGGAGCGGAAGGATGGGTTCAGTGCCCACCAGCGGCAGTCGTCTGCGCGCTCATACAGGTTGCGGTCCATGATGTCGATGCTCAGTGACGCGAGAAAGGCGGAATTCCTCATGCTTGAGGAAACCACGGTGGCGAAAAGGTCTTTTACCGAGGTCTCAAAGATCTGCCCGATTCCGGAGCCCATTCTGCTGATGTAATTCAACAGCGGCCTTAAGCGAGTAAACTCCTCGTCCTGACTGTTTTCCCGCGTAACGATCTGCCCGTTGAAAACAATGCTTTTGAGCGAACGGTTGATTTTTGCCGTCTGGCTGATGATCTTTTTCAGAACGGGTGAAAAGGAATCCGCGCGGTTCATCAGGCCAGTCATAATTTCCGGTTCAATTTTCTCCAGAGTATCGGAAGCTTTGCCCTTGAACGCAAGGCTGAGCGGAACCATGACATGGCCGCGCAGGCCAAGCCCGAAGTAACCCTCGTAGCCTTTCGTCGGCAGAGTTTTGGCGTAATATTCCAGCCCGTTGTAGTACACAATGCGGTTTTCTTCGTCGGAAACCGGCTCCACTTCCATGCCTACGGGCAGCTGGAAGGGGTCGCTGCTTGCAATGACCTCGTTGTTCCGGTCTATGATGGAAATGACATAACCGTCTTTCGCGGGCTGCAGTTTCTGGAAGATTGCTTCCGTTTCGTTGGCGAAACGGAAGCACAGGCAGATGACGCCAACCGGTTCGTCGGAATTTTCAGGGCAGATTTTGCAGGAGAAGATGTGCGCCCGCTCACGCAGAGTCTGCAGGGGAGAAGAACGGAAGGTCTCCACAAAACTCTTATCGGAGTGCAGCGTCTCATCCAGAAGAGGGTCGTGGATTCTTTTGCCGGTGATGTCGTTTTCGGGGTCAAGGTTGGCCAGAACTGTAAAGTCCCTGTCCAGAATGATGACTTCGTTGTAGACCGTATATTTGGCGACATACTCGCGCAGCCGTTTACGGATTGCCTCCCGGTCAGCGTTGGTGGGATTCTTCAGGCAGGCAAAGCGCTGCACATCTCCGTCCGTCGCGAGGAAGCCGATATCTGCGGTGCGCTCGTACAGGTTGCGGATGAGAATATCGATGGCCACCTGCGCTTTCGGAATTGCTTTCTGCTCCATTTTGCGGAGCGATTCTGTAGTCAGCGCGTCCACCAGGTCGTGCTGCAGGCCAGAAAAGCTTTTCTGGATCTTTGTCATTTCGGGAAGAATGTTCTTGGACTGTGTGGGGCATTCCATTTCGCAGAGAAGTCTGACATTATCCCACTGATTATTCAGCTGGGACAGATTTCTGCCGCATTCTGAGACGCTGGAGAGGTAAGGCAGTAAATCCGCTTTTTCTAAAGTTGCCACAATAATTCCCCCTTAACAAACATGAAAAAGAAACAAAAAACGCCTTAGGAAGTTAAATCCTAAAGCGCCATCGCCTCTATTGTTTATTTTTTTCATCATACCATTGTATTTTGTTTTTGACAAGATTATTTTTACAAAAAACGACAGAATATTTTCCTGCCGATTTAATGAATATGGGCAAACTGGATTTTACCGCGGGAAAATAGGAAAATCCAGGCAGCCCCTCTTGCATTTGCCGCGAAATACGGATACGATTAGTTTGACAAATAAGTTCTATTGCCTGAGAATTACGAAAATTAATAGATGAATGATGATCCACAGGAGGAATTGCTTATGACAGAGCTGGAGCAGCTTCAGAAAATGGTTGACAAGAGCAGCAGGATCGTATTTTTCGGGGGCGCGGGTGTATCCACAGAGAGCGGAATTCCCGATTTTCGCGGAGTTGACGGTCTGTACCGGCAGCATTACAAGTATCCGCCGGAAACGATTCTGAGCCATACTTTCTTTCAGACGCACCGAAGCGAATTCTTTGAATTTTACCGCGACAAGATGCTTTGCCTTGATGCGCAGCCGAACGCCGCCCATAAAAAACTTGCCGAGCTGGAGAAAGCGGGCAAGCTGACCGCCGTAGTAACGCAGAATATCGACGGCCTGCACCAGAAAGCAGGGAGCAAAAACGTTTATGAACTGCACGGTTCCGTCCTTCGGAATTATTGCCAGCGCTGCCGGAAAGAATACAGCGCGGAGTTTATCCTCAGCAGCGAGGGTGTGCCCACCTGCACCTGCGGCGGTGTCATCAAGCCGGATGTGGTGCTCTACGAGGAAGGGCTTGACCAGCAGACGCTTACCGGCGCGGTTGAAGCGATTGCAAATGCGGATATGCTCATCGTGGGCGGAACGTCACTGACGGTGTATCCTGCGGCCGGACTTGTAGACTACTACCACGGCAGCCGCCTTGTGCTGATCAATAAGTCAGAGACTTCGCTGGACGGCAGCGCCGATCTGGTCATCAGCGGCAGTATCGGCGAGACTCTGGGCAAGATACAGGTAAGATGATTTATTTCATGCAATATGGCGCCGGCTGGTTGAACCAGCCGGCTTCTGTTTTATCCGCCGGAACTCCTGGGCTTCTTGAAAAAGGCGGAAAATGAGAATATAATGAAAATAACAGGTAAATTATGCCATGATTTTGCTTCGGTTGCGATGAGGCTTGAGACCGGAATGAACTTTGGCAATCATTTTGACATTCTAAGGGAACGTGGAGGGATTAAATTGAAAAAGGCACTCAGCATACTGTTTGTACTATCTCTTATGCTAATAAGCCTTCCGATCAGTGCGCAGGCAGATACAATTGATTCTGTAATTGATATGCATGGCACAAGAACATATCTTGGGCCTTCGTCTGCTTGGAATACCACATGGGATTCGTCAAAATTCGTTGATGTTACGGATAAAGACGTTAATTGCAGCGGCAGCCTGACCATAAAGTCCGGCAGGGTGAGAAATGTATCGGTCAGCGGAAGTGATTCCAAACTGACGGTTCAGGGTGGCCTGACTTATGATACCATCTGCGATGGCTTGGCTTCTGTTACCGGCGGAACGCTAAAATCATTGAAAACATATGGAGATATTACAGTCAGCGGCGGCAATATTGTACAGAGCATGAACTGCACAAACGGAAAGGCGTCTCTGAGCGGAAACCTTACCATGGGCTGCTCCGTAACAGGATATAATGTATTGTTTGGTACGGGTAAGATTTCGCTTTCCGGCCTGGTAAAAGCCACTGACATCGTGTTTTCTTCCGGTTCCGACGTTACCATTGGCGGAGGCATCAACGTGACGGATAAAGCTGAGTTGGACGACTGCAAACTTGCCACGGGAGTTCTGGACGGAAACAAGAGCGCAGCTCTTGTGATAAACGGGTTTAAAAATCAGCTGCCCTACATTACAAATATAAGTTCTTTCCAACTTTCCGCCAATAACACGGTTGTTACCAGCCAGCCGTTAAAAACGGATTCTCTTCAGCTCGCGAAGGATTCCGTGCTGACATCCTATTCCACGGTTGATGTAGGCTACCTAGAAGGACCCGGTACGCTCTGCACCAATGCGGGTGCCCTTACGGTTCGCGGATATGTTTCCGAAGTTCCGTCGCTGGTATTTCTCACGCCGGTATCAAACGGCACAACGGTACTTCGCACCGAGGGAGGCGCCAGTATTTATCCCGGCCAGGTAAACCTTATGGTAGGTACCCTCGAACAGTACTATTCCGGAAACGCAATTCTGTACCGCGTGAAAAACGACGCTTCCGAGGGGCTTGATTTGGACAGCAAAGGCTTGGATATTGGTTCCGGCAAGTCCGGCACGGTGAAAGCGGTCATCAGCCCCGGAATTGCCAGATACGCTACTGGCACCAAAATTATCTGGAAGGCGTACGGCGATACCAGCGGATTTTCCATTTCCCCGTCGTCCGATTCTCTTTCGTGCAATGTGTCGGCTGCAGCAACGGGTTACCACAGGGCGCTGCTTGTTGCATATCTTGTCGACCAGAGGGGCGACAAGCTGACGGATTACCGCGCCGACAGCTGCGTACTCGTTTCGGGAAGCTCCGATTCTGGCCTAAAGCTGGATACCTCTACGGTCTCTGTCCTTACGGGTGATAAGTACGGAATCCTTGCTTTCGGCGGTTCCGGAGCCAAGCCTGCGGCGACTTCGTCCAATACATCGGTCGCGTCGCTTAGCGACGGCAAAGAAACAAAGGATAAAAGCGGGAATACCGCATGGCTCTACACCGTTACCGGTGGAACATCCGGCACTGCGACGATTGATATCGGCGGGAAGATAGTGATTGTTACCGTAAACAGTGGAATCCTGATGGATACACTGTCCTATAACATGAGTCCCAGAGCAAAATATTGCATTGGCGTGCTTGCCAAAGGCGTAGCAGAAAGTGATTTCAAGGTATATTCCACCAACGATTGCATAAGTGTGAAGGTCTACCGTAGAAATTCCGGCGGACAGATTCTTTATCAGATAACCGGCGTGAAAGACGGTACGGCCGACGTCGTTTTTGAAGTTCCCGGTGGGCAAACTGTCCGGTCACATTTCACTGTTAAAAGCGGCGAAAGATCTTATGGGCAAAGCGCAAGGCTTGTCGCGCTAAAGCAGTAATTCTACGAAATCATAGAAGGGCTCCGGAATTTTCCGGGGCTTTTTTGTTATGAACCGGGGTGCATTCCTTGTTTTGCACCACGCATTCAGGGTGATATCTACGATACTCTGCGTTTTGCCGCGGAGAGGTTCATTGTGAATCGGGGTGCAATATTCCGCCGATTTTTAATTTATCAAACAAGGCCTAAAAGGTTGAATGACAATCGTTTAATATTTGTGGAGTAAGTACTAGACAATATAAAAAATGGTATTATTTAGCAATATTAAACAAGAAATCATTAAAAAATCTGCAATTTTCGGTATTGATTGCTAATCATGTGCAAAATGCTGTTATCATTTTCATAAAATATAGTTTATTGTTCCATAGATGCGTGCAGTTTTAGAACGCCCTTCCTTATTTATTACTTAATAAAGTTCCATATCCATTTACCCATATATTCATGACCATACGAACGCGATAATCCACATGAAAACCAGAGGAGGACGTTACCATTGCTGGAAGAATTGAAAAAGCGGGTTTGTGAAGCAAATCTGCAGCTGCCGAAGCTGGGCCTTGTCATATTCACCTGGGGCAACGTTTCGGGAGTGGATCGTAAGAACGGCGTGTTTGTCATTAAGCCTTCCGGTGTATCATATGAGGAATTGAAGCCGGATGACATGGTAGTTGTAAATCTGGAAGGCAAAAAGGTAGAGGGCAGGCTCAACCCGTCTTCGGATATGCCGACCCACTGTGAACTCTACAACAGTTTTCCCAATATCGGGGGAATCGTACATACCCATTCCCGGTGGGCGACCGTTTGGGCGCAGGCGGGACGCTCCATTCCGGCCTACGGAGCCACCCACGCCGACTATTTTTACGGTGGAATTCCCTGTACAAGGGCACTGACCGATGAAGAAATTCTGGGTGAGTACGAAAAGCAGACCGGCAAAGTGATTGCCGAAACATTCCAAGGCATCAAACCGGATGATATTCCGGCGGTATTGGTGAAATCCCATGGCCCGTTTGTTTGGGGCAAAGACTGCCGCGAAGCAGTTTACCAGGCGGCGGTGCTGGAAGAAGCCGCCATGATGGCATGGCACACAGAAGCAATTTCGAGAGAACCGGCCGAGAATATGCAGAGAACGCTTCTGCAAAGGCACTTCTTTATGTATAAATAAGGCCAGAATGCCCACTATGGGCAGAAATGACCCAAATTACAACTTTTCCTAACATATGCAAAGAAGCCGGCGGCACTTGCTGCCGACTTCTTTGTTTTTTTCGGGAATTACCAAATGTGTTTTCGGCATGTGTTTTACGGCTAAAACATAAAAAGACGCAAGATCAGACAACGGAAAGTGTGGGACAAGAAAACTGCAAAAGCGGTTGGCCCGTAAATGTAAGTTCTGCAAACCCTTGAAAATGATAAAAAGTGGTAATATAATTTTAGTCATGTTTATTATTCAGTCACAAATATGTGTTAAAATATAAATTTGCATGATCTAAACATTACCAGGGAAGGCCGTGAATCCTTGCGCAGCGAAAATTCTATTCGAAATGTAATCGTCAATTTATCCAGCCAGCTTCTCAGTATTGTGATGAGTTTTATTTGCCGGACCGTCTTTATCCAGACGCTTGGTGCAACCTATCTGGGTATCAACGGAGTGTTCGGAAATTTCCTTTCGCTTTTTGCGCTTGCAGAACTTGGTATCGGCACTACGATCATTTTCCATATGTATCAGCCTCTGGCGGTGCACGATAAGAAAAAAGTCGGAGCCCTCATGGCTCTTTTTAAAAAGACCTACCAGACGATTGGTCTGATTATCGGAGCAATCGGGCTCTTATTTACTCCGTTTTATCATTTCTTCACGAATGACCTGAATGTACCGAACCTGACGCTGATTTACTTTTTATATGTTTTCAATTCCGTCATCACATACTTTTTTTCCTACAAGCAGTGCATTATCACTGCCGATCAGAAGAATTATGTGGTTGCGTTGTACCAGTATGGACTCTGCATCGTTCAGAATATCCTGCAGATCCTTGCGCTGATTTTAACGAGAAATTTCATTCTGTATTTCTGCCTGCAGATATTGTTCAGCTTTTTCACAAACTTTTTTCTGGCGAGAAAAGCCGGGAAAATGTATCCATATCTGAAAAAATACGAGAAAGAAAAGCTTTCACAAAAGGATAAATCCGAAATTGTAAAGAACATCAAAGCGATGTTTATGCACCGATTCGGCGGAGTTGTCGTCAACGGAACGGACAGCCTTGTGATTTCCAAGTTTTTTGGCGTAGCGATTGTGGGTATCTACAGCAACTATTTCATGATTACAACGACGCTGAATGCCATGACCTCGCAGATTTTCAATGGCATTACGGCGAGCGTGGGCAACCTCGGTGCGCTTGAAAGCGACCGGAAATCATACCGCGTATTTAAAGTGACAAATTTCATCGGATTCTGGATTTTCAGTTTTTGTTCCATCTGCCTGTTCTGCCTGTTCAATCCGTTTGTTCAGCTTTGGACGAGAAGCGCAAAGATGCTTTTGCCGGTTTCTGTTGTATTTTTTATTGTGGCCAATTTTTACACGACCGGGATGCGGCAGGCGGTGCTTACCTTTAAAAACTCATTTGGCCTGTTTTGGTACGACCGCTACAAGGCGGTTTTTGAAGCGCTGATTAACCTGATCTTTTCCATTGTTCTTGCACAGAAGATCGGGGTTGCGGGCGTATTCCTTGGTACGCTGATCAGCACCCTGACTACCGACCTTTGGGTAGAGCCGCTTGTTTTATACCGCCATGGATTCCATCAGTCCACCGCGTCCTATTTTTTCCGCTACGCGGTTTATACGGTACTTACGTTTGCGGTAGGGTTTATTACATGGTATCTCTGTTCACTGACGGGGCCGGTCAGTTTCCTCAGCTTTATGCTTCGCTGCTTTATCTGCCTTATCGTTCCGAATCTAATTTATTTTGGCCTCTTTTGGCGTTCCGAGGAGTTCCAGTATCTCAAACGAGCCATAAAGGTTCCGGCGTTTCTGAAAAGGCGCTTTCCAAAGCTATTTGCGGACAAATAAGGTGCAAAGCGCCAGCTGAAAACAGAAGGGGAGAAATCCTCTTCTTTTTTTACGCTCTTGAAGTCCCATTTTTTCCGGAATATAATGAGCGTATCGAATTTATTAAAAGTGAGGCGGCCTGCCATGATTTTTCTGAGGAATGCGGTTTCCGTTAATTTCAATGACCGGACTGGGCTTATTATTGTAATCGTGATGGCTGCCGCAGTCTTTGCGGCTGTTATCTATTCTTTTGTGTCGTATCACAGGCGACTCCAAAGCGGGCAGGGAATTCGGGATGAGGAAGCGCCTGTTCTGCAAAAATACGCAACTGTTTTGCAAAAAGAGATTGTGAAAGAGAATACCGGCACGATGTACCGGCCTGAACACCGGGTAGAGTTCCGGGTAAAATTCAGGTATGAGGATGGTACGGAAATTGACATGATCGTGCCGCCGGATGTTTACGAAAAAATTCCGGTTGGCTTTACCGACTTGCTCATAACACAAAACGGGGAGTTCCTCGATTTCGGGGAGCGGTTCGGCAGATAGAGGAGTTTTCATTGAAAATATTTTTCTGTTGGAATATAATTGTTACAAGCCGGAAAACGGCTGCTAATTTATGACAGGAGAATGCAGATGGATACCATACAGGAACTGATTCGGAGATATGATGCGGACAAATCCCCAGAGACTTACCGGCAGATAACGGAGAGACTGAAATCGGAACCCACGATCTGGGCAGCCTACTCGCTGGCCGCGGGAAATTATTACCTCAATTTTGAAAACGGTGTTCCGTCTGCTTACATATTTACCGAAAAAGAGTTTTATGATGTCTTACAGGATTATCTTTTGCAGCAGAATGTTGTTGTAAGAAGCATGGAGAGCAGTGCCCAGTACCGTACTCTGTTTTTCGCGGATTTGTACCGCAGCGGCATCGAACGCGTTGTGGTTGACAATGGGCAGACTTTTCTCGCGCTTGACCTGTTTGACCTGATGGAGAAACCGGACTTTTCCGACCTGCCGGAAGTCAGCCGCCCGGTCATGAACCCGGAGCTTGTAAAGATGGCAGGCTGGTTTCTGCAGGAGCTTTCAGCAAAACGCGCCACAAAGCAGATGCAGAACGACATGTTCCGGATGATTTATGGGGCGAAATTTCTCCTTCCGGTAGATGCAAGCAAAATGAATGTGGAGAAGCAGGAGAACGGTTCCGCAGTCGTAAAGGAAAACAGCATTATGTCCATTCCGATGCTCGAAAATGGGGCGGGCAAGCATTTTTATCCCTTCTTTACGGACTGGAATGAAATGATGAAGTACGACAAAGAGCATAAGTACAGCGGCATGATCGGCCGCTTTGAAGATATGAAGCACTTTGGCGCGAAAGCAGACGGTATAGTCATTAACCCGTTCGGTGTGAACATTGCTCTTTCACCGGACATGCTCAAAGATGTTGAAGACGCTGGCACCGGGAAGACAACGCCGAAGGTGCAGGAGCAGGAAGTCAAAAAGGACACGGAAGTTCTGTTGGGAGACCCGAAAGTCTACCCGCAGCGTATGGCCGATGAGATTGCGATATACCTTAAAACGCAGAAAAACGTGAACGCCGCCTATCTTCGCCAGATGGTGAAGGACAATGAGAAAAGTTACTTGATTGTCGTCGATTTCACCGGCGATCACAAAACGGTGTTTGACGGAATCGCTGGTGCGGGCGTTCCGTATGCCGATGGGATGCCCCTTGATTTTGTTCCGCTTTCGGAAGAATTCGGCCGGAGCGCAGTAGAAAACGTGCAGCCGTTCTACAAGAAAAAGAAAGGTATTTTCGGGTAATCAAAATACCACTCAACTGAATACAGTAATGGATATACCAATAAATGAAACGAGGCTGCGGTTATGGCTGAAACAAATCCGGTTAGTTACCCATTTGTTGCGTGGGACATTCTTCAGCATTTGTTTGAGGTCGGGAAAATGAACGATCATACCCTGCATTTTTCCGCGACTTTTGCAGGAAGGCTGGATTATGAGCGGCTGAAAAAGGCGGTGGACCTTTCGGCGGATGTCTTTCCGCTGATTCGGTGCAGATTTGCTGAAGAAGGCAGACGTCCCCGTTGGGTGGATATGGGCTTTACTTCAGACGACATGGTCACTCTGGCTGAAACGGAGCACAAAGAGGAAGCCATACAGAAATTTCTCTGCAGAAAGGCGGATTTAAACGGCCCGCAGCTGAAAGTGGGCGTGCTACGGAACACGGGGGATACCCTATGCGTTACCATCAACCATATGCTCTGCGATGCCGCGGGGTTTAAGGAATTCCTTTATCTGCTATGTTCGCTTTACAACGGCATGGAAAGCAGCCCGGAGTATCAGCGGGGCAGTGCTGTGCGGAACCGCAGACTAAAACAGGTGCTCAAGAGTTTTTCCGTTTCCGGCAAGGCAAAGATATTTTTGCGGAAAAACGACCTGATTCATCCGGATCAGACGACATTTAATTTTGAGGGAAACCTCAAAAATCCTTTCATCGAAATCCGATCGATTCCGCAAGACGATTTCCGTAGGCTGAAAGCCTATGCGAAAGCGCACGGGGCGACGGTGAATGACGTTATGCTGGCGGCTTTTTTTCGTGCTTTATACCGGAAGTACGGCCGTGTGTTTGCCTGTCCCTGCACGGTAGACCTGAGAAAGCACCTTCCCGGCAGAAAGGCGGATGGCATTACCAATTTGGTCACAATGCTGGTATGCGATATCGGCCCGGAACCGGGTGCGTCGTTTGAAGATACGCTGAAGAAGGTCAATACTGCAATGAATCTCGCAAAGTCGGATACATCCAGCCTGAAAAGTATCCTGCTGCTCGAAATGCTTTTCTCCTTCATGCCGTATCGCAAGGCACGAAAGCTGCTGGAAAAGAAGTTCTCCAACGCGCCGATTGCCTTTACAAATATCGGTATTCTCAATAAAGGACTATTGCATTTTGATGGTATCATCATGGAAAGTGCGTTTATGTCCGGTTCCATCAAATATGCGCCGCATTTTCAGGTCGCCCTATCCACATTTGACGACGAGGCGGTGCTCAGCGTGAATCTGTACGGCTCGGTCTCCGACCGCAAGTTAATTGCAGACTTCTTAGATGATTTTGTCGGCGAGCTGAACGAATCCCCTATGAAGTAACCGACGCTTGATTGATATGGAATGGTGAGAACATGGATGAAATAAGAACTGCGCTGGGACAGAAACATGAAAATTAAAGCCATTTTGTTTGATTCCGGAAGAGTGCTGAACTTTCCAAAGACCGGAAATTGGTTTATCCCGCCGGATTTTTTTCAGGCTGTTAATAGGGAATCATTCCGAAAAACTCCGCGCTATAGGAAAAATCAGGCGTTCCATCGGGCTTGTGCGTATTTGAATTCGAAGAAACGGATTGTTAACCGGGAACAGGAGCTGCAACTTTTCAAAGCATATTATCGAATTCTGTCGAAGAAACTGCCGGAGCTGAATCTAAACACGCAAAAAGCGGATTATCTTGCGCACAATTTGGTGTTTTGTCCGGCTAAATACCAATTCTATGACGACGCGCTTCCCGTACTGAAAAAATTAAGCGTCGAATACAAGTTGGCGGTCGTGTCTGACGCATGGCCGTCGCTTGAAGAAGTCTTTGAAAAAGCAGGTATGCGAACGTATTTTTCGTCCTTCGTCATATCATCAGTTTTAGGGACTGCGAAACCGGACAGCGTGATGTACCAGACTGCATTAAATGAACTGGGGGTCAGCGCACAGGAAGCGCTCTTTGTGGATGATCAAGCTAAAAACTGCAAAGGAGCTGCGAGGCTTGGAATCCACGCGGTCCTTCTGTGCCGCGGCAAAGCCCGGTATACGTTTTACCGCCTGACCGAATTTCTACGAAATTACAAGGTGATTAACAACCTGATACAAATTAATTGGGTACTGAAAAGGGTTGAACAACGATGAATGAAGAAAACGTGCTGTCTGTTACCAGCCAAGCATTCCGAGAAGGGCAGGCAATTCCTCTGCGGAACTCGGCACGCGGTGAGAATATTTCACCCGACATTTCACTTCACAATCTTTCGCCGGACGCGAAAGCCATCGCAATTCTGATGGATGACATGTCACATCCGATTTTCAACGTGTATAACCACTGGATTATCTGGAATCTTCCGGTGCAAAGTGAGATCTCTGAAGGAATTCCCCATGGAAAGCGGCTCCCCAATGGGGCAATACAGGGGATCGGATACGGCAGGCACCACTACAAGGGGCCTAAGCCGCCGAGAGGTACGACCCACACCTACCGATTTACGGTTTACATTCTGAATGCGGTTTTGAAACTGCCGGCAGGAACCAGAAAAAAACGCCTTCTTGCCGCAATGGAAGGGCACATTTTGCAGAGCGCCTCGCTCTCCGGAACGTTTCACAGTGGAAAGTAACATTATGTCCTGAACGGTGAACACTATAGGATTGAAAGGCGCTGTGCACCATGCATTATAAAGAAGCGAAAGGAATCCTTTCACCCTCGAACGGCATGAACCTGTACCGCGGCTGCACGCACGGATGCATCTACTGCGATTCCCGCAGCAAATGCTACAATATGGACCATGTGTTCGAAGATGTTGAGGTGAAATCGAACGCAGCTGAACTGCTTGAAAGCGCGCTTCGCCGCAAGCGGAATCGCTGCATGATCGGTACGGGCGCGATGACCGACCCGTATCTGCATCTCGAGGAAAAAATTGGCCTGACCCGAAAATGCCTGGAGCTGATTGACCAATATGGATTCGGCCTGGCGATACAGACAAAATCCGCCCGCATCCTTCGCGACCTCAACTTGCTGAAAAGTATCAATTCCAAGACAAAGTGTGTTGTGCAGATGACGCTGACGACCTATGACGAAAGCTTGTGCCGTATTCTGGAGCCAAACGTTTCCACCACGGCCGAGCGCTTTGAAGTGCTGAAAATCCTGCGGGATAACGGCATCCCTACCGTTGTGTGGTTCGACCCGCTCCTGCCGTATCTTAATGATACCGAGGAGAATCTCCGCGGTATTCTTCGTTACTGCACCGAGGCAAAGGTCTACGGAATCCTCTGCTTCGGCATCGGACTGACGCTGCGCGAAGGCAACCGCGAATATTTTTACGGCAAGTTGGACGAGCATTTCCCCGGGTTGAAAGAAGTTTACCAAAAGCAGTATGGAAACTCTTATGAAGTGATGAGCGTTCACAACGACGAGCTGATGCGCATCTTTTATGAGGAGTGCCGTAAAAACGGAATCATCTGCGACAGCAACGCAATCTTCGGGTATCTCCACCGGTTTGAGGATAAGCTGGCTGCGGAACAGCTGAGTCTGTTCTAATAGGGCAGGCTCGGGTACTGCAAAACAAAATCTGTTCACGAAATTTCTTATGATTTTTAAAATAGATTTAATGAGAACGCAACAAAGTCCGGCTATACTATAGATGTTCCAAACGGAACGACAATAAATCAAGCTGCACAAGGGCCTGCGGTGGGGTCGGAATACCGGACCACAGACCGGCAGACAAACCACAAGCTCCTCGGCTGAGGATTTATAATAAACTTTTTCATAACTCTTTCTTCCCTCTAATACCGCCCTCCGGGCGGTATTTTTTGCGCTTTGTGACGCTGCATCTGCGTTTAAAATATTCCTCTATTGAAAATCTGAAATTGTATGTTACAATGAAAATATAACAGAATACGGTATTGTAGGAAATACTTTCACAATGAGATTTGGGAGGCGTTCCGATGAATTCGGATTATCCAAAACTGACCATATTTTGCTTAATATTGAGCGTTTTGCTGTTTATTTCAACAGTTGACCAGACTCTGAGCCGCTACCACGATGAAATGTGGCGAATGGCGTTTATTATTCTGTATCTCCCTCAAGTTTTAACCATACGAAAAACGGTTCGAAGGAAAGAGAAACTCAGCAAATCACAGATTGTTATTCTGATTTGCTTTTTCCTGTTCATTATTGTGTTTGTTGCTGTGTTGGTATTTGATCTTCTGAAAGCATAGAAACCGTTATAACAGGTTAGTTAAGTTAAAAAAGTAGAAAATGAGGCTTCATAATGGATTTTAAAAACGAGTACCCCAGACTCGCATTAATCTGCCGCATACTAAATGCGGTGCTCCTTTTTTCAACGCTTTACCCGGCTTTGAGATATTACAGCCGGGAAATATGTTCGCTTGCGTTCATTATTCTGAGCCTTCCAAACCTTCTTTCCATCTGGAAGATGGGAAAACGAAAAGAAAAATTGAATAAGGAACTAGTCTTTAACTTCGTTATGTGCCTGCTTTTCTTTGCCGGACTGGTGACTTTCTCTGCAATTGACTTTTTTAAAAAATAAATTCAGTTTTTCAGGATAGGACTTATGAAAACCCTAAAATTTACATGAGAGATTTGAGGAGATGATCGGTTATGGAATCCGCAGCGAATCAGCGCGGGTATAAGGTTTTTAAAGCAATTTGTATTATCCTCTGTACGGCTATCTTATTAACTGGAATCTGGCTGCCGGTGCTGGAGCCGTTCAAATTGGAAACAATTATTGCAGCCTGGCTGATCTTTGCTCTGCCGGACTTCGGGGCGCTCCTGAAATTCGCCGCAAAGCGGGAAAAGATGACCAGAATACAGGTGCTTAATCTTATTTTCTTCTTTCTCGTGATAACCGCAGTTAGTTGTATCGATTCTATGGCATAAATAATGGTTGGGAGAGCTTCCAAAATGAAACAATCCAGTCTTCAAAATCTGAAAATCATCGGCATTATGGGATTTTTGGCCTTCCTCGCGGCGTCGCCGTATATCCCTGCAGTAAAGCCTTTCGAGCCATATATCCTGTTGGCATTTTGGGGCATCGTAATGATATTCTGGATCAAGAAACTAATCGAAAGTATAAAAAAGAAAGAGAAATACGCAAAAATACAGGCGTTCACTCTGGTCTTACTTTTACCTGCGGTTATTTTGTTATTTGATGCGATGCTGAATCCGGGTGTCATGGCGAGCCGGCCGATGATGATTGCATATTTCTGCTCCGGTTTTCTGTTTTGCGTATTTGATTTCGTCCTGAAAATACTGAAGAAGGCAAAGCCAAGCGAAATTATAGAGATTATTTTGACAATTCTTTTACTGGTATCCCAGGCCTGCCATTACAGTACCTGGCTCCGGATTTATCGGTAATGGCTGTGTTCTTAATTTATTCACGGGATATAGCAAAAATCTTAAAAATCAATTCATTTGAAAGACATAAAGCCCCGTTATACTGTAGTTGTTCCAATCGAAATCAAAGAAGAAAATTTCCAATCCCCAAAAGGTCTGCAGTGGGTACGGAATACCGCCGCAGGCCCCGGGAAGACAATAAGCTCCTCACATGAGGATTTATATAAAACTTTTTCATATTACCACCTTCCTTTCCCCCAAAAAATACCGCCCCACCGGGCGGTATTTTTTTATGCGGTATAAAGCTTCACCTGCGGTAAGATCGAGGGGATTCCCAAATTCTGACTTATACCAAAGGAGCAGAGAAGTGCTATATCTTGCACGCCAACGATTTAAATAAAGGAAGATTGGAAAAATTTCATTTGATTGGTATTTTCGGGCAGTTTATTACAAGGCAGATTTATCTCGGATTCTATTGACAAACATGAAGCAGAGAGTTATGATAAGCACACCCCACAGGGGGTATAGAGGTGAAACTATGAATCAAAAATTCAATGTAACAGGGATGACGTGTTCTGCCTGCTCTGCGGCAGTGGAGCGAAACGTCAAAAAAGTGGACGGAGTCAAGTCTGTGAACGTCAGCCTTTTGACGAACAGCATGACAGTCGATTATGACGGCGCGGCAGACAGGGAAAAAATAATACATGCAGTTGAGCAGGCCGGATACGGCGCGTTTTTGTATGGCGCGGCGGAACGGCAAAAGACGGAAAATCCAATGAAAGCTCAGCTTAAAGCGATGAAAACGAGGCTGATTGTCTCGTTTGTCTTCTGGGTTCCGCTCATGTACCTCGCCATGCACCATATGCTGAAAGAGTGGTTCGGCCTTCCGGTTCCGCAGTTCATGGTAAATGCTTTTCACGGAACAGAGAACGGAATTGTCTATGCGTTCGCGCAGTTTCTGCTGCTCTTACCGATTTTGTACGTCAACCGAAATTATTACCGTGTTGGGTTTCGCACGCTTGCAAAACGTTCGCCGAATATGGATTCGCTGATTGCGGTGGGTTCATCCGCTGCGGTGGTGTATGGCGTTTATGCAATATTCCGGATCGGCTACGCACTCGGCCACGGCGATGCGGCTGCGGCGCAGCACTATCTTTCGGATTTGTACTTTGAGTCTGCGGGAACGATTCTCACGCTGATTACACTCGGCAAATACCTTGAGACGCGGTCAAAGGGCAAAACATCCGATGCGATTGCCAAGCTGATGAACCTTGCGCCGAAAACCGCGACGGTAGAGCGTGATGGGCAGGAGATTGAGATTCCGGCCGAGCAGGTGGCGGTCGGCGATATCGTGGTGGTTCGGCCGGGGCAGAGCATTCCCGTGGACGGAGTGATCACGGACGGAAGCTCATCCATCGACCAGGCAGCAATCACTGGCGAGAGCATTCCGGTGGAGAAACAGCCCGGCGACAAGGTAATCGCCGCTACCATTAATAAATTGGGATTCTTTAGGTTCCGGGCGCAAAAGGTCGGCAGCGACACCACCCTGGCTCAGATAATCCGTCTGGTGGAAGAAGCAGGTTCCTCAAAAGCGCCGATTGCCAAGTTGTCAGACGAGGTCAGCGGCGTCTTTGTCCCGGTGGTGATCGGCATTGCCGTCCTCGCAGCGGCTGTTTGGCTTCTGCTGGGGCAGTCTTTCGAATTTGCGCTTTCCATCGGTATTGCGGTGCTTGTTATTTCGTGCCCCTGTGCGCTTGGCCTTGCCACGCCGGTCGCCATTATGGTCGGTACGGGAAAAGGCGCTTCCAATGGTATTTTGATTAAGTCCGCCGAGGCCCTAGAGACCGCCCACACCGTGAAAACCGTGGTTCTCGACAAAACAGGTACCATAACGGAAGGCAAACCGAGGGTGACGGATCTTATTGCCGCGGACGTAACAAGCGAAGAGCATCTGCTTGAAATTGCCGCATCGCTCGAAAAACTGAGCGAGCATCCGCTTGCGGAAGCAGTTGTGGAGAAAGCAAAGAAGACGGGAGCCACGCTGAAATCCGCGCGTGAATTTTCTGCCGTTCCCGGGCGCGGCATTACCGCCATAATCGATGAGAAACAGTATTTTGCAGGGAACCTCGCATTCATGAACGAGCGCGGCATTAATGCCGACGCCTTGTCGTCCAGAGCCGAAGCACTCGCGGAGGAAGGCAAAACGCCGCTTTACTTTGCGGAAGGCAACAAACTGCTCGGTGTAATTGCCGCGGCGGATGTGGTTAAGCCGACCAGCCGCGAAGCAATTGAACAGTTTAAGGCAATGGGCATTGATATTGTGATGCTGACGGGCGATAATAAAAAGACGGCCGAAGCAATCCGCAGGCAGCTTGGAATTGACCGAGCGGTAGCGGATGTGCTGCCGCAGGACAAGGAGCGGGAAGTCCGCAGAATTCAGGAAAGCGGCAGAAAAACAGCAATGATCGGCGATGGTATCAATGACGCTCCGGCTCTCGCGAGGGCGGACGTCGGTATCGCAATCGGCGCGGGTACGGATGTGGCGATTGAGTCCGCCGATATCGTGCTGATGAAGAGCGACCTGCTCGACGCGGTTACCGCAATCCGGCTTAGCCGCGCAACAATCCGGAACATCAAGGAAAACCTGTTCTGGGCGTTCTTCTACAACATCATTGGCATCCCGATTGCAGCAGGCGTGTTCTATTCGCTGCTCGGCTGGAAGCTCAACCCGATGTTTGCGGCGGCCGCGATGAGCCTCAGTTCCGTCTTTGTGGTTACAAACGCCCTGCGCCTAAGGTTTTTCCGTCCGAAGCGAGCAGATGTTTTTAAGCAGGCTATTCCGGAAAATCCGGGTCAAAATAAAAAAGAAGATAAGAATCAGAAAGGACAAATTTCTATGAAAAAAATAATCACCATTAACGGCATGATGTGCGACCACTGCAAGGCACATGTGGAAAAAGCGCTCAATTCCATTGACGGGGTCAGCGCAAAGGTTGATCTCGACAAGAAAACGGCGGAAGTGACCCTGACCGCGGATGTAAACGATATGACGCTGAAAAATGCCATTATCGACGCCGGATATGAACCGGTTTCTATTCAGCTGGAGAATGACTGAGGCTGTCCAGATCGCCGATGAAATCGTGCAGCTGCCAAGTTGGATGCACGATTTTCGGCGGCCTGCCGGTTTTTCATTAAACTGTAGACCTTTTGATTTTTAGAAAAGGGGATTCCATATGGTCGCGGATAAAGAAAAAGTCCTGCGCCAGCTCAAGACGGCGCGCGGACAGCTTGACGGATTAATTAAAATGGTAGAAGAAGATCGCTACTGCATCGATATTTCCAACCAGCTTATGGCTTCGCAGGCGATTCTGCGCAATGTGAACCGCGAGGTTCTTCACGCACACCTGAATCACTGCGTAAAGGAAGCTTTCGAAAATGGCAGCGCGGAACAGAAGATCAAGGAAATTATTGATGTGATGGACAAACTTGCGAAATAAAACAGCCGTTACATATGAAAAATCGCCCTCTGCCGCTGCTTCGGCGGGGCGATTTTTCCTTATATCTTCTGAGCGAATTGCTTCATAATTGCCTGAACTTCTTCAACATGCTCCGGCTTGAGCATCGAAGTCATTTTCGGAATGAAATGTTCAGCATCCTCATGGTTGAATGTTCCTTCATCCTGTTTCTTGAAATGCTCTGCGAGCAGCTCCAACGCTTCTTTCGATTGATCCTCTTTTACTCTTTCCAGAATAAACTTCTGGAATTTTTCCTGTCCCTGATTCATAACGTTTCCTCCCTCAATTTGCTTACTAATTATGTTTCCCGGAATCGAGCAGATTTAAGCGCTTTTCATTATGAATCGGGGTATGATGAGTCGATTTATCAGAGAGAGGATAGAAATTCCTCATAGGTATCCTCAAAGGATTCATATGGTGTAGGGTTGCCTCCGTTGGTGCTTTTGCACTGGTTGTCGCTGTATTCAAGCCCGATGGCGAAAAGTTCCCCCACGGTGATTGGGTGCCCTGATTCGCAGGCAATCCGGCAGAAAGCGTCCATCGGGTCTTTCGCTGTGCGTGTGGCAAGCAATTTCTGTTTCAACTCGGGATTTTTTTTCGTATCCTCATAAAGCAGCTGAAGTTCCAGTATGGGTTGGCTCATATTTTTCTTCCTTTCGGCAATCAGGGGAGTTGTCAAAATGTTTCATCATATTTGTCCATTGTTGGGCACGTAAATTAATTATAACACAACAGCGCAGCGGCGGCTGAATTCTGCAAAATCTTCGCTTACCCATTTATCTCACGCGCGGCTGTTGCGTCATTTGACATAAGTGAAGTGGAAAGGGTATAATCACATGGATTATATATGAAGTTAGGTCGTAATATCAATGAAGAAATTAATCCTTGTGAACGGTACCATGGGCGTCGGGAAAAGCACCGTATGCCGCGAGCTGCTCAAAATCTTGACGCCGGGCGTCTACCTGGACGGAGACTGGTGCTGGAACATGAACCCGTTCGTGGTTAGTGAAGAAAACAAAGCAATGGTTGAGGGGAATATTACTTATCTGTTAAAATCGTACCTGCGTAATTCCGGGTATGAGTATGTGGTTTTCTGCTGGGTGATGCATCAGGAAGAAATTTTTGAACAGATCCTTTCACCGCTGCGGGAATGTGAGTTTGAACTGCACAAATTCTCGCTCGTCTGCACCGAGAAAGCGCTGAGAAAGCGTATTATGGCGGATGTGGAAACAGGTGCCCGCACGGCGGACGTGTTGGAGCGCAGCATTCCGCGCCTTGCGCTTTACCGGAACATGGATACGATGAAAATTGACGTGAGCGAAATATCAGCACGTCAGGCGGCGGAGAAAATTGCAGGAATCATTCGCAATAGCGGCGGCATAGAATAGTCAATTAAAATTTGTTGGGAGCGGCGTAAATGAGCTGTTTGGGAAATGTGGTCTGGTTTATACTGGGCGGTTTGCTTATGGGTTTGAGCTGGGCGGTAGTAGGTCTTTTGTGGTGTATTACAATCGTCGGGATTCCGATTGGTCTGCAGTGCTTTAAGTTTGCTTCACTGGCGTTCTGTCCGTTCGGCAAAGAAGTGGTTTACGGCGGCGGAGTCGGTTCTCTTCTGCTGAACATTCTGTGGATTATTTTCGGCGGTTTTGAGCTTGCAGTGGAAGCGGCGGCAATCGGCCTTGTATTCTGCATTACGGTCGTCGGTATCCCGTTCGGCCTGCAGTGTTTTAAAATCGCCAAGCTGGCGCTCATGCCTTTCGGCGCAAGCGTGAGGTAAAAATCCGACAGTAAAATAAGAAAGCTCGAATCAGCGTATTTGCCGATTCGAGCCTTTTTATTATGAACCGGGGTGTAGTACTCCGCCACTTGCCGCGGAGAGGTTCATTTTCAACCAAAGAAGGGAATTATGTTTAAAGTTCTTCAAACATCTGCTTCAGTTCCCGTGCCGCGCCGCGGATATCTTTCGATGCGATGATAGCGGAAACAACAGAAAATCCGTTGATGCCCGTTCCGCGGAAAGTGGGAGCGGTTGCGGGGCCGATTCCCCCGATGACTACAATCGGGATGCTTACTGCTGCATGGATTTGTTTCAGCGCGTCCATGGTGACATGGTCCGCGTCCGTTTTGGTGCCGGTGGGGAACATGGCGCCCACGCCGATATAATCCGCGCCGTCTGCCTGTGCTTTTTCTGCTTCTTCCTGTGTGGAAGCGGAAACGCCGACGATTTTATCTGGGCCGACGATGCTTCGGACCACGGCAGCGGGCAGATCGCTTTGCCCGACGTGTACGCCCGCAGCGTCAACCGCGAGCGCGATATCCAGCCGATCGTTGATGATGAGCGGAATATTGTGCCGGTCGGTGATTTCCTTCACTCGAATGGCTGTCTCGTAGAAATCCAACGAGGACGCGTCTTTTTCGCGAAGCTGCACCAGCGTGCACCCGCCTTCGATTGCCTGTTCCACAGCTTCTTCCAGCGTAGGAGTGCTCATCAGGCTGCGGTCAGTCACAAGGTAAAGGCTGTAGTCAATTTGAGGTTTCATCAATCTTCGCCCTCTCCGCAAAAATTTCCGGCGACATTTTGCTGATGCCATCAATCAGAGCAACATGAAAACTTCCGCTGCCTTTTTGCCCGGCAGTGTCTGCGGCAAGCTCGCCCGCAATGCTCATGCTTTCGATTCCGCCTGCCGCGGCGGCGAAATAATCCTTTGTTGCACCGCAGAACGAACCCACCAGCGAGGAGCACATGCAGCCGGTTCCGGTGACGCCGGCAAGAAGTGGCGAACCGTTGTGCAGGGTGACCGTCTGCGTCCCGTCGGAGACGACGTCGACCGCTCCGGTAACAGCGGTGACGCAGCGGTATGCTTTCGCTGCGGTCTCTGCGGCTGCTTTTGCGGCTTCGGGGCCGCTTTTCAGGTCTGCGTCGGATACGTCAACTCCTTTTGCAGCTGCATTCGCTCCGGCGACAAAGCGGATTTCGGAAAGATTGCCGCGGATCACTGCAAATTGAATACCTTTTAAAAGACGCTCCACGGTATGATTGCGAAGCGCGGACGCTCCCGCTCCCACCGGATCTAGCACAACGGGGATGCCTTTTTCGTTTGCCTTTTTACCGGCTGCAAGCATGGATTCCACCGTGCGCGCGTTCAGCGTGCCGATATTCAGCACCAGGGCCGAGGATATGGATGCAATATCCGCCGCCTCGGCGATATCATCCGCCATAATCGGCGAAGCGCCGATGGCCAGCGTAACGTTGGCGCAGTCGTTGACCGTAACATAGTTGGTAATCTGGTGAATAAGCGGTTTGGTTTCACGAACCGCTTTCAGCGCCGCACTCATTCTCTGCTGAATATCCTGATTCATTCTTTTCCGCTTCCTTCTTGTTTCTCGTCCGGCTCAAGACTGACGTCCTCGCCGTTCAGAATTTTATCCATTGTGCGCACCGCACACATTTTGCCGCACATGGAGCACTTGCGCGGGTCGTGCGCAGGAACGCTTTCGTAATAGGCTTTTGCTTTTTCACCGTCGACGGCAAGGCGGAACATTTCGTCCCAATCGAAGGTACGGCGCGCTTCTCCCATGCGGAAATCCCAGTCGCGTGCACCTTTCACACCTTTGGCGAGGTCGGCGGCATGCGCAGCAATTCTGGAAGCGACAATGCCCTCTTTTACGTCTGAAAGATCAGGCAGACGCAGATGTTCGGCCGGCGTTACATAGCAGAGAAAATCCGCGCCGTTTGCCGCCGCGATGGCACCGCCGATTGCCGAGGTGATGTGGTCATAACCCGGCGCAACGTCGGTGACCAGAGGGCCGAGCACATAGAACGGAGCTCCGTGGCACAGGCGCTTTTCCAGTTTCATGTTTGCGGCAATTTCGTCCATTGCCATGTGGCCCGGGCCTTCCACCATGACCTGAACGCCCTTTTCCCACGCGCGCTTTGTCAGATGGCCGAGTTCAATCAGCTCCGAAATCTGTGCGCCGTCTGTGGAATCATGGATGCTGCCGGGGCGGAGCGCGTCGCCGAGACTGATGGTTACGTCGTATTGATGCAGGATATCCAGCAGTTCGTCGTAATGCTCATAGAACGGATTCTCGTTGCCGGTCATTTTCATCCACGCGAACAGCAGGGAACCGCCGCGCGAAACAATGTTCATCTGGCGCTTGCCTTCCAGAAAGACTTCTGCGGCGCGGCGGTTGATTCCGGCGTGAATCGTCATGAAGTCGACGCCTTCTTCGGCATGGCAGCGAACGACTTTCAGAAAATCATCCGCGGTGATATTTTTCAGATCTTTCTCAAGATACCCAACCGCATCGTAGACCGGAACCGTGCCGATCATGGCGGGGGAACGTTCCACCAGCTTCGCACGGAATTCGTGCGTCTTGCCGTAGTTGCTCAGATCCATAATCGCTTCTGCACCGTATTTCGCCGCGAGGTCGGCTTTTTCAAGCTCGGCGCTGTAATCGGGGCAGTCGCCGGATATGCCCAGGTTCACATTGATTTTTGTGCGAAGCCCTTTGCCGACGCCGTGCGGCACCAGCGACTTGTGGCGGATATTCGCCGGGATGGCAACCTGACCGGAAGCGACCAGTGCCAGAAGCTCCTGTTCGGGAATTCCTTCATCTTTGGCTACGGCGGCGAGTTCTTTCGTGACGATTCCTTCTTTTGCGGAATCCATTTGAGTTTTTGTGCTCATATCAGTTCTCCTTTAATCCATGTTGATATAATTCGTAAAAATGATGAGTCGGCCCCCAGCCTTTGCCGATGTTCAGCGAATGTAGGATGGCGGTCGTCACATAGTCTTTTGCGCGTTTTACAGCGTCCTGGAGCGGATATTCCAGCGCGAGGTTCGACGCGATTGCGGAAGAGTAGGTGCATCCGGTTCCATGGGTGTTTTTCGTCTGGATTCGCTCGGCGCGGAACCGGAAGAATTTTTCGCCGTTATATAGAACGTCCAGCGCGTCGCCCGCGGCGTGGCCGCCCTTAACAAGCACGCTTTTTGCTCCCATCCTGCAGATCTTTTCTGCGGCACGCTCCATATCTTCCGGCAATTCGATTTTCATTCCCGTAAGTTTTTCGGCCTCCGGGATATTCGGCGTCAGCAGATCGGCAAGGGGAAGAATTTCGCGCATGAAGGTTGCCACGGCGTCGGGGCTCATGAGTGCCGCTCCGCTTTTTGCGATCATGACCGGGTCAACCACAATGTTTTTGGGGCAGTACTCCCGGAGCCTTGACGCAACAGCTTTCATACTGGCAGTGTTGGGAAGCATGCCGATTTTTACCGCGTCGGCGCCGATGTCTTCAAACACGGCGTCAATCTGTTTTTCGATGATGACGGGGCTGATGTCCTGCTGGCCGAGCAGGCGGGACGTATTTTCCGCCACGACCGAGGTGATTACGCTCATGCCGTATACGCCGTGTGCAGCGAAGGTTTTCAGGTCGGCCTGTATTCCTGCGCCGCCGCTGCAGTCTGAACCGGCGATCGTTAAAGCTTTTTTCATTCAGATTTCCTTTCCGTCAATCAATTTGAATTCGGAACCAGAGTAAAAAATGGCGCCTTGCTCATCGGTCAGCAAGGTGCCATTTCCATCTTACTTCCCTGCGCCGGTGTTAACCGACAGGTTCAAAGGGTCAGGTTCTGCCTTCTCAACTCCGAAGAGTCCCCCCGTAAACGCTGTTTAGTTTTCATGAAAAAAGGGTGCTTTCCAGAACGGAAAGCACCCCGGTTATGACGAAATCCGTAGGCATTCGCTTCCCTGCGCCGGTGTTAACCGACAGGTTCAAAGGGTCAGGTTTCGCCTTCTCAACTCCGAAGAGTCCCCCCGCAACTTGCCCTTATCGTATCATTGATTTCCTGCTTTGTCAATCACGGCTGAGTAATTTCAACCGCAATTTCTGTCTCGTATTTGTTCGGGTTACCCTTGAACAACATGCTCGGTCCTTTCAAATACGTTTCGCGGCTTGGAGTTTTCATCTCCAGATGTTGCTCCGCAGCGTAATCCGTAAGCGCCTTGTAGGCTTCGCCGAGCTTTTCATACGGGCCGACGTGCGTTGTAACGATGGCCTTCATGGCAGGCAGGCGGCGGGTTTCCACTCCTTGGCCGGAGACCGGTTCCTTCACCGGAACGCAGACCTCGATGTCCGCGTCTGCCTCGCGGTACTCGCCGTCATAGTAAAGATTGAACGGCGCGCCTGCGGCCTTGTTCTTTACCGCTCCGAATAACTTGCCGAAGTATTTTCCGGTATCCTCGTATTTCCCCCTGAATCGGATGGATGCAATCAGCACCGGCTCAATTGTTCGGACTTCAATTTTGTAACTCATCGTGTTTTCCTCCTGTTCCGGCAAGGAAAGATAAGCGTCCATTTGGCGCATCAGGTTTCGGTAGCCCCGAATCCGCTTTTCCATCTGTGCTTTCTTTTCCGCCAGATAATAATGGAGGTCGTCCCTTTCATCATAGTGTTCCAGCACGTCCCGGATCTCTCCGATGGAGAAATCAAAGCCCCGCAGCAAAAGAATCAGCTTTGCCTTTTTGTAGTCGGCGTCGCCGTAAAGCCGGTATCCGTTCTCCTTTTCGCGGCAGGATGGGCAAAGGATACCTGCTTTGTCATAGTAGCGCAGGGTTTTGACCGTCAGCTTTGTCATGCGGGAAAATTCACCGATCTGATACATGGTTCTCGACCTCCTTAAGTACAGGATAAACCCTCCCGCGCGGGGGAGAGTCAAGCACATTTTAATATACTTTTTAAAACTGGAAACAAAGTTCTTCTGGCTTTCTATTGTAGCATATTGCTGAATAATGTGGTATGATATGGAAACTGATTTTAAAACAGATTCCGGAAAAGGGGCATCAAAATGACGGATTCAAAAGCATGGAACTGGAATGCTGCAAAAGAAAAGATATGGCTGGAGCCGAGCGAAGAGAGCTATTATCTTGTAGACCGCTGGAAAGCGCAGGGGAGAAAGACGATTCTCGACCTCGGGTGCGGGCTGGGCAGGCATTCCATTCTGTTCGCAAAAAACGGCTTCTCCGTGAGCGCAATGGATCTCTCGCAGGAAGGCGTGAACTATCTGTGCGAATGGGCGGAGCGCGAAAATCTGCAGGTGAATGCAACAACAGCGAACATGCTCAGCCTGCCTTATGCGGACGCTTCGTTTGACTGCGTGTTTTCCTTCCATGTGATTTCACACTGTGACACCGAAGGAATCAGAAAAGTGATATCCGAAATCCGCCGCGTACTGAAACCGGGCGGGGAACTTTACTGTACGCTCTGTTCCAAAGAAACATGGTCGTTCTGCAAAGTCGGGTATCCAAAGATTGACGAAAACACCGTGGTGAAAACGGACGACGGGCCAGAGAAAGGAATTCCGCATTTTTATGTGAATCTGGATGATATTCTGCGCCTTTTCGCGGATTTCGAGCTGCTCCGTATTCGCCATACTGATGACTGCTGGTTCAGCGGCCAAAAGCAGGACAGCAGGCATTATTTTATTACCGCACAAAAATCATTTCCTGATTGATTTACAGAAATTCCATTTCAGACCGCGAGATAAGATGTATTCATCCCCCGCCTCCGGCGGGGGATGAATACAAACCAATTTCGCAATTAAGCTGGAATACTGTAATAAAAACACTCTAATATACTTTGTTTGACAATTTCGATATTGGAATATATAATTAGTTAATTCCCAATTTGAAGTAATACTGCCAATTTATGAAAGCGGTGATTTTTATCAAAAAAGGGAAAAGACTGAAGTTGATTATAACCTTGTCTGTGGTTGCAGTTTTGCTGGGTATTTTAATATGTCAGGGCTTTTTGATCCCACATTCCATGCAGCAGCAGTTTGGAATCGAGCCGAATAAAGTTGACTGTGTTGATCTTTTTGACGGGACTTATGGAACCCACCACAAAATGTCGGATCAGAAAGAGATTCAGAATTTTCTACGTATGTTTGACGGCATTACGGTTTGGAAAAGTTTTGACCAACAGCAGTATACCGGGGTAATTTTTGATGTGTCCCTGTATTCTAAAGGAAAATTGATGTCATCTTTTACTTTTGGATACAACAGGATGCTGTACGGTAATCCGGGTGTGCGCTATATTTCCAGTAAAACTTTTGAGTCAGATGAAATGATCAGAATTCGAAAAACCTATCAACTGGAACGATGAGTACAAACAAAAAAGCGCGCCCTGCCCATTTTTTAATGAGCGGGGCGCGAATTCTATTTACAAAGGTTATTTGCTTTTCAAACCCATCTTTTCGTCGCGGAAAATACGCGTGTCCATTAGCTTGAAATCCGGAGAAATCAGCGGCTTTGCGGGCATGTGCGCGAAGATATCCTTCTCCACGTCGATTCCCGGCGCGGCTTCGCAGAGCATAACGCCGTCTTTTGTCAGGCGGAACACGGCGCGCTCGGTGATGTACATGACCGGCAGGTTGTTCTTTACAGCCGTTTTGGCGCTGAACGTAATCTGCTCAATCTGATTTGTGAATTTATCCACTTTTCCTTCTTTGGTAATGTGCATCTCGCCGTTACCGATTTCCGTTTCCAGTCCGCCGGCGGTGAATGTTCCGCAGTAATATACCTGCTTTGTGTTCTGTGTAATGTCAATGAACCCGCCGCAGCCCGGCATCAGCTTGCCGAATTTTGAAACATTCACGTTGCCTTCCATATCGCCTTCCGCAAATCCGACGAATGCCTGGTCAAGTCCGCCGCCGTCGTAGAAGTCGAACATTGACGACATCGTAACCATGCTGGACGGATTCAGGGAAACGCCGAAATCGAGGCCGCTCTGCGGATTTCCGCCGAACAGGCCGTCCTCAACAGTCAGCGTGAATTTCTTGGTGATTCCCTCTTCTGCGGCAACAAGGGAAATATACTCCGGGATGCCGACGCCGAGGTTTACGACGCTGCCTTCCTTGAGCTCCATTGCGGCGCGGCGGCCAATCACCTTTTTATTGTTCAGCGGCGCGGGGGCGAATTCCGCCATGCCCATGACGTGTTCGCCGGAGAAACCAGGATTATACTGTGAACCGAAGTTCTGCATGCAGTACTTCATGTCGCTTGCAACCACGACGTAGTCGACCAGAACGCCGGGAATTTCTACAAAGCGCGGATGCAGTGAGCCGGACTTCACTACGCGCTGAACCTGCACGAAAACCTTGCCGCCGGAATTTTTGCAAGCCGTTGCGAGAGCCAGAGATTCCGCCCTCACCCCTTCGCGCTCGAATGAAATGTTGCCGTTTTCGTCGGCGTAGGTTCCTGCGATCAGTGCACAGTTAACCGGGATGGATTTGTAAAACAGCATTTCTTCGCCGTGAAGATGAATCAGTTCCACAAGGTCTTCGGCGTTTTTTGTCTTTTCGTTCATCTTTCCGCCTAAAAAGCGGGGGTCAACAAAGGTACCGAGGCCGACGCTTGTAACGATGCCGGGCTGGTGCGCTGCCGTTGCGCACTGCAGGTGTGCAATAACGCCCTGCGGCAGGTCGTAGGCTTCAATCTTGTTCTGAACAACCAGTTCGCCGATTTTGCGCGCCATGCCGTAGTGGCCGCCGATGGTACGCCGGGTTAAGCCTTCGTGGCCCATGTGCTGCAGGCCTTTCGTTTTGTTGTCACCCTGAGCCGCACAGAAGTACAGGGTAAGGTCTCTGGGCTTCCCCGTTTCCAGAAAGCGGTTTTCAATTTCCTGAACGATCTCTTCCGGGAACGCGGTTCCCATAAACCCATTTGTGCTAAGTGTGATCCCACTCGGGATCAGATCCGCAGCTTCTCTTGCCGTTATGAATTTTACCGCCATAGTATTCCTCCAAACCATATCAGTCGATTTGAACGTTCTTCCGCCGATCGTTACGGCGGTCTGAATTTGCGTACTCAAAGTCTGTGTGCGAAGGTTGCGGCTCGTAATTACCGTCGGTTGAACCCGATGCAATTGTCTCTTAACATAATCTGCAGATTCAAGTTGTGAAGTTGCGGCTGTCACCCGGAAAAGTCGAATTGCAGCATCTTTGTTAAGAATATATCATACTAGATTATAGCATAGTACGGCATACGGATACAAGACGTTTTCAAAATTCAACGGCTTATCTAGTGATAATAGTATTCAACAGACGTTTCTGCAAACGAAAAATCCAGTTACCGCAGGCGGTTTGAATATTTTAAGCTGTTCAGCCAAAATTCCAAGAAGGCATCCAATTCCTAACTAGAGCAAGAGTTTTGCCGATGCCGGTTGATTTTTTCTTGTTTTACTTGACACTATCGCCCCATAAAAATATAATAAAAATGGTATTTTTGCATTTTCCGGCAATTTATTATGATAAATTTAACAGAACTGGGATTTGCAATCGGTGGAATTACATTCCATATCAGTAATGGAATCAAATTTGAAACGGAGTGAAGTATCATTGAAGAAAAAGCTGGGAGCTATGCTCCTCATTATAGCGCTTGTCCTTTCCCTTATCGTTCCTGCCTATGCAGCGGACGGCACGGTTTATAACGGCATTGACGTTTCCACACATAACGGTACCATTGACTGGACGGCCGTGAAAAACGCCGGTTATGATTTTGCCATGATCCGCGATGGCTACGGCGGAGACCCCGGTTACTGGGACGAGCAGAAAGACGCCCAGTTTGAGGCGAATTACAGCGGTGCGGTGACAAACGGCCTCAAGGTCGGTGTTTACCATTACTGCGACGCAACAAACGTTACGATGGCTTCCCAGGAAGCGGACGAGTGCCTGTATATTCTGAACGGCCGCCATCTGGATTACCCAGTTGCCTACGATATTGAAGATTCCAAGCAGTACGGTCTTTCCAGCGATACGCTGGGTGAGATGGTGCAGGCTTTCTGCAGCAAGATTCAGCAGGCCGGCTATAAAACCGTTGTTTACAGCTATAAGAATTTTTACAATACGCACCTGACAAGCCCTCTCGTATCCCAGTATGATACTTGGATTGCTCAATATTGCGATACTGCTCCCGATTTTAGCAACTATACTATGTGGCAGCATTCCAATGATGGTTCCGTCCCGGGAATCAGCGGAAGAGTTGACTTGGACTACAGCTATGTCGATTATGCCGGACAAGGCAGAATTACCCCTCCGCCAAGCAATCTAGACCCAACGACATTCCAATGTGACACTTCTTCCTATACATTTGGCAGCAACAGCATCTATACCTATAAAATTACAACAGCGGATACCTTCCCGCCAACTGCGTCCTCGTCCAACAACTCGGCGGTAACCGTTTCCGGAGCAAGGCCTACCAGTGGCGGCTTCCTGTTCACTTTGACAAACGTCGGCGCGGGTGACGCGGTAATCACTACGACCGCGGGCGACGGAAGATCGGTTTCGTTCACCGCAACGGGCTCGGCGGCGGCAGCATCTCTTCGCTGCGATACTTCAGCCTATACGTTTAGTTCCAACAGTACTTATTACTATAAAATCACAACGTCGTCATCCACGGCACCAACAGCTACTTCTTCCAATAATTCTGCTGTTACGGTGTCTTATGCTGGACAGCTTTCCGACGGATACCTCTACCGCATCAACAATGTCGGCTCCGGTTCGGCAGAGATTACAACCACGGCGGCAAACGGAGCATCCGTTTCTTTTACGGCGGTCGGCGCGGCACAGACGCTTCGCTGCGATACTTCAGCCTACGCGTTTGGCTCCAACAGCACTTACTGCTATAAAATCACCACTTCAGCTTCCTCGGCACCTACGGCTACATCTTCCAATAATTCGGCTGTTACGGTGTCTTATGCCGGAAAAGTATCCGGCGGATATCTCTACCGGATTAACAATGCCGGCAAGGGTTCTGCGGTGATTACAACCTCATCGAACGGAACATCCGTTTCCTTTACAGCAGTGGGAACGGGGTCTGTGCTGCGCTGCGACACTTCTTCCTATAAATTCGGTTCCAATTCAACCTATTACTATAAAATCTGGGCGTCGGCTTCTACAGCGCCCCAGGCGGTTTCCTCAAATTCATCCGTTGTAAAGGTAAGTTACTCCAAAAAGCTTTCCGACGGTTATCTCTACTGCATCCGCAAGGCAGGCAGAGGCTCCGCCACCATTACGACCAAGGCGGGCGGGGCATCCGTGTCTTTCCAGGCTTACTCCTGAGCAAAACGGAATCTTTGCTCTGGGAGATGATCTGCCAGTTTTCATTCACCGGCACTTCGTTTAATGAAAACACAATGTGCATTGTCGGATGATTACATATTTTCTCATAACGAATAAATAAGCTGAAACGGAGTGGAAATTCGTTGAAAAAAAGACTGGGAGCAATGCTCCTGATCGTAACAGTCATTCTTTCCGTACTGATCCCGGTTCACGGCGCGGATATCGGGGTTAAAAATCCTTACTGGGGGATTGACGTATCTTCCTGGCAGAAAACAATCGACTGGGGCGCTGTGAAAAATTCCGGCGTAAAATTCGCCATGATCCGCACCGGATACGGCAGCGAAAACTGGGACACTCAGAAAGATTCGTATTTTGAGCAGAACTACAGCGGTGCAAAGAACGCCGGAATTAAAGTGGGCGTGTACCATTACAGCTACGCGACCACTGCGGCAATGGCTTCCGCAGAAGCGGATTTCTGCCTGAACATTCTGAACGGCCGCTCATTGGATTATCCGGTGGCCTACGATCTGGAACAGGAATATCTGCCGGTTGACACAATGGCGCAGATTGTACAGGCTTTCTGCAGTAAAATTCAGCAGGCCGGCTATAAGGTAATGGTATACAGTTCGGTGAACTATTACAATAATCACCTCAGCAGCCCGACGGTCGCACAGTATGATACCTGGATTGCCCATTATACCAGCGCATCTTCACCCAATTTCAGCGATTACACTATGTGGCAGTATTCCAGTACGGCTTCTGTTCCGGGAGTTACCGGAGGCTGCGATGTTGATTACAGCTATTATGACTACTCAATACCTGCAAACACATTCCGCAGCGATACTTCATCTTATTCCTTCGGCACGAACAGCCAGTATACATACAAAATTATTACGGACAGTACCTCGGCTCCAATAGCGGTGTCTTCCGACCCATCGGCGGTGAGTGTTTCCGGCGCGACGAAAGTACCGGACGGCTTCCTGTTTACCATAACAAAAAACAGTAACCAAAGTGCAGCTGTCACAACCACTTCTGCCGATAGCACCCAGTATGCAACGCTGAATGTGACTCCGGCCTTCCGGAGCGACACCTCGGCCTATACATTCGGCACCAATAAGCAGTATACCTACAAAATTTCAACTTCCGGAGGTGTTCCTACGGCGGTGTCTTCCAACCCGTCCGTCGTGAGCGTCTCCGACCCGACCGCGGCTGCGGGAGGCTATCTGTTCACCATTTACAACGTCGGTTCCGGTGACGCCGAAATTACTACGACGGACAGCGATGGAAATTCGGTAACCTTTACCGCGACGGGTACCAAAGTGTTTAACTGCGATACCTCGTCTTACGCATTTTCGAGCAACCAGAAATACACCTACAAAATCACAACGTTTGATACCGACATTCCGTCGGCACAGTCTTCGAATTCATCCGCTGTAAGCGTTTCGGGTGCGACGAAGGTTTCGGACGGCTATCTCTTTACCATTTACAACAATGGCGACGGCCAGGCAGACATTACGACGACTTCCGGCGACGGAACGAAATCAGTGGTTTTCTCTGCCACCGGCAAGAAAATCTTCAGCAGCGATACTTCTTCTTACACATTCGGGACGAATTCGAAGTATATTTATAAAATCACCACGCTGGATACCGCTGCACCGACGGCGCAGTCCTCAGATCCGGATGTTGTAAGCGTTTCAGCCGCAACTCAAACTGCCGGTGGGTACCTGTTTACCATCTATAACAATGGAACAGGCTCTGCAACGATCACGACCACCTCCTCGGATGGTATTACGACCGCTTTTTTTCCGGTGACCGGCACAAAATCTGCGGTGTCGCTGCAGTGTGACACATCCTCATACACATTCACGAACAATGCAAAGTATGTTTATAAGATTACCACTTCGGACACGGCAGCGCCGACGGCAACGTCTTCAAACTCTTCTGCAGTCAGTGTTTCTGGCGCGGTAAAAACGACCGGCGGTTACCTTTTTACCATCTATAACAACGGGACAGGCACGGCGACGATTACCACCACCGCTTCAGACGGAACATCCGTATCTTTCCCGGCAACCGGTTCGAGTTCTCTCGCGGTGCAGTCGGATACGCCATACTATTTCGGCATGAAAAAAGGCGCCTGTTATACATTTAGATTTACCGGAGCTGCAGGCTATAATTACAGCTTCACATGCGCGGGCGGCACGGTTATCAACGACGTTTCACAGAGCAAAATCGGCGACAGCTATTATTATAAGATTTATGCCGTCGGAAGCGGGAGCGCGGGTCTGTATGCGTCCACCACAGGATGGTCGGATCGCGTTGCCATTGTAACGGTTTCCTGAATCAGCACGAGAGAAATAAACAGCGCTCTTTCGCCGGATCGGCGGGGAGCGCTTTGCTGTTGCGCTTAGAAACCTATTGCAAAGAAGCGCGGCGGGTATTATAATGTACCTATTCTAAGACTCGTTTAAAAGCAGGATATTTCAATGGCTTAAAATCAAGCGTCTGCTGTTTATCGGACGGGGCTTTGGGCAAAGTAAGAAAACAACTGAATTTTATATGGGAGGAACCATACATGGAACAAATAACGAAAGATATGCTCATCGGCGATATTCTGGATGCAGACCCGGATTCCGCTCCGTTCTTTATTGCGATGGGGATGCATTGCCTCGGCTGCCCGGCTTCCCGCGGCGAAACGCTGGAACAGGCCTGCATGGTGCATGGAGTCGATGTTGACGAAATGGTACAGAAGCTCAACGAGCACCTTGTTCCCGCTTCCAAGTAATTATAAACGAATGGAAACGGCCGCCCGACGTGAGTTGGGCGGCCGTTCGGTATGGAGTTATATATGGTTCTGTTTACCTTGGGGGGAAGGCTTGCCCTTTGCGCTTCCATGGTGCGCCCGCAGGCCGCTCTTGCGGATGTCGGCACCGATCACGCCTATCTGCCGGTCTGGCTGGCAAAGCAGGGTGTGATTAAAAAGGCGGTTGCCTCGGATATCCGTCCCGGCCCGTTGGAACGGGCAAAGAACAATATTGAACGATACGGTGTCGGCAGTCTGGTCACGGCACGCCTCTCCGACGGGCTGGACGAAATATCGCCCGAAGAAGCGGACGATATTGTAATTGCAGGCATGGGCGGCTTGATGATGGCCGATATTATCCGCCGAGCCGGGTGGCTTAAAAACAGCGAAAAGCGTTTGATTTTGCAGCCGATGACGCATGTGGAAGACCTGCGCCGCTATCTTTCTGAACAGGGCTTTTCCGTTCTGCGTGAACAGGCTGTGTTGGACGAGGGGCATGTTTACACCGCGATGCTCTGTGCTTATGACCCTGTAAACAGCGCATCCGGCACACTTTTTCCATACATTGGCCGGCTGACTGCAGAAACGCCGGAAAACCGGATGTATCTGTGCCGTGAGATGAAGCGCCTGCTGAACCGGGCAAATGGACTGCGCCTGCAGGGCGATGAAAAAGGTTCGGTGGAGCTTTTTCAAATCCGGGAGCAAATTGGAGCAATGCTGACGGAGAAAAACAGGTAAAGGATGATTTTATGGCTGCCGTTGGGGAGATTTATCAATATATTAACAGCTTCGCACCCTTTCGTACCGCATTGGATTATGACAACTGCGGTCTTCAGGTTGGGGACGCGAAAGCGGAAGTGCAAAAGGCGCTTCTGTCGCTGGACATCACGCCGGACGTTGTGCGGGAGGCAAATGAGCGGGGCGCTCAGCTCATCATAAGCCACCATCCGGTTATGTTCGACCCGCTGCGGTCGCTGCAGGCCGGTACTGCGCCGTATCTGCTGGCACAGTACGGCATTGCCGCAATCTGTGCGCACACGAACCTCGACCTCGCGCCCGGCGGGGTAAACACCTGCCTTGCCGCACGGCTCGGGCTGAAAAATGTAAAGGTGCTCGTCCTGGACGAAGCGTCCGGCCTGCCTGCCGCGTTGATGGGCGAAACAGAGCAGGCATATGGGCCGCGTGAATTTGCAGAATTTGTAAAAACTTCGCTTGGCTGCGACGGATTATTCTACGCAGACGGCGGGAAGAAAATTGAACGGGTGGCGCTCTGCAGCGGAGCCGGTTCGGAGTATCTGTATGACGCGGCAGCCTTGGGCTGCCAGGCGTTTGTAACGGGTGAAGCGAAGCACCACGAGCTGATTGATGCGGAAAACATGGGCGTCACGCTTGTTGCCGCAGGGCATTTTTATACCGAAGATGTTGTAATTCAGCCACTTCTGGAGCGGCTCAGACAGAATTTCCCCAAAGTGGAATTCCAAAAAGCGAAACAATCGCACTGCCCTGCAAAATATCTGTAACTTAGACGGGAAACAATGTCCTTTCCCGCACGGAGCGCGGTGAAAGTTCAGCCGCGCCAAACCGGCCGGTTCTCCGGCCAGCAGCGAGAGGATGGTCAATATTTATGGCTCTGGACGGAGCATTTTTAAGGCACCTGAAGCGGGAAATTGAAGAAACCGCTCTCGGGGCAAAGGTCGATAAAATCTATCAGCCGAACCGGGATGAACTGGTTCTTTCTCTTCGCGCCCATACGGGCACGTTTAAGCTTTTAATGTCTGCCCGCGCCAACAGCGCGCGCATCAATTTCACAAAATATCTGCCGGAAAATCCGAAGGAGCCGCCCATGCTCTGCATGCTGCTGCGCAAACGTCTGACGGGCGCCCGCCTTTCCGAGGTGCGTCAGCCGGGGCTGGAGCGTATGCTGTGCCTGGATTTTGGCACTGTGAATGAGCTGGGCGACGAGATTACGCTTACGCTAGTGATGGAAGTCATGGGGCGGTACAGCAACATCATTCTGGTGGACGGCGAAGGCAAAATTATCGACGCGCTCAAACGCGTGGATGCCGCCATGTCGTCCGAGCGGCTTGTGCTGCCCGGAATCCCGTACCGTCTGCCGCCGCCGCAGGACAAGCTGTGCCTTCTGACGGCAGGCAGGGACGAAATTGTAGAACGGGTCTGCTCCGTGCCGGACGGGACGGAGCTTTCGAAAGCTCTGCTTTCGTCACTGCAGGGCGTTTCCCCTGTTGTTTGCCGCGAGCTTCAGCACCGGACGGGACGGGGCAGAGACCTGAAAATCGCCGAAATGACGCCGGAGCTGAAAGAACGCCTGTCATTCTTCCTCGGCAGACTTGCAGATACTCTGAACAACATAGACGGAAGCCCGTATATGGCCGTCGGACAGAGCAGAAAACCGATGGATTTTTCTTTCTTTTCAATAGAACAGTACGGAACCGCCGCCATTGTAAGCCGGATGGGCAGTTTTTCGGAACTGCTTGACGCGTTTTACGGTGAACGTGACCGCATCGAACGGATGCACATCCGTTCACAGGATCTCCTGCGTATCCTCACGACAGCGTCTGACCGCCTGAGCCGGAAAATCAATAACCAGCAGGCGGAGCTGGAACGCTGCGCGAAGCGTGACGAACTGCGCGTCTGCGGTGACCTGCTCAGCGCAAATTTATACAGGCTGGAAAAGGGGCAGAGCTGCGTCGAACTCCAGAATTTCTACGAAGAATCGCAGCCAATGGTTAAAATCCGGCTTGATCCGGCCCACACTCCATCCCAGAATGCACAGAAATATTACAAAGAGTACAGAAAGGCGAAAACTGCAGAAGAAATCCTTACTGTACAAATTGAGGGCGCGAAGCAGGAGCTTGCGTACCTCGACACGGTTTTCGAGGAACTCAGCCGCGCCGCCAACGAGCGCGACCTTTCAGAAATTCGCGCCGAATTGACGGAACAGGGGTATATCCGCGCGCAAAAGGGTGCGAAAAAGCAGAACCAGACGCAGGGGGCCATGCAGTTCCGCTCCAGTGACGGGTTCCAGATATTGGTCGGCAGGAATAACCGTGAGAACGATATTCTTACCCTCAAACAGGCAAAGAAGACCGATTTATGGTTCCACACAAAAAATATCCCCGGGTCGCATGTTGTGCTGTTCCTGCAGGGGAAAAAGGTAACGCCCGGGGCAATTTCGGATGCTGCCATGCTTGCCGCATGTTTCAGCCGCGGCCGCGAATCCTCGAATGTTGCGGTGGATTATACCGAGGTTCGGCATGTCAGCAAGCCGCAGGGCTCAAAACCCGGCATGGTGATCTATGTGAACAACAAGACAATATTCGCCGTTCCGGACAAACAGGCTGCCGAGAACCTGCGAACAAAATAATTGGCAGCCGCGAAAAATCATGCTATAATAGGGAAAAATCTGATACTTAATCGGGAGGTGGATCCATGACGGCAGATCGGCTCAGTGCAAAAAACAGTCTTAGAAATACAATTTTATTCGGTTCCGCCGGCCTTCTTATGATTCTGGCAAATCTGATGATGGTAATGGGCGGCTTTTTTTATGAAACCGGGGCCTGCACAATGTTTGCAGCCAATGTGGTGTTGAATGTTGCAGTGATCTGGGATTTATGTAGAAACATCCGGCGCGATTTTCCGCTGCTCGTCTTTACAGGCGCTTTTGATCTGCTGCTTCTCGGGCGCGTTTACGTCGCGTTCTTGAGTGATTATAAAGATATTCTGCCGGATTTGGAAGCGGAAAATTTCCAAAATCTGTTCACGGCGCTCCAGATCGTTACTTTGGCTTATTTATTTGTTTACACAGCATATAAACTTTCGGCACCGCTCTTTTTCAAAAGGGAACGGGCAATCCGCGAAAAAGGGATCAAATCCATTCGCCAGAGCCCTCTTGTGCCGATTATCCGGCAGGTCACCGTGGTTGTGCTGTGCATCAGTTCCATAGCCTTCTTTTACATGCTGGCCCTGTCAATTCTGGAAGTGGCCAAGCACGGTTACCTCGGCTCCTTTACCCAAAAGGCGGACCGGAGTGTTCCTACCTATATCAGCCGTCTTTCCATGTTCTTTACGCCGTCTTTTGCGGTTTTTCTGGCCACGCTGCCAAGCAAGCGGCAGCTGAAATTCCCAATGGTGATTTACGGTGTGTACATGTTGGCTTCACTGTTCACCGGCCGCCGAAACACATTTGTGTGTGAAGCACTGATGATCGTAATTTACTTCGTCCTGCGCGACAGCCTGCTTCCGAAGGAAGAACGTATTATTAAGAAAAAAATAATCATCTGGGGAATTATCATCGGAATTATTCTGATGTATCTTCTGGAACTCGTTGCGGAACTCCGCGCGGGGTCTTCCTCAACGAAAAAAGGATTTTTTTACTCATTGGTCAACTTTATCTATTCACAGGGCGCGAGCTTCCGCGTTGTGATTCAGACCGTGAACTGCTGGGATCTGTTCAACCATCAGACAACGTATCAGTTCCTGTTCTATCCGTTTGAGCAGTATGCCCACAACAACGGCCTCATTAATACAATCTTCGGATTTTCACCGATTACCGAAGTGCAGTCAATGCGATTTGTTCTTACCACCCACAACTATGCCCATGTCATCACCTTCATGGTAGACCCGTCCCGTTACCTTTCGGGCGGCGGTTTCGGAACTTCTTTTGTGGCAGAAGCCTATGTTGCCTATGGAATAGCGGGCGTTGGCGTGATTAGCGCAATTGTCGGTTTCGCGTTCCGGTTCTTCTCATCCATGCTCACGCGGTCATGGGTATTTATCGCGGTAGGATTGATCGCTCTCAAAGATTTCGTTTACATTCCCCGCAATTTTGCGTTTTCGTGGGTCATTGATGTATTCAACATCACATATCTGGTTTACTTTATAGGCGTATACCTGATTGCCCTTCTGCTGGTACACATTGGTTCTCACGTCCGCAGGGTTTCAACCCCAGCCGACCGCCTCATTCCGGAGGAAGAAACGTGAAACTGCTGCTGCTTCTTACTACCACGTTTCCGTATGATAACGGCGAGGAATTCATCGCCAATGAACTGGAGCAGGCGAAAGGGTTGGATAAAATCCTTATCTGCCCCTGTAACCTGAAGGCAAATGCCAAACAGACAAAAGCGCTTCCGGACGGCGTTGAAACCGTTCCGATTCCACGCAAAATTCTCGACAGTTCAATTTACCCGAGGCTTTTGCTTCGCTCTGCCGTTCAGGACGAGCTGTTCCGGCTTCTCCGCTCGGGGCGTCTGCAGCCTGGGCGCGTACATGAACTTCTATTCTTCATGAAAAACGTTTTAGAGATTTACAATGGTCTGAAACAGACCATATCCGTACAGCCTTCCGACCATGTTGTTATTTACAGCTACTGGCTGTATGACGCCGCGGCAGCGGGTGTGCTGCTTGCCCGTGACCTTCGCAAAAAAGGCGTAAAAGTGCGGCAGATTTCCCGCGCACATGGATTCGATATCCACAGCGAACGGTCAAAATACGGTTACCTACCGATGCGTTCGTATCTGTTCCGGAATCTCGACAGCATTTTTCCGTGTTCGGACGACGGCGCAGGAGTACTGAAAAGTCAGGCCGGAGAGAATTCCGGAAAAATCCGGCGCTCCTACCTCGGCACAAGGGATTACGGCGCCGCAGTACAGAGCCGGACACCGTTCCATTTGGTGTCATGTTCCTATATGGTGGCGGTGAAACGGCTGCATCTGATTGCCGAAACGCTCAGGCGGGCCAATTTCCCGGTACTGTGGACGCACATTGGTTCCGGACCTCTGGAAGATGAAATCCGGTCGCTTGCGAAGGATTTTCCCCCGCAGGTTCAGGCGGAGTTCCTGGGCCAGCGCGGCAACAAAGAAATTATGGATTATTATAAGAGCAACCCGGTGTCCGTTTTCGTGAACGTGAGCTCCAGCGAAGGGATTCCTGTCTCCGTGATGGAAGCTTGCTCGTTTGGCATCCCGGTCATTGCTACGGATGTGGGCGGCACACATGAGATAGTGTCCGACGGGGAAAACGGATTCCTCATCCCAAAGGATTTTTCCCCACAGACGCTTCTCGATTCCCTACGTAAAGTCCGTTCCATGAATGAAGCGGATTATTCCTCGCTTTGCCGGAATTCCCGTAAAATGTGGGAAGAAAAGCTAAATGCGGAAGAAAATTACCGGAAATTTTATTCTGAAATTGGGAGCGGAATATGAAGTTTCTTTATGTCAGTTTTGTCAGCAATACAAAGCAGTATTCCGGCATTCTTAAAAAGGTAGTCGGGCAAACTAACGGCGCAGAGCGGCTTGGATGGGATGCGCACTATACCTGCGTGGAAGGCAACAGTGTGGTTTTAAATACCGGCAAGGGTTCCCCACAGCGTAAAACCTTTGCGAACAGCCTGCGCTGGAGAGATCTGCAGTCGGCAATCACCGAAAAAATCTGCGAATTTATTGAAGACGGTGCCTATGACGCGATTTATATCAAAGGTTTTCTGACAAATCCGTATGCCTACCGGGCTGCTTCCTGCGCTAAGGAATCGAATCCGGACTGCAAAGTGATTTTTGAGATAGCAACCTACCCCTACTGGGGCGAGTACAAGCGCTTTTTTAAAGTTGACTGGAAGAAAAAAGACTTTCGCGCTTTTGCCGGCCATCTGCTGGAGACTGCTCAGCACTGCACCACCGTTCCGCGTATGAAACGGAAGGTCGACGCCCTCGCGGTATTTGGTCAGCCGGTGGAAAAGCTCTGGGGCATCCCCGCGGTTACCATAGACAACGGAATCACCGTGGAAGGGATAGCTCCGAGGAAAACTGCCGGCGCTTCTCCGGGGGACGACATCCATCTTCTGGGCGTCGCAGGAACCTCAATTGCACACGGCTATTTCCGCATTGTTGAGGGCCTTGCACAGTACCAGAAATCAAAGCCCGGTGGAAGCCCGAACGTCTTTTTCGATATTGTAGGCGAAAACGAAACCATTCAGGCTTTAAAATCGCTTGCTTCCGAGCTTGGCATCGAAGACCTTGTGAACTTTCTCGGTTATAAGAATTCGCAGGAGCTTTCGGAGCTGTACGGTAAATGCGATGCCGCGGTTTCTTCGCTCGGTGTCTACCAGATCGGCCTGAAGTATCTTTCGCCGTTGAAGTCGAGGGAATACTGCGCATCCGGAATTCCATTCATTTACGCCTATGAAGACACCCTGCCGCCTGACGCGCCGTTTGCTCTGAAAATCCCCAATGACTCCTCACCGGCAGACATCGCGGCGATTGCCAGATTTGCGGAAGGATGCCGCAGAGACCCGCAAATCTCTGCACAGGAACGGGAGTTTGCAAAAGACCATTACGACTGGAAAATCATTATGAAGCGTGTGCTTGATTTTGCGGGCGCCGCTGCAAAAGATAAAAATTAGGAGGTTCTCCGATGGAACTGTTTGTAAGTTTTTCAGAGATCATGCATTTTTTTAAGAGAAACAAATTTAAATTTCTGCTTGTGGTCCTTGTATTCGGCGTACTGTGTGGTTTGGCTCCGCTCAAACTGCTCACGATTCCTTACAGCGTAAATTCATCCATCACACTTTCCTGCGAAATTCCTGAAAATGCAAGCACCGATTACCGTCTGCAGTATACCAACATTCTTGGTTCGCGCGTTCAAACAGCGATCGCGCAGGCTGCATCCAATAACCTGCTCGAAAAAACCGCCCAGAAGCTTGGAATTAAAGATACCGAGATCAGCAAAATCACCGGCGAGCAGATGAACAGCGCTCCAGTCATCAAGCTGACGGTTCAGACCACAGATGCGGAAAAAGCGGCCGAGATTTCCGATACGGCCGCACAGATTCTTGCAGATCAGATGATGCAGGAATTCCCGTCGCCGAAGCTGTCGGTCGTTATCACCGACAAGGCGCAGCCGGCAAAAGCCCAGTCTAAGAAATCTGCTATGGCGAAGGCAGGACTTCTCGGCCTTGTGCTCGGCTTTATCGCCTATGCATGCTTTGGCGTAATTTGTGTTCTGAGCGATCGCTCGGTGCGCAATGCGCGTGTTGCGGAGGAAGCGCTGAAGACAAAGCTGCTCGCTGAGATTCCGCACGAAACCCGCGGCAGGAACAAAGAAGACGCTTACCGAAAGCTTCGTGCGGCGACGCTCCACCAGTACGGTTCCGTAAAGAACTTTATGGTTTCCAGCGTCAATGATAACGACGGCGGCGAAGAGGCGGCGGCCGGTTTGGCCCTGTCTCTGGCTCAGGCCGGTAAAAAGGTTCTTGTTGTGGATGCTGATCTGCGCGCCCCGAAGCTCGCCCAGCTTTTAAATGTGAAAGCATCCAAAATGTTGAACGATGTCCTCATAGGCTCCTGCTCCTTACAGGAAGCGGCGGCCGATGTCCCCGGAAAACAGAACCTCAGTCTGCTTGCCGGTGCACAGATTGACGAAGAAAGCCCGGCAGACCTTTTTGCAAAGGGCTTCGAAAAATTTGTTGCAAATGCGGAAGCGCTTTACGATTTTGTCGTTGTTTATGCTCCGTCCGAAATCAGCTACCCGGATGCCGACAGTCTTGCCGTGTTCACACAGGCAGTTATCCTGACCGCGAAATATGGTTCCACAACCTATGAGAGCCTGAAAGAAGCCCTTCGCGGCATGCAGTCCGCAGGCGGCAAAGTAATTGGTTTCGTCATCACAGACGCCTGATTTCAGCCGAACCAGGCGATACATAATCACCGGAATTTGTTTCATACTAATTCCGGTGATAAATATGGCAATATCGTTTATCCGCACTTTACTGCTCTACATAGTGGTTGTAGTGGCAGTAAGGCTCATGGGAAAACGCCAGATCAGTGAGCTGCAGACGAGCGAACTGGTCGTAACGCTTCTCATTTCCAACCTTGCATCCGTACCGATGCAGGATACCGGCCAGCCGCTCATCAGCGGCCTGATACCGATTGCGGTTCTTGTTATGAGCGAAATTACGGTTTCCGGCCTGATGCTCAAAAGCTCAAAGTTCCGCAGGGTGATCACCGGCCGGCCGATTATTGTAATCTACGACGGAAAAATACAGCAAAGCGAAATGCGCCGGCTGCGCATGACGACGGAAGACCTTTTCGAACAGCTTCGGCAGAAGGATGTTTTCAGCATTCAGGACATTGCCTATGCCATTGTGGAAACAAACGGCAAGATGAGTGTGATTAAGAAGCCTGACAAGGAACAGCCCACGGCTGGTGCTCTCAGCGTGGCACAGCAGGATAAAGGTTTGGAAACCGTGGTGATCAGCGACGGCGTTATTTCCGACTTGTCTCTAACTCTGTGCCGGCAGAGCAAAGAATGGCTTGAAAGCGTTTTAGAGTCACAGAACTTGACCTTAAAAGAAGTCTTTTTGATGACTGCCAATGCGAACGGTGACTTTTTCATTGTGAGAAAGGACGTGAGCAAATGAAACGCATGTGGGTCGCTCTCGTGCTGCTTGTATTGGCTGTTACGGTCTGCGGCATAGGAATCTACAACACACAAAAGGTTACTGCAGAGATGATTCAGACCGTTAGTCAGGCCAAATCCGCGCAGGAGAAAGGCGACGACAAAGCTGCCTGCAAACTGAGCGAGAAAGCCGAGGACGACTGGCGCGAAGCGCACAGTGTCCTTTGTACCTATATGGTGCATGCAAGGCTTGAAGAAATTGACCAGACGCTCTCCACGCTGCCGGAACTTTGCCGCAACGGCGCAAAGGATGCGTTCCTTTCGGAATGCGACAGAAGTCTGACACAGTTTTCCTATCTGACGGAAGCCGAAATGCCAAGCATAGGAAACATCTTCTAATTCAATTCATAAAATAAAGCGGCCGTTCTTTTCATCCCGAAAAGAACGGCCGCTTTGTAAATTCAGGTATGCAATGGGTCAATCAGCTGCGCAAACCGCGCATAATTGTTTTCGGCGCAGAAATTCTCCTGCCAGATGTTTCTTGCCGCTTCTCGGAGCGCAATCCGTTCCTGCTGATCCAAACGTGCCATCTGCTCAATTTTCTGTGCGAGCGTTTCCGGCGTGAAGTCTGTATCAAGCAGCCAGCCGTTTTCTCCGTCCTTCACGATTTCTCCTGTTCCGCCGACATCTGTTGCAATGACCGGAATACCGAACGAACACGCCTCCATGATGCTGACCGGCAGCCCTTCCGAGCTACTTGTGTTTATGAAACAGTCAACGCGGTTTGTTTGATAGAATTTCATAAGTTCTTCGTTTTTAACTTCACCGGCAAACTCACATTTCATAAAAGTGAGGTTATCCGCAGCATATTTTTTCAGCTCATCCAGCCCTTCGCCGCCGCCGAAATGCGTCCATTTCAGGTTCAGCCCGCTTTCCGAAAGCTTTGCAAGCGCCTGAGCCAGCAGGTCTACCCGCTTCACGGGGTCAATGTGGCAGCAGCTCGCAAGGCAGAATTCATCTCCGCGGTCTGAAGGACCCCTGCCGTAATCTCTGGTACCGAGGTACGCTGTAGCGACCTTATCCGCCAGTTCTTTGTAGGTCTCTTTCAGATATTTGCTGCCGTTGTTGGAGCAGGGGAAAACCGCATCTAGATTTTTCAGAAGGTATGGCCGAAGCGGAAGGTAGTTCGACGGGTTGCGTTCGGGGTACAGGTCATAGCCGTGTGCGCGGCTGTAAGAATAACAGTGTGCCGCCCTGCAGCCGTATTTCAGGTTCACCGCCGCAAACGCCGTGTCATAAAACCAGTAGCTGTAAAAGGTCACGGAATCATATCCGTCAACAGCTGTTTTGGAAAGGATTGCGGCCGCTTCGTGGCTGACCACTTTTCCTTTTGAAACAAAGTATGCAAAATATAACCTGCGCAGCAGCGCATGCCCCAACTCAGTGCGTTCCTGCGCATTTTTGTATTTTTTCGGGATGTGTAAGAATGGCCCAAGCGCTCCGGCTTTGACTTTTGCGCCTATCCGGGCGGCGCTTATAGTATGGACTTCGGTATTATCCGGCACCGGTCGGGTCTGCACAGGGTTGTCCGAGACGGATGTGGCGATTAATATCACTTTTTCAAATTCCTTTGCAATCACTGGCAGTTCGTTTGCAATAAATTCCTCACCTGTATCAAAAGGAAATATTTTTGTAAGTAAAACAAGGCAGTTCTTCATTTTCTGGATGATCCTTTCGCTGTTAGCAGCCGTTCCAAATTTCTTTTGTACCCCGCCAGCAGGGCGGTATCAAAGATACTCCGCGACTTGCCGCGGAGAGGTTCATATGCGAACCAGGGGTGCAATCATCGGTTCATTTTTAAAGCATAGCATACCGTTGGGGATATTTCAACGGCTTGCAGGTGCTTAAAATCTTAAATTGGAAAACAGGGCGTTATCATCCCCCGCCAAAGGCGGAATGATGATAATAAAATTCATTGATACATTTTAGGAAATTTAGGGCTTTTGTGATATAGGAATCAAGAAAATGTCTCTAATTAATAGATAATTTACAAAAATAGTTAAAAATATTTTCGGTTTATGAACAAATCAACCAAATCCTGCCTTGTATTTCTTAGATTAAAATGTTATAATACTCCTATGAAATTATGATTCCAAAAAATTTTAATAAAATATCGTTGGTTTGTCTGCAAAGTGTTTGCGGAGGCATACAATGAGATTCCTTTATGTTGGACTTGAGCCAGTAACATTTGATTCAGAATTGTATCGGCAAAGCGTTCTGCTGAAATTCGGCGGAGTAAGGCAGCTTGGCAATCTTGTGGATTATATCTGTTACGATCAGCAAAAGATCTTAAGTTGTGTAAACGGCGAAATCAGCGAGACCTCGTTAACCGAGAAGCCATCTAAGGAAAAACAGTTTGATAATTATGTTCTTGATTTTCTGAAGGGACAGACATACGACTTCGTGTACATGAGGGGCCTCATTCTAAATCCTGCTCATCTTAAAATAGCAAAGAGCGTAAAGACGAAAAAATTCGGCGCAAAAGTGATTTACGAGCCCAGGTGCTACCCGGAAAAGGAACATTTAAAAGAAATGCTTCAGGACTGCCGTGAAAAATGCGGCATGAAGGAGTACGCAGAGCTGCAAAAAAAAGTGCTTCGGCACAGAATGTGTCTTGCCAGTTTAGCAAATGTGGTGGATACTGTCGTCATCTACGAGTGCCCGGTCAATTTTGTCTGGGGAGTTCCGGCAATCGCCGTAAATAACGGCATTGCCGTGGGACAGATAAAGGTGCGCAGCACCTTTGAAGAGCTCGGTACTCCAATTAAGATGCTTGGTATTGTCGATGATCTGAAAATCAATGGGTATGACCGGCTCTTCCGCGGCATGAACGCATACCGGCATAACCGCCGCCGGGAAGAAATTTCACTCGATATTGTCGGCAGCGATGAGAAGACAAAAGAACTGAAAAAAATGGCCGCTAAGTGGAATGTGGAGCAGTTCGTCAATTTCGTCGGCGAAAAAACCTTGCCTGAGATTAACGAACTGTGCAATACGCATACCATTGCGGTTTCGAACCTTGGGCTTTTTCGTTCCGGCAGAATTTACGATTCCCCCCGCATGACGAGACTTTTCTGCGCTGCCGGAATTCCGTTCCTTTATGCCTACGAGGACGTAGGCCTTGGCGTAAAGGTACCGTTTGCTATGAAAATACCGAATATTGACGCGTCGGTCAGCATGGAACTTGTAGGGGAGTTTGTGTGGCGGTGCAGGCTGAACACACGCCTTGCACAGCAGGAACGGCGTTTTGCGGAAGATAACTACGACTGGCGGGTTATCATGAAAAAAATTCTTGATTTTGCCGCCACAGGAAAACTGGAGGTTTGACCTTGCCCCAAATAAGCGTAATTGTACCGGTATATAATGTGGAAAAATATCTCGACCATTGCGTAAAAAGCATTCTGGCACAGAGTTTTCCGGATTTTGAGCTTTTGCTTGTCAACGACGCGTCAACCGATAATTCCCTGAATAAGGCAAAAGAATATGAATATGACAAACGGGTAAAAGTATTGGACAAGCCCCATGGCGGGCTGGGCGATACAAGAAATTACGGCGTAGAACACGCCGTGGGCAAATACCTTTTGTTTGTGGATTCGGACGACTGGATTGAAGAAGATATGCTCCGCGATCTTTACGCCCTTGCAGAAGCGTATCGGGCTGACCTTGTCGTCTTTAATTTTGTACGCGAAAACGTGGAGATTATGGAGCACCGCGGCAGCAGCCTGCCCGTGAACTACCCCGAATTTGGAAGAGAAATTCAGGACAAAATGGTAGAGGAACTCATCGGACCGGACCCGAACGGAGGCCCCTGGCGTAGCGTTGAGATGCTGGGCTGCGCATGGCGCCGTATGTACGTGCGCAAATGGTACATCAACAACGAAATTCGTTACGGCAACGAGCAGAAGATTATGCTGGAAGACCTTCCTGCAACCATCCATGCCCACTGCGTTTCCAACCGGATGCTGATTGTCGGCGGGGCTTATTACCATTACCGCTACAATCCAAATTCGCTCAGCACACGGTACCGCCCGCATAAAATGGAAATGTTGACAGAATGTTTCCAGACCATTCAAAAGCTTCTGCAGGACCGCGGCCTGTACGAACAGTACGAAGAGCGGCATCTGGCGTGGTTTCTGCGCTCGGCGGCGCATTCCTCATTGGTCAACTGTTTCAGCCCGATGAATCCGGCGAAGTTTGGCGGCCGTTACCATGAAGTGAAGGGGATTCTGAAAAATTCGATACTGCGGCAGGCCGCCAAGTCCGATTACCTGAAACACGGAGCAAAATCCGACCGCATTGTGCGGCATGTCCTGCGCAGCCGCCTAACTCCGCTTGTTTACCTGTTCTACCGCATCTATTCCATGCTGCTGCTGAAAGACGAGAAAAAGAAATAAACGTGCAGCTTGCTCAATATAACGTCGAAGTATAGGAGTTTATGAATGCCGGAAAAGAAAAAAGTTTTATTTATCAATTACAGCCTGCACAGCGGCGGGATTGAAAAAAGCCTTGTGACCGTTCTGTCTCTGTTCGACTTTACAAAATACGACGTTGACCTGCAGCTTTTTGCTAACGAGGGCATGTTCCTCGAACGCGTTCCCGCACAGGTGAATCTCCTGGAACCTTTGTTCCCCGCCGAATACCGGCTGAATATCCGGCAGGCGTTTTTTGCGCTGATCCGCAGGGGGCATCCGCTTCTTGCCCTGTGCCGCCTTCTTGTTACATTTGCGGGACTGCGCGGAACCATGGGTGAGCGCCTTGTGAAGATGTGGAAAGTGGAACGCCATTTTGCCCGGCCTGCACGCGGCCAATACGACGCTGCAGTCGCGTTTATGGAAGGCCAGCCAATTTATTACAACATCACGAAAGTGAAGAGCAAAGTCAAAATTGGGTTTATTCACGGCGATTACGAAGCGATGGGTTTGAACCGAGATTTTGACCGCGAATATATCCATCAGCTCGACGCGCTCTGCACCGTTTCGGAGTCATGCCTTTCCTCTCTTCAAAAGGTATTCCCAGAGTGTGCCGAAAAGTGTCACTGCATTTACAATATTATTTCCGCGGATTTTATGCGCACTCTTGCGGAAAAAGGCGAAGGCTTTAACGACGGTTATTCCGGCCTGCGCGTGCTTTCCATTGCCCGTCTTTCGATGCAGAAGGGGTTGGACATTGCTCTTCCGGCTGTGGCAAACCTGAAAAAGAAGGGCCTTGCCTTCCGGTGGTATATTATCGGCGTCGGCCCCGAAGAAGAAAAGCTGAAAGCAATGGCCGGGGAACTGGATTTGGAAGACTGCGTTTTCTTCCTCGGCGAGCGTTCCAACCCGTACCCATACCTCAAACAATGTGATATTTATTTGCAGCCCAGTCGGTTTGAGGGCAAATCCATTGCCGTCGATGAAGCAATGGTGATGTGCCGCCCGATTCTTCTGACCAATTTCTCCACGGCGGCTGACCAGATTGATTCGGGGGTGAACGGGTTTATTGTTCCCATGACTTCCGAGGGCGTTGAGCAGGGACTTGAAAATTTGCTTCAGCATGAAGAACGACGGGCAGCGTTTATTGATGCCCTTTCGCAGGGCACTTACTCCAACGAGAGTGAAATCAATAAGCTGTATGATTTAATCAATATAAAATAATTTATAAAACGCGGCGCCCTGCATGGTTTTCCATGCAGGGCGTTTTCAGCAGGCTTTATTCGGCACCGTCGCATGCGGGAAGGTGTTTTAGGTGCACCGGCTTGACAGAAACCTGTTTTACACTTATAGTTTTAATGAGTTTGTAAAACATGTTTATTGTAAATGATATTTCTAGGCCTAAAAAGACCGATTAGGATGAATTGTGAGGATATCAGATGAGTAAAAAGGTAATGGTAGGGATGAGCGGCGGGGTAGACAGCTCCGTTGCCGCCTGCCTTTTAATGGAGCAGGGCTACGAGGTTTCCGGCGTAACGCTGCACCTTTACAACAATGAGGACGTCGGCGTAAAAACACGTACCTGCTGTTCTCTTGCTGATGTTGAAGACGCACGTAGCGTGGCATCACGCCTTGGTATCGAGCATTATGTGTTCAATTTCGGCATCGAGTTTAAACGCGACGTCATCGGTCGATTTGCGCAGGGCTACGAACGGGGCGAAACGCCCAATCCGTGCATCGACTGCAACCGGTATATCAAATTCGGAAAGATGCTGGAACGCGCAAAACTGCTCGGCATCGACTATATCGCCACCGGCCACTATGCAAGAGCAGAGTACGACTCCGAAAGCGGGCGCTATCTTCTGAAAAAAGCGAAGGACGTCACGAAAGACCAGACTTATGTGCTGTATTCCATGACGCAGGATGAACTGGCGCACACGTTGTTCCCGCTTGGTGGTTTCTGCAAAACAGAAGTCCGCAAACTCGCCGAAGAACGCGGATTTGTAAATGCCCGCAAACCGGACAGCGAGGATATCTGCTTTGTCCCGGATGGGGATTATGCCGGATTTCTGGAGCGTGTGATGGGCATTCACCAAAAGCCGGGCGATTTTGTGGATGGGCAGGGAAAAGTGCTCGGGACGCACAAGGGACTGATTCACTATACTATCGGTCAGCGCAAAGGGCTTGGCCTAAGCTTTGAATCACCGAAGTATGTTCTGAAAAAAGACACGGAAAACAATACAGTCGTTTTGGGCGATAATAAAGACCTTTTCAGCGATCGGTTCACGGCTGGCGATGTCAATTTCATTGCTTTCGAAAGCTTGACCGAGCCGAAAGAGTGCGGCGTCAAAGTGCGGTATAGTCAGTCGGAATCCCCGGCAACTCTGATTCCGCTCGAAGACGGTAAAGTGGAAGTCCGTTTCAAAGAACCGCAGCGCGCGGTAACACCCGGGCAGGCGGCCGTTTTCTACGACGGAGATATCGTGCTCGGCGGCGGGACAATCCTGGCCGATGAATCACATCATTAGAAAAGAGAAATGCTTGATGTCTGATTTTATATATGCCGACCATGCGGCGACAACACCGCTTTCCAGCCATGCGCTTGAAGCCATGATGCCTTATCTGACGGAACAGTTCGGCAACCCTTCGTCCATCTATGCCCCCGGCCGCAGAGCCAGGCGTGCGGTGGATCAATCACGGGAAATCGTGGCTGCGGCTTTCGGTGCTCAGCCGAGTGAAATTTATTTCACTTCGGGCGGTACGGAGTCCGACAACTGGGCAATCCGCGCGGCTGCAGAACTTGGCGGCGAAACCAAAAAGCATTTAATCACATCTTCTGTGGAGCACCACGCTGTGCTTCACACATTCCAGAACATGCGCCGCAGAGGATATGAAACGACGATTCTCGATGTGGATGAAAGAGGAAATATTCCTATTGAAAAATTGCGTGAAGCTGTTCGAGAGGATACTGCACTCGTCAGCATCATGGCGGCGAACAACGAAGTGGGAACCATCATGCCTGTTGCGGAAATCGGGGTGGCTGCACATGAAGCCGGTGCCGTTTTCCATACGGACGCAGTTCAGGCAGCGGGGCACATTCCGATTGACGTGGACAAAATGGGAATCGACATGATGTCCTTTTCCGCTCATAAATTCGGCGGCCCAAAAGGTATCGGCGGCCTTTTCGTGCGAAAAGGCCTGCGGGTTGGGCAGGGGCTTTTCGGCGGCGGGCAGGAACACGGAATGCGTTCCGGAACCGAGAATGTTGCCGGAATTGTGGGCCTTGCCGCCGCTTTGAACGAATCCTGCAAAATGATGAAGGAAAATACGGAGAAAGTTGCTGGGATGCGTGACCGCCTAATAAAAGGAGTTCTGCAAATCCCCGGTTCCCACCTGACAGGCGAACCGAAGAACCGTCTGCCGGGGAGTGCTTCGTTCACTTTTGACGGCATGGAGGGGGAAGCTCTGGTACTCCTTTTAGACCAGAACGGAATCTGTGCGTCCTCCGGTTCAGCCTGTTCCGCAGGCGCGCTGGAACCTTCACATGTTCTGCTTGCGATGGGCCTTTCGCATGAAGCAGCGCGCGGTTCGCTTCGTTTGACCCTCGGCGTGGATAACACGGACGCGGAAATTGACGAAATCCTGAAAAAGCTGCCGCAAATTATTGCGCGGCTTCGGAATGTGTAATATCAAATTTTTGCTGACAAATCAGAATACTTAAAGTTAATTAATTGGCATTAACAACATATTGTATAATAGAAAATTGCTATACAGAAAAACACAGCAGGCGCTCCATTTTGAAGTGCTTGCCTGTGTTCTCTAATGCATTGCGTACGAAGCAGATAAAGCGTCATGATTTTGTCTACCTCATATGCGCCGTCTTCTAAGAACCTATTTCTTATCCCACTGCGGAGCCATCAATGACGTATGGCCGCATTTTGGGCAGGTGACCACACGTTCATTCACAACATGAATGGTAAAAATGTATTGAAATATATTTGCTTTAAAAGTTGCACCGCATTTTGGGCAGACAAAATGAGTTTTCAAAGCCCTGAACACAGCAAATATCAGCACAGCGGCGACAATGATCAAGCCTGCTTTCATGTGAGATCATCCTTTAATAAATAAATACTTACATTATAGCCGGATTTTGCTGCCGGTATTTCTGTACAAGCATCCTGCGACGTTTTTATTGCCCGTTGTATTTCATGCTGGCATTTTTTCAAAGAAAAGTTTCTGCTATAAAATACTTGACCACGCCTTAAGATTACTCAAAAGTCATAAGTTTTACATATGATCGAAGAGAGTGTGGCCTTTCCGGCAATTTTTTCTAAAATCTCACCGATTTCTCATTAACACACTGAAAAATACCAGTTATAATAGGAATATAATAGTTTCCCTTAAGTAATTCCTGACTATGGAGGAAAAATCATGAAACAGATTTTCAATAAATTTCGAATTCATAGAATTGCGGCCGTCGTTCTGGCAGCGGCGATATCTCTATGCCAGCTGTCGGGTTCCATGAGCCTTTCGAATCTGTCTTCCGCTTCCCCTCTGCAGAGCATAGCTTTCTCCGAGGGGGCAAAGCAGAATTCTGTATCCGCCGTAAAAAAGATTTCTCTCAATTACAAGATAAGCAGTAAAAAAGTCAAGCCTGTTAAAATATCAGCGAATACCGCCGCCGTAAAGCAAACCATTCAGAAAAGTTCTGTCGGTGCTGGTTATACCTATGTCAGTCAGCGCAGCGGATACCAGTCCCTGACAACCCAGAGTGAGAAGATTCTCTACAATTATATCGGTGACAGTGCCTATCAGGTGGCAGATCAGCAGGTTTCGGGATATTACCCGACGGGTGAAATATTTCTGCCGTATAAAATGACAGAAGCGCAGATTCGTACCACCATTATTGCGTATACCAACGATAATCCGCAGATTTTCTGGCTTGCAAACGCATTTTCCTACAGTATCGAAAGCGGCGGAACGATTCTACAGCCCTATTCCTATTTACCGGAAAGCGAATGTAACAGCGCAATCGATACGTTCAGCAGTAAAGTGAAAAGCGTAGTTCAGTCGATTCCGTCGGGCCTAAGCGAGTTTGACCGTGAAGAGTATCTGTTTAATTATTTGGTTCAGAACTGCACGTATGACACGGAAGCGGCGACGAACACAGATAAATGGCAGTCCTTTTCAGCTTACGGTGCACTGACCGTCGGCCAAGCGGTCTGCGAGGGTTATTCCCGCGCCATGCAGCTTCTATGCAGCTATGCTGGGCTTCAATGTGCTTTGATTCGAGGTACAAGCGACGGAGTGGGGCATATGTGGAACGCAGTCAGAATCAATGGAAAATGGTATCATCTTGATGTTACCTGGGGAGATAATTCTTTCCCAGTTTTTAATTATTTCAATGTGACCGATAAAGTAATCAGCCAATCGCGCTCCGTCGCGCCAAAGATTTCTTCTCTGACTGTCCAGCAGATCAACTCTGGGAATGTGCAGTCAAATCTATATCTTCCGGTCTGTAATTCCACGAGTGCGAACTACTACGTTGTGAAGGGCATCAAGATTAAAAACCTGAAAAGCTCCAGCGAAAGAGCAATCATCAGCGCAATCACTTCTAAAATGCAAAACGGTGTGGGGACAATTTCGTTTTATGTGGATCCTAAATCCAATTACCCCTCAGTCGTGAATAGCCTGCTTACAAATTCACCCTATAAAATGCGTTCCTATCTTGCTCAAGCGGAACAGACATCCGGCAAGACTGTCAGCGAGGTTTCTTATCTTCTGGACACGGCGAACAGAGGGTTCACACTCTATATTACATATTAAATATAATTATTAGTTGTATGATATTACGAAGCCATTCCCTGTATATGGAAACTATCATGCATTTACTTAAAATTGGCAGTGCGAAAAACATTAATATTTAACAATTTCTGCCGATATAGCTATAGGGTGATTGTATGGCAGGAAAGGCAAAATACAAAAATACGTGGCTGAAAGAGAACAGGGATCGGTTTACGCTTGTGTTGCCAAAGGGCAAAAAGGCGGAAGCTATGGCTTATGCGAAATCGAAGGGTATGAATCTCAGCGAATATATTAACGAACTGATCAGCAAAGACATATCCGCCGGTTGACGGCGGATTTTTTATGCTCAGTTGCGTTTAAGGGATTTTCGGCAGAATCTATTACCGGGAACATTCGCAGAATACCATTAATTTTTTGCTGCTGATTTCTTCAGTATTAATTTCCATTACCCGATTGATTGTTTCGCTTCTCACATAACAATACTATTTTATTATATAAATAAAAGTAAGTATCCAATTAAAATCAGATACTTACTTTTTGTTTGCTTTTACGGCTTATTTAGCAGTTTTTGCTTTACTGCTGGTTGCAGTTTGTTTAAACTTTCCGCTTTCGCCAGCCTTCAGAAATTCGCTTAATGTGTAGTCCGTTTTATCTACAGTGATTTTGTCGGTAGAAATAACCGGGAAATTCTCTGCCGAGTTTATTCCCTTTGAAACCCCGTAAAGGCTTACGGATTTTCCAACGAGATTGCCTAAAAAGTTCTTTGGGCAGTCTTTTTCATCACAAAGATACATCATCCAGTTCTTTTTCGTCTGAGGTTCTTCAATTAGGCCATAGACCTTTTTATCTGTAACAGCGGTATCTTTGAGCGTGCCGGTAATATAAATTTTTTTGCCGGTATCCTGTTTATAGTTGCCGTTTGCAAAGAGATAGCCGTTCGAATATTTTGCCTCTTTCGGAATGCTGACCGATGAAGAACTGCTGCTTACTGCGACATGACTGCTTGAATTTGTTTTAGCATCTGTCATTTTATTTGCAGAAGAACATCCCTGCAGAACGACAGCCATTAAAACAATCACACCAATGAATATTTTTTTCATGAAATCACTCCTGCCTTTTATCTTACTACTCCGGATAATTATGTTCAAATAAATTATTGACAAATATATGTCAATATATAACCTAAATTTTAGAGAAACATTTTTCGCCTGATCCTGAATTTTCTTGAAATTAATTTAGTGAAATCTCTTGACAATAACAGCGGGTATGTATATATTAATATTTAGTAATACTAAATATTTTAAAATGGTGATGATATGGAAAGCGAATTTGAAAGACAGATCAAAAAAGGCGTGCTGAAGATGATAGTTCTGGGGCTGATCTGTAAAAAGCCGAACTATGGTTATGAACTGCTTTCTCTGTTGGACCAGCAAAGCAACGGTTTGCTCGCGATGAAAGAAGGAACACTGTATCCTATACTTTACAGACTTGAAGATGAAGGACTTATCAAATCACAATGGAAGACAAATGATGAAAGCGCTGCAAAAAGCCGTTCTGCCCCGAAAAAAGTTTACTCCGCGACTGAGAAAGGACTTTCTGCGCTGAAAGAACAAAAAGAAGTGTGGCGGCGTTTTTCAAAATGCATTGATTCATTCTGTGAGGAGGAGTCAAAATGACCCAGGAAGAAAAGGCAACCAAAAGTTATTTAAAAGACATCTGTCACCGTCTGCATTTGCCCCGAAAAGTAAAAGCTGGCATTCTTGCGGATCTCGAAAGCGAAATCCATGCCCGGCTTGAAAAAGGAGAGAAGTTTGCAGACATCCTGTCCGATATGGGTACGGCAAAAGATGTAGCGGAAGGCTTCAACACCGAAATGATGGGTGATCGCTTCAAGGGAAGCCCGTTCCGGTTTGTTTTTCTAGGGTTGGCAATCCTTATTGGAGTCTTGCTTATCGCATACACCTTTATCCGAATTTTCAATTTACCGCAGGGGCCGATTGTCAGCCTCATAACCGGTGTTTCTTCCAGTGAGTCGGAGAGTTTTACAGATAACGGTGTTACTACTTCTTCTTATACACAGTATTTAGACGATTCTTTTCTGCCGCAGTGGTTCACGGTCATTGGCTGCTTAGCATCCGCGTTTCTGGGAAGCATTGCTGCCTATCTTTTGCTGAAATGGCATCATCCGGCAAATATAAAGCAGTATTGGACGGGAGTCTTGCTCTCGTTATCGGGCATTGTACTCTTTGTATCAACTGCAATTGCTACAGATATTTATTATTTCAATATAGATAAACTGTTTGCAAAGCAGTATCCTAATTATTCAGGCATCGGTTATACTGAAACTCAAAAAATATTAAATTTCCTTTCTTACTTCATTACGCCTTTTTCTCTGCTGCCGTTCTGGCTCCCGGTTGTTACATTTATTGTTATCCTTTGCTTCGGAAGAAAGCGGAAGACTGCATCCCAGGCGGTTTTATGAACTTAGGTGCAATATCTTGTGCTTGCATCGAAGATGTTTTCTCAGGCAAAATCTTTTTCACATTTGGCGGCTGTTGGAGATATTGTATTGATCGCTCTACATATGTTACAATATGAACCATAATTGAAATTATAAAGTCGTAAATTTTTTCACTACATAGCAAAGATTTTGAATTGCGTTTCTCAAACAGTAAAAGGATGGTCATAGATGTGAACAATTTTGGGTATTGGTGCGGCTATATTTCCCTGCTGGTGGCAGTAGGGGTAACATTATTAACGACATATTGGCAAATCGGAAAGCATAAAGACAAATAAAAGTGTGTTTCAAATGAAAAAACTTTCATCTGGGACACACTTTAATATTGTTGGGGCAGATTAATAATTATTTATATCATTGCGGAAATCAAATGCGAATTGGCTCAAAACTATAGCGGGCCTTAAAAGGAGTCACAATAGCTAACTCCTGCACTTTTTGCATCAGTCCCGAAGAATTCTGTGGCGCCGTTTGCAGTTCCTTGGTATCGACAATCAGGGCATATTCGGAAGGAACAATATTATTCACTTTGCGTTTGAATTCCTCAAGGCATGTTCTGCTTTCCGGTTCGGTCATCCACCCGCTCATAACAAGCGAAATAATCTTGGCATATGTATTAATATTAATCGTGTACATAATCTCTTCCTTTCTCACTGAGTGGTTACTTTAAAAACATATTTGGCACTTTTTAAAAGTAAAATGCCGCAGCTATACTTTAAAGGTTGTTTATGAAATTCATGTGATACTGTGGTGAGAATTCCATGATGGACCGATTAGAATTTCATGAATTTTTTGCCCAAAGTCGGAAATAGAAGGACGTACTGGAGTTTATCCAATGCGTCCTTCTGTTTCGTAAAGTCAAATACCGCCTTAAATTAAGTCAGGTGACTGATATGTCACGATTTCAACACGATTTAAAACGGTCAGCGCCTACAGGCAGAATTTGCAATGCCCTTACTCTATTAGTATATTTATCGACTGGCTGTAATATGAGTAAAAATTTAAATGCTAAAAAGGCTAAATCGTACCCAATTTCCGGTACAGCCTTATTCTCAAGACTGAATACATTTATAAATAAAAATCGGTGCAGTAAGCATGATTTCGCATATTATAAAAGTATTAGATATTATTCGAAATAATATTACTGAAGGTTGTGAATTAATTGGATATAACAAATAAAGTCGCAAATTTCTTGGGGGACAGTATTTCCGAAGGAACAGGTGTTTCGAGCCCGGATAATATTTATCTTAATCTATTGAAACAGGAAGCACCACTGGCGGCGGTGAACAATTATTCAATATCCGGAACCAGAATTGCTGCTCAGTTGTCTCCATCGAGCGATCCCACTTATGACCAATATTTTGGTTCCAGGGTTGATTCGATGGAGCCAAACGCCGATATTGTGGTTGTATTCGGGGGAACGAATGATTTTGGGCACGGTGACGCACCTTTGGGTTCTTTTCAGGATAGAACAGTATATACTTTCTATGGAGCCTGCCGCCTGCTGATGGAACAACTATTGGCCCAATATCCAACATCAACGATTGTCTTTATGACGCCGCTGCACCGGATTGGGGAAGAAAACCCGAGAGGTGAGGGCTATAAAATGGCAGATGCGGCGCCACTAGCAACCTATGTAAATATCATAAAGGAAGTTGGAGCATATTATTCCATTCCGGTTCTGGATTTGTTTTCACTAAGCGGCATGCAGCCGAATGTGCCGGCAATATTGAACCAATACTGCCCGGATGGTCTGCATCCGAACGATGCCGGTCATCAGCTCATAGCGTCCCGTTTGGAAGGATTCCTGAATTCTCTGTAATCACAGTTCCATAAGGGCGCCGGGAATGGATTAACCCGGCGCCCTTTCGTTCTTCTGTGCCGGTTACTTCACTTGCGGTGCGTGAAATTTCATTTTTCCAGGACAGATTAAAATATAACAGGTTTTGGCAGCATAAAATTCTACAAATCATAACTTTCTTTATTGGAGGTAACAACATGGGTTATTACATAGCCGTAGAGCAGGATGTTAAAATTTATGTTGAAGACTTGAACCCGTCCGGTAATAAGACCATTCTACTTGTTCACGGCTGGCCCGGAAACCACAATTTGTTCGAGTATCAGCTGAATCAACTGCCGAAATTAGGGTATCGCTGCATTGCAATGGACTGCCGCGGCTTTGGTCAGTCGGATAAGCCCTGGAGCGGATATGATTACAATCAGCTGGCTGATGATATCCGGGCAGTGATCAATGCGCTGAAATTAAATCATATTATTTTAGGTGGACATTCAACCGGCGGTGCGATCTGTATTCGTTATATGGCAAGGCACAACGGCTACGGAGTATCCAAACTGGCTCTTTTTGCCGCGGCTGCTCCAAGTCTGATTCAGCGTCCGGATTTTCCATATGGCCTGCAAAGGCAGGCGGTGCTGGATATTATTCAAAACACATATCGCGACCGTCCTGCCATGATCCGAAATTTTGGCAATATGATTTTTTATCATAAAGTCAGCGAACCTTTATCAGACTGGATTTTTCAGCTTGGGTTGCAGGCAGCCGGTTGGTCTACCGCTGCAATTGCAAATTCATGGCTGAATGAAGAATTATTCGACGATATGAAAAGAATCAATGTTCCTACGCTGATATTACACGGACTAAATGATGAGGTATGCCTGTTTCCGCTTGCTGAAGCGCAGAATAAAGCCATTCAGAATTCGAAGCTTGTGCCGTTCAACCAGTGCGGACATTTTCTTTTCTACGATCAGATGGACCTTTTCAATAAGGAATTAGTGGAATTTACTGGGCAGGATTAAATATATGGCTTTTCCTTATAGCAACTATAGGCAAAAATCAGAGCGCCGGAAAATCATTCCCGGCGCCCTTTTTGTCCTCATGCTTGCTTTGCTGCATTTTAGGGGGCTACCATATTATCGGCATCTAAGAAGCCGCTCAATACGTTCCTGTAAAATGCATAACTGCCGCCTGTTAAGGCCGTCAAGACTTTCAAGAATATCTTCAAATGAACATTCGTCCCGGTCTCTGTCCCGGTCTCTGTCTCTATCATCTCTGTCGTCGTCTCTAAAAGGACATGACATTCGGTTGCCACCTCCTTTCTTAGGACCTGTTCTATAGTATGTTGATACAGTGCAGCTTGTCAATCTGATAGTATGGAATGCATATAAGGTAATATGAGTCAGTTAGGATTGATTAAATAATGCCTGATCTGGCGCAGATTTAAAAGAAACAGAATTTGTTTACTCCCGGAAATTCCGAATAAATTGGAGATAAAACTGCATACTATCCATATTTCTATTAGGAGGTATTCTCTATGGATCGTAAGCGTGCAGAAGAGATCATTTCTTCCCCGGTAATGATGGATGTTACCTATAACGGTGCCAAAATTTATATGGAAGACGTCAATGAGGCAAAACAAACGTGCACCATACATTATCTCAGCGAACCGGGCAACAGAATCAATGTCCCTCTGTCAAGTTTGGTAGAACACGAAATGTAAATCCATGCTTAGAACAAGACCCGCCCAATAAAAAGGACGGGCCTTTCTGTGCAGAATCAGATCCTGAATTTTTGCCTATTTGGGCCGCGCGCAATATGGGCAGACTCGTTTCCGGTTCAGTATTTTTGCAGTTTTCATAGGAATCGTACGCTCCAGTATTCCACTGTGTTTAACAAATTTATTTTATAAAAATCCCCCATTCGGTGGATACCGAAAAAATATTTAACCCTGTATAATTTTATACAGGGTTTATTTTTTTACGGAGGTGTCTGGCAGTGAGCAAAATCATTGGGGTAACTCCAAATGACGATTTTACGATTTTGATTTCGTTTGACAGCGGAAATAAGATTTTGCTAAATATGCGGAACCAGATTAGGTCTCTTCCCTTTTGTGGGCTGCAGGATATACAAAAATTCAAAAAAGTGCATTTTGAAGACAAAGCCGTTTTCTGGGAAGAAGAGCATACGGCGTGCCCGGCGAGGCTTACGGTAGACAACATCCTGTTTACCATCCGGGACGGGTGAAACTGTTTGCCTTTTTGAAGGTAGGGTATATTTGCTGCCTGATTTCAGCAGGCGGAATAAGCAATTGAAAATATTATCCGGAGGAATAATTTATGAGTCTTCATAAAAGAGCGTTATCCTTATTGTTAAGTTTTGCACTGGTGTGCGGCATATTCGGGTTGGACACTGTCTGCACATACGCGGCGCAGAACAATTCCCCGACCGTGCTGTACCTCGACAGCGGCGACATTGTGTTTGATGGCGCAAATGTCACGCAGAACGGACAGCCCGTAACTCGCGGCCCGCAGGATAGCGGCTATCGGATTACACAGAAAGGGAATAGCGATGTCCAGCATTCCATCACCGTGCAGAGCGGCACACAGAACATTACTTTACAAAACGTTCACGCGAAGCCTGCCCACGATGCCGCGTTCGAAGTGGGAAGCCCTCAAGCCTTCGCGGAAGCGAACATTACGCTCGTTGGCAGCAATTCACTTGACACAAGCGGAAGCGCCAGTCATCGCGCTGGCCTTGCGGTAAATGCTGGCAACACGGTGCATATTTCGGGAAGCGGCTCCCTAACGGCAACCGGCGGGGTCAACAGCGCGGGTATCGGTGGAAATAACTCTTATGGTTGTGGAACCGTCGAAATTTCCGGCGGCACCGTCACGGCAAACGGCGGGGTCTGCAGCGCGGGCATCGGCGGCGGCGCAGGCGGTGCGGGTGGCAATATTACGATCACCGGCGGCATCGTCAATGCGACCGGCGGCAATGGCGGCGCGGGCATTGGCGGCAATGGCGGCTTCGGCAGCACGATTAAAATCACCGGCGGCACGATCATAGCAAACGGTGGCATCTACGGCGCGGGCATCGGCGGCGGCTCGCGTGGCGCGGGGGGCGACGTAACCATTTGCGGTTCTAATACGGAAGTTACCGCTAAGGGGCAGAACGGCGGCTATGACATCGGATCCGCCACCGGCAGCACCGACGGCGGCACTCTGACCGTGGGCGACAGCAATACGGCGGAACCGCTGCCCGTGTTGAAATTGCTTTCAGCGGGAACGAACGCGGCAAACGCGAACAACAACCGTCCGCAGTTCATGAACTGCGTGATTCAGGGCGCGGGCGCGAAAAACGCAAGCGGCAAAGATATCAGCGGCTGCTACGACAAAAACGGAAAATTATGGTTGGATATTACCATGCAGACACCCTTTGCCGTAAAAGTCGGCGAATCGGGTGCGCTGAGCGCAAGCGTAAAAAGACATTATTTCAACGACACGGTGACACTTCCGGGAACCGTTCAATTCACCGTGAGCGGCAAACTGCTTGGATCTTCCACGGTGACGAACGGCGCGGCGCAGATAAACTGGACGCCGACAAGCGGAAATGAGGTTTGGCTGAAAGCTGTTTATATTCCGGCAGCAAATGACCGCTATGCGCAGACGGAATCCATACCCTTCGATTATACACCGGGAAAAACGACCCCGGTTGTTTCCGAGAACCCGACGGCTTCGACGGTTACAGCGGGTTCCCCTCTTTCCGCCTCCAAGTTTTCTGGAGGGAAAGCCGTTGTAAACGGCGCAGAAGTTCTCGGCAAATTCCAATGGGTTGATCCGAATACCGTTGTGACGGGCTTCAAAGGCTATCCGGCGTTTTTTGCACCGGATGACTCGGCAGATTACAACAATACTTCCAATATTATGATTCCGGTGACCGTTACGGCGGAATCTCCGTCGGCAGATTCTTTCTCTCCAACCCTGCCGTCCAGTTTGACCGATGTTGCTGCCGGAGTACAGGCCGACCTTTCCGGCGCGGCGTTCCCGTCGTACGTTACTTCAATTTCGCTCTCCGTCACAAAACCAGCGCAGGGCGACAGACAGGCGGCAGATTTCAGTACCTCTCTGCTTGCGGGTCCAAGTACAGGCGTCATCAATATTCCGGAACTATGTAATATCTCTCTGCTCGACCAGAATGGAAATCCGGTTTCCTTTACCGGTACTGTTCGGATGAAAATTCCGCTTCCGGCTGATGTTCGCGGTACGCCGCATGTTTTCCGCTGTGAACCGGACACGCAAAAATTCACCGACATGAACGCGACAGTAGCAAACGGGTATCTTGTCTTCTCCACCGATCATCTCGGCGATTACGCCGTAGCGGGCGTGGGGAACGCCATTGTTTTGGATACGCTGAATTATCAGATGCCGGTCAACGGCCAATATCAGATTGG
>DATALZ010000093.1:0-13863 GCA_036260805.1 Caproicibacter sp.
AATTCCTGATTCAGGATGACGAAGGCAAGGCAGCTTCTGCAGTTACCGTCGGTCAGAAACTCATCAACAGTGATAAGGTCGTTGCAATTGTAGGCCCGCTGACCAGTACCTGCGCAAACTCCCTGGCACCGATCTGCCAGCAGTACAGTATCCCGATGGTAACCGGTACCGGCACAAACACCAAGATTACCGAAGCGGGCGATTTCATTTTCCGTACCTGCTTCATTGACCCGTTCCAGGGCAAGGTTATGGCGAAATTCTCCAGCGATGATTTAAAGGCAAAGACAGCCGCCATCCTGTTCAACAATGGCGACGATTACTCCAAAGGCCTTGCGGATGCGTTTAAAGCAGCCTTTACCGCTAAGGGCGGCACGATTGTTGCTTCTGAAACATACAACACCGGCGACAAGGACTTCAATGCTCAGCTGACAAAGATTGCTCCGAAGAACCCGGATGTTATGTTCCTGCCGGATTATTATTCCACAGTTGCGGTTATCGCCAAGGAAGCCCGCAGCGCAGGCATTAAATCCACATTCCTCGGCGGTGACGGCTGGGATTCTTCTGAATTGTTCTCCATCGGCGGCGATTCCGTTAACGCCGCATATTTCTCGAACCACTACGCTGCAGACGATACATCCAAAGAAGTTGTTGAATTCATTAAGGAGTTCAAAGCAAAATACAACAACGAAGTACCGGATGCTATGGCGGCTCTGAACTATGATGCAGGCAAGGTATTGCTCGAGTGCATTAAGAAGGCCGGCAGCACAGATGCCAATGCAATCAAGGATGCTCTGAAAAACTACGATGGCACGGTCGTATCCGGCCACATTAAATTCAATGAAAAACGTGATGCCGTTAAGGCAGCCGTTATCATCAAGACAGACGGCGGCAAAGAGAAGTTCTTCAAGAAGATTCAGCCCGACACTTAATTCTCAGGGCAGAGGCCAGTGGCGGAAAGCGTTCTCCCTATTAAAAGGAAACGCTTTCCGGTGGCAGGCCAACTTATTGCAACAGGAGGAATAGAAGTTGACATTAGTTGAATTTTTGCAGCAATTGATCAACGGCCTTTCACTGGGAAGCGTCTACGCGCTCATAGCCTTGGGCTATACGATGGTGTATGGAATCATCGGACTGATCAACTTTGCACACGCAGATATTTATATGGTGGGAGCCTATATCGGCTATTTTGTAGCAACGGATCTGCATTTACCGTTTATCCCAACGCTGCTGATTGCCATGCTGGGTTCCGGAGCTGTAGGCGTTCTGATTGAAAGAATCGCCTATAAACCTCTTAGAAGAGCGACGAATATTTCGCTTCTGATAACGGCAATTGGCGTATCGCTCCTTTTGGAGAACGGCTTCAACTGGCTGTTCGGCGGCAATCCGCGTACATATCCGCACAATATCCTCCAGCAGTCCAATATTACGCTTGGCCCGGTACATACCGATACGCTGCATTTGATTATTCTTAGTACGTCATTAATTTTGATGGTGCTTTTGCAGGTTGTTATTTACCGTACCAAAATCGGCAAGGCAATGCGTGCTACTTCAACCGATAAAGACGCAGCCGCACTCATGGGCATTAACGTTGATACCACTATCTCGGCTACTTTTGCAATTGGTTCCGCACTGGCTGGCGCAGCGGGTGTCCTTGTCGCAATCCTGTATTCCAGCATTGACCCGTACATGGGCATTCAGCCCGGCATCAAGGCGTTTACCGCGGCTGTTTTCGGCGGCATCGGACTGATTCCCGGCGCTTTCGTGGGCGGCATTATCCTCGGAGTGATCGAGACCTTTGTTACTGCATGGTACTCGCAGCTTTCCGGAGCCATCGGGTTCATTGTTCTGATTATCATCCTGATCATTAAGCCGAGCGGCCTGCTTGGCAAAAAAGTCAGCGAGAAAGTGTAGGTGACGGAAATGACTGCATATTTTAAAAAACTGGGAATTTTTCTGGTGGTGTCGGTTGCGGTATTTGCCGTATTTACACTGCTCATTTCAACAGGTGTCATCAATGCGTATTATAAGCGTATTCTTATGACCATCTGCATCAATATTATCCTTGCTCTCAGTACAAACCTGATTATCAATTTTACCGGCCAGCTTACTCTGGGGCATTCGGCATTTATGGCAATCGGCGCATATGCGGCCGCGGCCATTTACCTGAAAACAGGCCTGCCGTTCGTTCTTTCTTTGATTTTCGGCAGCATGGTTGCAGGCTTGTTTGGCCTTCTGATTGGCCTGCCAACCCTGCGTCTGAAAGGCGATTACCTTGCCGTTACCACCATGGGTTTCTGCCAGATCATCGTCGTCCTGATTCAAAACATTCCGCAGCTTGGCGGCGCGCAGGGCCTGCCGGGAATACCCGGAATGACCACATTCGCCTGGGTGTTTTTCTCAATGATCCTGACGATCTTTGTACTGCACCATGTGGTCAATTCCAAACAGGGACGCGCGATGATCTCCGTTCGTGAAGACGAAATTGCCGCCGAGGCAATGGGTGTCAACACAACGCGCTACAAGGTTATGGCCTTTACACTGGGTGCGTTCTTCGCAGGTCTCGCCGGTGGGCTGTATGCCTTCCTGATGATGTTCATTGAGCCAACCACGTTCAACTATTTTAAATCCATCGATCTGGTTATTTACGTTGTGCTTGGCGGCACCGGAAGCTTCGCCGGATGCATCACATCCACCAGCATCCTGACTCTTCTGCCGGAAGTCCTTCGTTTCCTCGGCGACCTCCGAATGGTCATCTACCCGCTGCTCCTGATTGTAATCATGATCCTTCGTGTGAAAAACATCCGTCTTTCACGTCTCCTGGATATGTTCCGTCATAAATCTGCTGCAAAGGAAGGTGACAGCCATGCCGCTGCTTGATGTTCAGAATATTTCCATTCGTTTCGGCGGCCTGACTGCTGTTGCTGACTTTTCCATGCAGATGGAAGACAATGATATTTATGGCCTGATCGGCCCGAACGGTGCCGGAAAAACCACAGTTTTCAATATGCTCACCGGAGTTTACACCCCCACAAGCGGTACGATGCTGTTTAATGGCGAAGCGATTGCGGGCTTAAAGCCGTTCAATATCACGAAGAAAAAGATAGCCCGCACATTCCAGAACATCCGTCTGATGAAGAATCTGACGGTACTGGAAAACGTTAAAATCTCCTATATTTATCAGGCCAAATACAACCTTGCATCCGCAATCCTGAGGCTTCCTTCCTATTTCAAAGAGGAAGACGAAATCGAGAAAAAGTCGATGGAACTTCTGAAAGTGTTCCATTTGGATAGCAAGAAGGATGAACTGGCTGCAAACCTGCCTTACGGTGAACAGCGCCGGCTTGAAATTGCCCGTGCGCTTGCCACGCAGCCGAAGCTCCTGCTTCTCGACGAACCGGCTGCAGGTATGAACCCGCAGGAAACGCAGGAACTGACGGAACTTATCCGCTGGATCCGCAAGGAATTCAACATTGCAATTCTTTTAATTGAGCACGATATGCGGCTGGTTATGGGCGTCTGTGAGAAAATCGTCGTACTGGACTACGGCAAAATTATTGCGCAGGGCACGCCGGAAGAAATCAGAACCAACCCGAAAGTAATTGAGGCTTATCTCGGTGAGGAGGCGGCCCATGCTTAAGATATCGAATCTGAATGTTTTTTACGGCGGTATCCACGCCCTGAAAGACATTAACATAGAAGTAAACGAAGGCGAAATCGTTACGCTCATCGGTGCGAACGGTGCGGGGAAGACATCCACTCTGCGCGCCATTTCCGGCCTTGTTCCCCTGGCCAGCGGAACCATCGAGTTCGAGGGCAAAGAGCTGGATAAGGTTCAGGCACACAAAATTCCTTACATGGGAATCTCGCACGTTCCGGAAGGCCGCCGTATTTTTGCGAATATGTCTGTGCTGGAGAATCTGCAGCTCGGCGCATACTGCCGCAAAGACAAGACCAACTTTGCAAAAGACTGTGAAACGGTTTTTGAGAAATTTCCCCGCCTGAAAGAACGCGTGAAGCAGCGTGCCGGTACGCTCAGCGGCGGCGAGCAGCAGATGCTTGCCATGGGCAGGGCGCTGATGTCCCGGCCGAAAATCCTGCTGATGGATGAGCCGTCCATGGGTCTTGCGCCGATTATCGTGGAAGAGATTTTCTCCATTATTCAGGACATCAACAAATCGGGAACGACCATCCTGCTCGTTGAGCAGAACGCAAACATGGCGCTTTCCATTGCAAACCGCGCCTATGTAATCGAGACCGGGAGCATCACGCTGGAAGGCAAGGCTTCCGAACTGCTAACGGATGAATCCGTTAAGAAAGCTTATCTCGGCGGCTGATTTCATATAAGTTTCAACTGAAAGGCGACTGCCCGGCTTATAGCCCGGCAGTCGCCTTTTCGCCAAATGGATAAAAAAAGCCGCCCAACCGGGCGGCTTTTTTGGGGGAGAATTATCAAAATGATAAGGGAGGAGAAAGTATATGAAAAAGTTATAATCAATTGAAAAGAACTTTGTATTTCCTTTGTCTGAGGATAGTTTAAAGCAGGAATATGAACCGAAAATGTTCAACTTTTGAAAAGATTAAGAAGATTGTGTGAATAAATTAAGAACGCACCAAACTTTCGGAAATCAGTCATACTTGTAATCTGCGGAATACGTCTTTTTCAGAATGGATAAGCCTTCCGCGTCAATCTGTCCCGTCTTGCGGATACTGCGGATCAATTCATAATATGCGGATTTTTCGTACCCGTATTTATAGTAGAGTTTACCCAGCTGAAGGTGTGAAGCCGGGTCGCCGATGCGGCTTAATAGTGGCAATGATTTTTGAAAAGCCTGAGTTTCACCGCAGCCAAGCAGAGTTTCCAACAGGTTGTAAACGGGCTGTTGGTATTTCTGCGGATTTTTTTCCGTAAACGGTTTGCCTGCTTCCTCATAGATTAAGCGAAAACATTCCGTTGCAGTTTCATAGTAAGGCGTTTCCAACAGCTTTTTGCATCTTGAGGTGCGCGGCAGGCTTCCTTTTCCCAATATAAAACAAAGAATCTGGTACCAGGCCGCTTTTGCGGCAAGAGAGCCGTCCTTTATTCTGGAAAAACAGCGTGACGCGCCTTCATACTGCTGCAGATAAAACTTGCACACGCCCTCGTCATAAATGGCAATTGTGCTGCCGGGGCGAAGCCGTTTCGCCCGTCTGCAAAGGCAGAGTGCTTCGTCATACAGTTGATGGTTATAGAAAATATCGGAAAGCATCAGGTACGATTCAAAATCTTTCGGAACCAGCCGCGTCATTTTATTTTTAAGCGTTTCCGATGGATATTCTTTTGCAAGAAGCAGTTCAAGCAGTTTATTCACCGCGTCCCGAAAGCGCGGCGAAGATTTTACCGCGGCTCTGCAATAGCGCAGCGCTTTTTCATACTCGCCCATCTGCGAGTAAATAATGCTGATGGAATACTGTGCCTGATAAGTAGAAATTCCCATGGTGCTGTTGCTGCCAAGAGGCGGGTCGCCCATACGGATGCATTTTTTGTAACAGCGGATGGCAGATTCCAGCTTTTTCCCTCGTTGCAGAGCGCATGCTTTAAAAAATAAAAAGTCGGTGAGATTTGGGTAGGAGTGAATCCCTTCTTCAATTAAATGATTCATTTCACGAGAGAGGCGGAGCTGGTCGCAGCATAGAATCATGCGTACCAGAAGAGCCGAGCGGTACCCGGCCTGAATACTGGTCAGCAGCAGACTCTTGCGGTAATAGGTCAGAGCTTTTGTTGCTTTCATCGTCGCAAGGTATTCATTTCCCATGCAGAAAAGCATATAGGCGTTTTCCGGGTTTTCATTTAGTTCTTTCAGAATCAGGCCGATATTTCTCCGGTGTTTGTCTTTGCGTTCAATCTGGTCTTTCAGGTAACCGTAGTGGTAGAAGCAGATATCCGCAGCGTGAACGCAGGGGCAGCCGCCGTCACAGGATGCTATCTGTTCATGAATCCGCCCGCTGAACCGGTAACCTTTGTTGTTGCGGATGAGCCGGATATTCATGTTAATTAAAATACTTCCGGTGTCCGGCTGATCCCCCAGGTAGCACAGTGTTTTGCAGCAAAACAGTTCTTCTTTGCCTGCTTTTTGCAAAAGACCAATGATTTTTTCTATCCCGCCCGGCTCCAGTTCATCGTCCGCATCCATCACAAGAATCCAGTCTCCTTGCGCAAAGCTGAGAGAATAGTTCCGCGCCTCTGCAAAGTTGTCGTTCCAGGCAAAATGCAAGACTTTGGCGCCGAAGCCCTCTGCAATTTCTACAGTCCTGTCGGTCGAGCCGGTATCAATAATAATGGTCTCGTCGGCAAGATTTTTCACACTCTTTAAACACTTTTCAAGATTTTCTTCCTCATCTTTCACAATCATGCACAGACTGAGCAGCATAGACTCCGCCTCCGTTCATGCAGTAAAAACAGTTTCCCTGCTTTAGCCTATGCTGAAAAAAAATATTTGACATTAATATAGCAATTCCCGCGTCTGCAAATAGCAGGGGCGGGAATTTTCTGACGCTATTCTTTCATTCGGAATTCTTCCAGCTGCCTGTGCAGAGATTCGTCGGAATCCGCACCCTTTTTCAGCAGAAGCTGCTGTGTATCGTCCGGAAGGGCAAGAAAGTCGTCCTGGTCATTTGAAAAAGTGGGGGGAAACAGAAATTCCGGTAAATTTCCCAAAAACGTATCAAGCATTTGGGTCACACCTTTCCTTTGCCGTGGGTTTTTAAATTAAAACCCAGTTTAGTTTGTTTCGGATTCCTGTTTTTAGAAGTAACAAATAACGGAGGAAAATTCAATAAATCGTAAGATCTTCAGCACGAAAAACAAAGCATACCAACGTAAAACGGAGAAATTCTGCCAATTTATGACGGTAAACGAGAAAAAATTGATTTTTTGCAGAAAAATTTCTAAAATAATTGACAAATAGTAGTTTTACATCTATTATGTGATGTGTTGCGTTTGCATCTGAGGAAACATTGCTTAACGTGTGTTTCTCTGTTTCGGCGGCTCGGCTGCCGCAGTCTTTTAGACTGCGAAAAATCCTTTGCGGAGGGCAGCTTTTTACGGTATGCCGCCGGAAATGCGTTCAGCCGAAACGGTTAGCGCAGCTGCTAATTTTCACCGCAAAGGGGATGCACTGATTGGAGAAAGTATCCATCATATCATTACAGAACATCGCTGTGTCGTTTGACGGGGAAGCCGTGCTGAAAGATTTTAACCTCAGCATCGGCGATGGAGAGTTTGTTACGCTGCTCGGGCCTTCGGGCTGCGGCAAGACAACAACGCTCCGTATTATCGGCGGCTTCGTCAGGCCCGACTCCGGCGATGTTTTTTTCAGCGGCAAAAAGATTACAAATTTGCCGCCTCATAAGCGCGAAGTGAACACCATTTTCCAGAAGTATGCGCTTTTTCCGCACCTCAACGTTTACGATAACGTGGCATTCGGCATGCGCGTTCACGGCAAAAGCGAGCGGGAGATTAAGGCGAAGGTCAACGAAATGTTGACTATGGTAAACCTCAAGGGGTTTGAGCACCGGAGCGTGAACCAGCTTTCCGGAGGGCAGCAGCAGCGCGTGGCGATTGCGCGCGCGCTTGCCAATGAACCGAAAGTTCTTTTACTGGACGAACCGCTCGGTGCTCTGGACCTGAAGCTGCGCAAAGATATGCAGGCGGAGCTGAAAAAAATACAGCAGCAGACCGGAATCACATTTCTGTTCGTCACGCATGATCAGGAAGAAGCGCTTTCCATGTCCGACGAAGTCGTCGTCATGGACAAGGGTGCCATTCAGCAGATCGGAACGCCGCTGGATATTTACAACGAGCCGAAAAACGCCTTCGTGGCGGATTTCATCGGCGAGAGCAATATTCTGGACGGGGTAATGCGCGAGGATTTCCTCGTGGAGTTCGCGGGCAGGAAATTCCGGTGTGTCGATCAGGGCTTCCGCCAGAATGAACCGGTTGACGTGGTCATTCGGCCGGAAGACGTCGATATTGTTCCGCCGGATGAAGAACACCTGACCGGCGTGGTGCAAACCGTAAACTTCAAGGGCGTATTTTATGAAATTATTGTCGATGTGCAGGGCTTCAAATGGATGATTCAGACGACCGACATTGAGCAGGCCGGGGCAAAAATCGGCATCTCTATTCAGCCGGATGAGATCCATGTTATGCATAAATCGGAGTATTCCGGTACGTTCGGCGACTACAGCACCTTCAGCGATGAAATGGACGAGGACAGCCGGCCCCAGTCCGAAAGCGGGGAGGCGGAATAGCACGATGAGAGCAAAATCTGCGTCTTTTCCGTACCTCGTCTGGATGGCTATCTTTATTATCGTACCAACCGCGCTGGTCTTTATTTTCGCATTTACCGACCGGAGCGGCAATTTTACCCTTAGAAATCTCGAAGGAGTAGGGCAGTATTCCAACGTGTTTCTGCGTTCTATCTGGCTTGGAGCGATTGCGACGGTTATCAGCCTGATTATGGGTTATCCGCTGGCATACATCATTGCCAAAACGCATGCACGCAGGCAGAATGTCCTTATTATGCTTGTTATGCTCCCCATGTGGATGAACTTCCTGTTGCGTACCTATGCATGGATGACCCTGTTGGAAGACAGCGGAATCATCAATCGCATTCTGAATTTCTGCGGACTGCCCTCGGCGCATATGATCAACACGCAGGGCGCGGTCGTGCTGGGTATGGTTTATAACTATATTCCGTATATGATTCTGCCGCTTTATTCCGTCCTGACGAAAATTGACCCTAGTGTGATTGAAGCGGCACAGGATCTCGGCGCCAGCAACAAAAAGGTTTTCCTTCGCGTCACGCTGCCTATGAGCATGCCGGGCATGATTTCCGGTGTAACGATGGTATTCGTCCCGGCGGTCAGCACTTTTATCATTTCGAAGATGCTGGGCGGCGGCAGCAATCTGCTGATTGGCGACCTGATCGACATGCAGTTCCTGGGAAGCGCCTATAACCCAAACCTCGGTTCCGCCATTTCGCTTGTGCTGATGGTGCTCATTCTTATCTGTATGGGCATCATGAACCAGTTTGACGAGAACGGCGCGACGGAAGGGGGAGTCATGGTATGAAGACTGTCTCCAGAGTTTACACATTCCTGATTTTCCTGTTTCTTTACGCTCCGATTGTCGTACTGATTATTTTTTCCTTTAACGATTCCACCACCATGAGCCGCTCGGTCTGGTCCGGCTTTTCCCTGAAATGGTACACCCGCCTGTTTCAGGATCAGATGCTTCTGGCAGCTTTGCGGAACACGCTTGTAATCGCGGTAATCGCCGCGGTCGTATCCACTGTGCTTGGAACAGCGGCTGCAATCGGCATCAGCGGCATGAATAAATGGGTCAGGCGCGTCGTGATGAATGTCACGAATTTCCCAATGGTGAATCCGGACATTGTAACCGGCGTTTCTCTTATGCTTCTGTTTGTAGCGGCGGCAAAGCTGATGGGCGGTCTTTCGCTCGGCATGCTTTCCTTGATTCTGGCTCATATTACGTTCTGCCTGCCGTATGTGATCCTCTCCGTTATGCCCAAGCTGCGGCAGATGAATCCAAACCTGTATGAAGCGGCGCAGGATCTTGGCTGCCCGCCCGTTACATCGTTCTTCCGTGTCGTATTGCCGGAAATCATGCCCGGCGTAGTGACCGGCCTGATTATGGCATTCACGCTTTCCATTGATGATTTTGTCGTCAGTTATTTCACCAGCGGCACCACACAGACTCTGCCGATTTATATTTATTCGATGACGCGCAAGCGGGTCAGCCCTGAAATCAACGCGCTCTCTACGCTCCTTTTTGCAATTATTATCCTTTTGCTGGTTGTCATTAATGTACGTACGGCAAAAGACCAGAAGCGCGAGACTGTGAAAAAGGAGGTATGAGCGGTTGAAAAAATGGTTTGCGGCTTTCATGGCTGCTCTTCTCCTGACGGTGAGCGTCCCGGTTTCCGCGGCAGATACTGCATCCGCTTCCGCCAAAACCCAGGCCGGTATTACCCTTAACATTTACAACTGGGGCGAGTATATTTCAACGGGCGAAGACGGTTCCATGAACGTTAACGCCGAATTTACCAAACGTACCGGCATTAAAGTGAATTACACCACTTTTGAGGACAACGAATCGCTGTATTCCAAGCTTGCCGGCGGTGGAGCAAGCTACGACGTGATTTTCCCATCGGATTACATGATTTCCAAGATGATTCAGGAGAAGATGCTTCAGAAACTCGATTTCAGGAATATCCCGAATTATAAATATGTAGACAAAACATACCGCGGCGAGGTTTACGATCCAAAGGACGAATATACGGTGCCCTATACCTGGGGCGTAGTCGGAATCTTTTACAACAAAAAATATGTAAAGGAGAAAGTCGACAGCTGGAAAATCCTCTGGAATAAAAAATACGCGGGAAAAATTCTGATGTTCGACAACCCGCGCGATTCTTTTGGAATTGCGCAGAAAATTCTAGGCTATTCCTATAATTCAACCAATACGGATGAGTGGAACGCAGCCGCCAATCTGCTGGAGAAGCAGAAACCGCTGGTTCAGGCGTATGTTATGGATCAGATTTTCGACAAGATGTCCAGCGGCGAAGCCTGGCTTGCCCCGTATTACGCGGGCGACGCGGCAACGCTCGTTAAGGATAACCCGAATATTGGGTTTGCCATCCCGACAAAGGAAGGCACCAACTTCTTTGTGGATGCAATGTGTATCCCCACAAGCACGAAACATAAAAAGGAAGCGGAAGAATACATCAATTTTCTCTGCGAGCCGGACGTCGCCGCCGCCAATATGGAAGCGGTAGGCTATTCCACTCCGGAAGCGGAAGCGAAAAAGCTTCTGCCGAAGGAAACGCAGGAAAACCCGATAGTTTACCCGCCGATGAGCATTCTTAAGAAGTCCGAAACCTATATCAATCTGCCGGAAGATACCAGCCTGCTCGAAGATTCCTTATGGGCGCAGGTGAAGATGGGCGGCGCCGGGCAGACAGCCACACTCATTGCCGTCCTTGCAGGATTCTTGCTGGTGTATATCGGCATTGTAATCTATAAAAAAGTCAAAAGAAAACGGGAGCTGGAATAGATCCGAAACAAGAGGAGAAATTCGTTTCTCCTCATTTTTTTACCCTTGACTTTAATAAAATTAATGTTATAATCAATATTATTAAAAAATAAATCAATAGAATAGTAATTAATATTTATCAGATAAAAGGTGGTCGTTGTATGCCATATGTTGAATCCGTTCTTATTACAGTTGCTGTTACAGTAACCATATTTGCAGCTGAGCATTTTTTGGCCAGTCTAAAAAACTGGGTATTCGGCGGCATCCTTCCAATCGCTTTTTTGTTGTTCTCCATTTGGTGCTTTCTGATTCGCACTCCCAGATTAAGTACGGAAGCCTTGTTTCCCTTTATGATTCTGTTCCTGGCAATTCTGTCAAGTTGGGCTGAGGCAAGAGAAAATCGAAAGAAAAAGCTGAAAAAAGAATTGGAAAGTATGCAGGCGCAAGACTTGAGAAAATAAAAATGTGTGAAAGGATATCAACAATGGAAACTCTACCGGACTGGATGAGAAACCTTGATGAAGAAGATGCGGCTTTTATAAAAAAATTTCTGCTTTCATCCGGCTCCCTCAAAGAAATAGCAAAGCTGTATGGGGTCAGCTATCCGACGGTTCGTCTGCGGCTTGATCGTCTGATTCAGAAAATTGAACTGAGCGAGCAAGCGGAAAAAGACCCGTATGTTTCCCTGATTCAAAAAATGGCGATTGAAGAGAAAATCAGTCTCGAATCCGCAAAACTGCTTATCTTCGAATACAAAAAACAGAGAAAGGAGGAGTAATCAATGGCAAATATATTGAGTTATACAGTATTCTTATTACTTCTGCCAGCTGGTCTTTGCTTTGCAGAATATTTTTTAGCAAAACACGGTCATGAAGCCGGTATGTTCATTCTGCCGATTGTTTCGCTGAGTATTGCCTTTTTCATCCCGTGGTACGGAATCGTTCTGGCATTGATCGTTTTGTCGGTGGGATTATTAACGAAACATCTTAAAAAGTTAAAACAAAACGAACTGGATCGAATGACCTTAGAAGATTTAGGCGGGGATAATCACAAAAAATAAGCTTAAATTTCATATTTGTGAATACGACCCAAAGTATAGTGTCTCAGCATCATTACCACCTTATGCAATATTCGGTACTGTTGGCCGCAAATTCCGAAAAAGAGCGTTTATTACTATTATTTTCCAGAAAAAAACAGAATTGACAACATAAAAAGCTTCCCTTGTGGCAGATTAATACTGCGGTGCAAGGGAGGTGAAATTTTTGAAAAAGGCCATTAAAGTTTTTACAGTATCCGCCGCAATTTTAGGATTGCTGTTTGCAGCTGTCCTTGGCACGGCGGATTATTTTACTCCCAATTCCTATACAATTACGGAAGGCGGCAGCCTGAACTGGTTTTCGGGCGCGTTTACCGTAGTAAAAGACAATTCGGCTGAGGTTTCTGTCAGTGCGGGAAGCGGCTATCCGAAAAGCTACAGCGCAAAATTAATGCTCTATCATTCCATTCCCCTGAAAAACGTAAATGTAAATGTTGTGGATAACTCCTGCGTTGTCATCTGCGGCACTCCATTCGGCATTAAAATGTTTACCAACGGAGTTGTTGTGGTGGGTCTTGCCGATATTAAAACAAATACCGGAACTGTTAACCCCGCTTCCGAAGCAGGGCTTAAGGTTGGCGATATCATTACTACAGTCAATGGAAAAAACGTGAATACCAACACCGATGTAGAAAATGCGGTGGAAGGGTGCAGCGGCCGTCAAATGAAAATGACAGTCCGCAGAGATCAGCAAAAAATGTCGGTTTCGGTTCAGCCCGTTCGCTCAGATACGGACGGCTTGTATAAAGTCGGCCTCTGGGTCCGAGACAGCACCGCCGGAATTGGAACGCTGACGTTTTACGATCCGTCTCAAAAATGTTTTGCTGGGCTTGGCCACGGCATTTGTGATTCCGATACCGGCCAGTTAATGCCTTTGCTCAGCGGCGATATTGTTCCTGTTACAATCAGCGGTATCACCAGGGGCTTAAAAGGCACGCCCGGTGAACTTAGAGGGTATTTCTCCGATGATAAGGCAATTGGCAGCTTAAGCGCTAATGTACAATCCGGGGTTTATGGTACCTTGAATACTCCGGCTCAGGGTACGGCAATGCAGGTTGCCATGAAGCAGGATGTTAAAACCGGCCCCGCAAAAGTCTACACGACAATTGACGGAAGTACCCCAAAATATTATGATATTGATATAGAGAGAATTGATTATAGAGATAACGTTCAAAGCAAGAATCTTGTTCTGCATATTACCGACCAGCAATTGCTTACCCAAACAGGCGGTATTGTGCAGGGAATGAGCGGCAGTCCGATTGTTCAAAATGGAAAGCTTGTTGGTGCGGTTACCCATGTTTTTGTAAACGATCCAACCCGCGGATACGGCATTTTTTCTGAAAATATGCTCACTCAGGAGAAAACCGTAGGCCTTCAGGAAAGTAAGCTGGCGTCGTAAAATCTTCATCCATCTTGATTTTCCCCTAAAATCAAAAAAATATTTCGCCAAACTATTGCCAATTTTACCAATATATGGTATTATATCGCTATAATAAATCAATTAGGGGGACACAAAGATGGAAAAGCGCATCAAACTGCTTATTGCAAACGACAGTACCGAGTTTCACACCGAGTACGGTCGAGTTTTTGAAAATTCAGGGCTGGATGTCAGTTATGCTCCAAAAGACGGTATTAAACTGTTGGAAAAAATCGAGGCGGTTGCCCCGAATGT
>DATALZ010000003.1:0-38548 GCA_036260805.1 Caproicibacter sp.
CAGTGGAAGTTACAAAAATCGCGAGGGCAGTTGGAGCGAAGATCTCTCACAGGCCGATGTGTATGCTCAAATCAACAAAGACGCTGGAACCCAGCAGGATGGTGACTCCGTTGTAAAATACGCTGGAACATCCGTTGATTACCGCTTGTCCAGCCTTTCCGCGCAGATCACAAACGCTCCTTTCGCACCTGATGGAACGGATACATCCCAACTTACTTGCAATGCGGATGTAGACGTAGAAGTTCCCCTACTGCTCCATTGGAGCGGAATTCCCCCCATGCATACACACATAACCGTTAAAAGCGGTTATACACCGAAATTCTAAAAGCGGAACCAGTTCCGCTTTTTCTGGAGGAAAATCTATGAAAAAAATAAAGAAGCATTTCATAATTTTAGGAGTGCTTTTACTGTTTGGCATTACTGCTTTGACGATTAACGCCAGCGCTTTGAAAGGCAACTTTAATTTGTTTGGACTTGGCAGTAAAGTTGAAGCAAAATCAACTGTTGCCAGTTCAAGTTCCAATACCAATTCGGTTCAATCCAATACCGACAGACGATTGGCCGAAATTCAGCCTGTTGCGAGCGGAAAAATAAGCCGAACTGGTTCTCTCAAAACGGATTCAGACGATTCAGAAACTAGCTTGAATTCTGAAACATCTATCCAGAACGGTCAGAAGGTTGAAGGTAGTCCGAATGTTCAGTCTGTACAGCCATCCGCGATTGCCGGGACATCCACTGCACCGTCCGCAGCACCAACGCAAAGTACGGCAAAGCCTAGCAGTACGAAACCATCTACGCCGACGCCAACCCCTAAACCGAAGCCGACGCCGAAACCCGCACCTACTCCTAAGCCAAAGCCGACCCCGAAACCCACTCCAAAACCAACTCCAACGCCGGCACCAATTTACACTCCGACGCCATCAGCGCCGGTAGTTGAAATCACGGCTGTTAAGCTGGACAAAAGCGATATGGGGTTAAAAAAAGGCGAAACCGGAGTAATAAAAGCTACCGTTTCGCCGGATTCCACCACGCAAAGCAAAACCATTACTTGGACAACCTCAGACGAAAAGATTGCAACGGTCGATAAGGACGGCAAGGTTACAGCCGTTGAAGGCGGCTCTGCCAAAATAACGGCGAAATCCACGAATGGGAAAATTGCGGTCTGCAATGTGACGGTTTCCGTCCCTTGCACAAAGGTAACGCTTAACCTTACCGATATTGCCCTTGAAAAAGGCGATACACGCGTCCTCACTCCAGCTCTGGAACCGATTGATACAACGGATAAAGTAAATTGGGGTTCTTCCAACAGCAACATTGTTTCCGTTGATTCTACCGGCCAGATCAAAGCTATTGCACCGGGGACCGCAACCATTACTGCGACAGCCGGTAGTTTCTCCGCAAGCTGTAAGGTTACGGTTGGCATTTCGATATCCGAGCTAAAATTGAGCGAAACACAGTTCACCATTAAAAAAGGCGAAGATCATTCGCTGACTGCCACAATTGATCCGCCTGACACAACGGAAGATAAGTCCATTACCTGGACTTCCTCTGATGAAAAGATTGCAACGGTCGATAAGGACGGCAAGGTTACCGCCATAGAGGGCGGCACTGCAATTATAACGGCTCAGGCCGGTAAACATACCGCGCAGTGTACTGTAAATGTTATCGTTCCTGTGACTGGAATTTCACTTGACTCAACTGATATCTCCGTTGAAAAGGGTTCTTCGAAAACTCTTACAGCTGCAATCACGCCGGGTGACGCTACAGATAAGGCAGTCAATTGGACAAGTTCTGATGAAAAAATTGCTTCAATTGATTCTTCCGGAAAAGTTACAGCCATTTCACCCGGCATCACTACAATTACAGTAAAAACGCATGACGGCAATTTTACCGCCAACTGTACGGTACATGTGGTTATTTCCATCACCAGCATTGAGCTAAATAAGAGTAGCCTTACGCTTAATAAAGGCGATACAAATACGCTGGCCGCGACGATTCTTCCAGCAGACACAACCGAAGACAAAACCGTTCATTGGACTTCCAGCAATTCCGGTGTTGTTACGGTTGATAATAGCGGCAACATCAAAGCGGTTGAGGGTGGTTCAGCTACCATTACTGCGACGGTCGGCAAACACACCGCAAACTGTGCTGTGACAGTGCTTGTTCCGGTAACCGGTATAACGCTTGATCAAACATCACTTAAGCTTGCAAAAGGTACCGGAGCTGCGCTGAAAGCTGCTTTGCAGCCTTCCGATGCGACCGACACAGGTGTTGCATGGACTTCCAGCGATACCAATATTGTATCGGTGGACGATACAGGAAATCTGAAAGCTGTTTCTACTGGCACGGCAACCATAACCGCAACATCACATGACGGTGGGTATAAGGCTTCCTGCTCTGTAACCGTTGTAATTCCGGTAACGGGGATATCCCTAAATCAAATCTCTTTGTCCTTAATTAAGGGGCAAACACAGACTCTTTCGGCTACCGTTTCACCGGCCGACGCGACGGATAAAGCGGTTGAATGGAGTACAAGCAATTCTGGTGTTGCCACGGTGGACGGTTCCGGTAAAATCACTGCGTTTGGCGGCGGTACTGCAATTATTACCGCAACGACTCATGATGGTGGTTATAAAGCCAGCTGTACCGTAAACGTTACTGTGCCGGTTACAGGCATTACGCTGAATCAGTCTTCTTTATCTTTAATTGAAGGTAACAGCTCGTCTCTTATTGCATCAATTTTTCCATCTGATGCTACAGACAAGGCTACAACCTGGACTTCTAGCAATACTGGTGTTGTTACTGTAGATAATACTGGAAAAGTTACTGCGGTAGCTGCAGGCTCAGCTGTAATCACTGTCCAGACTCATGATGGTGGTTATACTACTCAATGCAATATAACCGTTGAGAAAAAGCCTGTAACATGGACATGGGATAACGACTATATGGTTTATGAAACAGGTTTATATAAGTATCATGAACGTGGTGGTAGCGACGGCCCTTACGGAGAATCTGCAAAAGCAACTTTTAGTGAACCTCTTTATTTAAACTCGCTAGAGGTTAGATTGAGTGACGAAGATCATTCCTGGAATTTCAGTGTTGACAAAGATTATAATCATCCTGATCTCATGTGGGAAAGCGGTAATGGCACGTATACATATAATTGTAATAATTATATTGATGAAGTGTATATTTGGGATCAGCCTCATTCGGGATACGGCTTTAATATGAGCATGATGATTATTCTTCATACACGTGACTATGGCGATGTCTATCTCGGTAGCAGATGTACTACAGCAGAATGTAATAGAGTAAAATAATAGTTTTTCCTCACCGTGAGGATTTTCCCATTTAAGGCAGTCGGCTTCATACCGGCTGCCTTTCGAGAAAAAATGAATCCCAAAGGAGCATAATATCATGTCTGATAATGTTTATTCTGGTAATCAAGGTAAAGGGATGTCGCTAAGTTCAACGCTTACGTTATTTAGTACAAATCAGCATAAAGAAAATGTGCTTATCATCGACCCTAAAGGCGAATACGGTCTGTTTACAAAGGAATTAAGCAATACACCTAAATCCTCACCGTGAGGGCTTTCCGTTTAAAAGGCAGTCGGCTTCTTACCGGCTGCCTGAATCTTTTTTAAAAGCGGAACTGGTTCCGCTTTTAATGAGCTGTTAGTAAAGGCTCAAAGAATGACACCCACCCCATAAAAACAATATTAGCTAACACAGGCAAGCCAATCCGAAAGGAGTAAATATGTTAAATGTTGTTGCTGAAACAGGACGTCTTGTTTCAACTCCGGAGTTAAAACATAATACAAAACAGGATAAATCTGTAGCTTATACGAAATTTCGTATTGCTGTTGACAGGGATTACAAACAGGAAGGGAAAGACCGAATCACCGATTTTTTCGATGTGATTTGTTGGCGCGGTACTGCTGAAAACGTCTGCAAAAACTTTAAAAAGGGACAGCTTATTACTATAAAAGGAGCATTGCAATCAAATACATATACAGATACTAATAAAGTCAAGCATAGCGTCGTTGAAATTGTCGCGGAATGCGTTTATTACGCGGAGCAGAAGAGTAGCTCTGTAGGAGCAAATCAATAAACATAATCGGAGGAATAAGCGGAATGTCGGAAAAGTTACAGTACATTTTACAGCTTGCCTCTCAAACGGCCCATACGGTATCCTCAGGGCCAAATGAGTGGGCTTCTTTTTTAAAAACCGCAGCTCGTCTATATAAATACCCGTTTAAGGATAAACTTCTCATATATGCTCAGCGCCCGGATGCAACCGCGTGTGCAACCTATGATATCTGGAACACAAAAATGAATCGTTGGGTCAAACGCGGTTCGACAGGGATTGCCCTGATTGCAGAAACATCTAGGGGATTACGCCTCAAATATGTTTTCGATGTGGCTGACACAAGTGGTGTTGAGACTTCAAAGCAACCATACCTTTGGAGTTTACGTCCGGAATTTGAGCAACCGGTTCTTAATAATATTGTGAAAGAGTATGGGATCACAGAAAAAGATTTAGCAAGCGGACTCATAAAAGCCGCAGAAATCACCGTTCAGGACCGCTATCGGAACCTGCTGCCAGACCTAATGAAATATCGTGAAAATAGTCTCATGGAAGAACTGGACGAGCAAAACGTCGGCATACTATTATCGAAAACAATGACAGCCAGCGTTCAATTTATTTTATTAGCTCGCTGCGGTTTCGATGTTTCTCAATTTGGTGTGTCAAATGATGATCTGCGCGGGATTGCCAATTTCAACACGACCGCTACACTCTCATGCCTTGGAAATGAAACTTCTGAAATTTCTGGTGAAATACTACGTCGAATCGAACATGAAGTAAAACGTCTTGATAGAAAATTCAGGCTTGAAAATCAACAAAAACTGGAATATAATGAATTTAGCGCTTTAAAGCGTAGTTCTGAGAAGGAGGAGATTGCTCATGGAACTGACATATACGAAGAACGGGGATTATCTGATTCCGAATCTGAAAATGGACGAGCAGCCACAGGGAGAACTGGGGAAATACGGCAAAATGCGGCAGAAATATCTCAAGGAGTACCACGGTGGAATGTACACAGCACTGATGCTCGAAGGAAAGTTATGGGCGCACCTTCTGGAGATCGACAGGACAGCACAGAATCGCGAGGAACGGATGATCAAAACTCTGGCGATGCAGCGCGGAGTGAACGAAGCGCTGAAAGCATCCGATCAGATGCGCTGGGTGCAGGAAATGAACAGTATCCAGATGCAGGCAGAGGAAATCATTCGAAACGATCTGATTTACAGTTAAATACCAATACACAAGCGGCGGATTTGAAATCCGCCGCTTTTTCATCTGATGCGAACGGTCAGGCAGAGCCACAGCAATTAAGTCTGTTCGCTACTGAGCAGGAGCAAATTGAATCGATTTCAGCAACGGAAGATGAAAAGTCTTCCGCTTTTTTGATTTCTCAGGCTGATGTTACACGTGTTTTGCTTCAAGGCAGTGGTGTAAAGGATGGGAAACTCCGTGTTTACGCTTGGTATCAGCATCAACACAGCGAAAAAGATACCGTAGATTTTATCAGGCATGAATACGGCACCGGGGGGAGTTCCTTTACCTTCTCGGACGGCTCGGCCGGGGAAATCCAGCACGATGCAAAAGGAATAGAAATTACGCACGGCTTTCATACGGCTGATCCGGATTTTCGGCTATCATGGAAAAGCGTTTCAAAGCAGCTCCACGATCTGGTTTTGTCAGGTAAATATTTGACACCGGAAGAACAAATCTATTATGAGGAGAAATTCAGCAAAGACTTAGCTGCCACAGCCCAGACTCATGCTTCGCCTAAAGTTGAACGTTCCAATATTGACGTAGCCCTACAGGAATGGAACGGCAGTATTGAGAGTAAACACGCCGTTGTCCGATACCTTGAAGCCGGACATTCCGGAAAAGAAGCCGTAGCATTTCTCCGCGCTGAATATGGAGATGATCTTCCGTCATTCCCTGTGACGGTCGGCGGTACCGTGCTGGATTTGCCATGGGCAAAAGTATATCAGAGAATCTCCCGTCTGATTCAGAATGACCGGTTTTATACGGATGAAGAACAGAACAATTTCGACAATATCGACCCCATCGCCATCCGTGAAAAGCTAGCTAAGGCCGAACTTGAGAATCACCCATTTGTTCGACAGGTATTCGCCGACGTTGAACGCCTCTCTGATGGAGACAAGACTGCACCGCCATTAAGCGGCCAGCCAATTACACGCACGGGCGATACCATTACTATAGGGAGCGGAGATGCCACACATGAAATTGATGTGACACTGTCTGATGAGCAATGGAGTGCTCTCCAACGCGCAATTCCCGACAGCACCGCTTTCCCACTGCCATACAAGGTTGGGGACACGGTATACCTGGATAACAAGCCTTTTGAAATTACCGATATTGGTAATTCTGACATCCAGTTGAGAGACCCAACGCTTGCCTATCCTATCTTCCGTGCAGAGAGTCGGGAAAACTTTGAACGGTTGCTGTGCCAGGATACAAGAAACGGTGCTATTACGGAATTTTTAGCATCAAATTTGGAACACACCGACGCCGATCTTCGCGAAGCACTGACATCAGGTCTTTTGGAACAACGGGACAAGGAAAATATCGCAGGATATTTCCGCGAGAACGAGGGCAATACCCGTGTGGCTCAGCGCCTTTCCGATACTTACGCCGGTATCTCCGAAACCGTAGATCTCACCACAGGAGATACAGCAGATATATCAGCCAACACCATAGGTTTTGAAGTCGATATCCATGATAAATACAATAGCAAGCGGACAGCTTCCTGGAAAGAAATTTCTCCAATCCTTCGTGCGCTGTATCAACAAGAGAAAGATGGTTTTTTCCATGAGTCAGCGCAGCGCGAGCCTGTTAATCTGGAAGGTGAACCATCCTATCAGGTTGGAGATCATGCGGTTTTGAATTATGGTGGTCAAGAGCTTTCCGGCACAGTTGGCTTCGTTGGCAAAAAAGATGTACGAATTGATACCGGTCCTTATTCGTGGAGCCATGAGGTTATTAATCGCGATGCCTTTGAAAGAGGTATCCGGCAGGATGAGCGCAACTCCTCTTTGTTTACGCCGATACAACCAGCCACCGAGAACTTCCGTATTACTGACGATCACCTTGGTGAGGGCGGGCAGAAAACAAAATTTGGTTTCAATATTCAGGCAATCCGCAAGATGAAACAAATTGAAGGGGAAGGCCGATCAGCAACACCTGAAGAACAGGAAATTTTATCCCGGTATGTCGGCTGGGGCGGTATTCCACAGGCGTTTGATCCGAATAACACAACCTGGCAGAAAGAATACAGTATCCTGAAAGAACTGTTAACCGAAGATGAATATACCGCTGCCCGTGCATCCGTCCTGAACGCACACTATACCTCTCCTACGGTCATCAAGGCTATTTACTCAGAACTGGAACGTATGGGATTTAAGACAGGTAATATACTTGAACCGTCCTGCGGTGTCGGCAACTTTTTAGGGTTGATGCCGGAGAGCATGGGTAAGAGTAAATTATACGGTGTTGAACTGGACAGCGTAACAGGAAGGATAGCAACGCATCTCTATCCAAAAGCCAGTATAACGGTAAACGGTTTTGAGCATACCGATTTTCCAGACGATTTCTTTGATTTGGCTGTTGGAAATGTCCCATTCGGCAGTTATCAACTCGCTGATCAGCGATACGATCGTTACAAATTCCTGATTCATGATTACTTTTTTGCGAAATCCATTGATAAAGTTCGTCCGGGTGGATTGATCGTTTTTCTTACATCCAAAGGAACACTTGACAAGAAAAAGTCCGATGTACGGCGATATATTGCACAGCGAGCCAACTTGCTTGGGGCTGTGCGGTTACCTAATACAGCATTTCTGAAAAACGCCGGCACGGAAGTAACCACCGATATTCTTTTCTTGCAAAAGCGTGACCGACTGTCATCGGAAGAACCGGAATGGCTGGAAATTCGAGAAACAAAAGACGGCGTTCCCATTAATCAGTATTTTCTGGAGCATCCACAAATGATGCTCGGAACGATGGCATTTGACAAACGGATGTATGGAAACGCAACAGAAACAACCTGTGTACCCAATGAGGGAGCTGATTTTGAGGAAGAACTCAGAACTGCTCTCTCTTTCATTTCCATGCCAAACCAGATGATTCTAACAATTGATGACATCCCGGATCACGCTGAAAAGCCAGAACAGCGTGAACCCATTCCGGCAGACCCAAGCGTAAGAAATTACAGCTATACACTGGCAGAAGGAGAACTCTATTTTCGTGAAAACTCTGTTATGAATCCGGTAGATCTTCCTGCCACGACTCTGGAACGTGTCTGCGGCATGATTGAACTGCGCGACTCCACACGCAAACTGATTGATTTGCAGATGAACAGTGCGGATGATGAAGCTATTCGGGATGAGCAGATACAGCTGAATACGTTGTATGATGCTTTTTCTAAAAAGTTCGGATTGATTAACAGTACTGGCAATCGGAAAGCTTTTGAGAAAGATTCCTCGTATTGTCTGCTTTGTTCCCTTGAAATTCTTGACGAAAAGGGAGACCTAAAGCAAAAAGCGGACATGTTCACAAAGCGTACCATCCGTCAAAAAAAAGCTATTACTTCGGTTAAATCAGCAAGCGAAGCTCTGGCTGCTTCCCTGTCCGAAAAAGGCTGCGTTGATTTGAATTACATGAGCAGCTTGCTTGGTGGTGGCACGGATAAGGTGGAAAAGATCATAACTGACCTGCAGGGGGTTATCTTCAAAGACCCTGCAGCAGAGGATGCCCCTTTCTCCGGTTGGCAGACGGCAGATGAATACCTTTCCGGCAACGTCAGGCGAAAACTTGAGATTGCTCGGGAAGCGGCAAAAAGTGATCCAGATTTCGCAGTAAACGTCGCTTCGCTTGAAAAAGTTCAGCCGAAGGATCTAACCGCCTCGGAGATAAGCATACGACTAGGCGCAAACTGGATTGACACGGCATACATTGATCAGTTCATGTACGAAACATTTGATACGCCGGTAAGCTTGCAGAATGAGAAAGGCATTCGGGTTTTGTATTCACCGGCAACAGGTGTCTGGAACATAACCGAAAAAAACCGTGACAGTTACAATAATGTGCAGGTCTACACAACATTTGGCACGAACCGAATAAATGCCTATAAAATTCTGGAAGATACCCTGAATCTTCGGACAGTCCGGATTTTTGATAAGAAGGTAGATCCAGACGGAAAAGAACGCCTGGAACTAAATCCGAAAGAAACTGCAATGGCTCAGCAAAAACAAGACGCCATTAAACAAGAGTTCCAGGAATGGATTTGGAAAGACCCAGATCGTCGGGAAATCTTATGCGATAAGTATAATTTACTTTTTAACTCTACTCGGCCTCGGGAGTACGATGGCAGTCACCTGACCTTCCCAGGAATGAATCCTGAGATTAAGTTGGAGCCGCACCAGGTAAACGCAGTTGCCCGAGGACTTTATGGGAAAAATACCTTATTGGCCCACTGTGTCGGCGCGGGTAAAACCTTTGAAATGATTGCAATTGCAATGAAAAGCAAACAGATCGGACTGTGCCACAAAAGCATATTTGCAGTACCGAACCACCTCACAGAACAATGGGGCGCCGACTTCTTACGTCTTTACCCAGGCGCGAATATCCTCGTTTCGACAAAAAAAGATTTTGAACCGGCCAACCGAAAAAAATTCTGTGCTCGAATAGCAACAGGTGATTATGATGCGGTTATCCTTGGATATTCGCAGTTTGAAAAAATTCCGGTATCAAAAGAGCGCCAGATTATGATGATCCAGAACCAGATTGATGATATTGAAATGGGAATAGATCAGGCAAAGCAGGAAAAAGGCGATAATTTCACCATAAAGCAGATGGAAAAAACCAAAAGAAATCTTCTGGCCAGACTGGAACGGCTTAATAACGACAGCCGAAAAGATAATGTAGTAACATTTGAGGAACTTGGCATCGACCGACTGTTTGTGGATGAAGCGGACAATTATAAAAATCTGTTTTTGTATACTAAAATGCGCAATGTTGCAGGAATCGGCCAGACAGAGGCACAGAAGTCTAGCGACATGTTTATGAAGTGCCGGTATATGGATGAACTGACTGATGACCGCGGAATTACCTTTGCGACAGGAACGCCGGTCTCCAACAGTATGACGGAACTCTATACGATGATGCGCTATTTACAATACCGCACTTTACAGGGAAAGGATCTGCTGTTTTTCGATAACTGGGCGGCAACATTTGGAGAAACCGTTACTGCTGCGGAACTGGCTCCGGAAGGAAACGGATATCGAACCAAAACGCGGTTTGCCCGTTTCTTTAATCTTCCGGAACTCATAAATCTCTGGAAAGAAGCCGCAGATATCCAGACATCCGATATGCTTCATCTTCCAGTACCGGACGTAGAATACGTTAATGTTCTTACTAAGCCAAGCCAATTTCAGAAGGATGCAATTCAGGAGATTGGTGAACGTGCGGACGCTGTTCACAAAAGGATTGTTGAACCTCAGATTGACAACATGCTCAAAATCACAAACGATGGGCGGCTTCTGGCACTCGATCAGCGGCTTATCAATCCAGCATTGCCTGATGATCCAGGCAGTAAAGTCAATGCCTGCGTAAAGAACATCCTGGACGTGTGGCGAAAGTATGCACCGGATAAAGGAGCTCAGCTAGTGTTCTGCGACCTTTCAACGCCAAAATCCAAAATGATGATACAGATGGAAATGGTCGATGGAGTTGCTCAGATGGTTGAAGGGCAGTTCGATGATTACCAATTTACTGATGTATACAATGACATACGGTTGAAGCTGATTCAACAGGGAATTCCGGAAAATGAGATTGAATTCATACACTGCGCTAAGACCGAAGCGCAAAAGGCAGAGTTGTTTGCAAAAGTCAGGAGTGGTCAAATCCGCGTTTTACTTGGTTCAACCGCAAAAATGGGAGCCGGGACAAACGTTCAGGACCTTCTTATCGCTGAGCATGAGCTAACATGTCCGTGGAAACCGCGTGATATTGAACAGGCAGAGGGACGCATTATCCGCAAAGGTAATAAATTCAAGAAAGTCTTGATTTTCCGTTATCTCACTGAAAACACATTTGATTCATACAGTTGGCAACTAATCGAAAACAAACAAAAATTTATTAGTCAAATTATGACCAGCAAATCACCGGCGCGCAGCTGCGAAGACATTGACGATTCGGTCCTAACCTATGCGGAAGTCAAGGCATTGGCCACAGGCGACCCGAGGATTAAGGAAAAGATGAACCTAGATGTCGAGGTAAGCAAATTGAAGATGCTGAAATCCGGTTTCTTATCTCAGCATTATGTGCTGGAAGATAAGCTGATCAAATTTTATCCGGAAGAGATTCAGAATACCAAAGCACTAATCAGCGATTTGGAAGCCGACCTGAAATATAGCAGAGAACACCCTGTACCGGATTTGGAGCACTTTACAATAACGATTAAGGGAATGACCTATACCGATAAAAAAGAGGCAGGAATGGCGCTTATAAAAGCCTGCGGAGAACTGAATTCCAAAAATGATACGTTAAACGTCGGTACATACTGCGGATTCTCTGTTCAGCTGCATATTGCATCCTTTAGCACGGTTCATGTTATTTTGAAAAACAATGCGACACATTCAGCGGAGATTGGTACTGATCCGGTTGGAAATATTACACGCATGAATAACATCCTCAAGACGCTTCCGCAGCGTGTGGAGTCAGAACAGAAAAACCTTGAAATGCTGAATCGTCAGGTTGGTGAAGCAGAGGAAGAATTGAAAAAGCCTTTTTCGAAAGAGCAGGAACTTGAGGAAAAATCTGAACGTCTTAATCAACTTACCCTTGAGCTGAACTGCGATCATCCGGATATCCAGCAAAGCCTTGAAAAGGAAGACGAAGATCTTCCCGCTCCGTTGAATGAACGAATTAAGTCCGCCCGTCAAAGCATTGTTGTCTCAGAAAATTCTACACGAGCGAAGCCCCCTGAAATCTCATAGAAAAGGAGAACCTATATGGACAAGGATGAAAAAGTAAAAGAATTGTCTCAAAAGTTAATCGACGGCGTTCGGTTGACTTTTGAGAGTAACCGCTTCAAACAGTATTTGAATTTCATGTCTGTTTTTCATCACTATTCTCCGCGAAATATCGCTTTGATTTTTCTTCAAAAGCCGACCGCAATACAGGTTGCCAGCTTTGAGGAATGGAAAAAACTTGGACGGTATGTCCGTCGCGGAGAGACCGGAATCTCCATTTTCGAACCTACAAAAATTGTTGAAAAAATAAAAAAACCGGTTCTAAGTGATACCGGAAATCCTGTCAGCGATAAAAATGGTAATCCCCAGGAAGAAGAAATTAATAAAATTCGAATTCGATTTCATCAAGTAACCGTCTTTGATGTTTCACAAACGGATGGCGATCCATTACCGGCGCTTTGCAATGAACTGCAGAGCGCCGTTCCTGATTTTAAAACGATTTTCTCAGCGTTGCAACACCTTAGTCCCTATAAGATCGTGTTTGAAAAGATGCCCGATGATAAAAAAGGTTATTGTTCACACGCAGAGAAAAAAATCGCATTAAGGCCGGGCATGAGCGACCAGCAGATCGTAAAAACGCTGATTCATGAATACGCCCATGCAACACTTCATGCAAATTCCCCCAAGAGCGAAAGGGAGAAAGAAATTGAAGCGGAGAGTGTCGCTTTTATTGTTTCAGACTTTCTCGGATTTGACACATCCGGCTACAGTTTCGATTACGTTTCTGCCTGGGGTTGTGGTATGGGTTTCACGCAGCTGATGAGTGTGTTGGAAAACATTCAGAATGATGCGGTCAATATAATTTCCCACATTGATGCGGAAATGAGAAGTCTCGATCAGACACAAGCCGCTGAGTACCAAAAGCTTCCGGAACGGCTGAACGAGGCAGCTATAAAATCTGAAAAACTCAGCATAGAAAAGGAGATGATTCCAAGTGGAAAATTGTTGGCTTAATAACGAAGAAAAGGCAATCATGGACGATTTGAAAGGTTTGCCGGAACCTGAAATAATCGAAATTTTGAAGGAATCCCTTGCAGGAGAAGCGGATTCTTCCGGTGGGCGCGTCCTGCGCGCCCTTCTCTCAAAGTTAGAGGCAGGCCGGGGGCCTGCTTCTGGCTAATCCTACTGGCGAGCACTGCAAGTGGATATCCACTTGCCAATTTTCAAAAATTCGGCCTTCGCCATTTTTTGAAAATCTATATTTAGGGGATAGCCCCTAATACCCCGGACTTTTCAACAAAAGTGAAACCATTCAACCGACTTCGATTGAAAATTATAGCAGGAGAGGTGGGGAGCTATGGAAAAAAAACGTAAAAGAACTAATGCAGTTCTTCTCAGATTTTCAACTCAAGAAATTTCATTTCTTCAAAAAAAGATGATTGAAGCTGGCATTAAAAATCGGTCAGCATATCTGAGAAAAATGGCATTGGATGGATACATCATCCGTCAGGATTATACCGTACTAAATAAATTTGTAAACGAGCTGAACCGTATTGGTAACAACCTGAACCAGATGGCCAAAATTGCAAACACATATGGTGATATCAACAAACCAGAACTCGAAACAATTGAAAAGGACATCGATAAAATATGGCGACAACTTTCATCACTGGGATAGCGGTACGTCCTGGGCGCACTCAATTTCAGACTGCGTGTGATTCGATTTTTTATATTGAAAATCCGAAGAAAACGCGAAACGGTGAGTTGGTCTCGACGTTCCGATGCAGCCCACGGTCTGCACCGCTTGAAATGATTCATGAGCAATCCCTTTATGAACAGGAAACTGGGCGAAAGGTTATACAAAATTACGGTGGAAAGAAAAAATCGTATCTGCTGATGACTATACGCCAATCGTTTAAGCCTGGGGAAGTTTCACCAGAACAGGCGCATCGAATCGGTTGTGAGTTAGCAAAAAGATTTCTAGGCGATAAGTACCAATATGTAGTAGCAACGCATATTGACAAAGCTCACATTCACAACCACATTATTTTCAATATCGTTGGCAATGACATGAAAAAATTCCATCAGACAAAGTATACACCGAAACATCTGCGGGAAATAAGCGATAAGCTCTGCCGGGAAAATGATCTTTTTATTGTTGACCCGACCGAATGGCAAAAACGTAAATACTCGAATGACAGGGTAACCCCTTATCGCACAATTATAAAAAATGATATTGAGCGGTGTATCCGTTCTGCGCAGGATTACGATGATTTTCTAAATAAGATGCGTAAAGAGTATTTTGTCACAGATACCGGAAGCGTTCTGAAATTTAGGCATCGCACGAACGGACAGCAGCGCCCAATACGGTCGTATACGCTTGGTAAAGGTTACACCCGTCAGGAGATTTTGGCGCGGACAAATTCAGATGAAGAACTGTTAAATTCAATAACGATCTCTCAGAAGTTACGCAATATCGAAGCGATGATTCACGCTGTCGGTTTTATCCGCGAAAACGGAACTGATTTTAGCAAGCAGTCAGAACATCTGCGGAGCATGATGGAACAAACACAAACTTTATTGGAGCAAATGCGGCGAAAGATCACATCCGCAGAAAGCGTATCCAGGTGTTTTAGCATTTTAGAGCAGAACGGCCCTATATATGATCGGTACTGCTCCGGTTTTATGACGGAACAGGAAAAGCGAGAACAGGAAAGTTCGATCAGTTTGTACCGGGCCGCGCTTAGCGCACTCCAAGAAAATCATATCCGCGCGGATGATGACTCACGGAACAAATTCCGTGATAAATTATCTGCCGATAGGGAACAAGCTGCGGAACTGGAAAACCGGTACCGCGAAATTCGCGAGCTGATGAGCCGCACGGAAGAAGTTCGAGAGATTTCCGAACGCGTCCAGGCGGATGATGCAGTAATCGCGCAAAAAAAAGGAGGAAAACAGCATGGTCGGTGACGAAATGGGCGAAAGAGTCGTTGCAGTGCAATTCCGCGCAGCTGAAAAATTGACGGGAGCAGTTCTTAAAAAGTTGTTCGGCAAATTACTCGAAGGTGGTGCGAAACTTTGGTATCACGCTACACCCAATAAGATGAATATTCACAAGTTGGCGGGAGATAACGGTCAGACACATGGTATCGAAGTGACGAAGGAAGAAATGCAGGGGTTTGACCGATATGCGAAAAAATATCATGTCTGGTATTCGCTGACCCGAGAAAAAAACGATAAGAACCAATATATGTTCATGTTTAAGCTGAAAGATTTCAATCGCTTGGAAAGTGCGATGAGAGATTATTTTAAAGATGGCCGGGAACACGCTGGCCTTCGGGAAAAAATTGAGCATGCCGCGCAAGAAGCACTCCGGGTTAATGAAGCTCGCGCAAAGAATAAGGTAAAGGAACAGGTAAAGTCTAAAGTTCGGAACAGGGGACGTGTGAGATGAAAAAAAATATCATCAAGTTCTTGGCTCAGTTTATCGTGACATTCGTTCTTTTAAGCGCCTTGTTAATCTTTGTTCAGTATAAATTTAGAATTCAGTTTATGAATTTCCCATCGCTTAGCGCAATTTCGGCAGCCATATCACTTCTCTTGTGCGCCATGAATTTTCGACCAGATAAGCGCCGGGAATACAAGAATATTGAAAATGGTTCAGCTCGCTGGGGAAAGAAAAAAGACATTGCCCCTTACATAGATCCTGTTTTTAAAAACAATATCATTCTATCCAGCAAAGAATTTCTTTCTATGGATATGTTCAAAACTCACCGGGACTGCCATGTCTTTGTGGTAGGCGGCTCCGGTTCCGGAAAGTCCAGATTCCATGCTCTTCCAAACATCATGCAGATGAACGCAAGTTATGTAATAACCGATCCTAGCGGGGAGCATCTTCGTAATGATGCGAAAATGCTGGAAGATCACGGTTACAAGGTCAAGGTATTTAATACCGTCGATATGGAAAACAGCCTGCACTTCAATCCGTTCCATTACTACAAAGAGCCGGAAGATATCATAAGATTCTCTGAGCTGTTTATCGCCAACACAAGCGGAAGTTCAACACAGGGCAGCAGTGAAGACATGGGCTTCTGGAAAAACTGTGAGAAGCTCTGGTTTATGGCCCATATTGCTTACATTCAGGAAACATGTCTGGAAGAAGAAAAAAACATGAACTCGCTCGTTCTCCTCCTGAACAACTCAGAAACACGTGAAGAAGATGAAGCGTTTAAATCGCCGGTTGATATTCTTTTCGACGAGCTGGGACAAAAGAATCCTGATAGTTTCGCTGTCAAACAGTATAAGAAGTACAAACTGGCCGCTGGAAAGACAGCAAAATCCATTTTGATCAGTGTTGCTGTCCGGTTAGCAAACTTTGATATTCCGAAAGTGGCGCGTTTGTTTGACGATGATGAGATGGAGCTTGAAAAATTTGGTGATGAAAAGACGGCCCTATTTATCATTGTGAGCGATACGGACAAGACCTTTAACTACCTGGTTGCTATCCTATTGGATGTTCTTTTCAAAACATTGGCCAATGTGGCAGACCACCGGCCGGAACACCATCTAAAAATCCCTGTGCGGTGCATCTTGGACGAAATTGCAAATATAGGTTTTTTCCCCGATCTTCACATTATGATCGGTGTTCTTCGTAAACGGTGGGTTTCTCTGGAATTGCTGTTTCAAAATCTGAACCAGCTTAAGGCTGCATACAAAGACAATTGGGCTACAATCGAAGGAAACTGCGACACAACCGTGTTCCTGGGCGGGAAAGGGGAAGACACAACAAAATATGTTTCCAACGATCTTCTTGGTAAGGCGACGATTGATACAAAGTCCTACGGTGGCGGCGGTACAGCTGCCAGCCTTGGCCAAAACAGCTACAATGTCAACGAACAGAAAGCCGGTAGAAGTCTTTTGGATGAAACAGAGGTTGCAAGGCTGAAAGATGATGAATGTATCGTCCAGATTCGCGGCCTACAGCCATTCAAAAGCAAGAAATACGATCCCAAGTCTCATGAGAACTACAAGTATCTCGCTGAAGCCAATCCGCAGAACACCTATCAGTTTCATCGCGGAATCGATAATAATTCGGAAATCACATATGTTACGTTAAATTTACAGGAGGAATTATAATGGGTAAACAAACTTTGGAGCTTTTACAGGTCTTTTTAATCGTTCTTGGTGGTATAGCAGCGCTTTGGGGAATTTATGACTGTTTCGGTGAAGGTCAGCAAGGCAGCGTTGGTGTTAAGAAAATCATCGGCGGCATAGCTTTCGCTGTCATTTCCGGTGTTGTAATGCAATGGGCGATCAATAAGGTAGGCGCTGCTGAAGCAAAGGCAGGAATCGCATGTATACTTCCCATATTCACAACATGGTTATCTTGGAGGCTTTAATTCATGTTCGATTTTTTAACGGACTGGATTACAAATATATTCGGTAGAATTACCGACACAGCTACAAGCATCGTCAGCCAGGTAACAAAAACCCCGGCTGATGTGTTTGGGCAGGATTTCTGGAACAGCCTGCTCAAAATCGGAATGAGCGCTGTAATGCCATTCGCTATTCTGATTCTTTGCTTTGGCCTGGCGTTCGACTTATACCGTGTATACTGTCGATCCAATGGTTCCCTGGACATGGAATTGGTTACAATTACATTTGTAAAATACATCATTCCATTTGTCTGTATTACCTATACTTACGATCTTTTACAATTCATTTTTAATCTGATAAACACCATGATTCAGCAGCTATACGCCCATGTTTATACAGGTACCGGTAGCAGCGTGGATACAAGTGCTTTTATCCAACAAGTGTCGGGAATGAGCTTTGGCCAGAAACTTGGCCTTTGGCTGCAATTGTTTGGGCCATGGGTTTGTACTGGACTTATGTCCGTCGTTTCGACAGTCGTTGTATACGGACGGCTGTTTGAAATCGTAATATACTGGATTTTTGCTCCAATCCCGTTTGCCACTTTCGTGAATGATGATATACGCGGCAGTATCGGTGTCAATTTTATCAAAATGTTCTGTGCTCTGGTTCTGCAGGGCGGGTTGATTACATTGGTTGTGTCTCTATACCTGATGCTGATTAAGACAGTCACAATTCAAACATCCGTGCAGGGCGCTGTCGCAATGATGGGATATTCTGCTGTTTTAATGACAGCTCTTGTGAAGACCGGATCGCTTTCCAAGCGACTGTTGGGAACATTTTAGTTGGGAGTGATTTATCTTGATTGTTCAAATACCTGAAGATATTTACAGCTATGAGCATAGAGCTCTTGGCAATTTCACAAAAAGGCAGATTATTTGCGGAATTATTGCTATCGCGATTATTTTTCCAGTGTTTGTCTTTACATTTTGGAAACTTAATAATCCAAGGTTGGCTGCATTACTTAGTATGTTGGCTGGCTTTCCTGTAATTGCTTGCAGCATTTTTAAAAAAGATGGGCAGTATCTCGAAAAAATACTGCTGTACCGTTATCGCCAGAGGTTCAAATATCCTCAAAAGAGGAAGTTCGTAATGAGTAACTTATACGAAGTCATTGAGCAAAATCAAAAGGAGTATGAAGCAGCAGATGAAGAACAGAAAGCAAATGAACTTCAGAAAGGGAAAAAGAGTCCTCATAAAGTCGTCCATTCCATGGGGAAAAAGAAAGACGGCTCAAGAAAGCATTCCATTTGAGGCCATGTACGACGATGGGATTTGTTACTTGGGAAATAACAGATACAGTGCTACATGGGCGTTTGACGATATTAACTATAACCATACGGAAAATTCCGAACAGGAGGAGACTGTTGGCCGTTTCTGCCAGTTCCTGAATTCTTTCGATGAGACCATGCCATTTCAAATCCACATTATGACAAAGCCGCTCTCCCGTTCGCACATAAGTTTGGATATATCCGCAAAGCCGGATGCATCCGATGAACAGAAACTTTGTGTTCAGGAATATAACGAATATTTAAGACGTAGATTTGTCAGCGATAATACATACACTCAGGAGAAATACATTACTGTATCCATTGAAGAAAGTAACTATGATCTTGCTCAGAAGCGTTTTCAGCGAATCGATTCCGAAAAGATGTCCATACTTCATAAACTCGGCAGCGGAACAACTATGTTGGATAAAATTCAGAGACTGACACTGCTTCGGGAAATCTATCGTTCGGATGATACCTCTGAAATCAGTTATGACCGTATGACGCGTTCCGGTGTATTCGACAAGGACCTTATTGCCCCATATTCTATGGACACAAGTCATGACAATTATATCCGGCTTGGTGACCGGTATACACAGACCCTATTCATAACCGATTTACCGAGCGATCTATCGGACGCAATGCTATATGAAATCACCACTATCGACCGTAGGCTTCTTGTTACGGTAAACATAGCTCCTCAGAATCCGTCCCAAGCTATCCAACAGGTTAAGAAACGCCTGAAAAGTCTCGACCGTGAAATGGAAGACAGTTTATCACGCCAATCCAATCAGGGAATTGTCAGGCCGAAGCCTCCGCGGGACTTGGAAAAAGCCATTGAAAACACCGATTCATTCCAGGAAGAACTCAGTACACGGAACGAAAAAATGTTCTTATCCAATATGCTTATTTTTGTCAGCGCAAAATCTCTCGAGGAAATGGACGAAATTGTAGAAGCAATCAGGGATAAGATTTCAACCCACGGTTGCACGATAAAGCCGTTTACATTTGCCCAGGAAGAGGGCCTTAATTCGGTTGTTCCACTTGGACGAAATGACACATTTGTTAAACGAACCCATACAACAACCTCACTTGCAGCATTTATACCATTTAATGTTGTGGAAATTGTGCATCCGTCCGGCCTTTGTTATGGGAAAAATCAATTGTCGCATAACATTATTTTAATGGATCGGAAACGCTATATAAACGCTCATGGCTTTTTCTTCGGCGCATCCGGTTCCGGAAAAACAACCGGCGCAGAGCTGGAAATATGGGAGTGCTTTTTCCGTAACAATGATGACATGATCATTATCGATCCGGAAGGTGGTTTTACAAAACTCGTGAATCTTCTGGGCGGGCAGGTCATAGACGTTTCAAGTGCGGCAAAAACCAGATTTAATCCGTTTGATATCAACGAATATTACGGCGGTGACGAAGATCCTGATCCGGTTCCGTTTAAATCAAACTTCATTATCTCGCTCATTGAAGTTACATTGAATTACCGGGACGGGATAGACCCGGCGGCTCGATCCATTATCGACAGATGTGTACGCGAGGTTTACAAAGCATACAGAGAGAATCCATGTGAGAAAAATATTCCAACCTTTAAAGAATTTTACGACATTTTACGGAAGAAAGATGATCCGGTTTCACGTTATCTCGCCAGTGGACTTGAAATTTATGTTGAAGGCAGTCTGAACATATTTGCGGGTAGGTCAAATGTTGATATTCATAATAGACTGATTTGCTTCAACACAAAGAATCTTGGTAAACAACTGCAAGTTATGGGTATGTCCATTATTCAGGACTTTTGCTGGAACCTGATTTCAAAAAATCAGGCGCTAAATAAACACACCTGGCTTTGGAACGACGAAATTCATCTCAGCCTTCGCAATCCAACAACCGCCGATTGGCTGACAAACAGTTGGAAACGTGGACGTAAATATGGGCTGATCGCAACCGGTATGACCCAGGAAGTCCGCGATGCGGCACGTAGTGAAGGCGGACAGGCCATGATTGCCAACTCTGAATTCATTGTGTTGTTCCGCCAAAAAAAGACGGAAATTAAGTCGATTTCTGATTTAATGGGACTCTCTAAGCAGCAAGTCAGCAATCTTCAGCTCTGCGACTCCGGTGTCGGTTTATTTAAAGCGGGGAACAGTATCGTTGAATTTGACAATCAATTTGACAAAAAGCAGAAACTATTCGAGTATATCCGTTCCGACATTCACGGAAGCGAGAAAAAGCCGGGTGACAAGGTTGCTGGATAAAGTTGTAATGAAGTATACGCGTGATGGAATCGTGAGTAAAAATCTGGCGACCGGCGAATCCCATTTAGCTATAGAAAGTGATTACGCGAAAGAACTGAAGTATAGCCAACCGAAACTGGAAAATCAATATCATTCACCTTATGAACACCCTGAGTTTAAAGGCCATCCTAAAGAAGTCGGTAATGCCCTGAACCATCATTCTGGGAATAAAGAAATCAAGCATTATTATCATTTTAATTCCGAACAAGCTCATTCTACAAAAAAGGCGGACATGGGTAATACCCCCAAGACTTCATTGAAAGAAAATCAGTATTCATCACGCGAACCATACGCAAAAGAAAACGCGCCTCCTGACATTAAAAAACAGACTACATTATATCAATCTCCTTTACGTTCGGGAATGCAAAAGCGTAAACGCCATTCCTCACGGCAAGATTTCTTGAACAGACTTAGCGAGCAGATCATCCGAACACATGACAGGTCAAAGCATGAGGAAGAAGAAAATCTTGGTGTACAGACAAGCGGTACGATTTACCGTACCGCAGACAGGCTGCGATTCGGAATACATAGCATTATAGAGCTGAATCAAAGGCGAAGAATGTCTTACCAGGCAGCGAAAAAGGCCGCCGAGTATCAAAAACAATCTGCCGAAGCAATCAAGCGTAGTAAGAGAGCTTCTAGAGCCGCAAGAGCGGCACAATCTTCCTCGGCACAGGCTGGAAAAGCCGTTGGTGAAGCTTCCAGCATTCTAAAACATCCGGCCGCGGCTAAATTTATTTTAGTCGCGGTTATCATTTTCGGCGGCATTATGCTTTTATGTACATTGCTTGGCGGCGCGAGTGGAAGTTTCATTGGAAGTGCGACGGAGCATCCGGAATTAACTTCATATGTCCAGCAACTTGATGAGGGCTTTTTAAACAAAATCAGTTCAGCAATAGCCTCATATGAACAAAAAGGCGATGATGTAACGGTCGAGGGTAATGAAAACATTGCTACAGATCCAGGCTCCCTTGCCATTCTGGTCACTAAAGACTGGACGGTCATTGATTTGACCCCTGAGAATAAGGCAAAGCTGGAACAATGCCATGCTATTCTCAATTCCTATTCTGTTTCGTCTTCTGATGAGACTGTGAGTGACGGTAAATCGAAGAAGACAATCCATCATGTAAAAATCAGTATTCATATTTATGCAGCAGAGGAAAAAATTGATGCGTTTGGATATACACCAGAAATGAAATCCCATGTGCTGGAAATGCTGGGCATCCTTCATCAGATAGAAGCTGAATCCGGAAACGCTGGAAGTGGAAATATATCCGGAAATGTCCTTTCATATCAATCTCTTGTAGACCAGTATTGTGCACAGTACGGTATTTCCGGGTATTCAAATCTTGTACTCGCGGTTATGCAGCAGGAGAGCGGTGGCCAAGGGAAAGACCCGATGCAATGCTCCGAGTGTGGCTACAATACTCGTTTTCCACACACTCCGAACAGTATTACAGATCCGGCCTACTCCATTCAGTGTGGAGTCCAGAATCTAGCGGCCTGTTTACGTGCCGCAAAATGCAAATCACCAAGCGATACGCCTGGCATCAGTCTGGCCCTGCAAGGCTATAATTTCGGCAATGGCTATATTGCCTGGGCATTGCAAAGAGGCGGTTATTCACAGGCAAATGCAATTGAGTTTTCACAGATGGAAGCGAAAAAAGCAGGGACATCAGGCTATGGTGACGTAAACTATGTATGCCATGTGCTTAAGTATTACAATTCGCTCGTTTCAGGAACTTATATAACACCTTTGAAAGCTGGAACATACAGGATTTCCAGAGGGTACGGCTATGATGGTGGTGAGCTACATAAAGGTATTGATTTTGCAGCTCCGGCAGGCACTCCAATTTACGCTAGTGCATCAGGTACTGTCATTTACGCCCAGTACGGTTCGGCACCTTATGGTGGATATGGCAATGTTGTCGTAATTAAGCATGGAAACAACTATGAAACACTTTACGGCCATTGTAGTAAACTCTTGGTCAAAAAGGGACAACAAGTACAGCAAGGAGCGGAAATAGCTTTGGTGGGCAGTACAGGGGACAGCACCGGTAATCATTGTCATTTTGAAATTCGTGTAAACGGGACTAAGGTTGATCCCGCAAAATATCTGAAAGGAGTATTGAAAAATTGAGTGAACGTATCGAAAAGCTTAAAAAATCAGCTGAAAAGGATGAACAGCATATTCAGAAATTGCAGGAAAGTGTGAGGTTGAAACGAGAAAAAATCAAAGAGCTGGAAAACGCAGAAATTCTAAACAACCTGAATTCCCTCTCTGCGCAAGGCTATCCAATTGATAAAATCATCGCAGCTATCGGTGAAAGGGATGCAGATGAGCTCCTGCGCCTGATCAGCGACAATGAATCGACGGAAGAAAGCGGAACCAGTTCCGCTTCTATAAAGAATGAGGAGGAAAAAGGCAATGAACAACTTGTTTGACATGTTAACAAAAGCAGGATATGAGGTAAGCAGTATCGGAAGTGATGTTTTACCGTGTACTCTGCGACTTGGGGATGAACCGATCGGTTTTCTTTTGGACAATCTTTCTCTCCGGCTTTTACCGGATCGGGAAGAGGAACGGGGACGCCTGCAGCCAATCCTTTCTTTTTCCACAGAAAATCAGGGGATCGAACAGGAGCAAGGCGAATATGTGCTTTCCAGATATCAAAATGTGGCCCTGACAGCGACATTCGATTATGACAGCTGCCACCCGGTCTACAATATTTATTCCGAGGATAAAGATAAAAACCGTACTCTGTTGAACTCATCCGAGGAAAAAGCCGCGGCGGCAAAGGATTTTGCATCTCGCTCCGGACTCGTTTCAGGTGACATTCCGGAACCGATACCCGATGTCGGCCGTATCGATCGTTTTATAGACGCAGCACAGGCAAAGGGATATCAAATCCGTGAAAGTCGGGAAACAACTCATCGTGCATATGACATTACGGATAAAGACGGGCGTGAAGTCGGCTATATCGGAAATAACAACAGAGTTACGATTACATCTGAAAACAGCCATGTAAAACATACACTGACCAATGCATATCTGGATTCCAGTTCCAACGCTGTTCTGCTTCCCGGATTCTTTGAGCGGCTCAAGGAAAATCTGAAGAAAATCGGCATGGCACTCAAGATCGTGTTTACACCGAAAGGACGTCACTATGCTATCCACAACAGTGATCATCAGGAGATTGCTTCGGTAGGGGAACAGACCCATACCGTAATGTATACCGACCTTGCGACGGAAGCTGAAAAGGCTAAAATCGACGCACTGGTAGAAGGACTCCGTAGGGAAGAGGCGCAAAAAGGGAACGAATCGAAGAACATTGAACTGGAAAAGGCCGAATCTATTCCGATAGTGCCTACCGTGTCTGCTGAAGAAATTAAAAACGTTACAAACGCGATCCTTTCAGATCGCGCTTCTGCAGAAACGTTTTTGAACACCATCCTTACAAATCAGGCATTCAATTCCTTGCTGAATCAGAAGCTGGCCGAAGTACAGCGAGCTAATACACCTGAGGAAGAATCCATATCCGCTGCAAAGCAGCATTCCGCGCAGGCTAAGGAAACAACTATCCCTACAGAAAAGGTAAGTTCCACGCAGGAAAAAACTACGCCTGCGACAATGGAATATCCTGCTGCTGAAAAAATGCGTGAGGAATTTGACCGGGATTACAGCTATTTGCAGACGTTATTCGGCTTTAATCAGGAGAAATATGATGAGCTGCGGGTTGATATGACTGCCCGGTTTGGAACTGCTGATCCCAAAGAATTTCAGGCTCTGCTGGATACAGGAAAATTCGATGGTACCTCAAAGCTTCAGGGAAGGCTGGATGCGTCCCGGCGTGTCGCTGAAATGAAAAATGCCGCCAGACAAACGGAAAAAACACAGGAAAAGGAGAGAGCATAATGTTGGAACAGATTGCGGCCTATCTTGAAAAACTCGGATATACAACCGAGGAACAGGGCAGTATTGAAAAGTACCTGGTTGTGTTTAAAGACGGTAAACCTCTTGGCTTTATTCTCTCCGATTGTTCAGTTCGCGTCGTATCCGATGCGGAAGGAACCGGCGATGTTGAGGAAGCTATCGGTTTCCTGCAAAAGAACCGAGATCTACAATCGGTTGGAAACGGAGAATTCCTTCTCGCACATTACAGAAAAGATCAGATGACCACTTTCTTTGATGTGAAGAATCATCTCGTTCGATATGCGGTTTATCTTGTTGACGGAAATACCGGTGAAGCTGACAGCACAATTTTTGAATCCTACGATGCTGCAGCGTATTGTTTTGTCACACAATCCCGGATGATCGATCTGAACAGATATCTACCACGACAGAAGCACTTATCTGAACGGATCCGCGAGAAGCTGCTACATTATTTACTGTCAAAATCCAATCACGAGCCGGAGCGCCTATAAGCGCCCCGGTTCATTTTATAAAGAGAGGAATGCAAAATGTCAGTAAGCAGAAAAACCGGGGAGATCTACTATACCGATGAGGAACTAAGGGCGGCATTGCAAAATAGCAATGCCCTTGAGTATGCCCTTTCGCGCGGATATCACCTTATAAAAGATGGAAACGAATATCGCCTGCAGGAACATGACAGCATGGTTTTTAAGCGTAATGGTAAATGGCATTGGAATTCCCGAAATCTTCATGGAGATGCGCTGGATTTTATTCAGGCATATGAAAACAAAAGCTACAAAGAGGCGGTCTGTATCCTTGCAGGTACAATCGGACGCCCAGCTCCTGTTGGCCCGGCAAGAGATTTAAAAACTTTGCCGCCTGAAGAAAAAGGTGAATTTATCCTTCCGGAACGTGCACCAAATTACAAAAATCTTTTCGCTTATCTGATTAAAGAACGCGGGATTGATCCTGATCTTGTAAAGCACCTCGTAGAGCAGCAAAGAATCTATCAGGGAATTACATACAATAAGCTGAAAATTGTTGGGTACAGCAAAGACGGAGTAGCACGATACAGCTATAAAGAAAGATTTAAAGAAGAGTTTACCAATATGCCCCTTATTCGTGAAATGGTCAATAACGGCACAGCAGATTCAGTATTTCACGCAGTAGAATGCTTTTCTGTCACCGAAATGAAACAGTTGATTGAAAGTGGCAGTATCCGGGCATACCAGAATCTTTTAATGCTGGGATATGATTCCGACATTCCTCGATATGCTTCTATGCGTTCCATGAACTCATCCGGGAAGGCCGTCAAAGTCGACGTTACTGGTTCAGACAAAAGCTATCCCTTTATTTTGGAAGGATCACCAGAAAGCAATACGGTCTGCGTATTCGAAAGCCCTGTTGAAGCCATGAGTTATTGGAGTCTGTGTCGGATTACCGAAAGCAATCGGATTAATTGCGATATGATCTCGACAGGCGGAGCCGGGACGTCACTATCTCTTGATCGATACTTAAAGGAGCATCCTGGAAAGAAATGTATTGTGGTTGGCTATAACAATGACGGTAGGAACTTTGGCCATGATATCAACGCAGGCGAAAATGGTATGCAAAGGATTCAAAAATTATATGGAAAAGCATATACCGTTACGCAGCATCGCCCACACTTAAATGACTGGAACGATGTGCTGAAAAATTATCGACACAACCTGGAAGGAAAAACGCCGGGTCTCAAATCCCAGCAAGCGGTTCGGTCGCAAAAGAAACGGGAAGTCGGAATTGCAATCTGATTCTCTATAGGAGATGAGAATATGACGAATATAAGATCAGGCCAAAAGGGGATATTGACGTTAGACGGTCTGACGTGCATCGACTCGGCCGAAGGAATGGCCAAGCGTGTTTTAAACGATCTGAAGAAAAGTGGCCTGTCGAAACATGAGCTTGTAATCGCTTATAGCCTTGATTACCTAAATGGAGGCTATGAGTATCCGAACCTGATTCAATTAGGTCAGTTGCTTAAAGAAATCGTTTCGTTGTCAGAATCCGATCGGAAAGAATAAAAAGCAATATGTTATAAGGGCGCGGAAAGCATCAGCTTCCTGCGCCCTTTCAATATTCAGGAGGAATACATAGTGGAATCATTCTATTTGTGCAATTCGGAAATTTTCGGCCTATCGCATTCTACAGCCGTTGTATATAACTTTCTCTGCCGGGTAAACAATGTCGTCACTGGGAAGAGCTTTTATAAACGCGCCAATATAGCGGCTAATTGCCATATCAGCGAATCGTCGGTTGTGAGGGCAATGCGCACACTTTGCGCAAAAGGTTTACTTGAGATCAGACGGCGCTTCGACAAAAACGGTCGCCAAACGTCAAACGATTACATCTTAATCGAGAATCCACAGCTCCGCTTAAAATCAGACCCGTCACCGGTTAATGAATCGAAGTCAGTAAAAACAAAAGAAAATGTACCGAAATCACCCCGCCTTTTTCCTTGCCGTTTGCCATCAAATTGCAATTTATCCTCTAATGCAATAAAGGTTTATTCCTACCTGTCTTATCGTGCGGGGATTGTTGGACAGTGTATGCCGTCTAAGAAAGAAATCGCCAGTGATTGCTCCATTAGTCTTTCATCCGTCTGGAGGTCACTACAGGAGCTAATCAGAGCTGGTCTTATTAAAATACGACATCAAACTCGGCTTCAAACGTGCGGAAACAATGGAACAAGCGTGAACTGGTATATTCTCAAATCCGTACCGGCGACAGAGCAGGCACAAAATAACAAGGCCGATCTTCCCTCGTTTTGCACCGGTAAAGCTGATATTGATAAAATATCAGAAATATCTTCTGCTGCGCAATCAGTTCCAAAGCCGGTAACATTCTTTTCAATTTTGCAGCATGAAAAGTGTCTTGCTTTTCACTGTTTAACAGCTTCTTTTAGCATTTTTGACACCCACCCGCATTTCAACAGCGACACCCTAAAAACTAAGTCCAGAAATAAAACTACGATTAACCCAAGAGAAAGAAGTCTTTTACTTAGCCCTGTAATTTCGTGTGCAAAATGGGAAGCTGAACGACTAGGGAGAAATATTGTTCAGTCTGAAAAATTGCAGTATAATATTAAACGAGATTATGTGTAAAAAATGCCATATTTTATAATAAGAACTTTGGGGGTCGTAAAATTGCAAAAAAGTATTTGGCGTCCAATAGAATTTGATTCCAATTGGAATAATGTTAATACAGAAAGATTCGATAATATCCTTCCATCATGGAAGAAAAGGCGCGTTCAATTAATCAAGTACCCTGAACAATATAAACGTTTTATTGACCAGCTAAAAAGGAAGCAAGCGATCGACACTGGTATTATTGAAAGAATGTATGATTTAAAAAGAGGTATAACCGAAACTTTTATAAAAGAGGGGTTCGTTGATTCATATCTCCAGCATGGGGATACGGATATTACCTCTAGTTTACTGATGGATTACCTTAAGGACAATTTTGAGGCAATCGATTTTATATTTGAGTTTGTAAAAAATAGCGGTCCATTAACGGTGTGGCATATAAAAGAATTACATGGATTAATTACTCGCCATCAAGATACAACAGACGCTATTGATCAGTTCGGAAATCATATAAAAGTTGCAATGCTTAAAGGTCAATTTAAACAGCTTCCCAATAATCCAATGAGAGACGGTATATTATATAATTATTGTCCTCCCGAGCAGGTCGATTCTGAAATGGATAGGTTAGTTAGCATCTTCAATAATGATTTGAAAGACTCGCACATTCTGGTGAGGGCAGCTTTTCTACATCATGCTTTTGTCCAAATACATCCGTTTCAAGATGGTAATGGACGTATTGCACGTCTTCTTGCAAGCTTTGTCCTAATAAAAGCAGATATGTTTCCTCTTTCAATAGATCGTGATGAAAGGACAAAATATATTGATGCTCTTGAAAATGCAGATGCTCATGAGTATCAACCTTTAGTTGATATTTTTGCAAATAATCAGATATCTTCAATTGAGCGAGCTCTGAATTGGAAAACTGTTGAAGAAAACACAGGCTATGAGAATGTGTTAAACATGCTAAATATAAAACTTTCCAATTATAGAGCTATAGAAGCAGAACAGCAAGATAAACGTATTTTAGCGAATATGGCTAGCGTTTTTAACGTAGTCAAAAATCAGATGACATATTTTAAAAATGACTTGGAGCATAAATTAAGTGCAAAAATTGATGTGGACTTTTGTCATCCTGATGGAACGGAGACTTATTATTATGCGAGACAAATTGTTGAATATGCTAAAAAGTTTGATTACTATGTCAATTTATCTTTGCATAAATGTTGGGGAAGAATGTTTATTGAAATTGATAAGACCAAGAAATATAGACTAGTTGTTTCGCTTCATCACTATGGCTATGATAATAGTACATTTGCCATAGGTGCCTTTCTTTCTAAAGTAATTCTAGAATCTTCGGATGATCGACCAAGTGGAGAACCACGTAGGGAGTATGCAGATATTGCCTTGGGAGTTCCACCGCTTACAATGTCTTCGGACAAAGAAGTTTCTGAACTGGCATCGTCTATAAACCAACAAGTTAAAATATCTGTTATGGCTGCACTTGCATATATAGCGAATGAGCTCGCATAAGTTACTAAAGACTAATTGGTCGAATTCTAATCTGATCTAGGCTAATACGTCGGAGCTAGTCAAAAAGGGAGAAGAATACAACTGCATTCCCTTTACCATCAGGAGTTTGCATTGCTTAACTGTTCTTTTACATCTTTGACACCCACCCACATTTCAGCAGCGACACCCTAAAAACTAAGTCCAGAAATAAAGCTACGATTAACCCAAGAGAAAAGGGCCTTTTACTTAGCTTTGAGTCTCATGTAAGAAAAAGAATAAATTCTGCTAGGCTTCAATAGGGGCTGCAGAGGTTCACAAAATAGCAGAACTGTCGGCCTCATTTTCCTCAGGTTTAAGTGGCTTTATAACTAATGAACTGAAAAGTTAAATCATGGATTTTAAATTACACTTTGTTAATGCCTTAACGAATAATACAGTGCAATGGTATATTTATAAATTTGCTTTTAATGGCGTAATTTGCTTAGCAAATGAAAATATACCCATTGCTCCTATAAAATTTTGCTAGCTATATAGATCTGCTACAAACCGAATTGTATAAATATAAGTTTTACTCTAGTATCCAACGATGACAGTTTAGACTGGAAAGATCTTCCAGTTAATCAGATCGAACAACGCGTGCTCACGCGCGTGAAGCCAGGCTCAATCGTTTTATTCCATAATGGAGCGAAAAACACACCGGCGGCGCTGCCAAGCGTTTTGCAGACTTTGCAGGGGCAGGGTTACAAAATTGTCCCGGTGTCGCAGCTGATTTATAAAAGCGACTACACAATTGATAATGCCGGAATGCAGATTCCAAAATCAAACAGTTTGAATGTTTCCTCAAAATAGATAGTTGTATTTTTTCCCTGATTTTAAATGAGAGTATTTTATTACGCTATTTGATAGAAGATAAATCTATTCGAGAAGCGTAAGAACGGCAGTAACTGCCTCCTACAGAATCTGTGGAGACAGCACTGCCGTTTTTTATAGATCACAAAATAACGAAAATCATGGAGCGATTATGGCGGAGCAATTCCGAAGCAAATATAAAGTGCTGAGCTATGACATTAGCATCCAAAAAACCAAGCTCAAGGATTGGAATGAAATATTAAAGTATAGATAAAATCGTAGAATTTATGAAATAATTACCAACTACTTTTTGGTCTTATTTTCTTGTAATTCCCCCAGTTTTCCTGTATTTTTTATGTAGGAGGATGGTAGAATATGAAAAAATTATCAAGATTTTTAGCAGCATTATTATCAGTTACCATTTTAGTACAAACTTTCACCATTAACTTTTGCTCGGCAAAAGAAGAAAATGCGACCTCTTCTTACAGTGAAACGCAAGATCCAATATTAAGTGAACAACAAAAAAAGGAAGCAACAATTGTTACTGAAGATGAATCGAAAAGAACTGAAAATTCAAAAACATTTTTGATGAGCGACGGTTCTTACGCTTTAGCGCTATACAAAGAACCGGTTCATTATCAGGATGCTTCCGGCAACTGGCAAGACATTGATAACAGTCTTAGCCTTTCAAGCTCAACAAATTCTTCCGTTGATCAAGACAATAATACAGATTCTGCCTCTTCAAATCCAGAGGCTTCTGTAGATAGCCAGGACGCTGTCAATAGTTCCAGTTCTTCAGAATCTATGATTACTGCGGAGAGTCAGAACCACATCAATAGTTCTGATTCTGCAGAATCCAATGCTTCCATTGACAATCAGAATTCAACTGTTAATAGTGCCAGTTCTTTGGAACATGGGACTTCCGAAGATAATCAGAGTACAGCCAGCAGTGCCAGTTCCTTAAACTCCACATCTTCTATAGATAGTCCGAGTAATAGCCTTAGCCTTGCTGATTCAAAAGCAGCTCAGGATAATCAAGAATTAGAAAACAAAGCTGCAAAAAGTAAAATTAAGTTATCTACAAAACTAAAATCCGGAAAAACCGTAACAATCAAAAAAGACGGATATTCCTTAAAATGGGGTTTAGATGGCGCCAATACTGTTAAATCACATGTTGTAACACATGATGATTCCAACTTAGTCCAGAATCAGATCAATCAATTCTTAACGGTTAAAAATGTTGAGAGCGAAGTAGCTTACAACAATGCGTTTACCAACGTCGATGTGCATTATATTTTACAGTCAAACGATGTCAAGGAAAATATCGTACTCAACAATAAAGATGCACAAAACGAATTTACTGAAATATTTGATATCGGAAAGATGGCCGTTAAGCAAAGGGATAGCAAAACTATTGAATTGTTTGACAAATCCGATAAGGACCAGAAAAAGCCGATCTACTCAATTGCTGCTCCACAAATGGAAGACGCATCCGGCATATTCAGTGACGGCGTAACTATCAAAATAGTCAGCCAAAATAAAAGCAAGCTTACAATTCAGATTCTAACTGACGAAAACTGGTTGAAAGACAGCAGTCGCGTTTATCCGGTTACTGTAGACCCTTATGTATTTACAAGTCAGGACCCAGCTACAATCAACGACACATTTATCAGTCAGCGCCTAGGTGGTACAAACTTCGGCGGAAACGGGGCTATGTATCTGGGGAATGAAACGGCAAATTATGGGGCCTGCCGCATTCTTGTGAAAACTCAGCTTCCATCCCTATCAAAAGGCGATATGATTGTTGGGGCAAAGCTTTACATGGTACAATATCCGGATGGGTTCAGTTCTGTCAATTCCAGTATGGAAATTGATGCTCACGCGATGACAAGCGATTGGACTGAATCAAACGCCACCTGGAACAGCATGAGCAGTAAATATACCGGAACGGTATTGGATTATTTTATTGGTTCAAAAAGCACTGACAACAGTTATAATACTTGGGATGTAACCAAAGTGGTGAAAGACTGGTATAACGGCGCCACAAACTATGGCATTATGCTGAAAGCCCAGGATGAATCCGCCATGTCAAGGAATGAATATCTGGCGTCAAATAATCCCGGTTTTAATAATTACTATCCAGGCTTAGTAATTAACTACGTAAGCAATGAAGGATTAGAGAATTACTGGGATTACCATACACAGCCGAATGGGCGTGCCGGTACTGGACATGTCAATGATTATACCGGTAACCTTGTGTACACTTTGCCGATTATGAGTGAAACAGGAGAAAGAGCTCCGTTAAGCATCAACTTTGTATATAACGGATATAATTCCGGGAAGCATTTTGAAGATGGAACAAAGGGAACAATCAATGGCTGGGGATGGCAGACAAATTTAAGTCAGAGAATTGATCCAATAATATATACTTCCAATCCTACAACCACAGAGCAAAAAAGAAACAATGACTTATATAATGCCGGATTCCGCTATGTCTATCTGGATGAGGACGGTACAGAACATTATTTCAATAAGAGCAGTACAACAACCGCAGCACCAAACACCTATAAAGATGAGGATGGTTTAGGAATAACATTAACGACCAACCTCTCTCCAACAGATGAATATTACTCACTATCCTTTAAGGATGGAACGAGAAGTACGTATACATCCAGCGGCTATGTCCGAAAAATCTATGACAGCGATAACAACTTTATTATTCTGCAATATAGTGGAGCTGTAATATCTACCGCCACGGACGGAGCGGGACGTGTTACCAAATTTACCTGTGATGCCAGTTCTCATGCAATCACGGGCATTGAGCAACCAGACGGAAATAAAATCACATTTTCATATAATAGCGGTTATTTAACTACTGTTTATTTTGCTGACGGGAAGAATGCTTCTTTCCTTTATGATACTGATGATTCCGAGCATAAAATGAGGCAAGCTACCGATACGGATGGATCATATATTCGTTATGATTATTATGGTAGTTCCTATGCCTGTGTATCAAACCGGGTATACGCAACCGCAGAATATTCAGCGGATAAAGTACAGGGGAACTACGGATATTTTTCCTATAATCATGACAATTCCACAACATTTACTTATGTAAAATCCGGAGTGACTACAAAAGAAACGGAAACATTTGATAATCTGGGCAGAACCGTTTCCATTTTGAATGCCGACGGTTCTGCCTCAAAAAAGTCCTATACTTCAACCGATACAAAAGATGGTTCTGCAAATAAAATGACCGACGCGTCTTCTACCACAGCCACTGTGGATAATCTGTTGTTGGATCATAACGCAGAACTAGATAATGGTACATGGACAGGCTCAAACTGGTCATCCCCAGGAGGCCAATTCAGTGTAGACAATACCGTTTCTTATCTGGGTACAAAATCTTTAAAAATCACCCAGAATAACGCAAGTCCAGCGCGAAGCGGCGAGTACCAGACACTTCACAATCTTGTTCCAGGCAGTACATACACTCTTTCCGCTTATGTTAAAACGAGCGGCGTTTCTGGCGGATCCGGAGCCAACCTGTATGCCGTTTGCGGCAACAGCTCAACTTATTCCACACAAAACGGAAACGGCATATTTGGAGATAACGATTGGAAAAGGATTTCACTTACCTTTACAGTACCAACCGGGTCGACATACGTTGAAGTATTCGGTGGGTTGAGTTATGCAAACGGCACTGCGTGGTTTGACTGTTTTCAGCTTGAAACAGGAGCCATAATGAACCCTTACAACATGCTGGAAAATAATGATTTTCTTTATAATTCCAATTACATGCCAAATCAGTGGGGGTATGTAAACACTACCTCAGGTGACGGCATTACCAGCGGAAAAGTCAGAATATACGGCGACACCGGTTTAAACAAAAAATTCGCCCAAAATGTTTATATCAATAAGCCAGCCGCTAATCTCGCGTTCAGCATTTCCGGAAAAGCTACAGCGAATGCAGCACCGTCAGGTTCGGGACGTTTCTTTGCTTTGGATCTTGGCGTTCATTATACTGATGGAACGTACGATTATCATGCGGTCAATTTTAATCCGGACACAAGTGCAGAACAGTACGCAACCGGAGTTATCCTTCCTGCGTCCAGTACAAAACAGGTTGCTTACGTGGTGTTTTCTTTTATATATTATAACAATATCAACTACGCTGATTTTGATAAGCTGCAGCTGAATATTGACGAAACGGGAACATCATATACCTTCGACAGCAAGGGTAATGTCGTTTCATCAAAACAAAACTCAAAGAATAAAGCAACGTATTCCTATTCTGACGCGGATGAGTTGGAAAGCAGTACTGGTTCCAACAGTGAAAATTACACCTATAAGCATAATAATTCCAGCAGACCGCACCAGCTTACATCTGCCCGTTCTACGCAGACTGGAACCGGCTTGGCATATGGTTATGACGGTTATGGCAATGTTACCAATACGAAAATGGGCACAATTGATACCTCGGGCAATTTGGTTTTAACCAGCCCTTATCTCGAAACCAGCAAAAATTATTCCTATAATGGGAATTATGCGACCACACAAACCGACCAGCGCGGCAATGGGACAAGCTGCTCTATTGAAGAACTAAGCGGATTAAAGACGTCGGAACAGGATCCCAAAGGGAATATCACCCGCTATACCTATGACCCGAAATCATATCTGTTGACAGGGGTAAGCGGGACAAGCAGCGCAGGTGCAATAAGCAACAGCTATACATACTCTAATAACCTTCTGAGCAGTATTACGCACAATGGCTTTACCTACAATTTCAATTACGACGGCTTTGGCAACACAACTTCAATTAAGGTTGGAAGCCAGGCATTAATAACCAATGTCTTTGGTACAGCGAACGGAAACCTGTTGTCTTCCACATATGGCAACGGTTTTAAGCTGGGCTACACTTATGATAATTATGATCGTGTGACAAGCGTAGCGAAAAACAGTCAAACTGCTTATCAGTATTCCTATGATGCGCGTGGAAATCTGGCGGTTTCTAGTGATCTATTATCTGGGACGAATACGCGTTACAGCTATGACTTGAGCGACCGCCTGCTGAAAAGAACGGTTTCGGACGGGAGCTCGATTGAATATTCCTATGACAATATGGATCGTTCCACCGGCACGTCTTACACCTTTGCCGGTCTCACCAAAAGCGCATCCTATTCTTATAAGGCTGACAACCGTAAAGGTGATGTGAGACTATTAACTGACGGGACGATTACCAGAAATTATGATTCTTTGAATCGTGAAGACATTACTGATATTAATCCGGTCAAACAAACAGATCCAACCTTAAGGACTCAGCGCACTTTCATAAATGTCTCTGGAAATAAAACAACTACGTTAGCAGACACAATCGCAAATTATAAAAGAGTTGGCGGTACAAATACAACATTGTCAAGTTATCGCTATACTTATGACGAAAACGGTAACATTCAGACAATTACCGATGCTGACGGTAAAGTGACAGCTTATACATACGATCAGCAAAATCAGTTGGTACGGACGGATGACCAGAAGTCCGGCATCAGCACCACCTATACTTATGATGTAGGCGGAAATATCACCGGTACAAAAATGTATGCTTATACAACGGGCGATCTGGGAGCGCAAACAGGCAGCAGCAGTTATTCTTACGAAAATTCAAACTGGAAAGACCTTTTGACAAGCTACAACGGACAAAACATTACCTATGACGCGATTGGAAATCCGCTTTCCTACCGCGACGGAATGAGCTTCACATGGGATGGCCGGCAGCTTAAAACAGCAGTTGCTAATAGCAAAAACCTGAGCTATACTTACAACAGCGATGGTATCCGTACCAGCAAAACAATCGACGGTGTAACTACAAAATACTTTGTGGATGGCAGCACCATTCTGGCTCAGCAAACCGGCAGTGACATCCTTTGGTTCCTTTACGACAGTGACGGAACAAGGGTCGGCTTCACTTACAACAATGTGGCCTATTATTACACGGCCAATGCTCAAGGCGACGTAACCGGTATTGTTGATAAGGACTGCAACACGGTTGTTCAGTACAGCTATGATGCATGGGGCAAATTATTAAGCACAACCGGTTCTCATGCCGATACTATAGGCAAGGTAAATCCATTCCTGTATCGCGGGTACTACTTCGATTCCGAAACAGGGCTGTATTATCTGAACAGCCGGTATTATGATTCTAACACAGGTAGATTTTTGAATGCGGACAACCAAATAACATGTGGCAATGATTTGACTGGCATGAATTTGTTCGCATATTGTGGGAATAATCCGGCTAATAGGATTGACTCAACAGGTCATGCTTGGTGGCATTGGGCTATTGCCGCTACGATCGTAGTAGCGTGCGCTGTTGCAGTGGTAGTAACAGCAGGGGGTGCAGCCGCAGGAATAGCAGCCGTAGCTGCAGTGGGAAACGGCTTCCTTGCGGCAACTACAGCGTCGACTATTGCTGCGGGGGCATTTATTGGTTCATCAATGGCATTTGGGTATGCAGCGTTAACGGCAGCGGCCTCTTCCAGAACGACGCAAGATTTTGCTGACCAAGGTAGCTGGGGAACGGTAGCTGTAACGGCGGGTGGTGCCGTATTAGGCGGTGCAAGCGCGTATGCTTCTACTAGAGGTTCTGGTTCAGCATCCTCTGGAAAAGGAACTCAAAATCCAAAAGTTAAAGCTGCTGTTCAAAAAGGCCAGGCGATGCATAAGCAAATGGATTATGGTCCTGGAACTTTAAAAGAAATAACAATTGCTCCTAAATGCCGTGTTGATGGAATTGATTTTAGTAACAGGATTATTTATGAATTAAAACCGAATAACCCTCAAGCTATTTCCAGAGGATTGAAACAACTTGATAGGTATACTACCGCTGCTAGTCAGCAGTATGGTGGTGAATGGACAGGTGTTCTCAAACTATACGATTAGAGGTAATATGACATGAACATAAAGCATGGTGATTACGTAAATTATCAAGTACCAGAAGGTTGGATAGTAGAAGAAAATGATGAGTTGACTACCGTGTATAATAATGATGGTGAAGGGGCATTAACACTGTCTTTTTATACCATCATGGAGATGCAGGGAACTCTTGATGAACATATCAGTATAATGGCAAAAAAGTTCATTGATTGTAATCTTATAAAACTTCATTCATCTTTAATTTTGGATGGTACTAATAAGGAAAAGTCTGTGTTGTATGGCACAGGTACTACCCAAGATAATTGGTTCATTAAGATTTGGATTGTTGCAAAATGTCCCAAAGTCATTTTTGCAACATATCACAGCGAGAAAAAAACATCGGAAGTTAAAATAATTGATAAGATTATTTCAAGTATTATCTTCAATTGATTTGTTGAAATGAAATTGGCAACGAAAAAAGTCTTAGCCGCCTACTTTTCTATGGACAATGCCGAATTCTGGCTCAAAAACCGGCAACAGCATACTCTGGTTCCTTTACGACAGTGACGGGACGAGGGTCGGCTTTACTTACAACGGCACGGCCTATTATTACACCACCAATGCTCAGGGCGACGTAACCGGTATTGTTGATAAGGACTGCAATACAGTTGTTGAGTACACATATGATTCCTGGGGCAAATTATTAAGCACAACCGGTTCTCTTGCCGATACCATTGGTAAGATAAATCCCTATCTATACCGTGGCTACTACTATGATTCCGAAACAGGGCTGTATTATCTGAACAGTAGGTATTATGATTCTAACACAGGTAGGTTTTTGAATGCTGACGGGCAGGTCAAATCAGACTTTACTGGCTCGAATTTGTTCGCCTACTGTGGAAATAACCCGATTAGTAGAATTGACCCAGACGGCCATTCATGGTGGGATGTAGCAATCGCTTGTTTAGCCGTAGCTGTAGTCTGCGCGGCGGTAGCAGTTGCAGCACCTGTTGTGGCGACTGTCACTGGAATCGCTGTTATTTCATCGTTTGCATATGCAGCAGCGAGTGTAAGTCTGGTTTATGGATGTGTTGGAATCGCAGCTGCCGCAATAGCGACAACTCAATCTATAGCGGCATCTATTCCACACTCTTCTTCGCAAAC
>DATALZ010000018.1:0-113056 GCA_036260805.1 Caproicibacter sp.
GCAGCCTGAATGGCTTTACTTCTGAAATATTTCTGCCGTTCGTCGTAGCAGTTCTCTTTCTGATTACTTTTTGCTATGAAAGCTATTAGTAAGCAAATTGCCGCAACTGCAAATAATCCCACGGCAAAGCCTAGAAAAAAATCCATATTCATTTCCTCCTATTTGCGCTTAAAATCAGCCTCTCTATCAAATTATATTTATAATTTACTATTTGTCAAGTATATTTTACATATTTGGTACTATATCTGTCATTTTGAAAGATAAACATCATAAAGCGGGTTCAGCTTTTCTACAGCATTTCCAGTTTAATCGTAGAATTTTTCATGTTCACCCCCCCCCTGCGGCGGGGGGGTGAACATATTATATCTCGCAATTCAAAATGGAATTGCTGTAAATATGATATAATTGCATGGTAAAGATTAAAACACGGAGGAAACCGGCATGAATATTCTGGTGAGTTCCTGCCTGCTTGGGCTGAACTGCCGTTACTGTGGAAACGGCTGTCTGAGTCAGGCCGTACAAAAACTAAGCTCAAGGCATACCATTATCCTTGTCTGCCCGGAGCAGATGGGCGGTCTTCCGACGCCGAGGCCTCCTGTGGAACTGGTAAATGGCAGGGCTGTGAATAAGGATGGCGCGGACTGTACCGGGCAGTTCCAAAAGGGCGCCGAGGAAGTGCTGAAACTGGCGAAGATGTTTCACTGCCAATATGCCATTCTCAAATGTAAAAGCCCTTCCTGTGGTTTCGGGCAAATTTACGACGGTACATTTTCCGGCAAATTGACGGAAGGCAGCGGGATAACAGCCGGCCTGCTCCATAAAAACGGAATTACAGTATTCAATGAAAACAACGCGGACAGGCTGCCAGAGTGAACATCTCTGCGGAAAACGGCGGGGATTATACCCCGGTCATAACGAGTCAGTGGAAAGCAAGGAATTTACACAGAGCAAAAATTATAGTATGATAAGCATATACGGTTGGACGGCTGCTGCCGTTTCAAGAATCAGCTTCTTGGGTGGGAAGCCTGTTAAGGCGTTCCCACTTTTATTTTTGGAGGTCTAAAATGGAAAAGATATTGCTCGATACGGCTGTCATACTGATTGCAGCCAAAATTTTTGGGATGATCAGCAGAAAACTGAAAATGCCGGAGGTTCTCGGAGCTTTGGTGTCCGGCGTAATTCTTGGACCTGTTGCGCTCCACTTTGTGGAATATAACGACAGTATAAAATTGCTGGCGAACCTCGGCGTTATATTTCTCATGTTCCTCGCCGGACTTGAAACCAATCTGGATGAGTTTAAAAAAGCCGGTAAATCTTCGCTGGTAATTGCCGTAATGGGTATTCTCGTTCCGCTTGGACTTGGCACATTGAGTGGATACCTATTTTTCAGCAACCGGATTGAAAATATATTTATCGGTGTAATTTTGACCGCGACAAGCGTAAGCATAACGGTGGAAACTTTAACCGAGCTTGGCAAACTGAACACCCGCGTTGGAATCAACATTCTGGGTGCGGCCGTGATTGACGATATTCTGGGCCTTGTGCTGATTTCTGTGATTCTTGCTGTAAACGGGAATTCCGGCAGCTCGTCTTTAGGGATTACTCTCGGCGGGATCGGTTTATTCTGTGTGATCGGCATCGCCGCCATTATCTTTCTGCCAAAATTCATCAACCGGCGAATCGGAGAAATGCAGCCCGGCCGTAATCTGCTCACATTTACAATTGCCGCCGCTCTGCTCGCCGCGTTTGCAGCAGAAAAACTCGGTATAGCGGCCATTACCGGCGCTTACTTATGCGGGCTTTTGTTTTCGCAGTTAACACATAGAGAATATCTGGAGCGCAATGTAAAAGCGATTTCGTCTGGATTTCTCTCACCGATTTTCTTTGCGAGCGTTGGAATTGAAGCAAACATTCAGGGTTTCAACACGGAAATGCTCCTGATCGCTCTGGCGATGTTTGTTGTGGCCGTAATTGGCAAAGTGATAGGCTGCGGTTTTGCCGCACGTCTCTTCAAAATGAGCCGAAGCGAATCCATACAGGTCGGAACGGGTATGATCTCACGGGGAGAAGTTGCAATCATAACTGCAAACATCGGCCTGCAGGATCATATCATTTCACAGGAAGTGTTCATTCCTACCATTATCGTCGTTATCCTGACTACGCTTGTTACCCCGATTCTTCTGAAACTGTCGTTTTCCCATAAAAACGAAGCGTAGCAGAAAGTCCCCGCGGCACTGCAGTACCGCGGGGACTTTCTGTTTGGATAATCAGATAAACAGGTTTGTATCGGACTCTTCGGCACTTCCCAGGAAGGAAGCAACTCCGCCCACCTGAACGCCGTCGATCAGTTCTTCACGCTTGATGCCCATAACATCCATCGACATGCTGCACGCCGTAATTTTTACGCCGTTCTTCATTGCCTGCTGAATCAGATCTTCCAGCGAGCTGATATTTTTGTTGTTCATGACCGCACGGATCATTCTGGAGCCCATGCCCATCATATTCATTTTGGAAAGCCCAAGCTTTTTGGAGCCCCTCGGCATCATTCGCCCAAACATACGGCCCATGAGGTCTTTCTTCGTTTGGATTCTCTCACTCTTTCTGAGGATATTCAAACCCCAGAAGGTAAAGAACATGTTCACTTCCCTGCCCATAGCCAAAGCGCCGTTTGCAATGATAAACGAGGCAATCGCTTTGTCGAGTTCGCCGGAAAACACTATGATGCTCTTTGAGTTCCCGCCGGCACTCTTTTCTTCCGGAAGCCCGCCGCTTTTCTGGATGGTCACATTGAAGCTCTTGCCGTCAAATTCAGAATGGAGTAATTTGTTGCCCGTGCGCCTGCAGAATGCCTCAATATCACCGGAAAACGCCGGGTCAGTCGCCCGAACCGTGAACACGGACCCTTCTGCGGCATTTTCCATGGCTTTGTGCACGGCCATGATCGGGCCCGGGCAGCTCAGACCGCAGGCATCTACAATAATTTCTTTTCCTGTCTCCGGCTGCTTCTTGTTTTCCGGAGGGAGCTGCGTTTCGGTTTCTACCTTACTATCTTCCAGCCCGCGCCGGAGACCATTTTTGTCGTTCATTATTTCTTTCCAGAGGCGGTAACCGCCGCTCAGATTTTTCACCTTTTCAAAGCCGTTCTGCATCAGAATCCTTGAAGCCACATAACCCCGCAGGCCAATCTGGCAGAAAACGAAAATCTCTTTCTCTTTTGGCAGCCTGCCAATCTCTTTGCGCAGGCTGTCCAGTGGAATATTCACCGCGCCGGGGATGCTACCGCCATCGAATTCTTCTTTTGTGCGCACATCCAGAAGCAGCGATTTTTCAGGGTCTATCCCTGCTACGTCTTCCGCATAGAATGGATGGAAAAGCCCGTTCATCATATTTTCTGCCGTATAGCCGGCCATATTGACCGGGTCTTTTGCCGAAGAAAACGGCGGTGCATAACAAAGCTCCAGCTCCGTCAGATCCTTGACGGTTCCGCCAAGGCGGATTACCGCTGCAATGACGTCGATTCGTTTATCGACACCCGCAAATCCGACCGCCTGCGCACCCAGAATTCGCCCGCTATCCGGAGAAAACAGCAGTTTAATGCTCATGGGCAGCCCACCGGGATAATATGAGGCGTTCGATGTAGAATACGTATAGGATTTCAAGTAGTCAATTTTCTGTGCTTTCAGAACCATTTCGGACAAACCGGTAGCCGCAAGGACAAAATCAAAGACTTTCAGCACCGAGGAACCCTGCGAACCGCTGTACTTGACATTTTTCCCGCAGATATTGTCCGCCGCAATGCGCCCCTGTTTGTTTGCCGGCGAGGCCAGAGGAATGTAAGAAGGATTCCTGCTTACAAAATTGGTTACCTGAACTGCATCGCCGACAGCATAAATATTCTCATCGCTTGTTTTCAGGGTTTCATCCACAATGATTGCATTCCGGAATCCGGTTTCCAGCCCGGCGTTTTTGGCAAGTGCCGATTCCGGCACAACGCCCACCGCCAAAACCGCGAAATCCGCTGTGACAGTCTGCCCGTTGGACATCTGAAACTTTAAGCCGCTGTTTGCCTGTTCAATTGCACCGACCCCGGTATTCAGCAGAAGCTGAACGCCTTTTGAGCGGAGGTGGTTATGAAGCTGCGCCGCAGTATCGTCATCCACAGGCGGGATAATATGGCTGCTCAGCTCAGCAATCGTAATTTGAATTCCACGGCGGTAAAGGTTCTCCGCAATTTCGATTCCGATGTATCCGCCGCCGATTACTACTGCCTTTTGGGGGTAATTCTTGTCGCAGAAATCCTTAATGGCGTAGGTGTCCGGTATACTGCGGAGGGTAAATACTTTTGGATTGTCAAATCCGGGAAGGGACGGACGCATAGGCTCCGCGCCGGGTGAAAGAATCAGTTTATCGTAGCTTTCCTCATAGACGGAACCGTCCGCCGCCTTTTTTACCTGTACTTTTCTGTTTTGCCGGTCAATTGAGACAACTTCCTGCCCTACCCTTACATCCACCTCGAAGCGCGAGCGGAAACTCTCCGGCGTCTGGACGGTCAATTTGGACTTTTCTTTGATAACGTCTCCAATATAGTATGGCAGCCCGCAGTTTGCGAAGGATATATAGTTTCCGCGCTCAAACAGTATAATCTGCGCGTTCTCATCATTCCGGCGAAGACGCGCCGCAGCCGACGCTCCGCCTGCTACCCCGCCTACAATCAATACTTTCATCTGTTCGTACCCCTTTCCAAATAAAGGTTATCGCAGTTTAAGTTAGTTAATTTTCAAACAAGATTAGTATATCCGGAACAATTCTGGATCACCGTAACTTTGTCACAAACACTTAGAATCTCTCAAAATCCTGAATACTATACTTTTTTGAATCACTCCCCTATAACCTTAATTCCCTGTCAGGAAAGCAGCGGAGTATCTCAGATGCGGGCGGGAACAAAAAAGAGAGGCAGAAAAATCTGTCTCTCCAAGGCTAAACAGTTTAGTTTTCCATACTGTCTTATTCGCAGTGATTCTTACAATCGCAGACATGGCCGTGTCCGTGTTCTTCATAGCTGCAGGCTCCGCCCATATCGCTTAGATTGCCCGTAAGGTAAGCCGTTACAGCGCCGTCAATACTGCCTTCGATTCCGGAGATCAGTTTGATTCCGGCGGCGCTGAGCATTTTCTTCGCTCCGTCACCGATACCGCCGCAGATCACTACATCCGTACCAATATCTTTTAAAAATCCTGCCAGAGCCGCGTGGCCGTTTTGGCTTGTATCGGCTGTTGTTTTCGCCTCGATTTTTCCGTCATTTACTTCAAAAACAGTAAAGACAGGGCATTTGCCGAAATGCTGAAAAATCCGGTTTTCTTCTGTTGGTACTGCAATCTTCATGTTTTGTTTTCTCCATCCATTCATCACAGAGTTTATTTTTCCTCGTGGATTTCTTCGCAGGCATTTTTCTGTTTTTCGAACCTGCAGTTTTTGCATTTTCTCTGGCACCCGCACGGATGCTGCGCCAGCACATAATTTCCGCCGCCGATTTCGATTGCTTTGCCAGAACACAAAGCTTCCGCAATTTTCTTTCTTGCCTGGTACAGAATCCGCTGAAAAGTGGCCCTTGAAACATTCATGCTCGTTGCCGCTTCATCCTGTTCCAGACCTTCCAGGTCGCAAAGCCGAACGGTTTCCAGCTCTTCAACCGTTAAAGATATGGCTGCACCACACGGTTTCTGCGGTGTAAAAATCCGGTTTTCCGGCAGTGCGCATACTCTTCGGCACTTACATCCTCTTGGCATTTTACACCTCCAGCTTATTATGGGCATATGCTCATATAATTATAATGTGCATATGCCCATTTGTCAAGCAATAAAAAAGCCTCCTCACTGAGCAGTAAGAAGGCTTTATCGTATAAGTTCTTTGGGCTCGTTTGAAAGCTATTTACAGCAACGCCTAGTTATCAATCATAATATTCAGGATTTCCACATCTGTACTTTTCATGCCGTCGCGCCCCATGCGCCCTACGCTCCGGATTGTCTCTTCAACGTCGTCTTTCACGATTCCTTCCCCGCTGGCGAACGCCTTTCCTTCAAAGCTTAAGTGGTGCGCCAGAATCGCCGCATCAACGGATGCCGCTATTTTTGCGGCGCAGGATGGTTTCGCTCCATCACACACAATACCGCCCACATTTGCAATCGTGTTAATAATCGTGCGGCTTACGTCGTCGTAATCGCCGCCGCAAAGATATGTAATTCCCGCACCGCTTCCGCAGGCCGCGCTCACTGCGCCGCAGTAAGCCGAAAGCCTGCCGATTGCCGTCTTCTGATGAATTGCAACCAAATTGCTGACAACAAGCGCGCGGTACATTTTCTCTTTGGTCACTTTCAGTTCATTTGCATACTCAATGACCGGAAGAGATACCGTAATGCCCTGGTTCCCGCTGCCGGAATTGATTACAACCGGCATGGAGCAGCCGCTCATACGCGCGTCGCTGCCGGCAGCCGCTTTTGCCGCCGCACGGACTTTCACATCGTAGCCGTAACACTGCAGCATGGTTTTGCCCACGTTGACGCCGTATTGGTGGCAAAGCCCTTCTTTTGAAATTGCGGTGTTCATCTGAATCTGGTCGGCAAGGATATGCGACACATCGTCAAGGTTCGCCGTATCGGCAAACTCCAGAATATCTTTAACGTTCAGCAGGCTCCTGTCGCCCTGCAACGGATTGGAATCCTGCGCTTTTTCCGGCTTTTCAAAAAGAACCGCACCGTTCTTTATGATCTTTACAATATTCGTATGGGTTGTCTTAATGCAAACTTCGGCGCTTTGCTCCCCTGCGAATACTTTAACATCAATATAAAGATTTTCAACGCCTTGTGCAAGGTGGGTGATGCAAAAATCCTGCTGCAAAAGTTCCCTGATCGCGGCGATTTTCTCACTTGACATGCCTTCCAGAACTTCCAGCCCGGCATCCGCTTTCCCGCTGAGGATTCCTGCGATTGCAGCAGCATTTACGCCCTTTTGATTTCCGGTATTCGGTACGGTAACGCCTTTCACGTTTTTAATGATATTCCCGCTGCACCAGACTTCTGCGCGCTCCGGCATCCGGCCCAGTGTATCGGCTGCCTTTGCTGCGGCATATGCCACGGCAATCGGCTCAGTACATCCCAGTGCGGGAACAAGTTCGCTTTTCAGAATTGCAATGTAATTATTGTATTTCTCTTTTGAAAGCATATCCGTCATCCTTGTTTTATGGTTTTATAATCCTACAGCTTTTCCAGTTTAATGATAGAGTTTGCTTGTGTTCGCAATACTACTGGAGTTGCTGTCGCCAAAAAATCAAATGCAATATAAAATGAACCTCTCCGCGGCAAGCGGCGGATTATGGCACCCCGGTTCATAATAAAAAAGGCGCTGAAGCAACCCTCAGCGTCTTTGCCGTTTGAAGCAATTATAAGCGAACCCGGTAAAAAAATCAACAGCCGCACAGCAAGCAGTTTCAGGAAATTTTCCGCGCAGGCATTACATCTTTAAGCCTTTTGTCACTTGCTTCATGAGTGTATTAAGTTTATAATGGGTAATTGTTAAAATATGAGGGAATTGATGGCGAATCCATTGTAAAAATGAACCTCTCCGCCGCAAGCGGCGGAGTATTGCACCCCGGTTCATAATCAAACCGGATTCTTATTCTCTCATAGGTAAACGATGATTCAGTCGTTAGACAGCAATTCGAAGCCGTGAAAATGCTGGACAGAACGACTTCGAAATTGCTTTAATCAGCGGTTGCTTAGGCACCGGTCGAAAATTTCCGCACAGAGGATGGTGTCCCTGTGAGGAACTACATCGCTTTCCAGTTTTCCGGAGCGGACACACCGGATAACTTCTTCAATCTGATACGTAAAGCCGTTTTCCGGTTTTTCCCCATAAGCTTCAACCTGGTTTCCGTTCTCATCAAAAAGCCTGCACTCTCCCCCGAAATGGAAGTCCGGAATTTCAATATATCCTTTTGAGCCGTAAAGGCAGGCTCTTTCACCCATTCTTGAACTGATGGAACACTGCAGGCTGGCAATACAGCCGTCAAACACGAGTGTAATGGTATCTGCCTTGTCGACACCGGTTTCTGCAAACAGCAGCTTTGAGCTGACGCTCAGAACAGGCTCTCCAACCAGATAGCTGGTTAGTTCAATGGCGTAAACGCCAAGATCATAAAGCGCTCCGCCGCCCAATTCCGGGCTGAACATCCGGCCTTTTGGATCGTATTCCGCCGCATGGCCGATGGCCGCGCTCGCGAGATTTACATTGCCAATGCGCCCTTCGCTGACCCATTGCTTTGCTTTTTGAATGCTTGGCAGAAATCTCGACCACATTGCTTCCATAATAAACACATCGTGATTCTCCGCAAGGCTGAATACGGTTTTTGCCTGCTCCGCGGTCATGACCATGCTCTTTTCACACAGAGCCGGTTTTCCATGGCTGATGCAGGCGAGAAGATTCTCGTAATGGAAGTTATGGGTCGTTGCAATATATACGGCATCGATATCGCTGCGCGCGAGCATCTCATCGTAGCTGCCGTAATACCTTGCAACTCCATTCTTTTCGGCAAAGGCTTTCGCCCGGCCTGCATCCTTACTGGAAACGGCGGCGACTTCCGCTCCCTCAATATTTTTCACCGCGCTGCAGAATTTTTCCGCAATCCTCGCCGCGCCCATTATTCCAAAACGAAACGGTGCCATAGTGATTACCGGCCTTTCCTGATTATTTTTAATTTACATATATGAATAAACGCAACCGGAATTATCCATATTCCTGTTAGATTATTGCACACAAATTTCCGCTTATGTTACCCGACAATAATTATTAATCTTTTCACGATATCTATTAAAATCAGACAGCCGACCGGCTGAAAATAGAACGAAAGACTGTGAAGCAAATTGAAGATAGGTATTTTTGATTCAGGAATCGGCGGCATGACAGTTCTGCATCAGGCTTTTCTGTCGCTGCCGAAGGAAGAATACCTTTACTACGCGGACGTTGACCACGTTCCGTACGGAGTAAAGAAAAAAGAAGATATTATCCGTTATGTGGATGACGCCGTGAAATTTATGATCTCGAAAGACGTAAAAGCGGTTGTGATTGCATGTAATACGGCAACAAGCGTGGCCATTGAAGCACTGCGCGGAAAATACAGCATCCCGATTCTCGGTATTGAGCCGGCGGTAAAACCCGCTGTGGAAGGCTGCGAGGGCAAACGGATTATGGTAATCGCTACGCCTGTCACCGTCCGTGAAGAGAAGCTTAAAAACCTGATTGCGAGAGTGGACGAAGACCATCTGGTTGATCTTCTGCCCTTGCCGCGGCTGGTGACTTTCGCAGAACGAGGAGAATTCAATTCACCTGAGCTGGGGCAATACCTGAAAAGCGAGTTTTCGAAATATAACCTTTCGGATTATTCCATTCTTGTACTGGGGTGCACTCACTTTAACTTTTTCAAGGACTCTTACCGCAGATTTTTCCCGAAATGTGTCAGCATCATTGACGGCAGTGAAGGAACCATCCGTCACCTGGAAGACGTCCTGAGAGAAAACAACCTGCTGGAAAATAACATCTGCTCGGCGGAATATTATCTGTCCGGCAGAAAAGTGACCGATAAGGCAAGTCTTGAGAGAATTGAAAAGCTGCATCAAAGGCTGGACGAAATGCTCCGCGTTTAATTTGCACTTTTATTACAGCAATTCCATTTCAGACCGCGAGATAAGATGTGTTCATCCCAACTCAACAATGAAACTGGAAACGCTGCAAAATGATAAATATAGTGGGAGTGGTTGAAATGGGGAAGCGTTTGTCGGCTTCATCCTATGTTTTGGTTGGTTCTATGCTGTTCGGATTGTTTTTCGGCGCAGGGAATTTAATATTCCCGGTACATATGGGGCAGGAAGCCGGAAGTGCTGTTCTGCCCGCCACCATCGGATTCTTAATTACCGCAATCGGCCTGCCGTTTTTAGGAGTTGTGGCAATCGGAGTTTCCAGAAGCAGCGGCCTGTTTGATCTTTCGAGCCGCGTTCACCCTGTTTTTGGCTACGCTATGACGATTCTGCTGTATTTAACCATAGGCCCGTTTTTCGCTCTGCCAAGAACCGCAACGGTTTCGTATCAAATCGGCGCAGTCCCGTTTATCCCGGAAAAATACCAGACAATCGGGCTTGCCGCTTTTACCGTACTGTTTTTTGCCGCCGCGCTCTTTTTTGCCCTGCGGCCAAGCAATATCCTCACCTGGGTCGGGAAAATTCTGAACCCGCTGTTCCTCGTTTTTCTCGCCGTTCTAATTGTAACAAGCTTTATTAAGCCTATGGGAAGCCCGTCTGCAGCGCAGGTTCAGGGTGCTTACGGTTCAGCCCCTTTGTTTAAAGGATTCACCGAGGGCTACAACACCATGGACGCGCTGGCGTCGCTTGCTTTTGGAATTATCGTTGTAAATGCCCTACGCGACCTGGGAGTAAAAAGCCCGAAAGGAATTGCGGCCGGCACACTGAAATCCGGTTTTGTCAGCATGCTTTTAATGGGCGTAATTTACGGGTGCCTCGCCTATATCGGCGCAGCGAGTATGGGCCATTTAAAGCTTTCCGCAAACGGCGGAATTGCCCTTGCACAGGTCGCCGCCTATTATTTCGGCGGCTGGGGCGCCGTACTCCTCGCAATCATCGTAACCCTCGCCTGCCTGAAAACGGCCGTTGGCTTAATTACAGCCTGTTCGGAGACTTTCCACGGCATTTTCCCGAATTTTTTGAATTACAAAGCCTATGCGGTTATATTCACTTTAATTTCCTGCCTGATTGCGAACGTAGGCCTTACGCAGATCATTGCTTATTCCGTACCGGTTCTGATGTTTCTTTATCCTCTGGCAATTGCACTGATTCTGCTTGCGCTGCTCTCGCCGCTTTTCCGAGACCGTCAATGCGTTTATCTGCTCACAATCATCTTTACGCTGTTTGATGCCGTCGCTGATTTTCTGAACGCGCTGCCAAAGGAAGTAACCTCTCAGCCTGCAGTTCAGGGCATTCTCGGGTTCTACCAGAAGTTCGTGCCTTTCTTCGGAATCGGAATGGGTTGGATTGTTCCCATGCTGGCAGGGCTGGTGATTGGTTTCATCATAAGCGTCTTTTCAAAGCCGAAAAGGAATCTCAGATATAATTAAAGTTTCAATCTTATTTTTTGAATGATCTGTAAGTTTAAATGGAATTCAAATGCTGAATCCTTCTTATTTAAAGCTTGCAAAGGAATTTTTCTTCGTGATAAATCCACTTGTACGATGTTTTCCTTGAATTCTGTACTGGTTTTGTTATAAAATCCGAGTAGACCATTATATGAATGTAAATGTTGATTCTGAGAGAGAGGCGAATAAAATGCCACTTATTTCTATTGAAAGCGGAGAGTTGACAAATAGTCAAAAAGAGGACTTAATTAAAAGATTAACCGAGGCTGCCTCAGAAATAACCCATATTCCAAGTGAATTTTTTATGGTTACCATCAAGGAACTTCCTGACCACAATATCGGGATTGGCGGTAAAACCATAGATAAAATAAAATCCGAATACAGCAAAAAATCCTAACCTGATTTTACGAAAGGACTTATTATCTGTCATGAAACTCATTGCCTTTAACTATCGAGCCGATGAACTCGGGTATTTTAAAAAATTCGCAGCACAATATAACGTCGAGCTTGTTTTAAACAAGGAAGTGCCCACCGAGGAAACGCTGGACGCTGTAAACGGCTGCACCTGCATGAGTATGATTACTACGCCCATGACGGCGGAACTCCTGCAGAAATATTACGATGCCGGAATCCGGTTCATCTCCACTCGCAGCATCGGATTCGACCACATCGACGTGAAAGCTGCAAAGAAAATCGGGATGCATATCGGAAATGTAAGTTACACACCGAACAGCGTCGCCGACTACACCGTAATGCTGATTCTGATGGCTACGCGCAAAATAAAGGCTATCTCCCGCCGCAGCGCCGCGCAGGATTTTTCTATTAACGGCGTGCAGGGCGTAGAGCTGCATAACCTGACCATCGGGGTCATTGGTACGGGCCGCATTGGACGTCTTGTCGCACAAAGGCTGAAAGCGTTCGGCTGCAGGCTGATCGCTTATGATCTATATGAAAACGAGGAACTGAAACAGTACGCGGAATACGTGCCGCTGAATCAGCTGTTCGCAGAAAGCGACCTCATCACCATGCACATGCCCGCAACAAAAGACAATTATCACCTTATCAATAAGGATACTATTGCAAGCATGAAAGACGGAGTGTTTGTCGTAAACACAGCGCGCGGTTCGCTCATTGATACCCAGTCATTCATGGACGCCGTAGAAAGCGGCAAAATCGGCGGCGCGGCGCTGGACGTCATCGAGAACGAAACGGGACTGTATTACAACAATCTGAAATGCGAAGTCCTCAATAACCGCGATATGGCGGTCTTAAAGTCCTACCCGAACGTAATTGTCACCCCGCACACCGCATTCTACACCGATCAGGCGGTAAGCGACATGGTAGAGCATTCCATTGAAAGCTGCCTGCTTTTCTCGCAGGGGAAGGAAAACCCCTGGCAGGTCGTCTGACCGAATCATCAAACAGGAGGACCATATGGACGCAGTTACCGTCTGGCAGATTTTCTGGCAGAATTATTGGGTGTTGAATCTTGTACTCCCGCTGGCTGTATTTCTTCTTATTTTCGCAGTAAGTATGCCAATTGTTAATGTTCTATTCCGTATTTTGAAAAAGGCTGCGGAAAGAACAGGCAGCGATTGGGGCAAAAAGCTGGAATATGGATTTCATAAGCCCCTGCGCCTTCTGGTGATTGCCGTCGGCCTCTATGTTGCCTTTAATATATGCCCGGCAATCTGGAACTCAATTTTTCTTCAGTCGCTTGTTATTCGTTGTTTCCGAAGCTTTCTGATTTTAGCGCTGGCCTGGGGACTTTACCGCATGGCGGACAGCGTTGAGCTGAACGACACCGTATTTGCCCGGAAATTCGACTTACAGGTAGACACAGCGCTTTTGCCGGTTCTCTCCGGTGTAATCCGTTTTGTGATAGCCGCCCTTGCAATTCTGATTGTCGCGCAGGAATGGAATTTCAGTATCAGCGGATTGCTCGCCGGTCTGGGTCTCGGCGGCCTGGCTTTTGCTCTTGCAGCAAAAGATATGCTGGCCAATCTGTTTGGCGGACTGGTGATTCTACTCGACCGACCTTTTTCCATCGGCGACTGGATTCGTACCGGCGACGTGGAAGGAACCGTGGAAGAAGTCAATTTTCGGAGTGTAAAAGTCCGCACCTTTTCGCAGGCGGTTGTTACAGTGCCAAACTCCAAAGTGGCCGACTCGCCAGTTACCAATTTCAGCCGCATGGGGAAACGGAAAGTGGACTTCTCTCTCAGCCTGAAATATGAAAACCCGGCGGAACGGATAAAAGAATGCACCGAAAAGATTCGAGAGCTGCTTGCGGAAAACGAAGAGATTGAGAACGATACGTTTACCGCCGCACTCGACAGTCTTGGTGAAAGCGGCCTGAGATTGATGGTGAGTTACTACACCAAGTCTGCAGATTTTAAGGATTATGTACGGATTCGTGAAGAAATCTATTACTCGGTGCTTGAAATTCTGGAACATGAAAAGGTTGAAATGGCTTACCCGACCAGCACGGTCGTTATGAATCAAAGCGAAAAATAACTGAAAATAAATCTGCACACAACAAAAGCGCCGTCCGGAAAAATCCCCGGGCGGCGCTTTCGATTCGAATACTGTTTTATTCTTCGGCCTTGATTACGGATACCGGGCAGTTCTCCTCAGCATATTTTGCCCCGTCCTTGCCCTCATCGTCCTGGGGCTGAGTATGAACTTCGGCCTTTCCGTCGTCGTCGTTAATACGGAACACTTCGGGGCAGCTTTCCGCACAAAGTCCGCAGCTGATGCAGCCTTCACGGTCAATTTCCACCTTCGTAGGAATCACCCTCTTTTCAACATTTTTGTCAGTTCGTAATTTGACACTGCAAAAATTAGGATACCCACGATTTTCTTCTTCAAACAATACTTTCTAAAAATGACGCTTTCTATTTCCTGAAAGCGCCGTACATGGCGCAGAAACGCCGGGAGCTCTGTCGCTCCCGGCGTTGTTGTTTACTCCATACGGAAGGTTTTAATTTCGTACGGATTCATGGTAAAAGTAAATTCTTTCGCATTCTCTGCGACCATTTGAACCGTGTTCTCAAGCAAATCGCATTCCGAGATTTTTGCATAGCTACAATCCGCCGCTATTTTAGTCGTGGTGCGCTTGTTTTCGAACTCATACACGCGGAGAATCACGCCGTTTCCGTCCTCGGCTTTTTTCACAGTCTCAAGGATTACGTTTTCAGCACTGATACGGAACATCCCGGCTTCCGAGCTGTTTTGCGCCGATTCTTGCTTTGGATGGCTCCACAGCAGCGGAACATTCAGCATGTAGGCTTCCTGTACAGTTCCGGCATCCTGCCAGCTGCCGGAATGCGGCAATATGGCATAGGTGAACCAATGTTCTTCCTTATCGGCGTCCGGATTCGGATCGATTCCCGATTTAATCAGAGACAGCGTCATGGTCTGGTTCTGTACGGAATAGCCGTATTTACAGTCATTCAAGAGGCTGACACCGTAGCCGCCGTCCGAAAGATCCGCCCATTTATGGCCGCATACTTCGAATTTTGCCTTGTCCCAGCTTGTATTGCTGTGGGTTGGACGTTTCAGGTTGCCGAACTGAATTTCGTAAGTTGCCTCATTGGCATTTACGTCAACTGGGAATTCAACTTTCAATAACTGCTGGTGTTCTTTCCAATCCACATAAGTCTCGAAATCAATTCTGGGCGAATTGGCATAGAAATAGACCTTTTGCCGTATGAACGAATTGCAGTAGCGCCTCTCCGTCAGTAGAACCGCCTGCACCGGGCCGTTTTCCACCCATTCCATTCTGGTGACTCCGTCGGCTGTCCATGATTTGCGGTTGTAATAGATGTCGATATTCCAGTTGTCGAATTCCATCGGTTTGTCTTCATAGGCACGGAATACGTTGCCCTTTTGTTCCGGCGAGAGCACTTCGCGGCCACAGCGCTTATCGAAAATAGAAGTAAAGAAACCGCAGGAATCCATTTTGATTTTGTAGTAAGGGGTTTCAATGGAACCGCCATCGATTGTAAACGGACTTTTTGCCGGATTGGCATCGGACAGACTGAAAACTTTCAGTCCTTTGGATGGTATTTTTCCGACCCACGCCATCAGCTTTCCATCGTCTGTTCTCTGCACTGGGTAGGAAGTACCCTGCGCATCAATCAGCTCGGCTGCCCCTACAGTATCGTCAAGGACAACTTTGTCGGAACGGTCAAACGAAAGAGTATTAAAGACTGCAATCTTCCTCCCACCAGCGCCGGCGGCGGAAGCAATAACATCCAGCCTCTCTTGTGTGAGAGCCGCAGTTTTTTCGTGAATCTGTTTGTACTCCGATTTTGTTACTTCGTACGCTTCCTTAATTGCGGAACCGGGAAGAATATCGTGGAACTGGTTCAGCAGAACGGTCTGCCACATGGAGTTGAGTTCTTCCTGTGGATAAGCGGTTCCGTACCTCTCTGCCCATGCCGAAAGGAATTCAAGATTCATAAGCGCAAATTCACTCTTGCGGTTTGCGCGTTTGTTTCTGGCCATTGACGTATAAGTACCGCGGTGATACTCCAGATACAGTTCGCCGATCCACTTCGGAACGTCCGGGTTTTTACCCAGCTTTGCAAACAGTTCGTTAAAGTAGTCTCCGGAAAACTCCTGTCTTACTCTCGGAGCGCCAACAATGCCTTTTTCCAGCCTGCGGCCCGTCTCGAGCATTTCACGGGTCGGTCCGCCACCGCCGTCTCCATAGCCATAGCATACCAGAATATCGTTGTTGAGTTCCTTCTGCTGGTATCTGTCCCAACCGCCCATTAATGCGGACGGGTGCAGCATGCCGTTATATGTGGTGAAGAAACTGTCCTTCGGCTGATCGACACCTTTGGTTGTAATCAGATGCGTGAAAATCGGAGTACCGTCAATCCCATACCACCAGAAAGTATCATACGGGAACTTGTCGAATTCGTTCCACGCAATTTTCGTGGTCATAAAGTACTTGATTCCGCACTTTTTCATGATTTGCGGAAGGGCTGCGGAATATCCGAATACATCGGGCAGCCAGAGTACTTTGCTGTCAACGCCGAATTCATCTTTGAAGAACCGCTTGCCATACAGGAACTGCCGTACGAGTGATTCTCCTGAGGTGAGGTTGCAGTCGGCTTCCAGCCACATGCCGCCTTCCGGCTCCCAGCGGCCTTCTTTCACCCTCTGCTTCACCTTTGCGTAAATTTCGGGGTAGCGTTCTTTCAGGAAAAGATAATTCTGCGGCTGGCTGGACATGAATTTGTACTCGGGGTACTCGTCCATCAGCTTGAGCACCGTGGAAAAACTGCGCGCAACTTTTTCCCTCGTCTGGCTTACCGTCCAAAGCCACGCCACATCAATATGCGTATGGCCGATACACGAGGCAATCACTTCATCGGAACCTGCAAGGTCTTCATAAACCGCTTTCTGCAGATATTCCTCCGCCGTCTTAATGGACGCATAAAACTCTTGCGAATACGGGACGCGCAGATCAATCAAATTGATGGTTTTTTCCAGCGCAATTTCAAGGGGCATCTTTGCGCTCTGGCCGTCTTCCAGCTTTTCCGCAATGCACAGCGGCACGTTCAGGTTGTAATAAAGCTTCAGAATTTCGGGATCGATCTGAGCCACTCTGCCGATCAGCAGCAGTTCTACATGGAGCGTGCCGGTATAGGCCTGAAGGTCAATTTTATAGCTGCGGCCGGCTTCCGCGCAGTTGGTAATGAGAATCTCCCTGTGGTTCATGTCTACGCCCTGCACAGGACTGCCGTCCACGAATGCAAGGAACTGAGGGTTATTCATATCGTTTTGCTCTTCAATTTGCGTCTGGATGACCAGAAAAACCGGTTTCCCCGCGTAATCGTCCGGAATGGCCAAATCGGCGGTAAACCAGAAATGCTTATCTTTGCCCATCCACATCATGGTTTTGCTGTCAAAATCCTGCCAGGGTTCTCCTGACTTCTCGGCATCCTGAGGACGGACAAAGAATCCGTCTTTTTTCTTCCACTGAGTCATGCGGAATGATTTCACTTCTGAAAGCTTTTTCAATTCGTTACAGATCACGCGGGTTCTTTCTTTTCGAAACACTTTACTCCCCATCTTTCTGAAATAGATTTAAAGAATTAAAAAAGCCGCCAGGGTCAGCGGAACTGCCTAAACCCTGACGGAATTACGGATGGCTGCTGTAATCAGCCTTTTGCAGCACCCTGCATACTGAATCCTTTGGACATATATTTCTGGGAAATTACATAAAGCAAAATGGACGGCGTCGCATACAGTACAGAATACGCTGCCAGCGGGCCGTAAGCAATCATGCCGTGGTTGCCAAAGAACTGGTACAGCATTACGGATGCCGGGTATTTTTCCGCTGTGCTGATTAAGATGTACGGAACAAAGAAATTGCCCCAGCTTCCGGAGAAGGTATAAATTGCAACCGTAAAGATGCCGGGAAGCATGATCGGAGCGATAATTTTGCGGATTGTGGTAAAGGTGCCCGCGCCATCCACCCAGGCGGCCTCTTCCATTTCAATCGGGATGGAATCCATGAAGTTTTTCATCATCCAGATGCCGTAAGGAAGCGCGGACGCTGTGAGGAACAGGATAACACCGAAAATATTATCGTACAGTTTCACCGTAATGAACAGCTGGTAAACCGGAACCATCAGTGCCGTAATCGGCAGCGAAGTCATAAAAAGGATGGAATACAGGAACAGCTTCTTGTTTTTCATCTGGTACCGGGAAAGGGGATATGCACACAGTCCGGCCACCACAACAACGAACAGTGTCTGAATAATAGACATGCCGAGTCCAATGGCAAAAGAGCGAAGGTTGGTCTGGCTCTGCAGGACTTGTATATAGTTGCCCAGGGTAACATTTTTAGGCATTTCCAGAACTTCTGAGGCGTTGGCGTTCAGTGACGCTACAACAACCCAGAGCAGCGGAAGCAGGAAGCACAAACCAATCGCGGTAAGAATGATGTACGGCAGTGCGCTTCCGAGGATTCTTCTTCTCCATTTCATACTCATTGAAATCACCTGCTTTTAAACTTTTACTTTGGAAGCTTTAACATAGAAGACGCTGAGCACAATGCCGATTACGAGGATAATCATTGAAATAGCCGTACCGTAACCGATCTGGAAACTGCCGAACGCTTCCTTATACATCAGCAGAGGCAGTGTCGTAGTCGAGTTGCCCGGGCCGCCGCCGGTCATCATATAGATGAGGCCGAAAACGCCCAGTGTGGAAAGTGTGTTCAGCATCATGTTTGTCACTATGGAGCCTTTGATATTCGGCAGAATGATGCGGAAAAGAATTCTCATGTTGGAAGCGCCGTCAACAACCGCCGCTTCTTCAATATCTTTCGGCACATCGTCAAGTGCAGCCTGGTAAACGAGCATGGAAAACGCAGTTCCGTGCCATGCGTTTGCAATAATAATGCTGAGCATTGGGAACTGGTAGAGCCATGATACGGGGGTCCCGCCGAAAAGCTTGATAACCGCATTCAATGTACCGGTATCGCTGAGGAAATTCGCCATGCAGAGCGCGCAGACAACTTCAGGCATAACCCAGCCGGAAAGCACGATACTGCCTACGATGCGGCGAAAAATCGAATTTTTGTTCTTCATCATTGTAGCGATCAGAAATCCGAAAAACTGCTGGCCGATCAGAGAAGAAAAGACCAAAAAAATCAGCGTGTTCCATACGCTCGAAAGGACCTCCGGGTCCTGAAACATCAGCTGGTAATTCTGCAGGCCAACGAACTGAAAGGCACTGGACTCGGCGCCTGTCAGGGTCAGATTTGAGAACGAAAAGATAATGGTAAGAAGGATTGGGAAAATGAAGAACAAAAGAAGAAGAAGCGTAGCCGGCAGCATGAACATGTATTTTGAAAATGCGGATTTCTTGCCGACGATTGATTCGGCTTCCATTTTTTAACCCCCTGTCGGATATTATTTAAAGCGATTATATCGCGGTTTTTCGAACTTAATTGATATATAAAAGGACAATTCACCAATTTTTCACAAACAATTAAACACCGTTATTAAAACTTGGGAAAGGATATGCGAGAGAACAGCCTATCGCAGCCTTCGCATATCCTGTTTCCCAAATTACATATTATTTGCTTTCTACTTTATCGCTGCCGACAATACGGGTTACGTTCTGCCCATACTTTGTAATTGCGTCGTCAACTTTTGTGCCTGTAACAACTGATTCAACCATAGACTGAATTTCAGTTGTTACGGAGGAGTACTTGTCAACAGACGGTCTGAATGTAGCGTTTTTCAGCATTTCGGTAGCCTGTTTGTTGAAGGGGATTGCCAGGAAGCTGGCATCTGCAGCAACATCTTTACGGGTTGTAAGGAAGCCGGATGCCTTGTCGATTGCGAGCATGTTGTCTTTGTTCATAGCGAACTTGAGGACATCAAATGCAGCGTCTTTGTTCTTGCTCTGGGATGGAATCGCGAGTGACCAGCCGCCAGCCATTGTAATGGTTCCGGGAGCCTGTCCCTTGTTTGTAGGCATGGATGCGAAACCGACCTTATCAGTGTAGCCATCCCATTCAGCAGCGCCGCCCTTAATCCAGTTACCGGTTGTCCAGTAGCCGTCCAGGCCAATTGCAACTTTGTTCTTCGGCATGTACTGACGTGCAAAGGTATTGCCCGCTTCGCCGTTGAGCACCAGAGAGAGGGACGGGCCGTAGCCGTTCTTGTAAATGGAATTGATAAAGTTCAGAGCATCAGACATTTCGCCGCTCTTTACAACCCACTTTTTGCTGGATGCGTCATAAAGTGTTCCGCTTGCACCGTAAAGCAGCATTTCGTAAGTCTGCATGCTTGTTGCTTCGCCGGTTGCTTTGCCGGAATTCATCCAGAACGGTACTACATCCGGGCATTTTTCCTTGATTGTTTTGCAAGCTGAAAGGATATCGTCCCAGGATTTCGGCTGCCAGTTGGTCGGCAGGCCAGCTTTCTGGAAGACAGCCTTGTTGTACCAGAGGCCTCTGGAATCTGTGCTGTAAGGAACTGCGTAGAATTTACCGTCTGCAGCAGTTACACCCTTTTTCAGAGCATCATCAAACTGGCTTGACCAGTCCGACCAGCCGTTGAGACGGTCTGTCAGGTTTTCGAGGTAACCTGCGCCTGCATCGGAGTTCAGCATAAAGGTATCTTCTGTAAGAAGATCCGGGCAGTTGACGCCTGACTTCAGTGCAAGGTCAATTTTCGTGAAATAGTCGCCTTCAGAAGCGGTAATCGGTGCTGCTACAACTTTGACTTTAGCATTGTTGTATTTTGTGTTTACGTCTTCAATCCACTTCTTGTAGGTACTGGAACCATCATCACGATAAGTAAACTTCAGGGTAACCTGGCTTGCTGCGGCGCCGGTGCCGGAAGCTGCCGTGCTTGCTGAGCCGGAGCTGCTGGAGCTGCATCCTGCAAAGGAGCTTGCAACAAGTGCTGCGGATAGAGTAATTAAAGAAATGCGTTTGAATAATGAACTTTTCTTCATACTTTTCCTCCTGTTTGATTTCAATAAAATATATATAGCCTCATTCATCTATAAAAATGAGGATTATATAGCATAATTACCGGTTGATACTTTTATCATCAGTTCTGCGAAAAGCGAATCCGCCCATGCGAACCAGCTTCTGGTATAATCGTGCGGGTCGTCGGGATTAAAGCTCTCGTGCATGCACTGCTTGCCGTCATCCGTCCTTAAAAGCATCTGAGTGAGCTCTTCCACTTCTTTCGGATCGGTTGAGGTAATTGCCTGCATGATGATACCGATCGGCCAAATATTCCGGAGCGGAGTATGCGGGCTGCCAAGTCCTTTTGCGTACTTTCCTTCGTAGTAGAAAGGGTTGCTTTTGCTTAAAACAAAACGTCGTGTATTCTGGTAAATCTCATTTTCAATATTTGTGTACCCAAGGTATGGGATGGAGAGAAGGTTCGGAACGTTTGCGTCGTCCATCAGGATGGAGTTTCCCATGCCGTCGGTTTCAAATACATATATTTTGCCAAATTCTTCGTGGTCCACTATACCGAATTTCTGAATTCCTTCGTCAATTTGGGCTTTAAGCTCCGCTGCATCACCGGCAAGAGTTTCATCCCCGTAAATACCCCGCGCGATTTCTTCGATATATCCAAGCACTACGACGGCAAACATATTGGAAGGAACGTTGTAACCGTAATAACACCTGTCGTCACTCGGACGGAAACCGGACCATGTCATTCCGGTGTAAGAAACTGGTGTTCCTCTGCCTTCGTTTACCAGAGTGTCGGTCTCGGGGCAATTTTTGCGCTCAAACCTGTATGTAGATTTGTCCCCGTGGTACTGCTCGGTGCGCCACAAATTCAGAATTGTCAGCAGAACCTGTTTGAACGACCCGTTAAAGATTTTTTCGTTTCCGCTGATCTTCCAATATTTGTAGGCCAGCAGAATTGGGTAGCAAAGCGAATCAATTTCATATTTGCGTTCCCACACCCATGGGTTCTGATCTGTGATGTCATCCTTCATGCCATGGTTGTTGGGTTCCTTGTTAAAAGCGTTGGCATAGGGATCAATGCCAATATACTTGACCTGCCGTTTGATTAAGCCTTCTACAACCCTGTCAATCTGCATATCTTTCGTGACAAGCGGCAGATAATGTTTTACCTGTGCAGAAGAATCTCTGAGCCACATTGCCGCTATGTCGCCGGTAACCACGAACGTGGTTCCATCATCTAAGAGATGTGTAGTGGTGGCAAGGGTGCTGAGATAACAATTCTTAAATATTACCTGGAACTCTTCCTTTAGTCCACTGGCAATTTCTTCAGCGGTTTGTGTTACGATTTCCGGTAGATCCAATCCATTCAAATCCCTTCGGTGTTGTTAATTTCAATCACTTATCTTATCTTTTTCTCTTGAATTTGACTATATTATACATATTGCAGCTCCATATGTCAACATATTTATTATATTAATTATTGAAAATTGTGGTGTAAGCATGTTATTAATATATCAAATGCTGTATTAATATACTTTTACATTTCAAGTACATAATAAAAGTTCTTCCATAAAACAGGCAAGTGTACGCCTTCGGCAACAACTGGGAAAGGTGCAAAAAAACCCGAACTGCTAAAAGCAGCCGGGTTTCCGATGTTTATTTTTACTCTCAGGACTTCAGAGATTTTACCGACTTGCCGATAATAAGGACTCCATCAAGAAATATTTTTTCTACCTTATCTCCCCCTGCAAGCTGCTCCAGCACAAGCTTTACGGCAGTACTCCCAATCTGATTTTCTTTTTGACGGATATGGGTAAAGAAATAGTCGCCCACATTATTGAACGGACCGTCAAAGCAGAGAATGGAAATATCGTCCGGAACAGATTTATTCAGGGACTTAACAGTCTGGAGCGCAAGCTCCGCGAGATTGTATTCGGTGACGAACAGGCAGGTGATTTCCGGATGCTTGAGAATCATCTCTTTGATTTTTTCGCAGTCGGACTCAACATTGTCATTCGTGCTCATTTCCGGCAATGTACTGACAAGATGCGTCAGCCAGATTGATTCATTGACTTTAACTCCGTGCTCCGCATGGCTTAAAATGAAGCCTTCGATTCTATCCTCAAGGGTGGTCGTATCATTCGGAGGAGACGACAGGAAGCTGATGCTGCGGTGTCCCTGTTTTAAAAGGTAGTCGGTCGCCATTTTTGCAGCTCCCTTGTTGTCGGTGCCTACAAAAGCAGTTGGAATTCCTTTCAGGTCGCAGTCCATCAGAACAATCGGAAATCCGTCCAGAATAAGTTTCAGAATTTTGGGATTATAGTTTTCACCATGTACCGGCATTACAATGATGCCGTCTATTCCCATATCAATCAGAGAATCAATTACTTCGTTTTCAAGATTTTGATCGCCGTATGTTCTTTTGGGAACGATAAAGCAGCCGTTTTTGGATGCTTCCTCTTCAATACCGGACAAAAGGCTCGTACCGTAGCTTTCAGAAAAATCTGAAAGGATTACGCCAATCAGAGTAGTTCCAGATCTTGGGATTGCTTCTTTTGAATCCTCACTCGAAAGTTTTAGAACGAAGGAACCTTTTCCCGGCATACGCTTAATAAATCCGTCTTTTGCCAGCATTTCAAGTGCTTTTTTGCTTGTTATATTGCTTACGCTGAACTGTTCTGCCAGCTCTTTTTCTGTAGGCAGCTTTTCCCCTTCAGAATACTCCCCGCTTAAAATTTTGTCGTGTAGGGAATTGTACAATATTTGATACAGTGGCTGATTATCACTCATACGATTTATCTCCCGCAAAGCTTCCATTAATTATTATATTAAATATATCATTTGAGCCTTGTTGTGTCAATATGAACCGAAAAATAATAGCCCAAAATTCATGTATTAATTGTTGGTAAAAGTGGATACATCCCGATAGGACTGTATCATTTTTCGACTTGATGCCCGATGTTAGCACAGAGAAGCATACCGATTTATTTTAAAATGGACTGGCAACAGATTATTTTCCTCAGCATATACTGATGTTACTTGACGCCGAGGGGGTAGTTTGCCATGTTGGGTGCTGCGATTGGTATTGCTCTTTCCGGGCTGATTTTTTTTGTACTGCATGTAACCGGTTCCGGTTCGTTTCCCCGGCCTTTAAGTGCTCAGGAAGAGCAGGAGTGCCTGGAAAAAATGCGGCAGGGAGACCGTTCTGCCAAGGCCAAACTGATTGAGCACAACCTCAGGCTTGTCGCGCACATTATCAAAAAGTACTATTCCAGTTCCAGCGAACAGGATGACCTGATTTCCATTGGAACCATCGGGCTGATTAAGGCAGTGGATACTTTCGACGTAGGAAAGGGAATCCGTCTTTCAAGCTATGCCGCAAGATGTATAGAAAATGCTATTCTATCTCAGCGGATCGAAACAGCTTTGGACAGGAGAACTGCATACCCGAAACCGAAAACTGGTACCTTACAGCATTTCCAGTTTTAATTGTGGAACATATCTTATCTCGCGGTCTGAAATGGAATTGCTGTAGGCGAATTGTAGAATACAAAGAGATTGACGGTCAGAGAGTTTTGGCTCTCTGACCGCATTTTTTTAGTGTAGCCTCTTTATTATTTTTCCTGCAAGTCTCCATAAATTTGAAAATCCTTATGGAATCCTCAAACTTGGGGTTTATAGTTTGCTGTGAAATTTAAAAAAGGAAGATGCGTATGGCAGACTATATTTTACAGACAAAAGACCTCTCCAAAACGTTCAGCCGTCAGCGAGCCGTAGACAATATTTTCATTTCCATTCAGTCAAATTCGGTGTACGGACTGCTCGGACCCAATGGCGCCGGAAAGTCAACAACACTAAAAATGATAACCGGAATGATCCACAAAACTTCCGGTCAGATTCTTTTTGAAAACCATCCGTGGAGCCGAAAAGACCTGAATGATATCGGAGCCTTAATTGAATCCCCTCCGCTGTATGAGAACCTAACTGCAAGAGAAAACCTGAAGGTGCGTACTCTCCTTTTGGGACTACCTGATTCACGAATTGATGAAGTACTTCAAAACGTCGATCTGACTAATACCGGAAAGAAATGTGCCGGACAGTTTTCAATGGGCATGAAACAGCGGCTTGGTATCGCAATAGCTTTGCTGAACCATCCAAAGCTGTTAATTCTGGATGAACCCACTAACGGTCTTGACCCAATTGGAATTCAGGATTTACGGGGACTGATCCGCTCGTTCCCGGAACAGGGCATTACCGTGATACTCTCCAGCCATATTTTGTCCGAAGTGGAACTGATTGCGGACCATATTGGAATTATCAGTAATGGAATACTGGGCTATCAGGCGCCAATCAAACCCGGTGAAGATCTTGAGTCGCTTTTTATGGACGTCGTAGCGAAAAGCAAGAAGGCGGGTGCCTGAAATGTTGGAATATATTAAAGCAGAAAATCTGAAATGTAAGAGGACCTTCGCAAAAAAGCTTGTGGTAATTGCTCCGGTCTGTATGCTTCTTCTGGCACTGATCTCAGGCAGGTATTTTGTTGAAAACGGTTACAACTGGTGGTACGTTTTGATTTTACCGGGCTTTATAACCCTGCTTACAGCTTTGGTTAACCAGATAGAAGAAAAAAAGCTGCGCTGCCGGGCTGTCTTTCCCCTTCCGATTTCCCTGAAAAAGACATGGGTCGCCAAAGTCTTGCTTATCAGTGCCTATGTGGCAGCGGCCAACATAATTCATATGGCGGGGATTCTGCTGGGCAGAGCTACCTATAATACCGCTTCGAACATTGCGCCCTATCAGGTAGCTGCGGCATCCATGATTCTGATTGTCATCTCCTTATGGCAGATTCCATTGTGCCTGTTTCTTTCTAAAAAATTCGGCTTACTTACAACAATTCTTCTCAATTTAGGCGGAGGAGTTGTGCTGGAAATATTGGCAGCGGACAAATCTTTCTGGTGGGCCTGTCCCTACGCCTGGGCTTCCCGTTTGATGTGTCCGGTACTGGGAGTCCTTCCCGCTGGTGTAATGGCAAAAGCTGGCGACACAATGCTGAATCCAGTCGTAATTCCTGTTGGAATCATATTGTCGCTTATTCTGTTCGCATTACTACTGCTTGCTACGTCTCTTTGGTTTCCAAAGCAGGAGGTAAAGTAAAATGACCACTTTTTTTCGTTGTATTGGCTCCGATATTCAAAAATTCAAGCACACATCCATGCTGTGGATTCATCTGTTGCTCCCTGTAGGAATCGCAGCACTGTTTTTGGGCTACTATACCGTGTCTCCATGGAAAACAGATGCAAAAATCAGCGCATATCTTGAAGCAGTTGGAACAGCGTTCCCCTTAATAATCAGTCTTGTTTGCAGTAAGTCAATCGATCAGGAAGGTCAGGCGGGAAGTTTTCAGGTTATGCTTTGCGGTACCCAGTCGCGGACCGTTTCTTATTTTAGCAAATTGGTCGTTATGACCCTGCTGGGCGCCTTCTCAATCATTCTTGCAGTATCCGTGTTTGCGGCCGGTTTTCAGGCAGCCCCCAAATCTGTTTATTTCAAAGCAATGATTTTGCTAATTGCAGGGAGCATTTTTCTCTACATTTTGCACCTGTTTCTCAGTCTGCGCTTCGGCAAAGGCGCTTCCATCGGGCTTGGCATTGCAGAAAGCCTGATTTCCGCGCTCGCACTGACAGGACTTGGGGACGGCATATGGTATTATATCCCCTGCACGTGGGGCGCGCGTCTGTGCGATTATCTCATATATCTTTGGGTACATCCTGAAAGCAGCAGGATGTGGATTACTGAAAGGAACCGGTGGCTGATGTTTGCCGTTCCTGCAACCATTGTCGCATTCATTCTCAGTATTCTTTGGTTCAAGAACTGGGAAGGGAGAAAGAACTATGATTGATTTTGTTCGAAAGCATAAAGCGATTTCAATACTGCTTGGAATTTTTCTGATTCTTATCCTGGTTCTGATTTTTGCGGGGCATTTTATTTTTAGCTATGCCATAGAACAGTTTAGTGATATGAGAACGCAAAATAAAAAAGTTTGTACCATCAAAACCGACAATGCAACGCAGATCAACTACAACGGCATCACCTATCAGATTACAAATGAATCTGTGGATAAAGCCAAAATCGGCGGATGGAATGGAGTATGCCGAAAAATTGCCGTTTTGGATGACCGGTTCCGCGTCCTGAAACAGGAAAAGTCGGAAATAGATTATGACTCACAAATCAAAGCATTGGCAAAGGAATTGCCCAAGGGTGCGAAATACATTGTTACATATTACAATATTTTTTCCATCAAAGGTGAAAAAGAAAGCGAAGCAATTGCCGTCAATCTGGGAGACGGTACTTTTCTGGCTGTTCCGGCGGGGAAGCTGCCCGCAGGCAAAGTTCCGATAAAATTTGATAAAGACACCTGCGAAATGGTAATCTCCGCTGAAAATAAGAGGTAAACGATGAAGACTAAGAATTTTTTGCTTCTTCTGCTGTGCATATTATTGCTGGCTGGAACATTCGGTTGCTCGGACTATAAAGACGCAGATAATATCGGCAAGACAATCGAAAATCTGTGCTCAGATATCAGTGAAAAAATCCAGAGCTCCAAAATAAAATGTACGCTAAACGTGAACGACGCCACGCAGATACAATATGACGGTAGAAAATATCAGATTACAAACACTCAGTTGAGTAAGGATGACATCGGCAAATGGACTGGTATCATTCTTCAGTACGCAGTTTTGAGCAGCCAATATCATGTTCTGGCTCAAAGGAGTATTACAGACGAGTCGTATACAAATTCCGCAATATTGGAAGATCTGGGAAAAAGCCTGCCTGAAAAAGCAGATTTGATTGTTCCGTTCTACGATGTCTACTACATAATTGGCCAAAAAGGATATGATGAGGTTGCTGTTTTAGTCGGCAATCATTTTTATAAGGCTGTACCTGCTGACAATAAAATTCCCGATGATAAAAAAGTGCAAGTTGAACGGGAAGCCGTTTGGAAAGATGCCATACAGATGGATTCCGACTGAATGACAAAACTTGATTCTTACGGGTGATTCTCCTATACTTTGCAGGGGGTGTATGCAGCTTGGCAAAAATTCTTGCAATAGATGATGAAGAGGACATTCTGGCACTTATTAAAAATTCTCTGCAAAAGGATTGCCATAACGTTACCACCGCTGTGAGCGCAGACGCTGTAAATGTGGACAGTCTTTCAGATTACGATTTGATTCTGCTGGATGTTATGCTTCCGGGAACCGATGGATTTTCCTTTTGCAGGGAAATACGCGACGTTGTGGATTGTCCGATCCTTTTCCTGACCGCCAAAACGATGGAGACAGATATTATGGATGGTCTCAATCTCGGAGGCGACGATTACATCACAAAGCCATTCAGTACAGGAGAACTGCGCGCCAGGGTAAACGCGCATCTCCGCAGGGAAAAACGGGAAAGACACAGTATCCTTTGTGCATCCGGCATCCGGTTCGATCTTTCCGCGAAGGAAGCCAGTGTAAATCAGGAAGAGATCCCCCTGACGAAATGCGAGTACAGTATCTGTGAGCTTCTTGCAAAGAATCGGGGACAGGTTTTTTCCAGGGATCAGATTTATGAAGCTGTTTATGGCTATAACGGGGACAGCGATCCGTTTTCTGCCGTCGCCCAACATATTAAAAATATCAGGGCAAAATTTGCAGTCCTCGGCCTATCCCCGATTTCAACCGTATGGGGGATTGGATATAAATGGTCGTAAAAAAACATCCGTTTTCTCTCCGGATAATCTTTTTTGAATTCCTGATTGCCATAGCCACAGCGCTGGCCTTATCTTTCTTGGTGCCTTTTTTCATTCAGTTTACTTTGGTAAGTACAGGCTTTTATACTTATGCAAACAGCGGTGAGATTGCTGCAAAAGAAGCGAAGTCAGTGATCGCCGGCGCGAATAAATTTGTCAACAGCCTTGTGCCGGCATCCTGTGACTATGCGTTTTTAAGTAACAATTTCACGATTGTAAAAAGCAATATGGATTCTTCAAACCTGGCGAATGCAGTCAAATATGCGCAAGGCAAGTATAATTCCAGCTCGTTAGATGACTGTTATGTTTCGATCATCAGAAAAGATGGAATTTGTGTCTTACATTACTATGTACGTTCTCAGTACAAGAATAAAAATCTTAACAAGATACTGCCAAGCCCAGAGAAGCTGATGGAAGGTCTTCTTATCCTAAACGGAGTTTTTTCCATCTTCGTATGCTCCACTCTTTTCGCAAGGCGGCTGAAGAAACAGTTACAGCCTGTGCTGGATGCTACGCAAAAGATTAAGGAACGCGATCTCGATTTTGAGGTTTCGAATTCCGGCATCACGGAATTTAATAGTATTCTGCTTTCAATTTCAGACATGAAAACGGAATTGAGGCATTCCCTGGAGCAGCAATGGCGTATGGAACAGACCAGAAAAAACCAGATGTCCGCGCTTGCTCACGACATCAAGACACCCCTCACGGTTATTCGCGGCAATGCGGAACTATTACGCGATTCCAACATAACAAACCAACAGCAGGAATATACCGGTTATATTATCAAGAATGCAGACCAGATGAATCAATATCTCAAAATGCTGATTGAATTAACGCGTGCGGATTCTGGGTATTCAATCAATCTGCAAAAAATCAAGACGAAAGAATTCATCAAAGAATTAATAAACCTGGCCAACGGCCTCGCCTTAGCAAAGCAACGAAAGATAAAGTTTTCTCAAAGTAATCTTCCGGAGGAGTTTTCGGCTGATACCGTTTTATTGAATCGGGCCATTATGAATATCATTTCAAACGCGGCAGATTACAGCCCGGAATATGAAACAGTTAATATTTCCGTAAGTGGCCTTGCCGACATAATGGAGTTTTGCATTGAAGACAGTGGTAAAGGCTTTTCCCAAGAAGATTTAAAATACGCCGCCACACAGTTTTATATGGGTGACAAGAGCCGCGGATTCGGTTCACACTTTGGAATTGGGTTATATATTGCTGACACTATTGTAAAATTGCATAAGGGCTCTTTGAAGATCAGTAATTCCATAACGACCGGCGGCGGAAAAGTTACAATCGATATTCCTATTGAAGTTAAATGAATTCTTTATTCTACATAAACTCTTAGTGTGAATTTTTTATAAAACTGAAATCTCACATATTCTTTTCAACGCGTAATATGTAGAATTGGAAAGTGCGTTTCCATAGCCTGGAAACGCACTTTCCCCAATTCATCATATTCGTTTATCCAAGAGCGTAGACTTGCTGAGTAATGATCTATTCTTTAGCAATATCAACGGTAGACTTATCCTTTGTTTGCCCACCTTTGCCGATGCCAGCTCGAATGGCTTTTCATGAACTACTTTACATCAGCAGCCAGTTTTCACCATCTACAGTGGCAGATTCTCTTCTCTGTTTTTGCCCGGCGTTCGGAGCAAACTATGACAGTACATTTGTTCATAAGATGCACTGTTTTATAATTTCTTCATCACATTTTTTCACAATTGTTTTTCGAATTTCAGGATATATAGAAGCCGGAAAGTTATTGAAATGCTTTCCGGCTTTTTATAAGGATGTAGTATTGAGAGAATTAATCTACGAGCCTTTTTCTGCCTAGAAGCAGCCATGCTCCTGCAAGGGAAACGATTCCTACGATTCCAATTACTGTAACTGGATTGTTGTCACCAGTTTGCGGCGTTGCATCTTTAGTTGCAGTCGGTAAAGACGTTGAAATTGAAGCTTTGGACGAAGAAGTACCCGCGGCTGATTCAGCCGGAAAATCTGCTGGTTTTGCAGTTGACATAGTAATTTGAACGCCGCCGATACCAGCAGCATTTTTCGTGGTGCCTGAACCAGGTATAAAATAATAAGTACCGCCCGGATTCATTCCTTTTACATCTGCAGTTTGCTTAGCAGGAGTTCCACCGTTATTAAAAACAGCATTTATCGTTTTTGTTGTCGTAATCGTTGCTTTATACCAGTTACCGCCGATAGATGTCATTCCTGAACCAGGCCATGATTTACTCACAGCAGCATTCGTGTCTGCTTCAAATGCGTAGTAACATGCATTACCCCATCCTTGGTTGTCTTTGAAGTAGATCGTTACTGTATTGGATGCAGCATTTGCCGGTATGACTGCTCCTGCTGAAACGACCATAACAATGAGTGCCAAGAACCAAGAAATTACTTTTGAAAAGTGCTTTTTCATTTTTCCTTCCCCTTTTAAATTAAGATTTTTATGATAATCACAAAGCAATCTTTATGATTATTATCTACCTTGCTTTTTGGCAATTACGGCTATTCTGCCATCTTCAGTTTGATAGCTGCAGGTTGATAATGTAATAAGCTGATCTCCCGGAGTTGCAGTTTCCCCCGTGTCGTAAAGCGACATTTTTTTCACATTCGTTATAAAGTTTCTGTACTGCTCCTGTGTAGCTGGATAGGTAAATTGGTAATATTTAAACACATCGTCATTCTGATAATAAACTTTCGTAAGCAAAACCCCGATAATTCTGTAATTATCCGTTCTATAAATGGTACTAAAGTGAAACGAAGGGTGATTCTGAAAAAAGCTTTTAGATTGATATCGAAGTAAATCCGCAAACTCGGTGCCATCTTTCATACTATGACCATAAATAAGGAAATTCGAACTTTTTAGAATATCCGTTTTACCATCTAGAAACGGTAACCCACGATTTTCCACTTTTTTCTGTAGGTTGCGATGGAGGTAATATTCCGGATCATTGGGGGTAAACATAACTGGATAATCAATATTGGTTCCATCGATTTTTATCCAGCCAAAAATATCGGGGTTTTGTTTGCGCAGGTTCCGAAACTGGGGCAAAATTTTTAATGGCGTACTGGATTCGGTTAGGCAATTTGCTGGTGATATTTCTGACGACTCGATTGATTTCATAGGCGAGAGCTGCTTCATCTCTTCCCTATTGCAATACGCATTCATACTCCAATAAATCAAATAAGAAAAACAGCCTAAAGTGACTAAAGATAAAATTATAATTAATCGAGCGTTTGGTTTAGAATTTATATAGCTTTTCAGCCGTTTCAGTTTCGTGTACATTGAATATCACCTTGCAGCTAAAGTCGACTTTTACAACATTGGGTAATTAGAGTTATCACCTAACCGAAAGCATAGTGGCCATTTAGGAATTAGAGTTTACTGCATCCTGCAGCTAACCCTTCAACAATATATTTCTGTAAATAAACATATAGGAAGGTAATCGGGATAACAATTAAAACTGCACCTGCTGCAAAAGTCGTAAATTGAGTGTTTTGCTGGCCTGTGACCAAACTGTATAGTGCCATTGCAAGCGTCTTTTTTTCCGGGCTTCTGAGAACGAGCTGTGGAAAAATGAAATCCATCCATGGATTTATAAAGTTTGTCAATGCCAGATACGTCATTATAGGCTTCGCTATCGGCATAATAATTTTTACAAATATTGTAAGGTTGGTAGCACCATCCATTTTTGCAGCCTCGTCCATACTTCTTGGGATGCCGTCCAGATAGCCTTTTATCAGCCAGGTATTAAATGGGATTTGACCGCCCGCATAAACCAGAACCAATCCCAGATGAGTATCAATCAATCCCAAGGCTTGAAGAAGGATATATATTGCAACCATCGACATGAAACTAGGGAACATCTGCAATATCATAATGGAACTTAGCGCAAATTTTCTGCCTTTAAAACGGAATCTTGAAAATACATAGGCAGAGCCCATTGTAAGAATAACCGAAAAGACCATATTTAACGTGGCTATTTTCAATGTATTGAAGTACCATAATCCAAAATCTGTAGTCGAAAAAAGCTCAGTATAATGGGCAAAGGTCGGATGCAGAAAAACATTTTCGGTATTGTACAAACTATTTCCTGAACTGAATGATGCAAGGATAATCCATATGATCGGTACTAAAACAATTAGACTTCCCGGTATAAGTATGGCATAGGCCAATATCTTCTTTAACATTCCGGAATTGCGATTTGTCATTGAATCATATCCTCCTCATTGAAGGATCTTGTCCTTTTCAGGTTAAATACTGAAACGACAGCAATTATGATAAATATTAAAATAGAAACTACCGATGCCATATTATACTGGCTTTGCTGCAATGTCATTTTGTAAACCCAGGAAATCAGTATATCGGTTGAGCCGGCGAATTTATATGTGGGATCGACCGGACCGCCGTCAGTCAACAAATAAATTACTCCAAAATTGTTAAAATTGCCCGCCAGGCTCATGACCAGCAACGGCGCTGTTGAGTATAATACCAATGGTAACGTTATCTTCCAGAACTGCTGTCTTTCGTTAGCTCCATCAATGGCAGAAGCTTCATACAATTCTCGCGAAATACCTGTTAAAACACCCGACATCATTACCATAATTCCGGCAGAACTCAGCCACAAATTCACTACAATAAGAACAACCTTTGCAATCATTGGATCCGTCAGCCATTCAACTTTTCCGAACCCCATTTTTACAAGGAGCTGATTGACAGGGCCCATTCCATTAAATGCAAGACGCATAATCAGGAGTGAGATAAATCCAGGCATTGCCATTGGTAAAACGAATATACTTCTCCATAACTTTTTGTGTGAAATAGCCTTTGAGTTTGTTAACAAGGCAAGGAACAGCCCTGCGAAATATGTTGTAGCAGTACTAATTATCGCCCAAATGACTGTCCACGTGCCTATTCCCACAAAGGTTTTATTCCAGACGCCCAAAGTAAGAAGGTTCTTAAAATTGTCTAGACCTACCCAACTGATGAGATTTCTGGGCGGAATGTGATATGGGCTGGAGTAGTTTGTAAAAGCAATAGCAAATGAACATAACATAGGGAACAAGACTAGAAAAACACTTACAATAAAAGCGGGTGTAAGCATAAATACGGGGAAAAGCCTGTCCAAAGTGCCTAAGATACCCTTGGGCTTTTGTTTTTCACTGCCGCATTCCGACAACTTACCTGTTTTATAAGCGTCCACGATATTTAATACATATGCGAGTAAAGCAAGAGCCAATAAAATAACACATAAAAGTCCGTTCATTAGAAGATTAATGGAGTTATCTCCCGTTGCTTTACCATTAATAAAATGCTGTCGGGTTACCCCAAGCGTAAACAGTCCCCAAAGAGAATGCTGAAAATATGGTATTGTGCACAACAAAATATATAGTTCTATTGCAGAAAACAATATCCCTTTTACAATCTTTCCATTGCTAAACTGCCCTAATCCCATAAAAAGGGCAGAAAGCAAGGCAGACCTTCTGGGTTTTGTCATTTTTGTCACCAAACTTTAATTTAAATGTTTATTATGTTGGCCCTGTAGAAGCTATCATAAAATTTGACTAAATTGCCGCCAACCGAATGAAATATAAAGAACGTTTACCTATATCAATTTTCGATCAATCAAGGAATCTACTTTTGAGCAGCAATAGAGCTCTTAATAATATTTACACAATTATCCATCGAACTTTTTGGATCCATATCCTTATCCCATACGGACTGCAAGGCTCTCATATATGGATCCCAAACCAGATTCATTTGTGGTATGGAAGGCATCACAGTGGAATATTGTGCCTGCTGCAAAAAAGCTGTAACATATGGATCTGATTTTATAGCCGCATTATTTTCAATGTTTTTAATCGGAGGAATCTCGTGTGTAATTTGGTATCTTTCCATCAATAAATCTTTAGAAGATGCCATTTCTGCGAATAGTTTAGCGGCATTCGGATATTTTGCATATGCACTTACGAATAACGCTTGAACACCTAAAAAGCTTACCGCATGTTTACCGTTAGGCATCTTTGGCAAAACGGCGACTCCAAAGTCAACTCCGGCCTTTTTATAGTTTGATACAGCCCACAGGCCGTTGATTGTATATGGCAACTTTCCGCCCGTAAAAAGCCCGTCTATTACCTCAGAGCTTGCATCAGCGCTTTTTACATTCATAATATTTTTTAGTGAATGTACAAACTTGACACCCTCAACTGCATTACTTGAGTTTAAGCCGATATCATTTTTGTTGCTCCCGTCATTGCCAAAAACATAAGCTCCATATCCGGCTAAAAAGCAATGAGTAAAATAAGTGTTGCTTAACTGCCACATGAACGCATACTTATTTTCCTTCGGATTGTTATATTTCTTTGCAAAATCCATTATCTCCTGAAAAGTAGCAGCAGGCTTACTGACTAATTTTTTATTATAGAATAAAGCATACGTATTGATCGACAAAGGGTAACCATATATTTGGCCATCATATGTAACACATTTTGTGGCACTATCTATAAAATCATTCTTTATCTTTTCTGCCGTATTGTCATTCGGCTGAACTAATCCTGCGGCTATGAAATTCCCCAAACTGTCATGAGGCATTTCAAAGAGATCAGGGCCTAAATTGACTGGCGCATCCTGTACCATTCTATTAAAAAGCTCTCCGGCAGTAATTTTTTCTATTTTAACATCTATGCCATACTTTTTCTTGAATTCTTTTGCAACTGATTTTAGATATGTGATTCTATCATCGTTATCTTCCCAAATTACAGGTTTTGCGTCTTTTTCAGGCTGCAGAGTTTTATCTTTCGTGCTAACTGCCGCACTGGAACTGGCCGCATCCTGATTGTCCATCTTTTGATTGCCGCTGCAGCCTGCAACTGAAAATATCATTAATATAGCAAATAAAATTGCACTAAGTCTTTTCATGGATATCCTCCCCTTTAATTTATACAGTCAAAATGATTCTCTCTTTTGTTCCGCAAGCGCTTGCATAACAATATTATATACACTTCCAAAAACTTTGTCAATTAACTTTTATGAAATTTGCTAAGAACCTATCGCACCTTTGTCAACCCAGAAGGAGTATTGCAGAAAAACCAGGAACTATAATAGCTGAATCGGATTTACCCGCAAAATCATATTTCTTTTTCGTAATCAAATCAGTGAAAGTGTTTTTACCAATATTGATTTTGACTTCCTTTTTTTCTTCATCATTGTTAATAATAGCAATTATAATTTGATTTGGAAGCTTCCTTTCATAGGCAATAACATTGTCATCGTTTTCGATCCAGATAAAAGTTCCTTGCCGTAAAGCTATATAATCTCTTCTTATATGGATCAGTTTTCGTACATACTGATAAACTTCCATATTCCAAAGACTTTTATCCCAAATAAATGTGCGTCTGCAGTCAGGATCTTCCCCGCCTTCCATTCCCGTTTCCGTTCCATAGTAAATGCATGGAGCTCCCGTATAAGTTAATTGGAAGGTTACCGCAAGCAGCAATTTTCTAATATTACCGCCGCATTGAGTTAAAAATCTCGAAGTATCATGACTATCGAGAAGATTAAACATCACTTCGTTTGACTGCTGCGTATAATCCATCTGAATTTTATTGATTAGCTGAGTGAATTCTTTTGCGTTTACATTATCTAGGGCAAAGTAGTTAAGACAAGCCATTGTAAACCGATAGTTCATTACAGCATCAAGTTGGTCTCCCATTAACCAAGGTGAAGCATTTTGCCATACCTCACCCAGAATATAAGCGTCCTCTTTACACTGCTTTACATTTTCCCTGAGCTCTCGTAAAAATTTCGGATCCAATTCGTCAGCAACATCCAGTCTCCACCCATCAATATCTGTTTGTTCCGTCCAATAGCGCACAGCTGATAACAGATAATCCCTAACTTCTTTGTTTTCAGTATTTAGCTTGGGCATCTCCGATACAGTAGAAAAGGTTTTATAATTTGGCGGCATTGTTGTTACAGGAAATCCATTGAGGTAAAACCATTTGCAGTATGGCGAAGCACTTCCCTGCTCTAAAACATGCTTAAATTGCACTGCCTGAGAGCTGCAATGATTAAAAACTCCGTCCAGTATTACTCTTATGCCATTTTCGTGACATATTGATACCAGTTTTTTTAAGGTACGTAAATCTCCGAAGTGTGGGTCTATCGTGAAATAATCTATCGTATCATACTTATGATTCGATAGTGACTTGAAAATTGGCGTCATATAAATCGCATTAACGCCCAGATCTTTAAGGTACGCTATTTTTTCAATGATTCCGTCTAAATCGCCTCCGAAAAAGCTGTCGAAATAACATTTGCCGCCCCAAGCCTCAACGTTCTCAGGATCATTCCCTTGATTACCGTTTCGGAATCTGTCTGGAAAAATCTCGTAAAACACACTGTCTTTTACCCAATCCGGGACATTATGAATACAGTTTTTATGAATATATGGATAAACAAACCAGTAGAAATGCGTTTGTTTTTCATCGAACCTGCTCACGATGCCCCATTGAGTATAGTAAAATACTTCTGATCCACTCGTCACCTTAAAATAATATGCAAGCCTTTGCATTAAAGGTATTTCTATAGAAAAATAGTCAAATAAACCTTCACTGCACGCATATTTCATGCTGATTTCTCTATGCTTGTTCCATGCAAACTTATCCCCATAAATCAGAACGACCTTGGATAAATCCCCCTGGGCAGCCCTGATACGGATATGAATGATTTTATCGTTATAAGCATAGCAGTAGTTGCTCTTTGGTTGATGATAAACAGCCTGCAAATTCATTCTTGATCTCTCTCAGTCATCATAGTTTTCCATTTTCCATGTTTGTATCGAATTACAAAAAGGAATGCTCGTAATGCCAAATCGATTGACATGGCAATCCATACACCGTTAATGCCCATGTTAAATAGCACACCGAGGATATACCCGAATAAAAGTCGAAACAACCATACGCCTATGAACGTAGCGATCATTGGATATTTTGTATCTCCGCCGCCTCTTAATGTACCGGATAAGACCTGGACAATGGCTAAAAGTGGTTGTGATAGTGCGTAAATGCGGATGATGCTGATACCACAATTGATTACTCCGCTATCATTGGAATAAAAAGCAAATAGATTTGGAGCAAAAATAATGATAACTATACTCATTATAACCATAGACAGCATATCGATTTTCAGTACTTCTCTGGTATCCTTTTTTGCTTCATTCTCATTACCAGCTCCCAAAGCCTGTCCTACCAAAGTAACCGCAGCGAGGTTAAACCCATACCCCGGGGTTATGCACAGCGACATTATGGACATACCTATGGTATTTGCGGCTATAGCGGTGGTTCCCATACCTATAATAACAATTTGAAGGATTAGCTTTCCGGTCTGCATAGAAAATTGTTCCATCCCATAGGGTATTCCGAGCCGCAGCACTTCTAAAATTGTTTTTGTTTTAGGCTTAAATCTGTTCCATTGATTAATATGTATCGTTCTGTGGCCACGTATAAGTATATATGCATTTATGGCAGCACCGACAACCCTTGCAATTGATACGCCCAAAGCCGCACCTTCGACGCCGTGGCCCACAAAATGTAAGTTAATACTTCCGAAGTGCACGTTTAGCCCGTAAATAAGGAAATAGCTTAGTACTGCGCTTACTCCATTCATGACAAGGGTTACCTTCATAGGCGTTTTTGAATCTCCGCTGCCTCGCATAACACCATTTGTCAGATAGTATATAAACATAAACGGATAGGAAAAAATGGTAATTCTGAAGTATGCAAGTGCATAGTGCATTACCAGATCATCAGCAGCACCATACAGCAAATACATGATCGGTCCCTGTGCGAGCTCAATGATTACTGCAATGATAACGGCTAATACAGTACCAGAGTAAATAGCCTGTTTTGCAATTTCGCACGCCTTTTGCCGGTCACCCTGACCAATTGAGTGGGCAACTAAAATGGTTCCACCTGTAGACACGCCCGAAAACAAGGGGAAAATACACCGGTTAAACATATCTACTATTCCTACTGCGGAGACAGCTTCCTTTCCGAGTCTGCCTACCATGATCATGTTAATAATTCCTAAAAGCATTACCGCAATCTGTTCAGCAACAACCGGCATTGCTAGAGATAAGACATGTTTTCTCACATCGTTTTTTATTGATATCATCCTTTAATTTTCATCAGAATCTAACCCCATCGATTAACAATACATTGAATTTCTTCGTCTTTGACTGCCTCTAACTGCCGAAACGGGATATCATGCAAATCTGTATCCTTTTCTACACTGAGCTGATTTCTGCATACCATTTTCAGTCTGTAATTTACATTAAGTCCTCTCGGCAAATAGAATGTGCCTTTGTAAATACCTCTCGCTGCCTTTTCCATACCCAGATTAATTGGGGAATAGGTATCCGCAAAAATAACGGCGTCTTCAGGAGTAGATTCAGGTACCTTTACTTCAAATTCTATTTTCACGTTCTTGGACAGATTTTCTACCACTCTATATTCTTTTGATGCCCTGACATTACCAAAAGTATAGTCTACCTTCGTTATGCCTTCCATTTTGGGTTTAATCACTCCATCCGGTTTTATATCCAGTATTTCCGGGTCTTCCACAGCATAGCTGCCATTCAAGTCGCTCCTGACAAGCCCTGATTTGTAGGAGATAACAGAATTGACTCGTACTTCATCCTCATTGCGTCCAATCTGGTTCCTTCCAGTCAATTCAGCATGTACAGGTTCGCCTATATCTCCAAAGAAAAATATTAGAGGTCCTGCCGCTCTTTCTCCCCAATCCTTATTGGAATGGAAACCGTCAGGCACCTGATAATAGATCAGGTCTTTTCCTTCGGTATAACCCTTTGACAGTAATAAATCGACAACATGCTTTGTATCTTCCATGAGGCATGGCTCTTTCTCTCCGGTATCGAACCACATCTTCAAGTCTTTTTTATCAAGGCGATTCAAAACATCAAAATCCATTCCAAAGAATGCCGGTGACATTATTCCAAGCTTACTGAAAATATCCGGATGCCTAATGCCTATATTGAATGTAACCAATCCACCTGCAGAGGAACCCATAAGCCCAGTATTGTCTTTATCCGGAAGTGTTCTGAAATTCTTATCTATATAAGGTTTCAAGTCATTTATTATGAAATCCTCATAAAGTTCCCCTTTACCATCGATTGTATATTCAAAACGTGCATATTCATTCCATTTGACTGCTTTTTTGTTCCAGGAATAATGGGAAAACTCCTTTCCTCTCTCCTTGAATGCAATACCGACTATAATCAGTTCACGTATTTTGCCTTCTGAAATCAGTCTGTCTGCAGTTTTATGAATTTCCCATGATGTTCCCGTAGAAGAGGTAGATGGGTCAAAAATATTCTGACCATCGTGCATGTACAAAACTGGATAACGCTTGTCAGGATAAACGTCATATTCAGGCGGCAGATAAAGATAAATGTTTCTGTCGTTATTTAATTTTGTAGCATGAAAATCAGATAATGTTAAAATTCTGGATGTTCCCTTTGTAGAACACATTTTAAATTCCACCTTGAATCATTTCCAATTATGCAAAATCCCATTTTTCTACGGTATACTGAATTTTCATATTATCGGTTGCCTGAAATATATTTTCCACCGGCTTTCCGTTCACATCGAGTTCTCTTATGTGAGCGTCACCCATCAAAATGTTATAGTGATATCCCCAGTCCCTTGGAACTGTAATGATGCACTTATAGATTCCATTTTTATCCTTTGTGGCTTCTATAATTTCTCCCACATTAACAAATATTCTTTCCTGTGTTGGAGTGTTGGAAGGCACCTTGATGTCCAATTCGAGTTTGACTGTTTCTGAAAGCTCGTTGATAATTTCATATGTGCCGTTATCCATTAATCCATATTTTTCATATTTTACATTGGTTGTACCGCAGGCCTTGGGAATGATTCGTCCATTTGGTTCAATTTCCAAAATATCCGGGTTTTCTATAGTGAATTTCCCATTGATATCTGTCATAATGAAACCGCTGTCATACTTTACAATTGGGTTCACTGTTACATCCATACCTTTGAGTCCTATCCTTTTTCTGCCGGTCAGACTGCATGATACCGGCTTGCCAATATTACCAAAAAAGAACAGCAGCGGCATGCGTAACCTCTTTGCCCAGCAATCCTCATTATGAATGGCGCCCGGAACCTGAAAATAAGCCAAATCTTTTTCCGGAACAAACCCCTTCTCCAGTAAGGAGTTAACAACCTTTCTGGAGTTTTCTACATAATACGCCTCGCCCTCACCGGTATCCATCCAAATTTTAAGCGGTTCCTTTTGCACATCGTTTAGCTTTTCGAAATCCGCCCAATTGAAAGCGGGTGATAAAATTCCAAGTTTGCTGAATATTTCCGGATGCCTGAATCCGATAAAGTAAGTCACAAGCCCGCCCAAAGATGAACCCATTAAGGCGGTATTGTCACGATCCTTTAAGGTTCTGAAATGAGCATCAATATACGGTTTTAAACTGTTGATAATAAATCGCTCATATAAAATTCCACGAGCTTCCTTACTTATTTTGCACTTTCTAAAACCTCTGCGCCCTTCCATTCTCCCTTCAGGCATAAAATGACAATATTCGCTGCCTCTGTTAGCATTATTATCGATTCCTACGACAATAATCGCTTTCATTTTTCCATCATTGGCAAGCTTATCCACGGTTTTGTGCACATTCCATGTTGTTTTGAATGGAGAGTCGGCCGGATCAAATAGGTTCTGCCCATCATGCATGTAAAGTACCGGATATCGTTTATCAAGTTCTGTTTCATAAGATTGCGGCAAATATATGCGAATATTCCGGTAATTATTTAGCTCTTTGGAATAAAAGTCAGCTATTACAATGTTTTTAGATTTGCCGTTCATGGTAAAATATCACCCCAGTTCTCCACCGTATAAAACAGCTCTTTATCCTCAGTCGCTCTGAATTGCCTAATATCTATCTCATTCATACTTTTATCCTTCTCCAGAGTCAAATCCGGTTTCCCAAAAACGTCAGCCTCTCTTCTGAATCTAAAGCTGACTACCAACCCTCTTGGAAAGGAAAATCTGCCTTGATAAAGTTTATCGCCGATTCTACAAAGCTTTAAAGGCTTTGTCACATAAGTTCCCATATAGACGTTGGCCTCAGTGGGAGTCTTTCCAGGGACTTTCACATTGATTGTAATATCCACCGAATTACTGAGTTCTTTCACAACAGTATATTGCCGAGAAATTTTTAACCCTTCGTAGGTAAAGGTAACATTAGATGTTCCCTCTGATTTTCCCAATATGGTCCCATCTCCGCATACATCCAGTACTTCTGGATGTTCTGCACAATAGCTTCCATTTAATTGACTGATAGTAAAACCGCTGTCATACGTTATTACAGGGTTGATCCGCAAATTTTCCTCAGAAATACCAGTTTTGTCATCCCCAAATAACCGGCATGATTCCGGCACTCCAATATTACCGAAAAAGTACATAAGCGGCATTCGAACACGCTTACCCCAATCAAGTTCTGAATGGATAGCCATGGGTTCCTGGTAGTACATAAAATCATCACCGGATTTATATCCTTTTTCGATCAATACGTCGGCTACATCCTTTGCATAATTCACAAAATAATCTTCGCCTTCTCCAACATCCATCCAAATCTTTAGAGGCGCCTTTTGCACAGAACTCAGAGATTTCAAATCTTCCCAGAAAAAAGCGGGAGACATAATGCCAAGCTTACCGAATATGCCAGGATTTCGAAATCCAATATTGTAAGTTACCAGCCCCCCCATGGAAGATCCAATCATCGCTGTATTTTCCGAATCACTCATTGTTCTGAATTTCGAATCAACATAGGGCTTAAGATCATTGATGATAAAGTCTTCATAAAGTAATCCCCTGCCATCAACACTAAGCTTATAATCACCAAGTGCACCGCCCTTTACCACACGATTAATGCAGGAAAAGTGCGTATATTCACCGCCTCTCGATGTATTATTACTAACCCCGACAATAATGATCTTTTTAATTTTGCCTTGCCTAATCAGTTCATCTGCAGTGTAATCAATATTCCATGAGCATCCGGACAGAGACTTGTTTGAGATGCTAAAAATATTTTGCCCATCATGCATATAGAGTACGGGATACCGTAATTCAGTATCTGCATCATAGCCTTCCGGCAAGTAAATAAATATGTCCCTGTAATTATTAAGTTTTTTAGCATAAAAATCAGAAATTTTAATTATTTTTGATCTGTGTCCCATACTCGTCCTCCTATGCAAGCGCTTGCATATTAAACAAAAATTTTTTATACAGAACTTCTTATTTTCAATTCCGCCGGAACAATCGTCCTTGCGAAACCGTTATAGCTGCTTTTTATGCAAGATAACAACATCTCACAGGCTTTAGCCCCAATATCAAATGCATTCATCTCAACAGAAGTCAGAGATGGTGTATAAAACTCCGCTGTTGGAACATTATTGAATCCGGCAACAGCAATATCATTGGGGACACTAAGGCCCCTTTCTTTAATTTGTTTGATTGCACCGAAAGCTATTAAATCATCTTGTGCAATTACGCCGGTAGGTACTATTCCATGGTCAAAAATTTCTTTCATTAACTCATATCCGTTATCTGTCACAAATCTTCCCTTTATGATCAGATTTTCATCAATGGGTATCGAATGATCCAAAAGGGCTTTTTTGTATCCGTCAACTCGGTCTACAGTTATGGCGAAACTAGTAGCAGCACCTAAAAAGGCAATTTTTTTATGCCCCCGGTTAATAAACAGCTCCGTCATTTTATAGGATAATGCAAAGTTGTCATTGTCCACCCAATTAACCTCATTTTCATTTATTGGCTTTCCAATAACAACAAAAGGTGAATTGAAACTTCTAAGTTCTTCGATAATCGGGTCATTTACTCTAGGATATAAATATATAATACCATCTGTTATCCCGCCTTTTGCAAGTTCGCGTATTCTCCGTTTGTCGTCATCCATTTTATTCAAGCTAGACAGCAATATATTATAGCCATTTTTATACGCTATTAGGCTTAGCCCTCCAAGGATGTCCACGCAGGAAGGATATTGTAAAGCTTTACGCAATGCTTTCTCCGTTCTGCTGGCTAAGACTACCCCAAGTGTCTTTGTAGAGTTATTTGCTAAAGAACGTGCAACGATATTAGGCTGATAGTTCATCCGTTCCATAATTTTAAGTACTTTTTTACGGGTAGCCGCACTTATGTTAGGATTATTTGATATAACTCTCGATACCGTTGAAGGTGAAACATTCGCTTCCTTCGCTATATCATCAAGTGTCATTCCCATGTCCTCCCAGTGCAAGCGTTTGCAGTTAAAATTATACCATTCAGTTAGCTAAATGTCAATGTCATTTTTCTATAAAAGGAACCCGCTAGATAGCATAGTGATAAAAGAAGTGGGTTCGTGATTGGAACGTAAAAATGCTTCTTTTGTATTAGGCAAAAATGATCAAGCTTTTTGTGGTTTTACCGATGATCTGATTCTAAAGCGAGAAAATATTTTCTTCTGTAACAAAAAAGAAACGGTTTCAAGCCGTTTCTCTTTTGTTTACCGATCCTGAATCATTTGAGAAAGGATTTCTTTTTTCTGCTCCGTTGGACAGGGAAGTCGTTCTATGTATTTTATTATTGCGTTGCAATGAGCTGCTGCAACTCGTTTTTGCAACTCCTGCTGATTTTTCACTTCTGTAGGATAGTGGACGATGATGTTCAACTGTCTTCCTCCATTACATAAACTATAGAAGATATATTATTAGAAAGAATTTTTTATGTAACAGTTGAATTATTTTCAATTTAAAGGGTTATTGTACTAAAAACATCTCATCCATTAACATTCTTTGGGCTTACCCAAACTATTGACATAGAGCGTCTTTCTTTGTCTTTCGACGGCTTGAACACTCGTCATTATATTAGAACAGTGATGCTCTTTGCTTAGCTTTTAATCTCACACGCGAAGCGCGCGGATTTTCGTTTCCCAAACGGCAAGGCGTTTTGAAAACCTGCTAAGCAGATACAAAAAGCCGCAGTCCATATGGGATGCTGCTTTCAAGGCATCTGGATGTGCGCAGCATTTTTTCAGGAAATGCAATATAAAAAACAAAAAGATGTGCTTTACCAGGTTTGCATCTATCAAAAAACGATCTGCATATGACTCTTTAAAAACTGATCCTTTGGAAAATTCAGTATCTGATATACCGGAACGAGTAGCTCACTCTTTTCAGTCTGGTACATTGCCAACCCAACTGAAGTTAGTTTTTTCACCGTATTCAGCGGAATGCTCGCATTTAAAGCTCCCAAAAGAACGAAACCGTGTGAGTACTTTTTACCGGCTAGATGATCTTTTGCAGTTTCTTCACAGATTAGCGGAATATCAAAATAAATCTCTATCTTCTTTATGATATTTGGATTGATTTCTAATTCCAAAAATCCATTTTGAACCACAGGCTTCTGTAGGACTTCTTTGCCTTGAATCAGAATTTTCAGCGTATCCAGATTGACATAGGATGGTATGAAAAAATGCAAACATACTTTTTCTGTATCAGCCTTCAGTATTTCAAACAGAGAATACCCTTCTTCTGGGTATCGTGTGCTTTGCCGCATCATCAGACATCCATGGTTCGTACGAAATTGAATCGTATTGCTGTTATATCCGGAAACATAAAGTGAATTATCTTCTCCAACCAAATACTGATACAGAATTGCTTTTGAGAGACCTTCGCCACCACGCATGGAGCAGCACCAGTATGCCTCATACAGATCATCACTTTTTCCGCGCAGAAACGCATCCTTTACTCCGCTGCAAACGTCAACACCAAATCCACCATTTGCCCTTTGACCGAATCCAATCGCATTATAATAAATCTTATGTGCGGTTTCGAGATACCGAACTTTTTTGGTAAACCGAAACAGTTCCATCGCAACAATGTATGAATCGATATAAGCGCATGGCTCCGTCCATTCCGGCTTGCGGAACCAATTGTAATTGGCGTAATTTTCTGTGATCGCGCTTTGCAGATAAGTATCGAAGATTTTTTCCGCAAATGCAAGAGAGGAACTATCTTTCGCTACCTCGTAGTACCGAAGTATGCCACGGGTTGCAGACAATATCGCATGCGTTTGGAATTCAAGGCCAACATAATCCGCTGTGCTCAGCTTTTCAATCATGACCTTGAGCGTTTCACCGAGAACCTGGTCCTTCAAAATCTTATATGCATGCGCCGCGCCATCCAGCATGATAAAGGCGCATCCGGTATCGGTTGAAAGATACCATCCGTCTTTTGGCGTATGCAGCAGTTTACCCATTGCCTTCCCTTGCTCTGCTCTTCTGTTCAGCGGGTAGGAACGGTAAAATTCTTTTGAGGGAATAAGTAAATTATATGTGATATTTTTGATTGTCTGCAAAGCTGTTGGATCGTTGGTCCATTCATAATATTCGCACATTGCCCTTAAAAACCAGCTGTTACCGGCCATCTGCTGTTCATTAACAGAATGATCCCCTGCAATTTTGCCGAAATATCCATCTTTGTTCAGGTGCTTCGGAAGTTCATCCAGCGCCGCTTTTAAATGGCGCGGGCTGCGATGTGTATATTTATAAAGACAAATTTGTCCTAGAAGCGCTCTGCCTTCCCAATCACCCGGCCAGTTTTCATCGGCGTATTTAAAAAGATCAGGCATGGTATAAATATTCGATTCAAGCCTGGTACAGCTCATTATCGCCCGTTTCATAAGGGGACCGTCTGTATAAATATTTTCTGCTTCTAAAAAATGCATACTGATTCCTCGTTTATTAAAAATTCAGGGAGGAACATCTTACTTATGCGTATGTCCTCCCATCAGCAAATAGATCATTGAAAATATGCAGTCATTCAGTTCTGTACAGCGTCCCCATATGCTTCAATTTCTCCGATCTGCATCATGTATCCGTCAGATTTCGAACCAGCCAGGCTCAATTTTGTTCCGACAACTTTTACATATGCCGCTTTTGTTGCATTAAAAGTAGTGGTCCGAGCCACCGCTGTCTGATCGATATCACCGACAACTGTTTTCACCGTCGTCCAGTTCTGCCCATCTTCCGAAACTTCAATCTTGTAGTCTTCTGGGAATCCAGTTCCGCCGTTGTCTGCTGTAGGGCGGGGATAAACAACAATCTTGTTCAGGCTGTAGGTTTCACCCAGAAATACCTCTGCCCATTCTTCGGCATATGGGCTTGTCGTATGCTGCCGAACATTGGACGTCCAGCCATTGGTTGCCGCACCTGCGCCCTTTTGTCCGTCCACCAGATAGGATGAAGACCATCCGGCAGTCGGTGCCTCAAAGGAAGAGGAAGTCTCAACAGGCTCTTTCAGAGCGAGATCTTTGCCTTCTGTACAAATACTTGGCGGAGTTTGGGGCAACGCGATATTTCCGTTATCGTCGTATACCTCAACCTCTGATATTTCTGCCTTCTCCATATTGAAAATTTTCTTCATCCCGGTAACTTCGACTCTAACATAACGCGCTTCCGTCTCTTTAAACCGAATGCTCGGCGTTTGCTGCGCTGTAACAGCATAGTCCTTGTACGACGCCTCAGTGGTCCAGTTTTTCCCGTCTTGTGAAACTTGGATGCTGAAATCTTTTGGGAAAAACATGCCGGATGTGGAATCACCGTTTGCAGGGTACAAGTCAACGCGGTTGACCTTACTTGGCTTTTGAAGATCTACTGTGAAAGAACAGCTCCCGTTTACCATGTCGCTGCTCTTTACCTGCCAACCGTTTGAATTCGTCTGTGAAAAGCGGACGCCATCGTTCAGCTTATTGATATACCATCCGTCACTTCCGGTGGAAGCGGTTGCGGTAATCGGCTTGTTGAGAGCAAGGTTATCGCTTTTTACCGTCTGCCCGACACCGTAGTCAAAGCTGTCCGGCATTTCGAACAATCTTGCTTCACCCGGCTTAAATGACAAAGTAAAGCCATCGTCGCTTTTTGCAATCTTCGACTTTTTGGCTGTATCCTTATTGACTTCCCAAATGCTTTCTATATCCTTTGATGTCGCGAAGCTGATATTCTTTGAATCTGTAAACGACTTATTCACGGCCATAATATAATTTCTACCGTTTTTCCTGTCTCTCATATAGGAAATAAGCACATCATCGCTGCTCTTTACTTGGAAGAAATAATCTTTTGGTAACAAAACTGTCCCCTCAGACTGGGTGCCGGAATGATATACTTCCAGGGCATCTAGCTTCATAAGCAGTGGGCCAAGTACAGTAACCTGTTTGTTAATCGCACAAACCGGATTGTAGAGATCGGTAGGTGTGCCATCTGCGCTGATAATAGCGTCGGTGAAGGTCTCGGAACGGTGCGTAGGCGTCCACCATGTGAAATAGGATATCTGCTTGAATCCATAAGCCAGCGCACAGGAAACTTCAAAACGAATCTCGTTTTTATTAGTTCTGCGTAAGGAACCTGGGATACCAACAGATTGAATAAAGGTCGATGTTTTCACATTGGTTTTTAAGCCCGTTTGACGGACTGCATCCATGTTTTGATACATATATGTGGAGAATGAATTCTCGGATGCGCCGAACGGATAGCCGTCGTACATCAGGTATTTGGTATTGTTGCAGCCTACAAGCTGTGCAAAATCCGTCATCTGATCCTGATATGCGGTAATGCTTGGGTATACGTATCCCGGCAGAAAGTTCAGATACGGAATAGCATCTTTATCATGGTTCAGCATCGTCTTATAAACCCGCGCATACGAATTAGCATTATACGGTTCATCCACGATATAGTAACCGCCGACACCAGGCACGTTGCGGTATTCATCAATAACCTTACCGATCTGGTCGTCTGTCTTATTTAGGGAATCTGAAAAGCGGCTGTCGCTGACACCGATTTTCATTCCGCGTTCCGCAGCGAGTGAAAGTGCCGCCTTACGGTCAGCAACATTGGAGCAGTCAACATTGTGCAAGTAATTGATTCCGGCATTTTTTAAATAATCATACTGCGTTGCGTTTATGTACCCACTGACCGGCGGCCAAAATGCCGATATCAGGAACTGATTCTGGGGCACGGTAACAGTTACGGAGCAGGTTTGCGTCAAATGATTCTGCTCATCGGTCACCGTAATTACAGCGGTTCCCTTTCTCTCCGCCGTCACCAACCCGTTTTTAACTTTGGCGACTTCGGGACTTGATGAGGTCCATCGAAAGGTATCCTGCATATTCTGCACACCGATTTCCTGTGCATTAAGCTGTTCGGTTTCACCCTCATTCATGCTCAATGCTTCTTTATTCAAGTTGATTTCGGCAAGAGGTGCTCCATATACTTGCATTTCCATCAACTGAACCCTGTAGTCTCCGGAACCGTTATTAGTCTGCTTGGTACAAAGCATTTTTACATACCTAGCTTTAATGGCCGGAAATTCAATCGTTTGCGGAGCTGTACCCACTTGTACATTATTTGTGGATTCTTTTACGGTCGTAAACTGAACGCCGTCTGTGGAAACCTGGATGGAATAGTCTACAGGGAAATAGTATCCTTCCAGGCCTGCGGAGTTGCGCGGATACAGAACAACCTTGCTGACCATGCAGTCACTCAAAAGATCAATCATCACCCAGCCTTGTTTTGCCGGGTTATTATCCACTTCCGGGGTAGTCGTCCATCCCGTATTTATGTTCCCGTCATCAATGTAGCTGCAATGCCATCCGTCGCTGTCACTTTCATAGGATGTCGAACTGTATGCAGGTTTGTTGAGAGCCATATTTTGAAGCGTTGTCTGGGCATTTGCAACAGGGCAATTACGGCTTGTTGAAACAATAGACAAAATCATTGCAATTGAAAGTGAGATGCGAACTGCTTTTTCGATTAACTTGCTCCATTTCATATTTATCCCCCTCTTACAACCTATAATGTGATAAATTATCCTTTTACAGCACCGCCTGTAACACCGGAAATAATCTTTTCGGACAAAAGCAGATAAAGAATAAATGTCGGGAGAAATACGATAATAACCGCCGCAAAAAGGCCAGCCCAGTCGCCCGTATAGCGCATGGATTGAATCATGGACTGAAGGCCTACCGATAAAGAACGGATTTCCGACTTGTTGGCAAAAACCAGTGAAAGAAAATATTCATTCCAGATCGCCATAAAGTCGAAAATACCAACGGTTATGATACCGGGCTGCGCAAGTGGAAGAATAATGCGCCAAAAAGCCTTGTACTGCGAGCAGCCGTCAACCAGTGCCGCATCTTCCATTTCCCCCGGGAGCGACGCGAAAAAGCTGATCAGAAAATATACCGTGAACGGGACGTTAGAAGCGATATACAGAATAATCAGCGTATACATTGAGCCAATCATATTCAGTCTGGACATAATGCTGAACATCGGGATGACAATCATCACCGAAGGAACGGACATCGACACAAGAAAAGAATTCAGTATCAGCTTTCTTCCCCTAAACTGCATACGTCCGATTACATAAGCGGCGGGGGCCGATATTAGGATAATTCCGAAGCAGGAAACGAACGAATAAATAACGCTGTTCAGAAAATACTGTGCGATATTATTGCCGATCCACGCTTTTTGATAATTATCAAAGTGCAGTCCGCTGGTGAGCAAACGATTGGAGAAAATTTCTTTTGTTGTGCTTAGAGAAGCTGCAAATATCCAGCCAATCGTCGCAACGCTGAATACCAGCCATAGAATTAGCAGAATATAAGCAGGAATTAAAGGAATATCTTTAGAAAATCGTTTTTTGTTCAAATCGTTAGCCCTCCTTAATATTCATATTTTTTGTTCGGCAGAACAAGGTTCAGAATCGCGTAGGTAACCGTGACCAGCAATGTCAGTATAACGCCTACCGCAGCGCCCGCTCCGACGTTTGTGGCGGTATTCCCGTTGCTCGAACCGAATATCATGTTGTACATATAAAGAGCTGGCACTTCGGTTTCCGGATCTCCGTTCACAGAGAACATTTGCGCCCATACGAAGAAGTTGATTGCCGAGATACTCCAAAGCATTAAACAGGTGCGGAAAACATCACGTATCAACGGCAATGTTATGCTGAAAAAGCACCTGACAACGCCCGCGCCTTCCATATGCGCAAATTCATATAAATCACCTGGTATACGCTCTATACCCGCCAGTAAAATCAGCATAAAATAACCCGTTGCACCAAAGCAGAACGATATCAGCATGCTGGGAAAAATATAATCTGGAGACGTCCATTGAATTGCCGCAAGTGCATTTAGATGCAGCGCCAGGAAGAAGTTCTTTAAGAGGCCGAAACTGCTGTTAAAAACATAATGAATCCACATGGATGCAAAGGCTACCGCGGAAATAATATTCGGCATATAAATCAAGGAACGCCAGAATGATTTAAACCTGACGCCTGAAGTCAGGATCACAGCGAAAATCAGTGCAAAGCCAATCGTTATAATACCGCCGATAATCCAGATCTTAAACATGTTCAGCATCGACTGTTTAAACAGGAAGCTATGTATTAAGGTAGAAAAATTCTCCAACCCTGCAAAGGTCCATTGAGAAATATCATCGTTAATTGTACTTACTTTATAAAAACTCATAAGTACCGTGCGTATGATCGGATAAGCAAAAAGGAAAACAAAGCACAGCAAAGCCGGCAATAAAAAAACGATTTTAAGAACAGTATTTTTTCTTCCCATGGTAGCCCTCCATCCTATCAGTGCAAATTGCAGCGGCCAAATCGGCAATTCAAGTTTCAGCGTAATTTAGTTTATTATCAATATTACAAACATTTTCCCCGCTTTTCGGAAAATACCACACAAACGCCAGTCTGCCTCTGTTTTGCAAAAATTAGAGGAAGGCATGCCACTTCTTTGCCAGCATGCCTCCCTGCCCAACAAAAGATTATCTCTTTGCCTTTGTCTTTAAGTCTGATACAAATTGATCAGAAGTCAGTTTGCCTGAAATCAGTTTTGCAAAATCGCCATCAACAACCGATGTAAAATCGCTGTCTGGATTTTTGGCACCGCCCCAAGCAAATGTGTTGTACATGCTGTTAAACATCGGTCCAAGATCCTTCAGCGCCTTCGGCCATGTTGAACCAACCGTGCAGGGAATGCAGGCTGCCTTGTCAGCAAAAGCCTGTTGTGTTTTTTTATCCATAAAGTAGGTAATCAATTTAAATGCGAGGTCAGGATCTTTGCTCTTGCTGCAAACCGCATAACCCTGAGAAATAAGCATCATGTTCTTGTTATTGTACTGACCGTTCGGGACGTTCGGAAACGCCATGACGCCCCAGTTAAAGTCTGGGCCTGCCGTTGAAGCAACCTCGTTGGGGAACCAACTGCCGTTCATGTACATTGCGGCTTTACCAAGTGCAAGTTCTTGCTGTGCGGCCGGATATTTGTTGCTTCCGGTCGTTGTGGTGAAGTAACCCTTCTTATAAAGTTCTTCAAATGCCTTTGCAAACTGTGATACCGCCGGGTCGGACCAATTCTCACCGGTCTTATCCGAAAAGAGCTTTCCTGCCCAGACATCGCCCTTTGCTTCCGCAAGATACTGGCCGTAAAGGATGCCATAGTATGCATCGTCAACAGTCAGTGGAGCAATTCCAGCAGCTTTCAGCTTTGCGCATGCACCAAGGAATTCATCCCATGAGCTCGGAACTGTTGTGATTCCAGCCTTCTTAAACAGGTCCTTGTTGTAGAATATTGCAGCTACGCTGGGCTGGTTTGGTACATAGTAGTAGGAATTATCACCCGCATATGTAGAAGCAAACTTTGTCATTACAGGAAGGAGCGTATCCTTGAATGCTTTGTTTTCAGTTGTCGGGTAGACCTTGTTCATATAGCTATCAAGCTTTAAAAGATACTTTGTGCCAAGGTTTGGATACAGCCAGTCCGGTGAATTTTCAACTACGTCAACCTGCTGACCAGCATCGATTGATGTTTTCAATGTTTTACGGATATCACGCCCGCCCCATGTCACCTTGACGGTTACACCGGGATTCGCAGCTTCAAAGTCCGCAATTGCCTGTTTTGCAACGGTTGCCTGAGCTTCGTTTTCATTCCACATGGCCATGTACGTAATTGTTTTGTTCTGTCCGGCTTTTGAAGAACTGCTAGCCGCTGTTCCGGCACAGCCGGAGAATGATCCCGCCGCTATTGCAGCTGCTGCAATCACTGATATGATGTTCTTGATTCTCATGCAATTACCACCCTTTTAATAATTTTAATTATAAACTGCTGAAAACAGTAAAACGAACTAATTGGAAGGCAGCGATGGGGTAATTTACATTTTCTATACATTTTAATACGCATATCACATTTTTCTACCCATTGTTGTCTTACATGATGGAATTTTATATGAGTAAGCTGCTTGAAATTAACAATCTTTTCATATTTCATCTGTGATTTGTATCAATAATATCCCAATGTCGCTGTTTTGTCAATGTTTTTTGGTCAATTTGCACAAAACAATATTGTTATAGAAATATTTAAAATATTACCCTTTTACAATTGAAATTATCGGTAATTTGCTTATAATTGTTTGTATAGTATGCTTCATGTGCTTGTCATCCAAAGTTCCGGAGATAATCCGCATATGCTGCGGCCAAATTATCCCACCCGATATACGACTGGATACTAAATTGAGGCATTCCGGAAAAAGCAGAAGAAAATTCTATTATGCCGGAACAGCTTCAGGATAATTTTCTGGACGGCTAAACAGAGGAGGCTGTGAAATGATTGAGCAAAAAATCAATTCCTATTGGCTGCATACAATAGACAGTAACGAGTTAATGAATCATCCGCTTATCAACTCCGTGGGGCATGAAATATGGACAAAATATGATAATAAACGCTATGATTGGAACTGCCGCAAGAATGAAGAATCCATTTGCATTTTTCAATACACGATTTCAGGCAGAGGCATGCTCGAAATTGACGGAAAATATGTACGTCAGACACCGTCGTCCATTTTTCTGATTGAACGTCCAGGAAATTACCGCTACTGGCTCCCGGAAGATTCAGAATATTGGGAGTTCAAATTTATTTCCCTCACCATATCTTCCTTGCCGTTTTGGAATTATATCACCAGCCGTTACGGAAAAACATTTACGGTGAGCCCTAACAACCCTGCAATAGAGCTCTTGGACGAGATCTACAATATGGTTGAAAAATCACAAATCGAGTCCATATTCGACAACTCACTTCTTGCTTATAAATTCTTAATGACGCTGCACAAATACCTGAAAGAAAATGGTACCATGACAACGCAGAACGAGTCCATTCAGCTCTGTCTTGAGTTTATCAACCGCGAATTTGGAAAATCGATCACGCTTTCCGATATTGCGCAGTCTTGCCAAATATCTCCGTTTTACCTGAACAAATGCTTCAAAGAAACCGTTGGGGAAACGCCCATTCAATACCTAACCAAGGTCAGAATACGACGCAGCACAGAGTTGCTTACACAAACAGTGCAAAGCGTCGATGCGATCGCTCGCCAGTGTGGTTTTAAAAACGCAAACTATTATGCTAAGGTGTTCAAAAAGATCATGGATATGTCACCGACAGAATACAGGTCAAATCAAAAAGGATTTCACCAAGCTGATGATTTAATTGAGCATCCGGCCGCTCCCAAAATTTAAACCTTTCTAGAAGCATAAGGATTTATAAGTTCCTATAAAGCAGAACCCCCTGAAGGCATTGCCTTCAGGGGGGGCTTTGCTTTTATGTATTCTCCAGCAGCGCGGTAGGCTGCGAAAGGATTCCTGTGGGTTTGAAGTAGTATTCATAACTCCAAGCATCCCCCTCCGAGCGGTAAGAATCCGGTCCCAGCCATGTACATGCACTGTCGGCAAGGTGGAGCTGCCCGCATGAATTATACCGGTTTCCGAACAGCATCACTGAAAGTTCATGCGTTCCAGCCGAAAGTTCGGCTTCAATCCGGTACGGCGGCAGGACAACTCTGCCGATGTCTCTTCCGTCCAGTGACACCTTTAGAAGTGAACCGCGGTAATGCGGAATAGAAAACAGCCCTTTCCCCTTTTTACTTCTGAACGAAAGATGATATGTAAGATTCCCCCCGTAAAACGGAAGTCCCTGATGAACAATGTCGCCGAAGGCCAACACCTTTACGGCTGGCGTAAGACGTTTGATTCTGCCGCAAACCTGAACTCCAAAGTTGCCGAGCAGATAACACCATTCGATATTGGTGCTTCTTCCAAAAGGAATACAGACTTCCAGGATATTTTCGCCTTGCTTTATTTTTGGAAGTGGGATCGTCTTAATCGCCTTATCAATATACCAGCCGGAAACAGTGATGGAAACATCGCTTCCATTCAGTCTGACAGAAAGGCTCTCGGCGTCCTCAATGGCAAGCTGTGCTCCATCAATCTCCAGATCACTGTGAATCGTAAATCGGAGTGAAACCCGATGTGTGACAGTTTCCTTTTCCAGTACCCATGGCTGTGCGAAAGCACCCTTTCGGCTTGGCCACCCCATAAGCTCCCGGCACTGGTTATCCAAAATCAGAATTTCCTCTTCCGGTTGGTACGCTCCGCCGTCCAAAGCGTATTCCGCCATATCAAGCAGCAGCGCGTTTGGCTCGCTAAGTGTAACGGGGACCTGGTACGGAAGGACTATCTTCTCCTGCTGCATCTCAGCTTTTTTCCGCTCGGGAAGTTGCGTTGCTCCGGACGGTCTAAGGTGAAACAGCAGGCTGTCATAGTCGTAGACAGTATACTCGATGACAGTACTGTTTTCATCTGCTTTATAGGGGACAGATTCGGTTTTCCCGTTTACAGTATCATACAAAACTGGCTGCCAGCTGCCCTTCAGCCGAATTCGAATTCTCTGTTCTTTTGCAATGTCCTTATTATATGGCTTTTTCGCGTGCGCCACAAACAGCCAACGATCATCATGATCCTGCCGCAGCTGATACACGAGATTGTCTGTATAAAAGCCGTTTGTATTTCGGATTTCCAGCTCACGGGCCGATTCTACCGCCTTCAAAAGTGCCGAACGGGTAAACGGAATATGTTCGGATTTCTCAAACAGCTTTTCAGCTTCCCGATTCGGTAACGCGTCGACAAGCGTTGGCGCTTTGCCCATAAAAATCAGCTTGCCGCCCGAGCTTAAAAATTCATTCAGAATCTTGAGCGTGCTGGCACGCAGCGTTTCGCAGCCAGGAACAATCACAATATCATACGCCATTTTGCCCACCCGAATGGGGGCAGTGCCAGTTTCGCACTGTGTCGGAAGCAGTGATTCACTGATAAAATCGAAATCGACGCAGCCGAAAAGCATCCATTCGGTCAGATTCTTAAAATTCTCTTCCATCTCCTGACAGACCAAACACGTCTCGTCATATGGCCCATAATGAAGCCAGTAGCTTTCGATTGGATGAATCACACCTACGCGGACAATGGGTTTGCCCCGCGTCATCGCGGTATTGACACGTGCAAAATGATCCTCAATATAGGAATACTCACCATACCACGGAGACTGGTAATTAATCGAAGCAGGATAATCGCGTTTTGCCTCACCGGCCATTGATACCCACGACAGATGCGGCACTCGGACCGTTACCCCCAATGCGGCCTGCCAGTCACCATGCAGCTTGTGCCCTCTGAAGTCAAAATCCCAACCCGATACGCCGTACAATTCCGAAAGCAGTCCCTCACGGCCAAACTGGTGCGATGCGGACTGAGCCTGCTTGACGGTTGCATACTCAAAACCACAGCACAGCATATCAATACCCGGCAGATCAAAGCTTCTGTACGAGCGCATCGCCTCGCCCAGCGCTTCTGTCTGGCTTGCCAGTGTGGGCTCATTCATCAAATGCCCGGTCAGCATAATTCCGTTTTTTCTGCACCAGTCGCCGCAGGTGTCGGCAAAAGCAGATGCAAACCGTTCCGCAATATGGTCATGATAATGATATCGTATAACAGAAATCTGGCCATTCGCAAGTTCCCATACAAGTTGAGGCAGATTTGAAATAAGATTCTCTTGATAGGTCTCTTCAAATGTTTGCGGCAGATCATCCGTCCATGGAAGAATAACATCATTGGTGTCAAAAGCGCCGCGAAGTGTTGTTTTCAGTGAAAATTGCGGCTCGTCTGTAAATATTGCCGGAACAGTGCTTCCGAAATACTCTTTCAGTTCCTTCTTGTAGCTTTCATGCGTAATTTCAACAAAACGTTGAATTGCCTTTTTGTCGAGGGTGTTTACATAGGTTTGATTATTGAACCACGGGCTTTCCAGTGGAGTTTCCTGATAAGCATACCATTTGGTACCATCAGCCTTATCGTTTTCGCCGATTCTTTTGTAAGCTTGCAGGCAGCCGTTTTCATCAAGCATAATATCATAGCAGGCAAGCAACTTTCCGTTTCCGGTGCGCACGGCACCCGCGGTTGAATTATCAAACCTTACTTTGTTTTTCGTTTCCTGTCCGTAAGGAACCGGCGTAAACAGAAGGTACCGTGCTCGGTACTGCGGGTCGGCAGTAACAAGCCCGCCTGCCGCCCCCGAAGGCCACCGATCCTCATCGTAAAGCCAGGCAAACATATTCTTTTCCTTCGCCCTCTGAACACAATCGTGAATCAAACTCATATATTCTTTTCCAAGGTACCGGATACTTAACCCAGTTCTCACATGCATGTGGAAACCGCCGAATCCCATTTGACCTAATTGGTCAATCTGGTCCAGCAGATCATCCCGGTCTAATTTGCCGTTCCATGCCCAAAACGGAGCAGCTCTATATTCACGGGTAGGATTTTTGAACAAAGACATAGTAAGGGATTGTGTCTGGTTTTGTGGATAAAACATATAAAATCTCCCTCTCCGACTTTAATCTGATGATTTTATCTTATTACAGACTTCAAAGATAGTAAATGTTTTTTGCCCAATTTGAACATTATAATTTAATACCCGTTTAAATTCAAAAATTACCTTTTGGCCTCAAAAAGTTCCGATATTCTGCCCTCTTATTTCCCTATTCTCGTTACAATTTGTCGGCTGTAAAATGCCTTGCCGATAAAAATCTTTTACGGATTCTTTCTGAAAAACGATTTATTAACCAGGCCAGTCTAGCGTGTAATTTGGCAAAACAAAAAACAGTACGCAAAAATGCGTACTGTTCAGCCTCATAATTTTTTCTATGCGTATTTTTCTGAATGCAAAACTGAGTCTCCATGTGATGTACTATATTTCTACCGGCTGATCTCACACTTTCCGTCCCGTAATTCAAGCCGCATTTTTTGCGCCGCCATCTGCATTATTGCAGTGATATCGTGAATGCCCGCTGACGCCGGTTTGAAATTCCATGCACCAATTCTGTTCTCCGAAGGCCTCGCTCCAAGCCCGTAAGCATAGTACACGTACAGAGGAACAGCCGACCATCCGTGGCACAAACTACCCGCATTGTCAAAATCGCTTTGCCCTTTTTCGGTTTCCCAAAACGTTTGTGCACCCTGAAAAAGCATGCTGCCCCACTTGTCGGCAATCTCGTTGAAAACCCGTTCGCCGTATTTTTCAGGCCGGTTTTGAAGAAGGGCGTCATACTTAAAAATACAGTAGCTCAGGGTAATCGGCACATACCGGTTATCAAATAATTTTTCAAGTACCGCGTCTTTATTATCCTCGGGGCAAGCGCCGCAATAGACGGCAAGCGCCTGAGTCAGCTGCGCGTAATGATATTTTTTCGAGCCCTTGACATACGTGGCATAGGATAGTTTTTCATCGTTCCAAAAACATTGATGTATGCTTTTATTTACCCTTACCGAAAGATCGTTATAATAACTCGCGTCATCTGCTTTTCCCAGAATTTTGCACAATTTACCGAACCGGTCAAGCGCAATTGAGAACAGTGCGTTCAAAGGGGCGTCGAACGTTTCCGGGATATCATGTTCCGGCAGGATTGCCCCCTCGAGTCCGTCTGCCCACTCATAAAAGTTCCAGTACCGACGGTTCGTAAAATTCGGAATCAAACCGTTGTCTTTCATTTTCCCGATAAACTGTTTGAGGAGTGCCGCACAGTATTCGAAGACTTCCGCTCCGAGCGGACGGTCTCCACTGTAAAGTACATATTCATAAACCTCAAGGAAATACATCAGGTTAAACGAGGGAATTGTGATATAAATATCGGACGGGGCGCATAAAGACAGCAGATTGTCATCACGTTTATTGAGCGAAAACAGCTTCAGGCTTGCCCTTGCGAACTGATACTCGCCAAACGCATAATAGCCCAAAAGCATCTGAGTACGGCTGTCCATTGTATAAAGGGCCTGTTCCCGCCATGGGCAATCCTCATAGTGCTCGTGCATACAGAGCTTCATAGTATCAACGCATGTTTCATAAATTTTTTGATGCAGCCGGTCAGAGATCTTGAATGGCAAAGCCTCAACAGGGTATGTTGTCGGCAGAATCCCGGCATAAAAAAGTGTGAATTTCTGCGCATGGACATGCAGCTGCAGATAACGGCAGCCAAGCCTTTTGAAGCAGCCTGTAAACTCATTCATTCCTGACTTTGTGTGAAACGTGGCCGCAAAATTGCGTCCGCCAACAAAGGTTCTGACACGCATATCGCTTAAATGTTCGCCAAAACCGATATCAACGCCTGTCGGTGTCTCTGTTTCAAGTAATAGTTTGAGAAATCCGGCCTTCTCCTTTTCCATATCAATAACGATATAAACGCCGTCCCCCTCTGGAGCTTGAAACGCCACTCCTTTTTCACTTGGCAACGATTGTTCTAATGACCCCGTCAACTCCGAAAACGGGCGAAAATCAAGATATGCGCGCTGCATCTTTTTACCCGTTGTTTCATTGCTGAAATTCCGGTTTTCCAAAAAGACTCCTTGTGCACAAATCTGCGCGCATACCGGTTTTTGTATTTTTAATTTCTGAACAGGCCTTTCAAACAGCTCCTTCGCTTTGCAAACTGGTACGGCCTGTTTCCATTCTTCGCCCGGTATGTATCCATCGCGCGTCCAGCCGTCATCCTGCTTTGCATCATAATGATAAGTATAGCCCAACTGCGGCGTAATTTTTTCAACCTTGCCGTTCTGATACGCATGATCCACACTGCAGCGGTTGTTCTGATCGCTTTTAGCAAGTACTCTGCCGTCTTTGGTCAGCTCATAAAGAAGCCCCGGTGCGCCCTTGCAATACACAGAAGATTCTTCTCCGTTAAAATATCCTTCTATGGTGATAGTGTTTTTACCGCTTTTGAGACAGCTGGATACATCAAGGCTGTCATAGACCTTGTAATCCGGAAAATCGGCATACTGTCCGCAGTTTACAAAACTTCCGTTGATCCAGACCGCATAGTTACTGTCCACACTGATGAACAGCTCGGCTGTACCGGTCGGCCCGTCCAAATAAAATTCATTCAGGAACCGGATATATTGATTTTTCTGTAGTGCGCCGCCTGCCCAAATCCAGATTGCTTCTTGAAATTTATAATTCATATGATAGCCTGTCCTTTTATAAATCGTCTATTTCTCTGCACAAAATTGATGATTTTCTCATTTTTAAATTAGATTTTTTAATAATGGATTTACCCGAAATTCCCGCTGCCTTCGCGACAATAAATCCGATAATCAATTATATTTTTGCAATCGAAATGCTTTTGCTATGTTACATCATAAATTTTATGCAGTCAATACTTGTGATATTTGATTTCGGAACGCAAGGGGTGTTGACCACAAGGATATCAAAAACGATTCTGACCATCTTATGCATGTCCTATGGACTTTCCTTTGGTGCGTTTTTGCTAGTAATAAAATCAAGTTGTAAGCGGCCGCTGTAGGCACCCGGACATCTCTGCAGCAGATTAGGGAAACCGCGGCTAGACATATACATCCCTCGCAGTGTTCGATTGTTGCTGATTATATTTTGACTTTTAATTGAGGTGTGCAGAAATTGAATTTATATTAAACAGAAAATCAACATATTCTTTATAGCATTACTTTTTCTTTGTGTTACTATTGATGCTCTTATTCACCTATATGCTTTATTTGTTCAATATAAGGCAGGCATCTGCAATGAAATTTGCAATCTATTCAAGAAAGTCAAAATTCACCGGCAAGGGTGAGAGTATTGAAAATCAAATTGAACTATGCAAACAATACATACAGCTGCAGTTCAAAGACGTATCCGACAAAGATGTACTCATCTATGAAGATGAAGGGTTTTCAGGTGGAAATATAGACCGACCTCAATTTAAAAATATGCTTACAGATGCCAAAGAAAAACGGTTCTCCGCCTTGATTTGTTACCGGCTTGACCGTATCAGCCGTAATATCGGAGATTTCGCCAAACTGATTGAACAACTGAACTCACTGTCTATATCGTTCATTTCGATTCGGGAACAGTTCGACACCAATTCCCCTATGGGACGCGCCATGATGTATATTGCATCCGTGTTTTCACAACTGGAACGGGAAACGACTGCAGAGCGAATTCGAGATAATATGCAGGAACTTGCTAAAACGGGCCGTTGGCTGGGTGGAACAACACCCACGGGCTATTGTTCCCAACCAGTCGAAAAAGTTACGATAGACGGTCGTACACGCAAAGCCTATCGGCTTGTTTTCCAGCCTACTGAGATAGAAACAGTTAAACTGATCTATCAAAAATTTCTAGAAACCAATTCTCTGACGAAAGTGGAAACTTATCTCATCCAGAACAATATCCGGTCAAAAACAGGAAAACGCTATACCCGTTTTACAATTAAAAGTATTCTTGAAAACCCGGTTTATTTAATTGCAGACTCGGATGCCTACCGCTATTTTACGGATTCCGGCGTAGAGCTTTGCGCAGAACAAAAAGATTTTGACGGTAGCTGCGGGATTATGGCCTATAATAAGACTTTGCAGCAGCATGGTAAGGCAAACCGGATACGCGACATGGTGAATTGGATTGTCGCAATTGGAAGGCATCAGGGTATTATACCCGGTGTGGATTGGATTCGCGTACAAAAGTTATTGGATCAAAACAAGTCAAAATCATATCGTAAACCCAAGAGCAACACAGCGTTGCTTTCTGGATTGCTCCGTTGCGGAATCTGTGGTTCCTATATGCGCCCCAAACTTACAAAGCGAAAGAACGCTGCTGGGGAACTGATTTACACTTATTTATGTGAACTCAAAGAAAAGAGCCACGGCAAAAACTGTTCCGTTGGGAATGTTAACGGAAATATTCTGGATCAAGCAGTTTGTTCCGAGGTCAAAAAGCTTTCGGATGATGACTCCCAGCTTTTTCAGCGGCTTCGGGTCTGTCGGCAATCCCTCGACGGCGATCCTATTAAAGTTGATACCGAATTGGAAGGCATCGCTAAATCCATTCAGGAAAACGAAAAAGCAATTTCAAACCTTGTTTCATCTCTCGCCAAAGCTCAGGAAAGTCCTGCTGTCGGGTATATCACGGAACAGATTAACAGATTGCATGAGAAAAACAGTGCGCTGAAATCAAGGCAAGATGAACTGAAACGTCTGACCAAAACACAGCTTTTGTCGGACGAACAGATTGACATTATAAAAAATGTCCTGCGGTTCTTTTCATCGGCGTTTGACAGTATGTCAGTGGAAGAGAAGCGGAATGCACTGCGGACTTTTATTGATAAAATTGTCTGGGACGGAGAAAACATCAACATTTATTTCTTTGGAACCGGTACAGCAAACAGTATTCCGCAGCGTACGGATAGCAAATGAAGTCCTTATGTATTTTCGCTCATCCCGAAAAAATGCGCAGGATATCTCAATTAACGAGCCGATCGATACCGATAAGGACGGCAATGCACTTACCCTGATGGACATCATGGCAACGGAAGACAATATTCTGGAAAACCTAGACAGCAAAATAAAGTCAGAACAGCTCCGAAAATACATAAACGAAGTCCTTTCACCGCGTGAACGGGTCATTATCCAGCTTCGCTATGGGCTTGATGGAAGCAAGCCGCTGACTCAGCGCGAAGTTGCACAAAAATTGGGGATTTCACGTTCTTACGTTTCCCGCATTGAAAAAAAGTCTCTGTCTACCCTTTACCGCAGATTCAATAAATAATTAAAGTACTGGAGCCTTTCTGCGCCCAGTCTTTATGTCCTTGGTGCTAAGAAAACAGTCTTTTCAGTCAGACGGCCTTCTTCGAGTTTTTCCATAGATACATGCAGATAACGGCGGCAGGAAGAAAATCTTCCTGCCGCCGTTCTATAGATGCTTATTTCAGGACACGCCTGATTTCTGCTGAAACTGCGGAGCATTATTTTGCAAATGGGTTTTCCGTTTTATAGAGCATGCCTTTCGGCTTGTTAAACGCAATGTCCTCAATTCCAAGGTAACGGAAAAGGGTAAACAAAGCTGCACCTACGTGGCCGAACGCAACGGCACCATGGTGAGGATAATGTTTTTCAATCAGCACATGGCGGTAGAAACGGCCCATCTCCGGGATTGCAAAAATACCAATGCCGCCAAAGGAACGGGTCGCAACCGGCAGGACTTCACCCTCTGCTATGTATGCCTTAAGCTGAGCATCGGAAGTACTCTGCAGACGGAAGAATGTGATTTTACCCGGAGCAATATCTCCTTCCAGCGTACCGCGGGTGAAGTCCGGAGTACCTCCGTTTTCCAAGAGCCTGTTCTGGATAAGCTGATATTTTACCGCACCTTCGGAGAGTTTGCAGAGCGGGGTATTGCCGCAGTGAAAACCCATAAAGGTATCTTTTAGCGTATAGGCGTATTTTCCCTTGATACCTTCTTCATAAAGATCTTTCGGAACACTGTTGTTGATATCCAGAAGGGTTACCGCATCCCCAGTCAGGCAGGCGCCAATGTATTCGCTCAAAGCACCGTAAATGTCGACTTCACAGGCAACCGGAATTCCACGTCCGGTCAGGCGGCTGTTTACATAGCAGGGCTCAAAGCCAAACTGTTTTGGGAACGCAGGCCAACATTTATCGGCAAACACAACATATTTGCGGGAACCTTTGTTCTGCTCGGCCCAGTCGAGAAGAGTCAATTCAAACTGTGCCATGCGAGGCAGAAGATCCGGGAACTGGTTACCTTTTACGCCAAGTTCTTTTGCCATGTCGTCCACGACGGAAGCAATTCTCTCGTCGCCTTCATGCTCTTTGTAAGCAATGAGAAGATCAAGCTCGGAATTTTCCTGAATTTCAACACCAAGGTCATACAGCGGCTGAATCGGTGCGTTGCAGGCGAAGAAATCCTGCGGGCGGGGGCCGAACGTGATAACTTTAAGAGATTTCAGTCCGATAACCGCGCGGGCTACAGGAATGAACTCCGATATCATATCTGCAATATCCTCTGCTGTTCCAACAGGGTATTCTGGAATAACGGCCGGGATATGGCGCATGTTGAGGTTATAAGAACAATTCAGCATGCCGCAGTACGCGTCGCCTCTGCCATTGATGAGGTCTTTTCCGCTTTCTTCGGCTGCCGCGGCATACATGACCGGGCCGTCAAAAAGCTGTGCAATCTGAGTCTCCGGTGTTTCCGGGCCAAAGTTGCCGAGAAAAACAACCAGGGCATTGCAGCCTGCTTTTTTCACTTCGTCAACAGCTTTGAGCATATCCGACTCGTTTTCCACAGTGGTCTGCGCTTCGTAAATGCAAAGGTTCCTTGCCCCACAGCTTTCAGCGATTGCTTTTCTGCGTTTTTCGGACAGCGAGATAATGAAGCAGTCGCGGCTTACGGCAATAATGCCAAGCTTTACATCAGGAATATTGTTCAGCATATTGTTTCTCCTTTTTCAGGTATAACCTGATTAATTTTCAATTTAATTTTTCTCAGTAAACCAGTCGTTTAAATACAGAAATCTCTTGCTCTACTCGTCGATATTAACTAGCATTTCCAGTTTAATTGTTGAGTTGGTTGTGTTCGTCTCGCAGTCTGATATGGAATTGCTGTAGGCACAGTAGAATAAGTTCCAGACGAAGCCGTTAGAAACTCCACTTCAGGGCAGAGTAGAATCTTACATATTTTTCATACTGCGCGGCATACAGCGGAACATTCGCTGCAACGGGTTCCGTCTTGCTTTCCGGGCAGATAAGCGGCACAGTTGCTTCGAGGTTCGGCCAGATTCCTGCTGTTACGCCAGCCGCAAGCGCCGCTCCGAATGAACCGCCCTCTGCGCTGCCGTAAACGGTACGCACAGGAAGATTAAACGTATCGGCGAAGATCTGCCGCCAAATCGGGCTGTTCGCACCGCCGCCGGCAAGTACGATTTCGTCCGAAGATGCGTCCGGATTTACACTCATGATCAGGTCATAAACCTGCTTGAGGGAGAACGCCACGCCTTCCATAACCGCCCGGGCAAAATGTCCTTTGCTGTGCCGTGATGTGATTCCAAGGAACGCTCCCTTTGCGCTCGGGTCGTTCAGTGGGGCGCGTTCACCGGTCAGGTACGGCAGGAACACAAGGCCTTCGGAACAGGGCGCAACTGCCGCAGCCTCATCATCCAACAGGCGAAACGCACTGACGCCCTCGGTTTTTGCACGCGATGTTTCGTAGTCTCCCAGAGCATTGCGGAACCACTGGTAGGAGCCTGCCGCAGCAAGCGTTACTCCCATCGCGTTGTATGTTCCCGGTGCGTTGCCGCAGAAAACCTGCAGCATACCATTGGGATTCGGCATAAATGACGCAAGACCCATTGCAACTACACCGGAAGTGCCAAGCGTCACTCCGACTCTGCCCGGTTTGATGAGCCCCAATCCGGTAGTGGAAATTACCGCGTCCCCGCCGCCGCCTGCAACAACGGTTCCTTCCGGGATACCGGTCTCCGCAGCGGCTTCCTTTGTAATGTGACCCACAGCCTCGGTGGATTCCACTGCATTGGCGAAGAATTCGGGGTCGAGCCCGATTTTACGGATGAAATCGACCGCCCATCTACGCTCTTTTACGTTATACAGGCCCGTACCGGACGCATCGGAAACATCCGTTGCGATTACGCCGGACAGTCTGTACCGGATATAATCCTTTGGATTAATGATATATTCTGTCCTTGCATAATTCTCGGGCTCGTTTTCCTTCATCCAGAGAATTTTTCCGCCGGTGTATCCTGTAAGCATTCGATTGTTTGTTATGTTGAGAAGAGATTCCAGACCCCCGGCAGCCTCGGTAATTTCAGCGCACTGCTTTTCCGTGCGCTGGTCATTCCAAAGGATCGCCCTGCGGATTACTTTCAGGTTTTCATCGAGCGCAACCATTCCGTGCATCTGGCCGGAAAAACCAACCGCACCGATTGTTTTACCTTCAAGGGAAGCTGCAATTCTTTTCAGTCCCCGGACTACTCCATTCCACCAGTCTTCCGGTTCCTGTTCAGACCAGCCTTCCTGAGGTGCGTAGCACGGGTATTCTTCCACAACGGAACCCAAAATTTTGCCGGTTTCATCCAGTGCCAGAATTTTGCATCCCGATGTTCCCACATCAATTCCTAAAACACACTTTCCGTTCATATTGTGCCTCCTTACTCTATTGTGATGTTTTCGCCTTTCAGTCCCACAAAAGCTCCATCCTTTTCCAGTCCGGATTCGGGATGTGCAATCAGCCATTTGTTTGCTGCAAAAAGGAGTTTTGATTCCAGTTCCTTTTTCGGCTCTGCCTTAAGCGGTTCATTTGTTCCGCGGGGAAGAATAATCGCGTTACGGAAGCCTTTTACCCCACTGCTGCAGGGGGCAAAATGCAATGTAGTGGCATACATTTCCACCATCGTGCCGGCAGGCACAAGAAACGCTTCCACCAGAGACGTGTCGTATGTATAATCTTCCGGGTCTACATCCTGCAAAGAGCCGAACAAAAGGACCATGTCATCTGTACAAATATTGATTTCGGAGGAACGGTGATACTCCAGAGCATTCAGCTTGTGGTTAACGCCGTTGCAGTAGCCTATTTGAATTGGCAGTTCTCCGAATTCACGGCTGCACAGCTCGGAAAAGATGCTCAGTTTTTCCAGTTCTGCATCAGATGCAACATAGATTGTACCGTCCTTTGGGAACGTGGTTTTCCTGAGTGTTTGAAGAAGTTCCGCAGAATCAAAGCCTTTTACAACTCTTCCGTATCTGTGGAATTTGGGGTTGCTGACCGAATAGATTTTCATCGCAGGCATTGAATCAGTCCTTTCAAAAATATATAAAACTTATTCAGAATTACAGGATAACTTTCTTTCGGAACGCATGAACTTCAAAGATTCTGCCTTATTTTTATCACTGTATCGGTATAGAAAAGCTGTTTTTCCGGTACATGATGATTTACAAGATATTCAAACAATAATTTGACGGAACGATAGCCCTGCTGAAACGGTTCCTGGCAGATCGTTGCGGAAATTACGTTGTCCAAAATCAATCGCTTTGTGGAAGAGATATCGTCAAAACACAAAACCGTTAGTTTTCCTTGCAGATTATTTTTACAAATTGCTCTGCAAACGCCTTCCACACCACCGCTGGTAATATAAACACCGTTGATATTCGGGTGATCCTTCAAGACTTCCAGTGTTCTTTCATATGCTACATTATTATCGTCGCCGGTTTCTATGATTTTTGCAACGTGAAACTGTGACGAGCGGTCGTTGAGTTCCTTTTCAAAAGCCTGAATTCTCTGGGTGTGGCCCTGCATTCCAACAGAACCGGTCACAATCAGAAGCTCCAGGGAATCCCTGTGTATCAGGTTCAGGATGCCAGCCGCCGTTCGTCCGCTTTCCGGATAATCACATCCTACATAGAAAAGGCGTCCGGTTTCGCTTAAGTCTGAATTGATAGTAGCCACAGGAATTCCCGACCGGATAATTTCATTGATCGTCTTTCGGACTTCCGGTACATCCATTGTTGCTGCGCAAATCGCGGAGACATTCTTCTGAGCAAGTTCACGAAGCGCCCGGTTATGATTCTGTACATCAAATCCTTTTACTAATGATATTTCAAGGGAAATGCCAAAGTCGGAAAGCTCACGTTCTGCCTGATGAAAGCCGCGGATTATTCCGTCAAAAAACGGATTACCGATACTCGGCAGGAAGCATCCGATTTTCATTGGATTTTTCAACGCCGCGAGAACCTTGCCCGCCCGATTTGGCTTGTAATCCAATTCTGCAATCAATTTCCGAATTTTCCGCTCCAGCTCCGGCTTTACGCCGCCCCGGTTATTAATTACCCGGTCAACTGTTCCCCGCGACACGCCGGCAGCGTTTGCAACGTCTTTTATCGTAACTGCCATCTTAACTTCACCTTTCGTGCCCGTGCACTATAGTATGTGTTCGAGCACACTTGAAGTATACAACTCGTCACAGAAAAAGTCAATATAATTTGCATATTACATTTGCGAAATGGGCAAATCATGAACAGCTAATTTTATGTAATATACATGTAATTTCAATATTTATCTGCAAATAAATGTTGCTATTTTAAAATATATCAGATTTATTTGTCAAACGGGAATTAATCGTCAAATTAAAGTTCACTGCAGCTGAAACTTCAAAAGATTTTACCCCCTAATCTAAATATCAAATGTTGTAAAAAATCAGTTTTCAAATATAATAATTTGTACAAACTGTTGGCAAGACAGTCTTAAAGGAGGAGCAATTGTATGAACAAAAAGGTAATCAGCATGGCACTTAGTATTGCATTGATAGCCACAGCTTTTACAGGTTGCAGTGGGTCTTCTAATTCAACCCAGTCAGCAGCATCCGGTGGAGCAAGTGCAGCAAGTGCGGCAAGTGCAAGCAGCTCAGGAACAAAGATCTTAGGTGCAGGTATCTATTCCGCTTCCGACAACTTCAATTCGTACATCGGCAAGGCAATTACCAATGCTTCCAAAGGAGTTTTCCAGACCAACATCGAAGACGGGCAGAACGACCAGTCAACTCAGAACAACGAAGTAGACACTATGCTGGCAAAAGGCGCTTCGGCTGTAGCATTGTCCGTAGTAGACGTAACGGCCGCGCCCACCCTGATTCAAAAATGCAAAGATGCAGGCAACATTCCAATGATTTTCTTCAACAAGGAAATTACAGACCAGTCCGTCATTGCTTCCTATGACAAGGCCTATCAGGTAACTTCTACGGGCGGCGATTACGGCGCAAACATTGAAGGCCAGGAAATTATTGATTACTGGAAGGCCCACCCCGAAATGGACAAGAACCACGACGGCAAGCTTCAGCTGATCGATCTCATGGGCGACCCCGGCCACACAGCAACAAAACCGAGAGCAGACGCTGTGAAAAATACGCTTACAAAAGCAGGCATTAAATATGATCTGCTTGCAGAAGATACCGGAATGTGGGTAACCGCAACCGCGAAAGACAAAATGGACGCTTGGATTTCCAAGTACGGCAACCAGGTTGAATGCATTGTCTGCGCAAACGACGCAATGGCTTTGGGTGCTCTCAGTTCCATTGAGGCGGCAGGCTTCAACTCCCAGGGAACCAAATCCAGCAAGTATATCCCGATCTTCGGCATCGACGCTCTGCCGGAAATGCTCAGCAAGATTCAGAGCGGTGAAATCGCCGGTTCCGTCCTTCAGGACTCCAAAACACAGGGTCAGGTTATTGTGAAAATGGCTCAGAACCTTGTTGATGGCAAAGACGTAATGACTGGTATTAACTACAAACTGGAATCCGGCTCTAAAGCAGTCAGAATTCCTTACAAAGCAATCACACTCAAGAACCTCGACGAAGCAAAAGCCGCCTACAATTAACCAGCCTTTTCAATAAACTCCTCTAATCCCCATCCGCGTGCAATCATATTGTACGCGGATGGAAATCCGTTAAAGTAACTCAGGCGCTTTCTTGTCGGATACCAATTTATAGAGAAAGAGAAGAGGTTGAGAAATGGAAAATGAATACGTTTTAGAGATGAAGAACATTTCTAAATTTTTTCCCGGCGTGAAAGCGTTGGATAATGTTCAACTGCAGGTCAGGCCCGGCACCGTTCATTCGCTGATGGGCGAAAACGGCGCGGGAAAATCAACGCTTATGAAATGTCTCTTCGGTATTTATTCCCTGGATCAGGGAGAAATTATTCTGGACGGCCAGAAAGTCCAATTTGCAAACCCGGCGGAAGCATTGAATAACCATGTTTCTATGGTGCATCAGGAACTCAATCAGGTTCTGGACCAAAATGTAATGGAAAATCTTTGGCTGGGCAGATACCCGATTAAAAACGGGCTGATTGACGAAAAAAAGATGTACAACGATACCATGAAGATTTTTAACGAACTGGATATTAACGTCGACCCAAAAGCAAAAGTAGGAACCCTTCCCGTATCCCAAAAACAAATGATTGAAATTGGCAAGGCCGTTTCCTACGATGCAAAAATCATTGTAATGGACGAGCCGACCTCATCGCTGACGGAAAAAGAGGTTGAGCATCTGTTCCGTATCATTGAAAAATTAATCGAGAAAAAATCCAGCGTTATTTATATATCGCATAAGATGGAGGAAATTTTAAGAATTTCCAATGACGTAACCGTAATGAGAGATGGCAAATGGATCGCCACAAAGCCCGCCAAAGAACTGACGATTGATGAGATTATCAAAATGATGGTAGGGCGTGAAATGACGGAACGCTATCCCCAGAAGGACACAAAACCAGGCAGCGTTCTAATGGAAGTCCGGAATTTGTCCACCGCATCACCTGCGTTTTCAGGGGTGAATTTTGAGCTACATAAAGGAGAAATTCTCGGGATTGCGGGTCTTGTTGGCTCCAAACGAACAGAAGTGCTTGAAACATTGTTTGGCATCCGTCAGAAAGGCGAAGGCCAGATTATTGTTGACGGAAAAGAGATTCAGAACAGGTCTCCTCAGGAAGCAATTGCAAACGGCTTTGCAATGCTGACCGAAGAACGCCGAAAGGATGGAATCTTTGCAGGTTTAAGCGTAGGCTTCAACCTTGCCCTGAATAATCTGGATAAATACATTAAGAACGGGCTTCTCAATGAAAAATTAATCAACTCTGATGTAAATAAAATGATCGATGCCATGAAAATTAAAACTCCTTCCGCAAAGCAAAAAATCGGAAATCTTTCCGGTGGCAATCAGCAGAAGGTTATCTTGGGAAAGTGGCTTTTAACACAGCCGACAATATTTCTGCTTGATGAACCAACCAGAGGGATTGACGTAGGTGCAAAATACGAGATCTATCAGTTAATCAATCAGTTGGTCGCTGAAGGAAAAGGAATTATCATTGTAAGTTCTGAAATGCCGGAGCTGTTTGGCATCTGCGACCGCATTCTGGTTATGAGCAACGGGCACCAGTCGGGCATTTTCGATCCGTCGGAAGTGAATCAGGAAGTTATTATGCAGGCTTCGGCTAAATTTATCTGATAAATTGGAGGAGAAAAAGGTGAATAAAGTTTTAGATCGATTAAAAAAGACATCCATTAAAAACCTGATGCTGGAAAAAGCCATTTATGTAGTATTGGTTGTACTTCTCATTGTAATTGTAATAATTCAGCCGAAGTTTCTGTCCTTCGGAAACTTCAAAAACATATTCGCACAGTCTGCAACAAGAATAATTATTGCCCTGGCAGCCGGCATGATCCTAATCGTTCAGGGCGTTGACCTTTCAACCGGCCGTATGATCGGTCTGGCAGCGGTTATCAGCGCATCCCTGATGCAGACAACGACCTATGCCTACAGAATGTACCCGCATTTAGCCGATCTTCCAATCTTCGTACCTTTCTTGGTTGTTATGCTTATCTGCGCCGCATTGGGTGCAATCAGCGGTTTCGCCGTAGCAATTTTCAAGGTGCCGCCATTTATTGCGACACTAGGTATGTCGCTGATCCTGTATGGCGCATCTTCCATCTACTTTGACCGTCCTCCCTACGGTGCACAGCCGATCGGCGGCATTAAACCGGATGTAGTAAAAATGGCTACAGGATCAATCGGTTTCGGAAGTTTTCAGATTCCATACCTGATTATTATTGCACTGGCAATTTGCGCGGTGATCTGGGTTCTTTGGAATAAAACGAAATTCGGCAAATACATGTTCGCTGTGGGCGGAAATCCGGAAGCGGCGAAAGTATCCGGCGTAAACGTCGTTCGCACTCAAATTAAAATTTACGCGCTTGCTGGCTTAATGTACGCTTTGGCTGCAGTCTTGGAAGTTGCGCGTATCGGCAGCGCTTCCAATACAACCGGCAACGGCTACGAAATGGACGCGGTTGCGGCATGCGTCGTCGGCGGTGTTTCGCTTTCAGGCGGAACCGGAAGCGTCGGCGGAATTGTAATCGGTGTTTTGATCTTCACAGTTATCAACTACGGCCTCGCGTTCATCGGCGTCAATATGTATTGGCAGTACGTTGTAAAAGGCCTGATTATTTTGCTGGCAGTCATCATTGATATGCGTAAAAATATCAAGAAAAAATAATCGAGACATTGGAGGAGTTGTCATGAGAGAAGCAGTAAAGAAGACAAAATTGACGGAAAACTGCTCAAAGGAAACCATTCAAGCGTTTGTTGATGAAGTAATTCCTCAGCTGACTCTGGAAGAAAAAATCGGAATTATGTCCGGTCAGGTAACGGAAAAGAAACTTTTAGACGACCTGTTCGTGATTGAACACTATAATGTGAAGCCCTACCCCACTCTGGAAATCGAGCGGCTTGGCCTTCCGAACGTTCGTTTTGTGGACGGGCCAAGAGGCGTTGTTGCAGGTTCCTCAACCTGCTTCCCTGTTTCCATGGCAAGAGGCGCAACCTTTGACCGCGAACTGGAAGAAGAAATCGGCAAGGTGATCGGCGCAGAAGTCCGGGCTCAGGGCGGCAACTATTATGGCGGAGTCTGCATCAACCTTCCCCGCAATCCGAGATGGGGACGCGCTCAGGAATGCTATGGTGAAGACCAGTATCATCTGGGCGAGATGGGCGCTGCGCTCACAAGAGGAATTCAAAGCCAGAATGTTATGGCATGCATTAAGCATTTCGCTCTGAACAGCATTGAAAATGCCCGCTTCAAAGCAGATGTGCACATTGATAAAAGGACGCTGCATGAAGTTTATCTTCCTCATTTCAAAAGATGCATTGAGGAAGGCGCCGCTTCCGTTATGGGAGCTTACAACAAAGTTCTCGGCGAACAGGCTTCCGAAAGCAAGTATCTGCTGAAAGATATTCTGCGCGACAAATGGCATTTTGAGGGCTTTACGCTTTCCGACTTCCTTTGGGCGGTGAAAGACGCGGTAAAAGCGGTCAAGAGCGGCATGAATATTGAAATGCCCTGCTTCTGCCATTATAACGACGAGCTTCCGAAGGCTGTTGCCGAAGGCAGAATCGATATGGCGGACCTTGACGAAGCAGTCGGTTATATTTTAAGAACCATCCTGTACTTTGAGACAAGAAAAGATCCCCAGGAGTATACCACGGATATCGTAGCGTCCCCCGAGCATATTGCCGTTGCAAGACGCGCCGCCGCAGAATCCATGGTTCTTCTGAAAAATGAAAACCACGTTCTGCCGTTCCGTAAAGAGGGCACAGACAAAATTGTCGTTCTCGGCGTTCTGGGCGACACCGAAAATATCGGAGACCACGGCTCCAGCAAGGTACATCCTTATTATACGGTTACTCCTCTGCGCGGTCTGATGAAGAAAATGCCCGGCGCGCAGGTGCTCTATGATGATGGCAGCGATCTTGAAAAAGCGCGTGCTCTGGCAGCGGATGCCGACGCCGTCGTTATTGTGGCAGGATATATCCACAGCGATGAAGGCGAGTACCTTGCAGACCGGAGCGATATTGCCGATATGGGCGGAGACAGAGCATCCATGCGCCTGCATCAGAGAGATATTGACCTGATAAAAGGCCTGAAAGGGGTCAATAAAAACACAGTCGTATCCCTCGTCGGAAGCAGCGCTATTCTGATTGACGAATGGGTCAACGATGTACCCGCAATCATCTTCTCTTTCTACAGCGGTATGGAAGGCGGAAATGTGCTTGCTGATCTCCTTTTTGGAGATATCTGCCCAAGCGGAAAGCTGCCTTATACGGTTGCCATGTCGGAAGACAGCTACCCGGCCTTTGACCCTGACTGCACTTACGTGGAATATGAATATTACCACGGTTACTGCAAAATGGAAAAGGAAAACCTGCCTGTTCTGTATCCGTTCGGTTATGGCCTTTCCTACACAACTTTTGAAATCAGCAAACCTGAAGTGCAGGTCTTTAACAAGGTTGCCAAAGTTGCGGTACGTGTGAAAAATACCGGCAGCGTGAAAGGCGCCGAAGTTGTTCAGCTTTATGCAGGCTGCGAAAACAGCGCGGTAGACCGCCCGTTCAAGGTGCTGAAAGACTTTGCCCGCGTAGAACTGGAACCGGGTGAAGAAAAAGACGTATTTCTGAGTGTATCTCAGAAAGATATGGCATATTTTGATGAGAAGCAGGACAGTTTCGTTGAAGAGGAGATTCCCTACATTGCCTATGTAGGAAACTGCAGTACCGGCAATCTGCAGTCAGTAAAATTTGAATTTTAATTAAATCGTGGGATACAGATTCGGAAGACCTGAAAAGGATACTCTAGAGTTTGTATCCCGCTTCCGTTTTTTGTGAGTTTCAGAATAAAGGATGGTCGTTTGAATGAGAATTGGTGTGGATTACTACCCGGAGCACTGGGAAAAGGAACGCTGGAAAACGGACGCAGAAATGATGGCGAAAGCCAACATCAAAGTCGTCCGAATCGGTGAATTTGCATGGAGCCTTTATGAGCCCAAAGAGAACGACTTCCAGTTTGGATGGATGGACGAAATATTGGATTTTTTCCATGACCATGGAATCAGCGTCGTACTCTGTACGCCTTCCGCTACCCCGCCAAAATGGATGACGGACAAGTATCCGGATATTTTTCAGGATGACATCCACGGCAATCCTAAAATATTCGGTACTCGCAAGCATTATTGCTTTAACAGCCAGACATACCGCAGTTTCACCCGCAGCCTTGTTGAGAAAATTGCAAAACGCTACGGCAGCCATCCCGCTGTGGAAGCCTGGCAGATTGATAATGAGCTTGGCTGGGCCAATACGACCAGATGTTATTGTAAAAAATGTGAAAAAGAGTTCCGGCAATGGCTCAAAGACAAATATAAGACAATCGAGACGCTGAACCGGGTCTACGGAACCGTTTTCTGGAGCCAGATTTACAACAGTTTTGAAGAGGTAATTATCCCGCGCGCCGGCGCCTGCTATGATACCTGCCATGATACACAGGGGCAAAACCCCGCTCTACTGTTGGATTATTACCGTTTCTCAAGCGATTCCGTCATCCGTTTTGCCAAGGAATCCGCAGAGGTAATAAAAAAATACAGCAGCAAACCCGTTACCAGCAATCTGCTAGATGCGGCTGTTAACTCAGGGACCGGAATTGACTACTTCAAACTTGCGGAACAGCTTGATTTTGTTTCATGGGACAACTACATCGAGTTTCAATGGGGAATTGCAGAAGCCTCAACGGTGTCCAGAGACCATTCCCTACTTCGGAGCTACAAAAAGCAGCCGTTCTGGGTTATGGAACAGCAAAGCGGCCCCTGCGGATGGAGTAAAATGGGGCCTGCACCCACCCCGGGAAAGCTGCGTCTTTGGACGTATCAGGCAGTAGCAAACGGCGCGGATACCGTGGTTTATTTTCGCTGGAGAGCCTGCCCATTCGGAACAGAGGAAAACTGGCACGGAATTTTGAACCACGACGGCAAGCCAAACCGTCGATATGAGGAAATTGTTCAGGTTGGCTCGGAAATGGAGCAGCTGAGCAAAACCCTCGGACCGCTGAAACCAACGGCAAAGGTTGCTGTTATCAAATCTTTCGACAGCGAATGGAGCCACTCGATTCATAAGCATGTTGAGAATTTCCAGTACGATCAATTTTTATTGAGCTTCTATAAACCGTTTTATGATATGGGGATACCGGTTGATTTTGCGGCGCCCTATGATGATCTTTCACAGTATTCCTTCGTCATTGCGCCGGCGCTTTTGATGGTCACCGATCAGGAAAAAGAGAACCTCGAAAATTATGTGCGTACCGGCGGAACATTGCTTCTGACATTCCGCAGCGGGATAAAAGATGTCTTTAACAATATGCTTAAGCAGACAGTGCCGGGTACATTCGCAAGTCTCGCCGGTGTTGAGGTTATGGAATATGATCCTCAATTTCAAAAGGAGACAGCCTCGTCCGGCGTATTCGGAGCATCGGTTTCCAAACTCTGGTGCGATGTTGTAGAGCCGGTAAGCGCGGAGCCCCTTGGTTTCTATACCCAGGACTATTACTCCGGAAAAGCATGCCTGACTGTAAATCAATTCGGCAATGGGGCTGTGTATTACCTTGGGTGTGACCTAGATTCTTCCGCTATGAATCGCCTAATGAAATATCTGTGCCACCAGCTGAAACTCGAATGCAATCCATGCCCGATTGAAGGAGTGGAACAGGTGGAAGCAACGGACGGAAAAGAACAGGTGCTGTTCCTGATGAACCATAATTCCTACCCCGTTGTAGTTCCTCTTGACCGTGTCTACGAAAATTTGCTTGCTCAGAGAAAAGAGGAGCGAACTGTAACGATATCTCCTTATGACGTTGCTATACTGAAATAAACATGTGAAAAAACGGTGAAATTTCGCGCCTGGTATTTTGCATCAGGTGCGAATTTCTGCGTCTGTAAAGTCATCTGTATATTACCGAGACTAAAAGACAGCAAAAAGGAAAATCTAAAAAAGCAGTTAAAATGCAGGCTAAAATATCTCTTGACCTTATGTTGGCTCATATGATAGCATATGGGTGAATTAAATAAAATAGTAAGTATAAATCATCAATTTTAATGCATTTTATACATCAATTGGAAGTTAATATGGAAAGCAATCCCTAAATTGCTTGTTCAGAAAAGCCGTCTGTCTGTTAGGCAGAGGAGTTGAAAAATGAAGGTTATAATCGTAGATGATGAAATTAAAATTTGTCAGCTAATCAATCATCTTGTTGACTGGAGTTCAATGGGTATGGAAGTGGTGGACATTGTCAACGATGGGAAATCAGCCTATGAATCCATCTGTAAAAACCACCCGGATATTGTAATAACGGATATCCGTATTCCAAATTACGACGGGCTTGAGCTCATCCGAATGTGCAAAGAGCAGTTCTCCTCCGTTTATTTTATTATTATCAGCGGATACAGCGAGTTTGAATTTGCCAAAAGTGCAATTAAATATGGTGTAGAAGACTATTTATTAAAGCCGATTAAGAAAAAAGAGCTGGACAACGCGCTAAAAAAGATTCAGGAAAAATATGAGTCAAGCAGAAACAGTGAATTGGAAAGAAGTAGACTTCGTACCATTGCAGACACTGCGCGCAATAAAGTAAAGCAGAGTTTTCTGACGCGTATGGTTGGGTATGCTAAGGAAGAAGAATTCAGCGAACAGATGACCCTCGAGCAAGTAAACAATATGTATCAGTGCAATTTCCGCCCGGGTCAATTTACTATTGCGCATTTTCATCTGTTTGTAAAAAGCAACTCCGCGGTAAAAGAATCCCTGGATTTTCTGGTGTCCAAACTTCAGGAAACCGTTCAGGAAGAGCTGAGCCCGTGCTGTGAGGAACTGATCTGTGCTGCTTTTGACAGTTCCGCTATCTGCCTGATGAACACTTCCGGAGAAAATCTGCAAAAAGCAAAAAAGCAGCTGCACAAAATCAAACTCGCCATAACAAACGAATTGTTTTCAAATATTTCTTTGATTATTGGAGTCGGAAATTCCTACGCAGATATCTCCAAGGCCGCTGCAAGTTACCGGGAAGCGGAACGGGCCATTCTGAACCGTTTCAGCGACTCTCAGCAATATATTTTCGAGTATTCAGGAATCCAGAATTCCAGGAAGACCGTTTCAGATTTTATTGATCTCAAAAACCGTAACGACCTGATTGCTGCTCAGGAACGTATGGATGTCAATGCAATCCTCACACATATCCATACTCTCAAGCAGAGACTCACCGAATTCCAGTCTGACTCAAAGCTGGTGTACGATTGCCTGTTGGAGCTGATTGAAATTCTTCAGTTCGGCTCAAAAAACTACGATGTTTATTTTCAAAAATTCGATTTGGATGAAAGCAAGCGAAAAATCGGCAGTATTTTAACGTTTGACGGACTGTTTGAATGGATCAAAAACGATATTATCAATAAATATCAGGACTTTGCAAACCAGAAAAAAGTCGCCGAAAAGAAACCGATTCGAATTGCCAAACAATATATCTACGACAACTATAACAAAAACTTGACATTGGAAAGCGTAAGCGAGCATATCGGATTTAATGCGACCTATTTTTCTGTATTCTTTAAAAAGGAAACGGGCAAAAACTTTTCAGAATATCTTATGGAGCTGCGAATCAAAAACGCAAAACTCTATCTCATTTCAACCGATATGGATCTCGCAGACATTGCGGAAGAAGTTGGTTACAGTGATTTAAAATATTTCTCAAAACTGTTCAAAAAAGCAACCGGAATAAACCCGAGTGAATACAGGAAATTATATGGATAAAAAGACATTGAAAAACCATCAAAGAGTTTTTGGCAAAGAGGCCATTCGCTTGGTCTGGCTGCTCCTTGCGTGTGTCATGTTCCTGTTCAGTGCTCTTATTCTGGAAGGATACGCTTCCCATTTCATCTCGGATGGAGCTGTATTCGTTTGGCTGATTGCAGTCAGCATTTTTGGAGCCGCTGCCGTTTTTCTCATTCGCATAAAGCTCATCGCACCCTACCGGAACAGCAGAGCATTGTTTCGGAAATTTATGCAGGATGAAGTTTATGAGGAACTTATTTCAAATCAATACCTGATTTTTGATGAGCAGAAGGACGTCCTGCAGTATTTTGAATCTTTGCTTGATGAAAAAAGCATGATTAAACTGTCGACCAAACAGGCCGAATTACTCGCACTGCAAAACCAGATCAACCCTCATTTTTTATACAATACATTGGAAGCAATCCGCAGTGACGCCCTCTGTGCCGGCATTGAGAGCATTGCAAATACCACGGAAGCTCTGGCTACTTTTTTTCGGTATACCATCAGCGATATGGGCAGCCTTGTAACCGTTCAGGCCGAACTGGACAATATTGAAAACTATTTTAAAATCCAGCAATACCGCTTTGGCGAAAAATTCACGATGAATATCGACTATTCACCGGAAGACGATATTCTTTCCCTGAAACTGCCGAAGCTGACGCTGCAGCCGTTCATTGAAAATGCAATTTTCCATGGCCTCGAATCCAAAGCTGAGGGCGGAAATATTCATATCAGCCTTGAACTTTCAACCAGCAACCTTTTTATCAGTATTCAAGATAACGGAATCGGGATTTCTGAAGATAAACTGAATGAAATCAACTACAAGCTTGAGCATGTCTCGATTTCCGGCGCAAAAGAGAACCCAGAGCAAAAAGGCGGAATTGCCCTCAATAATATCGCGCGCCGCATTAAGCTTCTTTTCGGCGAAAACTATGGGTTTCATATCTACAGCATTTCCGGAATGGGAACAGACGTGAGAATAAAGATTCCAATTATTCGTTAATGAGCGTATTGCCTTAACGCGGCAGAGGACAACATGAAAAAAGAACTGCTTTCCATTGAGAATGGAAAACTGATCAAAAACGGCAGCACAATTTTTAACGGCTTATATTTGCACATATATCTGGATGAAATTGCCGGAATCATTTGCGACGATATACAAACGAAACGTTATTTAAACGAGTTTTTGCTTGGGGAACTGGAGCTGGAATCCGGCCGATTGTTTCTCAATGAAAAGAGGATTCCCATAAAAAATTCAGTTCAGTTATTTTCCAGAATGGTCACGCTCATTAATAAGAAAAGCAGTTTGGTGAACAGCATCTCCGTTGAAGAAAATATTTTTCTTTTTTCAGATTCTTCTTTTTTTATTAACCGTAAAAAATATAAAAACGAATTCTCACTCCTGCAGGAAAACCTGGGGATCAATCTGCCTGTTGGGCAAAAGCCATCGGAGTTGTCTCCAAAAGACAGAATTCAGATTGAATTGATGAGAGCATATATTGAAAAGAAGAAGCTGGTAATATTAGATGATCTCTCAGGATACCTTCAACGAAATGAAATCGAAGAGATTTTTTCCGTCCTTCTAAAATTACAGAAATTCAGCATGACGTTTTTGGTGAGAATCGGATTTGAAGATGAGTACTTACAGAAAATCGGCAGAATCACTGCAATTAAAAACAGCAAAACGATTTCAATAATTGAACCGGAAAAATCAGATATGCAGGCTGTTACCCGCCGCCTGTATTTTAATGAAAGCTCAATCAAACTGAATACCAAAAAGAAGGTTCAAAGCTTCCCTGCAAAAAATGGTCCGACAATTCTCGAATTTCAAAATGTCTCAACTTCCGTCCTGCAGGATATCAGTTTTGCACTGGATCAGGGGAAACTGTTGAAAATCCACTGCTATGACGAACTCAGCTGCTCACAAATCGTAGATTTGCTAAAAGGAGAAATTAAGCCTGAATCCGGCTATATCTTTTACCAAAGCAGTTTATATAAAGCAAAAGATCTGTATTCAGCAATTCATCAGGGTGTTTGCTTTATGGAAGAGTGTGCCTATGACAGCATGCTTTTCTATAACATGAATATCATAGAAAATCTCGGAATCCCCTGCTGTGAAAAGGTTGGCAACTTCTGGATGCTTCGCAAATATTCAGAAAGTATTGTAAAACAGCTAAAAAGTAAAATAAGAAACATCTCGTTGAACTCTCCGCTGAAAGGCCAAAAGTCATACGTCCTGCAGCAAATTGCATACTACAAATGGCTGTTGTATTTTCCAAAAGTTATTGTCTGCATCAACCCTTTTACAGATGTAGACATCTACATGCGTGAGCGGGCAATCGATATGATTCATCAATATCTCGAAAGAGGAATTGGCGTCATTATAGTAACATCAAATTACTATACTGCAGATAAATTCGAAGGCGAAACCATTCGTATTTCGAAGGGAATTCAACTGGGAAATCAATAAGCTTATCTCGGTTTACCGCAGATTCTCAAATATTGCCACTATTTAGCGCGGCACTTTCAGCATAGCTGAAAGTGCCTTTTATTTTACGATTCAACCTTTTGGCGACAATGGTAAACAGCTTTATAAAAATTGCGTACAAACATAAATTCAGAATATTGGTTGTTTTTTCCATTTATTATACCTTTGTATGGATTTAATTTCCCCTTTTTAGTCATATTAACTATCTCTCATGCTATTTTCATGAAGCTGATATATCGGATTCATATTTTCTTCTTACAATTTCTCAAAAAGATCACAGACTTTTAAACAAATATCCTTGAAAAAGTCATACCTGGAGGAGAGGCAAATGAATAAGAAGAAAAAGAAACCGCTGATAATCGCAGTATCGGTTATCCTTGTTCTGGCCATCGGCGGTACAATTATCCGCTTTACGGTTTTTGCAAAGTCCAATTCCGCATCGACAACAACTTTCCGGGAAGTCTCAGCGCAAACCGGCAGCATCAGTACATCGGTTACCGGGAGCGGTTCGGTCTCTGATTCTTCGCAGATTACCGTTTCGGCTGAGAACGCCGGGACGATTGACAGTCTGTCGGTAAAGCAGGGCGACATCGTAAAGGCCGGGCAGGTCATCGCCCATGTAAGCAGTACCGCTTCTGCACAGACAGTTCAGCAAAAGCAAAATCAGCTGACAAGTGCGCAAAACGATCTGACACAGACAAAAGAGCAGCTTGACAGTCTGGATATTAAAGCGCCTGTCGCAGGCAAGGTCAAATCCATAACTGCGTCGGCAGGGGATAGCCTTTCCACCATTAAGCCTCTTGGCGACCTCGCGGTTATTTCCATGTCCCGTTCCATGACCGTCTCCTTCAACCCCTCGCAGGCATTGAAAGACGGCCAGACGGTTACGGTCACCGTTTCAGGAAAAACGTATGCCGGAACTGTTTCGTCCGCTTCATCCGGCAGCCAGAGCGGACAAAATGGACAATACAGTCAGAACGCCGGTTCTTCCGGTTCTACTACTGTAATGATCAATTCGGATGACCCGGCAGTCGGCGATACCGCTGTTATCACACTAAGCGGCAAAACTCTCGGCTCCGGCAAACTGCAGCTAGCAAAATCCATCGCCATTTCCAATTCTGGGAACGGAACAATCGCGCAGGTAAATGTCTCAGAAAATCAAATGGTCAGCAAAAGCCAGACCTTATTCCAGCTGAGCAATGATTCCGTTCAACAGCAGGTAACGGCAAAAGAAAATGCCGTAACTTCCGCCCAGCAGGATTTGGACAATGCAAAAGCTGAAGCCGCGAAGGATACCATTACCAGCCCAATCAGCGGAGTCGTGGCCGAACTGGATGTGAAAAAAGGGGACAGCGTTTCCAGTGGTACCGCAGTTGCGGTCATCATGGACCCCAACACACTTCAAACAGTTGTGTCGGTTGATGAACTGGACATTTCCAAAGTTAAAGTCGGCCAAAAGGCAACCATCAGTCTGGACGCAATTACCGACAAAACTTTTTCCGGCAGCGTTGCACAAATTGACCCCATCGGTACATCATCCAATGGGGTTGCCACCTACAGCGTCACTGTTATCATAACCAATCCTCAGGACATCAAGGTGGGTATGACGACAAACGTTGAAATCATCACACAAAGCAAAGACAATGTTATTGTGGTTTCAGCAAATGCCATCCTGATGAAAAATGGTACAAAAGGTTATGTATTGTCTGCAGCGGACTTGTTTGATTCAAACGGAAAAAGCGTCAAGCTGACGAACACAACTACTTCCGAGTTAATTAGAAAATATGGCAAAGAAGTAACAATCGGCATGGCCACGCAGGATAAAGACGAAATTGTAAGCGGTATCAGCGCAGGGGATGACCTTGCAGTGCCTGTAACAATCAATCCGAGCGCAATCAGCAGTCTCAATAACCAGGGCACGTCCAACAATGCTTTTAGTTTCGGCGGCATGAGCGGCAGAAGCGGAATGGGCAACTACAGCGGTACAAACGGCAGAAGATCAACCGGCGGAACGGGCAATACCGTAACGGCAAACGGCACAGCCGGTACAAATGGGACAAACGGAACAAATAACACCACAAATGCGAATGGTGCAAACAACTACGGAACAAATGCCAACGGTAACGCAAAGAGCGGTACGGCTGCCGGCAAAAATGCCGGAGGCAACTAAGTCCCGAAGCAGGGAAATATAAGGAGATGACGCCAGTGCCGCTTATTGAAATTACAAACCTATATAAAACTTACACCGTCGGCGATAACGAAGTCCACGCGCTCAACGATGTTTCGCTCAGGATCGAAGAACACGAATTTGCCGCCATCATCGGCCCCTCCGGCTCGGGGAAATCGACGCTGATGAACATCATCGGATGCCTTGACACCGCGACATCCGGTTCCTACAAATTGAATGACCTGGAAATCGGCGAATACGACGACAACGGCCTTTCCGAGGTTCGGAATAAAACAATCGGCTTTGTCTTTCAGAAATTCAATCTGCTTGGCAAGCTCAGCGCATTGGAAAATGTTGAACTGCCCCTCGTATACCAGGGAGTAGGGAGCAAAGAACGTCTGGAAAGGGCAAAACAGGCGCTGACGATGGTTGAACTGCAAAACCGAATGAAGCATACGCCTTTGGAACTATCCGGCGGACAGCAGCAGCGCGTTGCAATTGCCCGCGCGATAATAACGAACCCGCCTCTTCTTTTAGCAGACGAACCAACCGGAAATCTTGACAGCCACACTGGGTCCGAAGTGCTGAAAATCCTGCACAGGCTAAACGAGGAAGGCCGCACGGTCGTACTGATTACACATGACCCGAATGTGGCCGCTCAGGCGAAAAGAATCATCCATATCAGCGACGGAAAAATTCTTTCGGACAAGAAAGGCGGAGCAGGATGAAATTCACACAAGCGATCAAGATGGCAGTAAAATCACTCCAGTCAAATAAAATGCGCTCCTTTCTCACGATTCTCGGAATCGTAATCGGCATCTCCTCCGTCATCATTTTAATTGGAATCGGCAGCGGCTCCAAAGAAACCATTACAAGCGCGATTGAAGGAATGGGAACGAACCTTTTAACCGTCTCTTTGACCGGAAGCAACGCAAAATCACTGACGGACAGCGACCTGAAAACCATAAAATCCTATGAAACCGTCAGCGACGCTACTCCGGACCTGACCGGAACCGCAACTGCGAAATCCGGTTCGCAAAGCTATACAACGTCTGTGGAAGGGGTTCTTCCCGGTTATGAAAACATCCGAAGCGTCCATGCCGCGCTCGGAAGATTCGTTACGCAGGATGACAATGACAACCGGTACAAAGTCGCCGTTGTCGGAATCGAAGTTCTGCAGAATATTTATCCCGACATGAAAGCATCGGAGTACGAGACCCTCATCGGAAAAAATATCAGCCTGAACGGCACTAATTTCGAAATCGTGGGAATTCTGGAAAGCAAAGGCACTTCGTCTGCCGGTTCCAGTGACAACAGAGTCATTGTCCCGCTCTCCACCGCAGAGAGATTTTTAAAATCCAAGAATGTGAAAACCTATTATGTGGAAGCAAAATCATCCGATGATATCACGCCGGCTTCCACCGAACTCAACCAGTTTTTGCTTGAGAAATACAACAATGATTCCACGCAGTTCCGTATTCTAACCCAAAGTGAGCTGCTGCAGACAAGCAGTTCAACGGTTAATACGCTGACGATGATGCTTGCCGGAATCGCGGCAATTTCGCTTCTCGTCGGCGGCATCGGCATTATGAATATCATGCTGGTTTCCGTAATTGAACGTACCCGCGAAATCGGCATCCGAAAGGCAATCGGTGCAAAGCGAAAAGATATTTTGCTTCAGTTCATCATCGAGGCGATTTTCATCAGCTGTGTCGGTGGGATGGTGGGAATCGGCATCGGAATTTTCGGCGGCGTTCTGATTCAAGCACTCTCCACACTGAAAGTTGCGCTTTCTTTCTCCGTTATGATGGCTGCGTTTGGTTTCTCGGCGGCTGTCGGCATTATCTTCGGCCTGTACCCTGCTGCAAAAGCATCCAAGCTCAAGCCGATCGACGCTTTAAGTTTTGAATAAATCTCTTCAAGATGAGCACAAGCTCCGTATGAATTGTTCATACGGAGCTTGTTTCCTGATTCTCCTTTTTGCGGCCGCGCAGACGGAACGCGGTGACCGCTGCACCGACAAGACAAATAGATGCGGCGGTGATGTATGCCAGCCTCATACCGAAAATAAAAGCATCGTTTCTTCCGGGAACATACCCGATTACATGACGGCCTATTTTGGCGCTCATGGCGCTGTACAGAATCGTTGTGGAAAGCGCAATTCCTACCACCAAACCAATATTTCGAACCAGCGCGTTTACGCTGCCGCCCACACCTAGCTTTTCCTGCGGCACCATGGACATAACCAGCGAATTGTTGGGTGACTGGAACAGCCCGTTCCCAAGTGACATAACGCCGATATAAAGTCCAATCATCCAGTAAGACGGGTGTTCATTCAGGCTGGACATCAGGTAAAGTCCTCCGCTGGTAAGCGAAAGCCCGGCAAGTGTAAGAATCTCCGGCCCTATTTTATCGGAAACATAGCCGCTGATCGGAGCGGTAAGCGCCAGCACCAACGGATAAATTGTCATGTAAATGCTTGCCTGCCCTGCACTCATGGAAAGCGCGTTCTGCAAATAGAACGGAAGAATGATATTGGAACAAGAAATCGCAATAAAAGAAGTAAACGCGCAGAAGATACTGATCGTAAACCATTTATTCCGGAAAATCTCAAAGTCAAGCAGCGGCGGAACAACTCTGCGTTCAAGAATCACAAATCCCACCATTGCCGCAGCAGATACGGCAAAACAAATAATAATTAGCGGATTATCAAAGCCGATCGTCTGCCCATATTCCAATGCAATAAACAGTGGAGTTAACGAGAGAGTAAACAGAATAAAGCCCCAGACGTCCAGCTTTTCATCCGCCTTGGTATCCTCTTCCCCGGAAAACTTCAGATTTGCGAGAAAGGCAAATAAACCAATCGGTACGTTGACCCAGAAGAGATATTCCCAGCTGGCTATGGAAATAATCAGCCCGCCGAGCGCCGGCCCCACCAGCGTACCGAGTGCAACGAAAGCACCATTGATTCCGAGGGCCCGTCCCCGTTCTTCCGGCGGGAAGGTGCGCGTAATAATTCCCTGGCTGTTCGCCATACTGGCGCCCGCACCCACAGCCTGTACAGCCCTCGCGCCAATCAGCAGGGGCAATGTGTGCGTAACACCGCACAAAAATGAACCAATCGTAAAAACGAGAAGGCCAAGCCTGAAAACTTTGCCCTGACCCTTAATATCCCCCAACTTGCCGAATAATAAAATGCAAACTGAGATAACGATCAGGTAGGCGCTGACCACCCACGCAATGGAACCGGTGCTCACCCGCAGATCCGACGCCATTTTTGGCAAAGCCACATTAACGATGCTGCTGTCAAGCGTAGACATAAAGGTGGAAACCACCGTAATCATTAAAATAACCCATCTGCTGCTCTGTGAACTTGTTTTTCTAAAACCCACGAATTCATTTCCTCTCTATAGCAATTTACCGCATTTCCAGTTTTGTTGTTGAGTTGGTTTGTGTTCATCCCCCGCCTAAAGCGGGGGATGAACACATCTTATCTCGCTGTCTGAAATGGAATCGCTGTAATATTTAGTAAGGACATTGATTGAAGATTAAAAATTGCCGAATGCGTTTTTACGGTTAAAAATCTTTCCTGTTTAAAAGTAAAAACGCTGTAATCCAATGCTCTCATAACTATTCTCAGTTTTATTTAGTAAGTTATGTCTTTGGTAAATCATATTGCTGTATCCAACCGCTGCCATTGTTTTCGCAGCACTTCAAAATGAATGAAGCAGCTTTTTTATGATAATTTATTCTGCCGCTCTTGTCAATTCATCCCGCGGATAATGCCGAATTATCTGAATTATTCTGATGTTTCCAAGGTAAATACCCAAAACAGCTTAATAATATTATTCATCCGTTGTCATTGACATAGCGGCTTAAAAAACATATACTTTACTAGTAGCTCATGTTAAAATCATGTTGGGAAAAGTCAGATAAATTACACTTTTGTAAAATTAGATTTTACATTGCTTCTCTTTTCACTCTGATATTTATAGTTAATAAAAAGTTCATAGTAAATGTTTGCAAGATGCCAAACGCGGAAAGGATTGTTTCCAAAAATGTCGATAATCATGCTTGTCCTTGTAATCGTCCTCTCAGTAGTATTTGATTTCATCAATGGATTTCACGACACCGCAAATTCCATTGCCACTTCCGTTTCCACCCGCGTTCTGACACCCCGCATAGCAACATTAATGTCCGCAACACTGAACTTTGTGGGCGCTCTCGTCAGCGTGAATGTCGCAAACACCATCGCATCCGGAATTGTGTTCGGCTCCCTGGAGCAATACGTTATTGCAGCCGCACTGTGCGGAGCAATTGTCTGGAACCTGATCACCTGGTACATTGCCCTTCCGAGCAGTTCGTCTCACGCACTCATCGGAAGTCTTGTTGGAGCCGCGATTGTAGTCAGCGGTAATTTTAAAGTAATCAACTGGACAAATATTCTGGACAAGGTTGTCATTCCTCTTTTTTCATCGCCGGTCATTGGCTTTATCATCGGCTATTTCGTTATGAAGCTGATTTTCTTCATTTTAAGGAATGCCAAGCAGAAGATGGTGAACAAGACTTTCTCCAAGCTGCAAATTCTTTCAGCGGCCTTAATGGCATATTCGCACGGAAGCAACGACGCGCAGAAAACAATGGGCATCATCACCATGGCCCTTATAAGCGGTAAAATCATCAGTCCAAATACCGGTATTCCTCTGTACGTCAAGCTCATCTGCGCACTTGCAATGGCCTTAGGCACTTCGCTCGGCGGGTGGCGTATTATTAAAACAGTAGGCATGAACATGATTAAGCTTCAGCCGGTAGAAGGTTTCGCGGCAGAAACTTCGGCGGCGGCGGTCATCCAGATTATGACTGCGATGGGATCCCCGGTCAGCACAACACACGTAATTTCTTCCGCGATTATGGGTGTGGGCTCCTCAAAGAGATTCTCTGCAGTGAACTGGTCTACCGCAAAAAGTATTGTAATTGCGTGGTTTGTTACCTTTCCCGTTACAATCTTGCTGGGGGCAGGTTTTACCCTTATTTTTAAATTATTTATCCATTAATCTTAATTATGACCGTCTTTTACAGCCAACCGCTTATAAATGTGTTTTTTATATAACTATTATTGCCGGGCTATGGGAATTTTCCCAAGGCCCATGTTTTTTTGTTTGCGTTTTTCCCTGATTATGCTATGATTACTACCAGATAGTGAAAACTATAGAAAACATCTTTCAGTGTAAGAAAGGGATGGCCATGCCTGTGGACAGGACAATTCTGCACTGCGACTGCAATTCTTTTTTTGCGTCGGTCGAGTGTTTGATGCGGCCGGAACTGAAAGAGGTCCCTATGGCCGTATGCGGCGACCCGGAGAGTCGGCACGGAATTATTCTTGCAAAAAACGAACCTGCCAAAAAATATGGAATCAAAACGGCGGAAACCATCTGGCAGGCACAAAGGAAATGTCCGCAGCTTGTCCTTGTTGGAACGCATTTTCAGCAGTATAAAAAATTCTCGCGGCAGATCAACCAGATATACCGCCGTTACACCGACCTGGTGGAGCCTTTCAGCATAGATGAAAGCTGGCTTGACGTAACCGGCAGCCATGAACTCTTTGGCGACGGCAAAAGAATTGCAGACGAACTCCGCAGCGTGATTCAAACGGAAACGGGACTGACGGTTTCCGTTGGGGTTTCGTTTAATAAAATCTTTGCAAAGCTCGGAAGTGATTACAAAAAGCCCAACGCAACCACAGTGATCAGCCGTGAAAACTACAAACAGATTGTTTTTCCCCTGTCCGCTGACACGCTGATGTTCTGCGGAAAACGCATGGCGCAGGCGCTCGCCGGCATGGGAATCCACACAATCGGCGATCTTGCCCGCAGTAACCGGGAATTCCTGGAAAAACGCCTTGGCAAGGCAGGAGCGCAGCTGCATGATTATGCGAATGGGCTTGACAACAGCCCCGTACGTGATTTCCGCGATATCCGCGAAGTGAAGAGCGTTGGAAACAGCGTGACTTTCCGACGCGACCTGACCGGCCTGGATGATATTCGCAAAGGGATCAGTGCCATCTGCGACAATGTGGCCTCAAGGCTCCGAAAAAACGGAGTGAAGTGCTGGGTGGTACAGATTGGAATCAAAGACCCGAATTTAAAGACCATCACGCGCCAGAAGACGCTTCAGGCTCCGACCCATCTGGCAAAGGAGCTCAGCGCCGCCGCAATGGAGTTGATTCACGCCTGCTGGAACCTGAACGCCCCAATTCGCATGCTCTCCGTCTCTGGGACCGGGCTTGTGCCAAACGATGCGCCGGAAGAGCAGCTTTGCCTGTTCTCCGCAACAGACCACGCCGGGCGTGTCAGGCAGGAACATCTGGAAAATGCTCTGGACACAATCCGCGAAAAGTACGGCAGCAAATCAGTCCTGACAGGCGGACTTCTCAACGAAGATATCGGCTTGGACGGCCTGCATCATAAAGAAGAAGAGTAAGATATTTGAAATTGCATTAGAAAGGTCTGATAATACAATGAACTACACAAAAAGCGGAAATTTAGTCGCCGTGCGCGTTGACCGGGGCGAAGAGATTGTCTCCTGCGTGAAAACCGTCTGCGAAAAAGAGCATATCCGTTTCGGCAGCATTGCCGGAATCGGAGCGGTGGATCATGCTGTGGTTGGGCTGTACCGTGTTGCAGAAAAGAAATACTTCTCCAATACGTTTGACGGAGAAATGGAAATGACCTCTCTGCTTGGCAATGCGACCGAAAAGGACGGGCAGGTTTACCTGCATTTCCACGCAAATTTTGCAAAGGCTGACGGGCAGGTTGTCGGAGGTCATCTAAATGAAGCGGTTGTAAGCGGCACCGCAGAAATCTTTATCCATACTGCCGAAGGTGCCATCGGCCGCAGAGTGGATCCGGTCACCGGCCTGAATATCTTTGATTTATAAGAGGAGACGAAATCATGGTAAGACATATCGTTATGTGGACATTGAATCCGGAGCAAAAACAAAACGCGGACAGCATTGCCGCGGATCTGAGCAAGAAATTCAAAGCGCTCGTCGGTGTGATTGACGGCCTGAAAGAAGTGGAATTCGGGCAGAATTACAACGGTGGAAAGCTCGATCTGGTTCTGAATTGTGTGTTTGATTCGCGCAGCGCAGAAAAAGCCTATCAGACTCATCCGGCACATGTTGCGATTAAGAATATCGTGCATACGTTGGTTTGCGCACGCGAGGCTGTTGATTACGAATTCTGAATAAAGTAAATTAAGAGAGGGCTCTGCAAAATGAAATTCATTTGCGGAACCCTCTCTTTTTAGATTCGTATGCCTTCAGCTTCGAGTGCTTTCTTAAGTTCTTCCATGCTCTGCTGGTAGCAAAAGCCCTTCATTCCGAGCGCTTCACCGGCTTCAATGTTATCCTTTCGGTCGTCGACAAAGAAACATTCTTCCGGCTTCAGGCAAAATTTATCAAACAGCTTGAGGTAGATACCCGGTTCGGGTTTCAGCATATGAACATCGGCGGAAACAATCATTCCGTCGAAGTATTGAATTGCCGGTATTCTCTGGTAAAAACGGTAGAAACGGCTGCTCATATTCGTCAGCAGGTAGATGCCGTATCCGTTCCCTTTCAGTACACGAATCAGTTCTTCCATACATTCAAACGGCTTTGGCATCTCATGCCAGTGATCATACAAATACTTTGCAGCCCCGTGCAGGCGCGTCGGAATCCGCTTGAGCACAATTGAGAGATATTCCTCGTCCGTCATGGTTCCGCGGTCGGTCTCATTCCATTCCGGTGCACAGTACAGTTCACGGTTCACCAATTCTGCGTCGTCCGGATTCGGGCAGTATTTGTTAACAAATTCCATCGGCCTGTATTCAAACAAAACCCATGCCATATCAAAAACAATATTCCGAATCATTGTTCCACCCTGTCCCCTATCCCCTTTTGTTTTTCATCCTACCATAATTTCAGCCATATTTCAACAGAATAAGCCCGGCACTAAAGTATGGAAAAGCCCGGCCGAAATTCAGCCGGGCAAGAATTTACTTTTTTCCTTTGTGCTCGCAGTTTTTATGATACGGGCAATTGGAGCAATCTCCGCCACACTCGCTGTGTCTGTGCCGAAACGCATAGCGCGCAGCGAAAAACAATAAAACTGCAATACAAATTAAAATCACATAATCCAGCAGATTCATGCAAATCGCCTCCTCCTACCGGATGACAAGCCGACCAATCTGGTAAACCAGAAACGCAGCGATCCATGCAAAGCCACATTGGTACAGGACAACCCCAACCGCGCTTTTTACGCTGCCCATTTCATTCCGGACCGCACTGATTGCCGCGACACATGGCGTATAGAGCAGAGTGAAAATCAGGAATGAAAATGCCGTAAGCGGCGTAAACATACTTGCAAGAGCAGTGCTGAGACCGGAAGAGCTGGTTCCGGTGAGAACCGCAAGAGTACTGATTACCGCTTCCTTTGCAGTAAAGCCGGTCAGCAAAGCTGTGGATGCGCGCCAGTCACCAAAGCCCAGGGGTGCAAAGATCGGTGAGAGCAGCCTTCCAATGCCGGCAAGCATGCTGTCTTTGCCGTTTGGAACCACGTTAAACCGCGTGTCAAATGTCTGCAGGAACCAGATAATAATTGTCGCGACAAAGATCACGGTAAACGCACGAACCAAGAAACCCTTCGCCTTATCCCATACAAGGAGCAGAACGCTTTTAGCGCTCGGCATGCGGTAATTCGGCAGTTCCATAACAAACGGAACCGGGTTGCCCGGGAAGATTGTTTTCTTCATGAGCAGGCCGCTGATAATTCCCATCAGCATACCGGTCACATAAAGCAGAATCATTACCAGCGCCGCGTTTTTTGGGAAGAATGCCGCCGTAAAAGTAACGTAGATCGGCAGCTTCGCACTGCAGCTCATAAACGGCGTGAGCAGTATCGTCATTTTGCGGTCACGCTCGCTCGAAAGGGTTCGCGCAGACATAATTGCCGGAACCGAGCAGCCGAAACCAATCAGCATCGGCACAAAACTGCGGCCGGAAAGGCCGATTTTACGGAGAAGTTTATCCATAACGAACGCCACACGCGCCATGTAGCCGCTGTCTTCCAAAATAGACAGGAAGAAGAACAGAATCACAATGGTTGGCAGAAACTGAAGCACGCTTCCCACACCGGCGAACACGCCGTCGATAATCAGCGACTTGACGACCGGATTGATTCCGTACGCCGTAAGGCCGGCAGACGCGGCGGATGTAACAGCATCGATTCCGATTGAAAGCAGACCGCTCAGTGCCTTGCCGATGACCCCGAACGTCAGCCAGAAAATCAGCATCATAATCAGAAGAAAAATCGGGATTGCGAGGTACTTGCCGGTAAGTACATAATCCATTCGGACGCTGCGTTTGTGCTCTTTCGACTCACCCATTCGGACGACAGTGGTGGAGCACAGCTTTTCAATGAACGTGTACCGCATATCCGCCAGAGCAGCCTCGCGGTCGGTTTTCAGCTCCCGCTCCATTTCGGTTACGTCATGATTGATCATGTCGATTTCATTTTCGGAAAGCTCCAGCGCCTTCATCATCGGCCCGTCGCCTTCCACCAGCTTTGTAGCCACAAAGCGGGCCGGCACATGAATTCTCTGTGCATGGTCTTCCACCATATGTGCCACGGAATGAATCGTGCGGTGTACGGCCCCGCTGCAGAAATCCTGACGGTTCGGGATTCGTTTGTAACGGGCTGTTTCCAGAGCGATATGAATCAGCTCTTCGATACCCTCATTTTTACTTGCGCTGATCGGTATTACCGGAACGCCGATCTGTTTTTGAAATTCCTCAATTTTGATGGTGCCGCCGTTTGCACGAACTTCGTCCATCATATTCAGCGCAATCACCATTGGAATATTCAGTTCAATCAGCTGCATACTCAAATAGAGATTTCGCTCAATATTGGTAGCATCCACAATGTTGATAATCGCGTCGGGATGATCGTTCAGCAAAAAGTCCCTTGTCACGATTTCTTCGCTGGAATAAGGCGAAAGCGAATAAATACCCGGCAGATCGACTACCGTAGCTGAATTGTGCCCGCGGATGACCCCGTCCTTGCGTTCAACCGTTACGCCCGGGAAATTCCCCACATGCTGGTTGGAACCCGTAAGCTGATTGAACAAAGTTGTCTTTCCACAGTTTTGGTTGCCGGCCAAAGCAAAAATCATGAACTATCCCTCCTCAATTACAATGTTTCTTGCATCGTCCATTCGCAGCGTAAGCTCATAACCTCTAAGATGAATTTCAATTGGGTCCCCCATCGGAGCAACTTTTCGAATCATCACCTCTGTGTGCGGTGTTAGGCCCATGTCCAGCAGTCTGCGCCTTAAGGCACCCTGTCCCTTTACCGCTACAATTTTGGATTTCTTCCCGATTCTCAGTCGGTCAAGCGTCATTTGCAGCCACCTCCTACTCTTACAATATCATACTTCACGGCTTTGCTGTTAAGAACCGTTTTGCATAGTTAGCCATTGCTAACACCATAATTATATGCCCTGCACAGCCTGTTTGTCAACCGTTGGAATTGCATAATAGAAAATTAAGTGATAAAATTAAAAAACAATTTTTGGCAGAGAAATATTCTGGCGAATCCTTCTGGGAAAAAGCCACACAATTACACTGGGAGAGGGCGACTATTGATATGAGTCATATTTTAGTATCCGGCCTCGTCAATCTAGAGACGACAGTAAAAGTTCCGGGCTTTCCACTCGACTACTCCCCGATATTCTTTAATTTCTTCGGGATAGATACGGCAGTTTCCGGCGTAGGAACCAACCTTGCAAGAGCGCTTACCGCTCTGGGAGACAACGTAAAACTGGTATCGCTTGTCGGCGGGGACCGAAACGGTAAATATGCGCTGGATGAACTTCAAAGCTGTGGAATCAATACGTCTTTCGTTCAGCCGATGCTGAAAAGCACCCCGCAGAGCGTGGTTCTATATGACGAGAGCGGCAAAAGGGAAATCCACTGTGACCTGAAAGATCTGCAGGACACCGTATGCGGTAAAAAAATATTTTTGAAGGCAATGGATGAATGCGATACGGTGGCGCTCTGCAATATTAACTTTTCAAGGCCATACTTAAAAGTTGCGCATGATGAAGGCAAAACAATTGCGACGGATGTGCATGTCATCAGCGATATTCACGACGCCTACAATGAAGATTTCATGAAATATGCCGATATTCTGTTTTTAAGCGATGAGAATCTGCCGGAATCACCGGAAAGCTTTGTAAAGGAGATTGCCGATACATATCATAATTCCATTATCGCCGTTGGGCTTGGCTCGAAAGGTTCCCTGCTTTACGTCCGAGACGACAAGTTCATCGGCCGCATCGACCCTGTAAAGCCGAAAAAAATCGTCAGTACCGTTGGCGCCGGAGATTCCCTTTTCTCGGCGTTCCTGCATTACTACACGAAAACCCGCGACCCGTATGAATCCATGAAAAAGGCAAACCTGTTCGCTTCCTGCAAAATATCCGCTGCAGGAGGGGCAGGCGGTTTTGTCAGCGAAAAAGAGCTGGATGAACTCTATAGCGGCACAAAATGAGCGAAAAACAGGGTGGTTCCCCAATGGGAACCACCCTGTTTTTTCTGGAGTAATTCTGCGTGGAAATGACTGCGCTTCGGCCCTTCAATTATTCTGAAGTTGTAGTGAAACACATGGTTGGGTTTTATTCTGGTTTTCAGAGCCGATGATTGTTACTTCCTTTTTTCCGTCGCATGAAACAATAAAATCGTTCCAGCTGTAAGTCCACATTGTCCCCGCCGCATGATTCTCCGACTTCATGCTGGCTACGCTGCCTTCATAAACAACCGTACCTCCGAAATCACATTTTATCTCGGTAGAATAGGCAAGCATTACATGTGCATATCTGCTGAAAGGATTCTTCCATGCGGAAACTACATGAATCTCACTGACGGTTTCGTCATGCCATTTCCAGCCGCTGCTCAATTTTGCATCCAGTTCTCTCAAATAGTCCAAAGTAAGGTCGGGTTCCATCCCCTGGGAATATTTGCGCAACAACTCACCTCTCTTCTTCTTCTGATTGGTAAGAATCCACTCTGTACCTTTTTCACAGTCGTCCTTCGTAATATTATCCGCTGCTACAAGGTCAACTGCATATTGCCTGGCAGACGAAATGTATTCCGACTTTCCGCACTGGAACCTAATTTGATCAGCAGCTGCATAAAAACCCAAAGTAACAGCCAGAGCAAGCAGAACAAGTAAAACGATCTTTATCCGATTCAAAGAATTCACCTTTTTTCACAAATGCAGCCGCCTAGTGCGACCGCTCCCTGCCAGCACATTTCTGGCAGTAACATAAAAAGCCGGGCGCGGTACCATTTATCACCTTAAAGCTAAATGGTATCCGACACCCGGCCAGTCAGTCCGTATGCTCTGGTATTCCTTTTTGTTTTCATCACCAGTAAGAATGAGTCAGACGTTCATAAAGGAATTGAGAAACAATTGCGAGCATGGTTTAGGATACAATTACTAAGACGCAATAAAGTGACATTTTAAAAAACGATTCTTCAGATATTACAGTAATCTCCTCCTGTTCCTGATTACTTTTTCAACGAACGAAGAGAGAAACCTTACTGGAATTATTTTTCTTCCTGCGGTTTGAACTGAATGCCTTACAAAAAATCTGTGTGAAATTCTAACCAGTAATATTCAATTTCTCTTTGTCGCCCTTCGTTGAATCCCGCAAGCGAATGTAGTTCAATATGCGCATATTAAAAGTCTATCGCTTAATCTTATTTTATAACTTTTGCAATATTTGTCAATACTTTATGAAAATTTTTCTAATGTTATAAAAATTATAGTTATTATACATAATTATCTCATTGATATCGGCCACAAGCTCCTTTAAATCATCAATACTTTAAAGTATGATGTAATCTTATCTCTTAGTAGAAACGACTTCCGCAGCGCAGCAAACAGGGCGGTTCCCGACTATTGGAAACCGCCCATAGTTTATTCAAAAAAGTAAATCATCTTTCGCCTAATCTGGTAAATCCAGCCCATCGAGTACCTTTTTCAGCGCTTCCGCAGAGCGCATCAGCTGCAGCTGCTCGTCTCCGCTCAACGGGATATCCAGGACCTTCTCAATGCCCTTGCTGCCCACAATCGTCGGCACTCCCATGCAGATATCATTCAATCCGTAATGTCCCTGAATCAGGCTGGATACCGGCAGAATGGAATGTTCATCCCGCAGAATGCACTCTGCGATACGGCGAACCGACATTGCGATTCCGTAATATGTGGCACCCTTCTTCTTGATGATTTCATATGCGCTGTCGCGCACATCTTCATACAGCTTCTGCATAGTTTTCATATGATCGTAATGGCTGCACTGTTCGCAGAAACGGTACAGTTCAACGCCGGATACGTTCGCACTGCTCCACACGGCCAGTTCGCTGTCGCCGTGTTCTCCGATGATGTAAGCGTGAACACTACGGCTGTCCACATCCAGATGGCGGCCAAGCAGATATTTCAAACGCGCGGTGTCCAAGACCGTACCGGAGCCGATCACCCGGTTGGAGGGGAAACCGGAAAGCTTCAGCGCTGCATACGTCAGAATATCCACTGGATTTGAGATAATCAATAAAGTACAGTCGCTGTTCCGCTTCTGAATCTCCGGGATAATCTGTTTGAAAATGCCGACGTTCTTGTTTACAAGGTCAAGCCTTGTTTCTCCGGGTTTCTGGTTGGCTCCTGCGGTAATGATAATCAGTCCGCAGTTTGAAATATCGTCATAGGTTCCCGCGTAAATCTCCATTGGCCTTGCAAAGGGAAGCCCATGGCTTAAATCCATTGCTTCACCCTCTGCGCGGTCCGTATTGGCGTCAATTAATACCATCTCCGAAAAAAGCCCGCTTTGCACCAGGCTGAACGCAGAGCTTGCGCCTACGAAACCGCAGCCGATAATTGCACACTTTCTGAAATCCAACATGAGAACCACCCTTTCAGTTCATTATTTTTTCCGCTTCATTGCGCGGATGATCTGTTTTGTTTCCGCTTCTACGCGATTCGACTCCACAATCTTCTGCAGTGCTTTATTGTACGTCCAGTCGTCAAGCCGGTTTGCTTTCAGGTATTCCATTGTACGTTCCGGGAACTTGACAAAACAGAGTGATACCGCCCACGCGACCGCCATCTTAACATAATAGCCTTCGTGATGTACATCGTCGTAAATTTGGAACAGCCGGTCAAGATATTCATCGGCTGTGAAAAATTCCATCAATAGAGTAACCGCAAACCGTACTGCAAATTCATCTTTGCTGGAAAGATATTGCTTCAAAAATTCGAAAGACCGGGTCATATCTTTTTTAAGGAATTTAAAGGAAGAACCGCAGATATCACATGTCGCCCAGCTTCTGATTTTCGGAACAAATCCCGCCGCACGTTCCAGCCCTTCAGAATACTCCATTTTTGCACTGCCGATCACCAATCCCTGCATCATAACTTCTTCCATTGTGTAGGCTTTGGCTTCTGCTAGGAACCGGCGCCAGTCGCCCTTTGTAATCTGCTTCGCGATTGTCCTCAGCTGTGGGGTACGCACACCGAGAATGTTTTCCCCCGGAATCAGTTTCCGCTGAAATTCCGCCAACTTTTCCTCTGAGAAAGAATTAAGGTACTTTAAAAAGGACGGGTAATCAGTATATGTAAAATCGTTCTGCATTGGGTCTTCCTCCTAATCTATACCATTTAAGTATAGTATACACGATTTTCCTGATTTTACAAGTACTCGTACAACAAAAGCACCGCCGGGTTGCCCCGAACGGTGCTTTTTCCGAATAAAACGGATTTATATAAGGTATGTGTACATGAGCCTCGCGTAGTTTACTCGGTCCTGCGGAAATTATCCTTCTGGCGGATCATACTTTTGCTGCCAAAGTACGTTGCGAGGAAATATGCTCCGTAAACAACAAGGAAGATAACGGCAGTCATAATAATACTGCTCAAGACGTCCATTGCGCCCATCACGCGGATTACCCGGTTTGCAACATCAATGCCTACAATGCAATGAATAATTGCAAGGGAAAGCGGAAGCAGAAAATACAGCGCTATCTGGGTAAACAATGCATGGTTCAGCATTTTCTCTTCTACACCAAGTTTACGCAGCAGGCCATAGCGTTCCGCGTTGTCGCTGGACTCCGAAAGCTGCTGGAGTGCCAATATCGCTGCCGCCGCAATGAGGAAAACGAGCCCGATGTAGAGGGCAAGATAAGATACCAGTAGTTTATATCCACCAGCCGTTTCATATATGTCATTCTTTGTGGATACCATGTCATAAGCCAAAGATGACGCTTTATCGTCGGCCGCTTTCAGGGAAGTCCTAAATTCTTTTTCCTTCACCCCTGTTTGGTAGTTGAGGTTCAAAGTGGTTTCCACTGGGTGTTTCCCCTCGAAAAAGGAGTCGGGCAGGATCAGGGTACCCGTGTCGCTTCCGCCGTCTCTGTTTTCAAAATATTCACTTACAACTGTTGAAGAATTTGGTTTCAGGTTTTTCCCATCGATTGTGATGGTTTTCCCCTGCTGAAGGACACCATTATAGATCGGAATCAGGTTCCCGTAATTACAGTTCAGGGCATATTGGTCACTCTGAAGAGAAAGCGTCTGCTTGCCCACCATCTTCATGAGATTATTGTACTCAGATAGCTTTACAGCACTTACCGGCGACTTTTTGGCTTGTTCGGTATAATTTCCAAGAATTTCGGGCCAGTTTTGTTTCGTTAAAAATGTATACAGCTGAATTCCGGAATCAAACGTCGAAATTTGTGCGTAATTTCTGCTCCAGTGCGAAAGGTCAAACCCTGTTTTTTGCAAAGTCGCTACGATATCCCCACTTTTCTGCTTTACGGGGCCATCCTTGCTTGCCGTTCCGTCTGAATTCCGGTAAGCCAGAACAGAGGTAACGGTAGCATCATACGGACATGCATTTTTCAGGTCTTTTGACAAAGCATTCGAGATACCCATTCCTGTGGAAAGCGTGCCGATCGTCACAAGCAACATGATGCAGATGACGGAAACGGAAACAAATGTTGTGTTAATCTTGGAATTGAACTGCCGCAACACGAACATGTTCAAATTTTTAAAATAAAGCTTTTTGTTCGACTTCACAACGCGGAGCAGAAAGCCGGAAAGTGAAAGGAAAAACAGCAACGTGCCAATCACGCCCAGAATTAAGGACGCCGCAAATTGCGGAGTAAACTGAATCATGCCGTTTTTCTCAATCAAATAATACGCTGTTCCGAGACAAGCAACAGAAACGAGGAAAATAACGACGGACATCCATAACTTGTTGATGCGAAGCTTTTGGTTTTTGTGCCCCGCACTGAGAAGGTCAATCAACTTTAAATGAGAAACGGAAATGGTATTAAACAGCATAACAATAAGGAACATCACGCCAAAATAAACGAGCGTTTTCCAAAACGCAGATTTGGAAAATGTAAATACAAACTTAGTAAGGTTTGCTTCAAACAATTTTGCCGTAACAACGGACATTCCCTGTGAAAGGAATATGCCGGCAACAAGACCTGCGGCAAGAGAAATCAAGCCGATAAGAAATGTCTCCAAAATAATAATCGCGGAAATCCGGCTCTTCGGCATGCCAAGAGTCATGTAAACGCCAAGTTCTTTTTTGCGGCGCTTCATTAAAAATCCATTGGCGTATACAACCAGGAAACCGAGAATCACCGAAATAAAAACAGATACATAACTAATCACTTCGGTCAGGGTTTTTAAAATATCGTACTGTCCTTTACTGATTGCCAGCATAGCGGTCTGGGCGTCAATGGAATTAAACATATAAAACAGGCAGACGCCAAACATGAGGGTTAGAAAATACACCAGATAGTCCTTCATGCTTTTGGTGACGTTTTTAAAGGCGAGTTTAGAGAACATTGTTATTGTCGCCTCCCAGCAGCGTCTGCACTTCTATGATGCGGCTGAAGAACTGTTTGCGCGTATCCTGTCCGCGGACGATTTCACTGAATATCTTTCCGTCGCGCAGGAAGAGGATTCGGCGGCAGTAGCTTGCCGTAAAGGCATCGTGCGTTACCATGAGGATTGTTGCCTGTAAGTTACCATTCAATGTTTCCAAACTTTCCAGCAGCATTCTGGATGATTTGGAATCCAACGCGCCGGTCGGCTCATCCGCCAAAATCATTGCCGGCTTTGTTACGATGGCCCTCGCACAGGCAACGCGCTGTTTCTGTCCACCGGAAATCTGGTACGGATATTTCGGCAGGATTTCCTCAATCTCCAGCTCGCGTGCCACCTGCCGGACGCGAACGTCAATTTCCGACGCAGGCGTTTTAATGATGGTAAGAGCCAGCGCAATATTTTCGTAAGCCGTGAGCGTATCCAGCAAATTAAAATCCTGAAAAATAAAGCCCAACTTTGTGCGGCGAAACCTGGAAAGTTGTTTGGACTTCAGGCGGGTAATATCCATCCCTTCGAGATAAATATGCCCGGCGGTCACGGAATCTATTGTGGAAAGGCAGTTCAGAAGCGTCGTCTTACCGCTGCCCGAAGCACCCATGATACCGACGAATTCACCCTTCTCCACATCAAACCCAATATCGTCGACGGCCTTGGTTACATTGCCTTTTGTACCGTAATATTTCTCCACATGTTCTACTTTTAAAATCTGATCCATTCTCTGGTTCCCTTCCTTACCGTTTTTACTGATGTAAAAACGCATTTTTGCATCTCCAGCCTCAAACGAAAAAGGCTGCTGCAAAACTCACTGGAACCAGTATACCGGAACCCATGAATATGTTCCATCGTTTTCCCTTACAGTTGCCTTACGATTTTGTAAGTTCTTCTTTTTTCTCACGTCCAATTACGGAATACATTCCGCTGACCGGGAACAAAATGGAAACGGCCGTTCCGGAGCCTTCAATGGAGACAATGGAAATGCCGAGCCCCATTTTGTCACACAACCTTTTGCACAGATACAAACCCAGCCCCGTGGAGCGTGCAATCATACGCCCGTTCTCACCAGTGAAGCCCTTTTCAAATACCCGCCCTAAATCCTTTTGCGGAATTCCAATTCCGTTGTCCTCAATCACCAGAGTTGCATTATCCTGCCCCTGTATGCCGGAAAAGCTGATAACCGGATCGTTTTTCCGATACTTAACGGAGTTGATAATGATCTGCCCAATAATAAATTCCAGCCATTTTGCGTCCGCATAAACGGGAATGTTCAGATTTTCCGTCTCCACCTTCACGCCGCTCTCGATTAAAAGCGCCGCATGTTTTTTCACCGTATTCGAGGCAAGCTGATGAAGGGTGCACTTCTTCAGCACATAATCCTTTTCCAAGCTTCCGCTGCGCGCATAGAAAAGAGCCTGATCCACATAATTTTCAATCCGGTCAAAATCCTGCCCCAGGTCATGCGAAAGTTTCCCCGGGTTGTTTTCCAGAATCAGGCGGCAGGCCGAAATGGGCGTTTTTATTTCGTGCATCCAGGTTTCCACATATTCGCGGTATTCTTTCGTTTCAATGCGGTATTTTGCGATCTCATCGTTCATACATTTGCCGGCCTGCGAAACCACATTGCAGAGAATTTTCGCTTCCGTAAAAGAAGGTTCCGGAAGCATCTCAACAATCAGCTGCTTTTTATCCAGATGTTCCAGGCTGTCCATCAGTTTTGCATAAAACGAACGTCTCTGGAAAAACTCAGCTGCAAGAGCGGCAATTTCGCCAAGCACAAACAATATGGCAACATAACATGCCGCATAGACTCCGGCACCCAAAACGATAAGCAACGTAGCTGAAAAAGCTGAAATCAGCACGACGGCCGTTAATGAAATCCATCTGTCTTTTAAAAAATCCCATAATTTCATACCAAATATCCCTGTCCTCGTTTTGTAATCAGAAAATCCATCAGACCGAGTCCTTCCAGTTTTTTGCGCAGTCGGTTAATGTTGACCGTCAGCGTATTGTCGTCCACAAACTCGTCGGTCTGCCACAAAGCATTCATCAGTTCCTCACGCGAAAGAATGCGGTCCTTATTACTAATAAGCATGTGAAGGATTTTAATTTCATTCTTTGTCAGCTCAACAGTTTTTCCCTGGTAGCGCGCCACGCCCTGCGATAAATCAAGTTCCAGCCCGTGGTGGGAAAGGACCTGCGGCGGCGCGGCCGGGTATGCGCGCTTCATCACCGCAGCGATTCTGGCAAGGAGAATCTGCGTATTATACGGCTTTGTGATAAAATCATCGGCTCCAAGGTTCATGCTCATCAGCTCATCCGTTTCGCTGTCGCGGCTTGTGACGACGATGACCGGAATCTGTGAACGACGCCGCAGTTCCCGGCATATGTAGTATCCATCAAATACCGGAAGGTTAATGTCAAGCAAAACCAGCTGTGGGCTCTCCCGCAAAATAACGTCTGTCATATGGGCGTAGTCGTCGGACGTATGGCATTCATAACCGTATTTACCCAATAATTTGGAAAGTTCGGCGCGAATGGCAGCGTCGTCTTCCACCAGAAAGACTACAGACATTCCGTGTTCCCCCTTTAGGGCATAAAATCTTTTAACGAATTGATTCTCTTTAATTTTTTAAAAATGCTTAAAGATCAGTTGCAGCATATCCATTATAGCAAAAACACGTCAAAAAATCTGGTAAATAAGCGCATTCTGCAGAAGCGATTTTGAGTTTTTTATGGAAAACATTGATTTTAATTAATAAAATATTTTATTTTGGATACAATATTGACATGCGTTGAAATATGTTATATAGTTTTCAATATCAGATAACAAAGTATTAGTTATGACTGCCTGCACAGGAGGCGTTTCAGGATGATTCATTCTGTTTGTGTATTCGGAGATTCCGTAGCAAAAGGCGTTGTATTAGACAGCGTGTTGAAAAAATACATCTTATTAAAAGACAGTTTTGCAAACCGGGTAAAATCCGGCGCAGATCTTGTCATGCAGAACTATTCCAAATTTGGGAGCACGGTCACCAAGGGGCTTCAAACCTTGACAAAGCATCAGGATGAACTGAAAAAGTACGACTATATTGCTCTGGAATTCGGCGGGAACGACTGCGACTTCAATTGGGCAAATGTTTCAGCCGAGCCGAATGGAAATCACCAGCCGAACACTCCGCTTGGGGTGTTCGTACAAAAGTACTCCCAGATGATCAACGAAATCAAAACCAACGGGAGCTGCCCGGTTCTTCTTACGCTGCCGCCAATTGACGCGAAACGTTATTTTGCATGGATTTCAAGAGGCCTGAACGCAGATAACATACTGCACTGGCTCGGCGATGTGGAACGCATATACCGCTGGCACGAGATGTACAATCTGGCGGTATGCAGACTGGCCAAAGACAGCCAGACGCCGCTCATTGATATCAGCACCGCATTTCTTGAAATGCCGAACTACCAGAAGCTTATCTGCGATGATGGAATCCATCCCAACGAGATGGGGCATGAACTCATCAGCCGTACGATTAACGATACCATTCGCCAGCATAGGGACGCCTTTGCTTCCTGAAAGCGTAAATAGAGGGTGCTGCAAAATGAATTTTCATTTTGCAGCACCCTTATTTTATGGCTTTATAGAAAATGCTATTGGTATGCAGTATCGTCCTGTTAATGATTCGCCGCAATATTCCTTGCAACAACAACGCCGGTTACGGATGCCTGCATCAGTCCGCGGGTAATTCCAGCACCATCGCCGATGGCATAAAGATTTTTTACTTCTGTCTCAAAGTTGTTTTTTACGCCGACTTTGGAAGAATAGAATTTTACTTCCACGCCGTAGAGCAGCGTATTTTTGGAATACAGGCCGGGTGCGACTTTGTCAAACGCACGGAGTGATTCAACAATGCTGGTCAGGTGGCGGTGTGGCAGCACGAACGAAAGATCGCCCGGCACGGCCGTTTTCAAGGTCGGCACCGTGGTAGATTTTTTCAGGCGGGTTGCATCGGTGCGTCTGCCGAGGAGCAAATCCCCAAGACGCTGCACCATGATGCCGCCGCCCGTAAGCATGTTGCCGAGCTGTGCAATATACCGGCCATACTCAATCGGCTGATTGAACGGCTCCGTAAACTTTGTGGACACCAGCATGGCAAAATTGGTGTTTTCCGTGCGGCGCTCCTCTTCGGCATAAGAATGCCCGTTTACCACAGCAATTCCGCCGCCCGGTGTTTCGTAATGTTCTTCACTCACGATTCCGCCCGGATTCATACAGAACGTGCGGACCTTATTTTCAAAAGTGTCTGAGTAATAGACCAGTTTCGCTTCATATAAATTCTGGGTCAGCGGGTCCATTACCGCGTTCGGAACCTCTACGCGTACGCCGATATCCACTTCGTTGTTTGCAATGGAAAGATTCAGGTCATTCGCGGCACGGCTGAGCCATTCCGCCCCGCCGCGTCCCGGAGCAAGCACAACGTAAGGCGCGCAGACTGCTTCTGTGCTTCCGTCTTTGTTGGTAAGCTTCACGCCTGTGACAACGCCGTTTTCCGTCAAAACAGAATCCGCCGTAGTCCTTTCGCGGAACTCAAAATTCGGGCGGGAGTCAAGATACTGGTGCATTGCCTTGAGCACCTGATAGGAATACTCGGTTCCCATGTGGCGAACCGGGCATGGAATCAGCTGAATATTCTCCCTGCGGGCGCTGTACGCAACTTTTTCTGCAAATTTATCGTTTTTGCCGTAAACCTTATCCGGCGCACCGTACTGCAGGTAGATTCCATCTACATAATGAATCAGTTCGCGCGCGGTTTCAGTAGACATATAGTCCGTAATATTGCCGCCTACCTCTTCCGAAAGCGACAGTTTCCCGTCGGAAAATGCTCCGGCTCCCGCCCAGCCGTTCATAATGCTGCAGGTTGAGCAGTGCGCGCATGCTCCCGTTGTGCGGGCAGGGCAGGAGCGGCGTTCAATGGCGCTGCCGGAATCCACTACAAGGATTTTCTTCTCCGGCGATATTTTGTCAAGCTCCAGCGCAGTAAATATGCCTGCAGGGCCGGCGCCGACGACAATCACATCATAATTTTTCATGTATAGTCATTCCTCTCTGATACAAAACCGATTGAAAGATGAACTTTCAAGCTTCCCCACCGGCGGATATGAGGCACTCCAGAGCCTGCCGAAACGCGCTGTCATCCGCCTTTTCCCGTTTTCTGTTTTTGCCGAACTTGCCGCCTGCACGGCGTATCTTTTGGCCCAGCGCACGTTCAAACAGCAGCCGGTCCATATTGTTGTCGCTGTAAACCAGACCGTTCTGGTTCAGCGCTTTCGCGCCCTTTCCAAGCGACATTGCCGCCACGCCGTAATCCTGCGTCACCACAATATCACCGGGTTCAATCAGGTTTACCAACCGGATATCCGCGCTGTCCCTGCCTTTATCGACGGTAATCACCGTGCTGTAGCCGTCGTTCAGAATATGGCTGGTATCAAGCAGCATGGTTACCGGAATTTTATGCCGTTTTGCAGCATCCACAAGGATTTCCTTAACAGGGCACGCATCCGCGTCCACAAGAATTTTCATTGTTAGTCCATCCTTTCACTGCACATCTTCAGGCCTTTCCGTTCCTGATTCTTTCCAGAAGCGGAATCACATCTTTGAGCGAGTCCACTCTGGCAAAAAGCATCGATTGGAGCTTTTCGTCCGGCTGAACCTGATCTGGGACCATCACTGCCGCCATTCCTGCCCGATAAGCCGCAAGGCATCCGTTCGGGGAATCTTCCAGCACCATGCAGTCTTTCGGCTCCACGCCGATTTCCGTTGCCGCAGTCAGGTAGATCTGCGGATCCGGTTTGCTCTTTTCCACCATATCGCCGCAGATGATTTTTTTAAAATACCCGGTAACTCCTGTTTCTTCGAAATAACGCATCACGCGTTTTCTGGATGTGGACGATGCGACCGCGCAGATGTATCCTTCCTTTTTTAAATAGTCCAGCAGTTCGAAAAGTCCGGGTTTGACCGGAACGCCTTCTGATTTAAGCTTTTCATCAAAGCGCACCCGGTATTCCTCAATAAACTTTGCATGAGGAAAATCATCCCCAAAATGTCTTTTGAAAATGCCAGCGGACAAGTCAAGCCGAACGCCCATAGTCTCTGGCATAACAGCCGAAACATTTTCATAACCCAGTCCTTTTCCAAGTTCATCCCAGATGTCTTTTGTCAGCTGCTCTGTGTTGAACATCAGGCCGTCCATATCAAAAATTACTGCTTGAATCATCCGTAAAACCTCGTTTCATAATTTTGTCCGTTGCTAAGCATATCATATTGTGTGTAGAAAATAAAATCTTACAGGCAGAACAAAACGGAGGGTCGGTAACTTCCAGCCCCCAGTGTAAATCTTTCCTTTTCCATTCAGGCGTTTTGACAAACCAAATTATTATATCACGCCTTGCAGTAATGTCAAGCGGTATTATCTAAAATAATCTCCATTTTTGCAGACTGACGATCGTCCATCTCTGTTTCATTGACTGCGGGCAAAGCTGAGACTATACTTAGTGGTGAATTCGATTGCAGTCAGCCACACAAAGGAGGAACAAAATGACATACACAGATGTTTTAACGAACGCAAAAAAGAATATGGCTCCCGTATGCCGCGTCTGCCGGGAATGCAACGGTGTCGCCTGCCGGGGTGAAATTCCGGGTGTCGGCGGCAAAGGAAGCGGCAGCGCTTTTACCCGCAACTGCGAACAGCTCGCAAAAATCAAGATCAATATGGACCTGATTTACGAAGACCGCGGGCAGGATCCATCCACTGAACTGTTCGGGCATAAATTCGCGGCTCCGGTTTTTGCAGCCCCAATCAGCGGGTTGAGCACCAACTACAACGGTTACCTGAACGAGAAGACTTACGCAGAAGCGCTTGTTCCCGGCTGCATGAAAGCCGGGTGCGCCGCATTTACCGGCGATGGTGCTCCGGATCATTTTCTGAAGGACCCGCTGCCCGCCGTGAAAGCGGCAGGCGGAATCGCTGTTCCGACCGTAAAGCCGTGGAATGGAGATACGCTTCGCGAAAAGATGGACTTAATCAAGAAAAGCGGCGCCATGGCGATGGCGATGGATATTGACGCGGCAGGCCTACCGCTTCTCGCAGCCGCCGGAAAACCGGTCTGTTCCAAAGGCGTAGCGGAGCTTTCCAAAATTGCCGCATATGCGGAACGTCCGTTCATTTTGAAGGGAATTATGACCCAGGTCGGCGCCATTAAGGCAATCGAGTGCGGAGCCTACGGTATCGTGGTTTCCAACCATGGAGGCAGGGTGATCGACCATACACCTGCGACGATTGAAATGCTGCCGGAAATCAAAAAAATAGTCGGTGATAAAATCAAGATTTTCATCGACGGCGGATTCCGTACCGGAATCGATGTTTTCAAGGCCCTTGCTCTCGGTGCAGACGCGGTACTGATCGGCCGGCCGTATGTAGTGGCTGCCTGCGGCGGTGGAGAAGAGGGAGTCATGCTTTACACACAGAAAATCATCTCTGAATTAAAAGACACCATGAAGATGACAGGCTGTGCATCGCTTAAGGATATTACTTCCGATAAAATACAGATTCTAAACTGAGCAGAACATTTCGCCCGTCGGTCAACAAAGACTGACGGGCGATTTTTATTCAAAAGCATGATCTTTTAAAATGCCAAATGCACAGCCGATTTTTCCGCCGCTTTTCAAGTACGCCTTGAGATTTCTCTGCAGCGATGTTTTCTCGGGCAGCTCCTCAACCGGGATGGCAGGATTCTTGAAAACCCACCCCATAAATTCCGCGTCGTCCGGGTTGAATTTAGTAACCTGAAAAGCACTTTGGAACATCAGGATGTTGGAGTTTTCATCCAGAACCTGCTTTAGATTCGGAGACAGCAGCCAGGAATTGCAGATATAATTTACATCGTTATATTCCGGGTAATATTTGCGAAAAAAGGCAAATGCGTTCTGTAAGGAAGTCCAGCAGTTTTCCCTCGTCAGTTTCGCATCCGACGGTATATGAATGCTGATCTGGTTTTTCCCGTCCTTTTCGATCATTTCATACTCAAGCTCACCGATACGAAACAGCTGCATGGCAATCTGGCGGGGAGTCCACCATTCACGGTCAAAGCCATAGCATCCATAGCTGACCCGATGTTCCTTAACAAAGCGTGAAAATCAGGCAAATGTATCAAAAAATATTTTCTCATCAATCTGCTTTTCCGTGTATTTATCATATGTAAATTCCGCCGCAGTCAGCATACAGGCAAGCATCTTGAACCCGAGCGGGTCTTCACCAAGCTTTGTCTGCAATTCCTTGACGCCATCCATCCGGCTTTCTCTGCTCCGGAATTTTTCAACAGATTTCTTCAACAGCGAAAAATCCATATTCTCAGCGGCAGCAATAACCTTTTCGGTAACTTCCTCTGGCATTGCGATTTTCCCGCAAAGCGTCTTCAGCTCTATCATACATTACTCCCGTTCTTATAATCATCAAGTGCCTTTTCGTAAGCGTCTTTTGTCGCAGGGTCAAAGCAGACAATAGTCACAGTCTGGATCGTTCCGTCTGTCTTTAGGAAATCCATAACAGCCGAAACTGCGATTTTTGCCGCGCGTTCCAGCGGAAAGCGGTAAACCCCTGTGCTGATGGAAGGGAACGCTACGGTTTTGCATCCATACTGTGAAGCAATCGTCAGGCAGGATTCATAGCAGCTTTGGAGCAGACCATCTTCCCCGTTTTCACCGCCGTGCCAGACTGGCCCGGGGGTATGGATAACATATTTTGCAGGCAGAAGGTAACCCTTTGTGATTTTCGCCTTACCGGTCTCACACCCGTGAAGTTCGCGGCATTCTTTTAAAAGTTCCGGGCCTGCAGCTCGGTGGATTGCTCCGTCCACTCCGCCGCCCCCAAGCAGGGAACAGTTTGCCGCGTTCACAATGGCATCGGTCTTCTGTTTTGTAATATCGCCAAGGATAATTTCCAGCATGGCAGAATCACCTCGCCGCTATCATACCACAAAATGGATGTTTTTGCCACGAAACGACTGCATAAAAAAATCCGCGGAGCTTCCCGCGGATTTTCCTTATGGAGATTAGTCCAGCATTTGCAGAATATCCTGTTTGCTGCGTACGCCGACGGATGTTTTGGCGGGTTCGCCGTTTTTAAACACCATCAGGGTCGGGATACTCATTACGTTAAAACGAGCCGCAAGGTCGGGCTCTTCATCAACATTGATTTTGCCGACCTTATATCTGCCATCGCTTTCATTGCCGATTTCATCCACAATCGGGGAAACCATACGGCACGGACCACACCAAGATGCCCAGAAATCTACGAGCACAGGTTTATCGGAACTGAGAACGGTCGTATCGAAGTTTTCTCCTGTTACCGTTACAACTGCCATGTTTCATACTTCCTTTCACAATTTTCTTTTCAATTGTATTATATCCAATTTCTAGACATTTGTATGTAATAAAATCACAAAACCTGTTTTTTTATGAGTAAACACAATAAATTGGATTCATCGGCGTCTTTGGCAGGAAATATTAAAATCGTATGAACTGCTTCTTGACAAATCATGCTGCGTTCGCTATAGTATTCCTGTAAGGGAATACTATAGCGTAGGAGGCGAAATTTTTGGACGCAGTAAACCTGTTAATGCGCTTTGGTCTGACGAATCAGGAAGCCAGAGCATACTGCACTCTCTGTGCCGAAGGGGAGCTCACCGGCTACGAGGCGGCAAAAGCAACCGGAATTTCGCGCTCAAATATTTACACAGCGCTTGCCGGTCTGGTGGAAAAGGGCGCCGCCTACCTCTCCGAAGATACGGTCACCCGCTATTCCGCCGTTCCCCCCGAAGAATTTTGCAACAGCAGAATTGCATCGCTCCAGCATGACCGTGAAGAACTGGTACGCATTATGCCCACCCGCGTGGAAAGCTCCGGCGGTTACCTGACCATTACCGGGGAAACGAATATACTTGGAAAGATATGCTCGATGATTCGCGAGGCAAAAATGCGCGTTTATGCTTCCATGTCTGCGGAAATTATGGAACGGATACGTCCCGTGCTTACCGAAGCCACGGCAAGGAACCTGAAAGTAGTGCTCATCACCGAAAATTCTTTTCAGCTTGACGGCGCAACTGTCTGGCATTCTGAAAAGAAGAAGCGGCAGATACGGCTGATTGTGGATTCTTCCTGCGTGCTGACTGGTGATCTTGACGACGGAGAATATTCTACCTGCCTGTATTCCATGAAAAAAAATCTTGTTGATCTCTTCAAGGAAGACCTGAAGAATGAAATTGAACTTATTCAACTTACGGAAGGAAGGTAACCCGGCAAAATGAAAAAGCCATTTGTCACTAACGAGCAATTAAAGGAAATTGTAAAAAAGTACCCTACTCCATTTCATCTTTATGATGAAAAAGGAATCCGTGAAAACGCGGAAAAAGTAAAAAAAGCTTTCGCCTGGAACAAGGGATACCGCGAATACTTCGCCGTGAAAGCAACGCCGAACCCGTATCTTCTGCAAATTATGAAAAACGAGGGCTTCGGTGTGGACTGTTCGTCCCTCACGGAACTGATGCTCTCAGACGCTGCAGGATTCGACGGCAAACATATTATGTTCTCATCCAACGAGACGCCGGATGCAGACTTTCAGCTTGCACGCAAGCTTGGTGCGATTATCAACCTCGATGATTTTACGCATATTGATATTCTCGACAAACTCTGCGGCATTCCGGAAACGATTTGCTGCCGTTATAATCCGGGCGGAGTCTTTCAGGCCAGCAACCAGATTATGGACAACCCGGGTGACTCAAAATACGGATTTACGCGTGAACAGATTACAGAGGGCTTCAAAAGGCTGCAGCAGCTTGGTGCGAAGCATTTCGGGATTCATGCTTTCCTTGCCAGCAACACAACCGGCAATGAATACTACCCGGTTCTTGCCAAACAGCTTTTCCAGCTTGCCGTAGATCTTCACCGGAAAACCGGCGCGCATATTGCCTTCGTCAATCTTTCCGGCGGCGTAGGCGTCGCGTACCGTCCGGATCAGACACAGGCGGATATTCTCAAAGTCGGCGAGTTGGTCAAAGAAGCATATGAAGAAATTCTTGTTCCGGAAGGAATGGGCGACGTTGCGCTCTTCACCGAAATGGGAAGATTTATGATGGGCCCGTACGGATGCCTGGTTGCAACCGCAATCCGCGAAAAACATATTTATAAGGAATACATCGGACTGGATGCCTGCGCGGCAAACCTGATGCGACCTGCCATGTACGGGGCTTACCACCACATTACGGTATCCGGCAAAGAGGATATGCCCTGCGACCATCTGTATGACGTTGTCGGCGGTCTCTGCGAAAACAACGACAAGTTTGCAATTGACCGTATGCTCCCGAAAATAGATATCGGCGACCTGATTATCATTCACGACGCCGGTGCGCATGGCCATTCCATGGGCTACAACTACAACGGAAAACTTCGTTCCGCCGAGGTTCTTTTGAAAGAAGACGGTACAACGCAGCTCATCCGCCGAGCGGAAACCCCGGCCGATTATTTTGCAACGTTGGATTTCCCCGGTCTGCCGAAAAAATAAAATTTATTTTTTGAACCCGGCTTCGGCCGGGTTTTTTCATGCCAAATTTTATTTGTATTTTTTACAGCTGACTGAAAAAAATACTATAAAAACACCGCCCTTGCAGCTGGGCGGTGTTTAAGGAGAAAGAGGAAGTAATTATGAAAAAACAATATTATAAAACCTCAAATGAGGTGCTTGTAATTTGTCTGCCGGCCACCGGTTCGGTATTCCGTCTGTGCCAACGGCCGCTGTGCAGTAATTTTTAAATTTCGTTTTGTTTCAAATCTTTTTGGAACAACTTTATTATATGCAGACTTTGTGTCCTCCCGGTGAATCTCTTTTGAAGTTTTTTAGAAATATTTGTGAATAATTTTGAAACGCTAAAAACGAATTAATCCGAAAAGCGTACTGTTTTGGGCATTTTCCCATTTAGCGAACATTTTCCAATCATAAGCTATGCTACAAAAGGGAATCACTAATAAAGGCTCATTATCAAGAGTCTGAAAGGAGGAATCTTAATTGGCGCATCAAGGACATGTAATGAACAATTATTCCAATAACGATCAGTTCAAATCAGGAGATTCGCAACAAGGACATTCCATGACCACTACCTTTTTCCGCTGGCTTGGAAGACTGGCTATTATGATGGTCATTTTGTTTCTGGTTTCCGTATTTACGCCGGGATTCTCAATCTCCGGTCTGTGGTCATTCCTGATTGCCGCCGTGGTAATCAGTTTACTCGATTACCTCTTGGAAAGCATCATGAAAGTTGACGCTTCGCCATTTGGCAAGGGCTTAAAAGGATTCCTTTTATCGGCAGTTATTCTATATGCAACCCAGTTTGTCGTTCCCAATATGCAGGTTACAATTTTAGGAGCCATCTTAGGCGCACTTGCTATCGGGATTCTGGACGCAGTTTTCCCAACAAGAGTTATGTAAAATGAGCTGAAAAGAAGGGGTTTCGGTTTCGAAGCCCCTTTGTTTTTATTTACCGGTGTTGAAAGAGCCGATTTCAATCAGGTTTCCTTCCGGGTCGGCAACATAGCTGGTTCTCTGTCCCCACGGCTCATCCGTTGGCTCCATGACAGCAGATGCCCCTGCTCCCACAAGTCTCTTAAATTCCCTGTCAACATCGGAAAAATACGGCAAATCAAAAGCAAGTTCCATGGTTCCGTTCAAGCCGGAAGGATAGCCGAACTTCTGGGACGCCATTGCTTCAAAATCTTCTCTTCCATACATAATAAGCGAAGTCCCGTCCATCTCAAATTCTGCGTTCGGCTCGCCGTTCCAGTTTGTTTTCATGCCTACCGCATCCCGATAAAATTCGACCATGGTTTTCATATTCTTGGCGAACAGGCCAACGGCAAAAATTTTAGGCTTCATAAATATTACTCCTTTATTGGTATTGTCAGAATGCTAAAGTAAATAGCATTCACTCAGCATTCTTGAAAATTACGAAATGATTATTTTGAGAATAGTAATTTTGATAATTTCAAACGATCAACGCTGTTTCCCATTTTGCAGCCAGCGTCCAGAATTTTTTTCTTTGCTTCTGCTTGGGTAAGTTGCTGCGCACCATTAAGCCAATCCTGTGAAACCCAATTTTCAACAAGGCAATAAGTATTTGCCGGCCATCCATAAGGTACTCCGTCCGCACTGACCTTACGTTTATTCCCGCATACAGTTATAATATATCTTTTCTGCAGTTCCTTTAATGCGCTGTCGGCCCGCGAAGCTCCGGCCTTTTTTGTTACCCCCAGCTTTTTGTGAATATCCGCTGTGCTGAG
>DATALZ010000028.1:0-48985 GCA_036260805.1 Caproicibacter sp.
TTTCAGTGGAGTAAGAGTGCCCAGAAACGCAGTGACGTCGGCATTTTCAGCGACTTGCACCCCTCATCCTATTTTGCACCCCTCCTCCATGAGAGCAGCAATGGCAACGTTAATTTGTATCGGCACCTATGTTATTACGCAAAAGACTTACACGGAAGACTTTCTGACCAAGAAGATTAAGGTGAATAACGGTGAAATCCAAATGTACTATATTGAAAATAGCCATTCGGCAATAGTTCCACCGGAAACTTATGAATTGGTTCAGGAAGAATTTCGCCGCAGAAAGGCTGCAGGGAATCGTACTAGCGCAATTAACTGCTTCGCGAGCCGCATCGTTTGCGGAGACTGCGGCGGATTTTACGGTCGGAAAACGTGGCATGCCGGAAGTAAATATGCCAGCCGCGTCTGGCATTGTAACAATAAGTTTGAGAAGAGAAAATATTGTTCCACTCCGCATCTGAGAGAAGAAACTGTAAAAAAGATATTTACGGATGCCTTTAACAGCCTTATAAAAAACAAGGCGGAGATCCTTTCCGGTTATGATGCGATCATCGCGCAGGTTACAGACGTCACGAATCTGAAAAAAGAGTGCAAGCTAATTGAGGACCGCTGCTTAGAAATACAGGCAGCAGTCGAAAAACTGATTTCGAGAAATACCAGTTCTTCCATAGACCAGAGCGAATACAATCAAAAATACACTGCATACGTTTCACAGTACAATGAACTGCAAAACCGGCTGCATGAGTTGAACAACGAAATCACAATGAATAAGGCAAAAGCGATTCAAATGAAGAAATTTGTTTCACTTCTCAAGAAGCAGGACAACCTGCTGACCGAATTCGATGAACCGCTCTGGTGTGCCGTGGTGAATGCCTTGGTTGTGAAATCAGACCATGATGTGGTGTTTCAGTGGAAAGACGGGACAGAACTGCCATGGAAGATATAAGAATCGTAAAAAAGATGCTTCCCGGCATATCTCCGATACTTGGCGCTCCCAAACTAAAAGTCTGTGCTTACGTTCGGGTATCGACCGGCCATTCCGAGCAATTGAATTCGTTGCAAAATCAGATTGAGTATTATGAACAGAAACTCCGAACGAATCCTGAGTATAAATTCTGCGGAGTCTTTTCCGACTCCGGGATATCCGGTGCCAAAGAGAATCGACCGGGCTTCATGAGTATGATAGAGACAGTAAAATCCGGAGAAATCGATCTTATCTTTACAAAGTCCATCTCCCGTTTTGCTAGAAATACCGTGATGCTTTTGAAATATGTGAGAGAACTGAAAGACATCGGTGTGGGTGTTGTATTCGAAGAACAGAAAATTAATACGCTCAGCGCAGACGGGGAACTGATGCTCACCGTTCTGGCCGCAATAGCCGAAGAAGAACGTAAATCTGTCAGCACGAATATCCGGTGGACCATGCAGAGCCGATTTAAGCGCGGCGAAGTTTTGGTAGATGCTAACCGTCTGTTGGGGTATGACAAAGATGAAAACGGCAGGCTGGTACCCAATAAAGAGCAGGCGAAGATAGTTCGACGAATTTATAAAATGTACTTGGATGGCGTATCGGCTTATCGCATCGCAGAACATTTCAATGAGCAAGGGGTACCGACGTACACTGATAAACCTTGGAGTTCGGATAGAATTCTGCGCATCATTTCAAACGAGAAATACATGGGCGATTGCAAACTACAAAAATCGTTTGTTAATGACAATGGCAGACAGGTTATCAATAAAGGACAGCGTCCCCAATATTATGTAAAGTTTGACCATAAACCGATCGTAAGCCGCAGGCGGTGGGAAGCCGCGCAGAAAATTCGGGAGCATCGGAAGAAGAAAGTTTATCCGTACTCTGGATTACTCCGATGCCCGTATTGCGGGGCCGTTTTGATTCGGGTCATTGAGGAAAGAGGAAAAAGAGTAAACTGGGTTTGTGGGACCTATCTGCAAAAGACGAAAGCAGCCTGTAAAGGCATTCGAATTCCAGAAGAAACGTTGATAAAAATTACAGAATCCATGATGCCGATTACAAAACCGTTCGTTATTGAGGAGATTCAGGATGGAGCCAAAAGTTCAAAAAAGAGGGCCGAGAAAGATTTCCGTCTTATACCCGCTTCCGAATATCAGTCAGGGTGAAAAAGGGGAAACCGAAAAGCCCAAACAGCGCGTCGCTGCATACTGCCGTGTTTCGTCGGGCAGCGAAGAGCAGTTGTCAAGCTATGTTGCACAGATAAACTATTATGAAAGTTATATCAAAGAAAACTCCGATTACATATTTGTCGGTATCTACGCCGATGAGGGAATCTCGGGAACCAGTATGAAAAAGCGCGACGCGTTTCTGCGTCTGATGCAGGACTGCCGCGACGGAAGAATCGACATGGTTATAACAAAAAGCGTATCCCGCTTTGGACGGAATACGTTGGACTGTCTGAAAAGTATTCGGGAATTGAAGTCCTTCAATGTAGATGTATTTTTCGAGAAGGAAAATATCCATACATTGAGGAATGAGGGAGAGATGCTCCTGACTTTGATTTCTGCTGTAGCACAAAACGAAAGCCTGAACTTATCTGAGAATGTAAGATGGGGAATCCATCGGAAATATGAGCGCGGCAATGTCAAAAGTATTCCGAGTGGTAAGTTCCTTGGCTATGATAAAGATGAAAACGGCAATCTGGTTATCAATGAAGAGCAGGCTGCCGTTGTCAGGCGAATCTATCAGGAGTTTTTGGATGGATACGGGTACTATACGATTGCAGAGCATTTGACCGAAAGTAAAATTCCTACGGAACAGGGACTTACCGTATGGAGTTGTAGCTTAATTAAGAAAATACTGACCAACGAGAAGATGAAGGGGGATACGCTGTTTCAAAAGACGTTTAACGCCGATCATCTTACGAAGCACCGGGTCAAAAATAATGGAGAACTTCCGCAGGTTTATTTGGAGAACACGCATCCGCCGATTATCGAAAAAGATATGTGGGAGTGTGTTCAGCTTGAATTTGCCCGTCAGGAAGAATTCATCCGAGAACACAAAATGAGTCGATACCATTTTCACAGCGAGCAGTTGCCAATGTCCGGTAAGATAATCTGCGCCGAATGCGGACGTCCTTTGGTGCGAAGACAGTCAAAGCGCTTAGCTGAAATGGGGGAATATTATTGGTGCTGCCCGAAATATCGAGAAGGCAGGTTTACTCCGAATGGACCGGATACTTGTTGTAATGATTTAAGAATTCCCGATGCCCTCCCGGAGCAGATGTTCATTCAGGCTTGGAATCGGTTAGTGGATGAGTACGACCGATATTTGCCTGAATTACAGCAGGCTGCAAATGGCAGTGATTTGCTGAAATCCTATCGGGCGAAAGAGCTGATGCGGCTGGTCGAGCAAACAGGTCATATCGATTCGATGCCGTATGAATTGATGCTTAAGACTCTGAGTCATATTGAATTGGTATCAATCAGTGTTATTAGAGTCATTTTTATCCCAAAGATTGAGTGGAGATCATTTTAGTAATTTTATCTATTATCTTATTGACATTACTAAAAAAGATGATAATGTATTTATAGAATAGTAAGATAAAATTTAGACCAGTACTACAATGTACTGACTTTTTAGATTTTGTATGAATTGGGTATAACATACTAACCAAATAAAACAGTAATTGCTTGCATGGAGTACTCTTTTTAGATATTGTAATGCATTTAGCAGGAGTGTTACAAGTTCAGTATACCATTACGGTTCTTGTATATAAAATTATAGGTGAAAACTATTTCAAAAAACCAGACAAAGGGGTTGGACATTTTGATAAAAAGTGTAACTGTAAAAAACTTCAAAAATTATAAGAATTTACAAATAGACTTACATTCAATTACGACATTAATAGGTATGAATGCAAGTGGAAAAAGTAATTTTAAGGAGGCCTTTAAATTACTTCATGGTATTGCTAGGGGTTATTCTTTAGCTGAAGTCATAGGTGAAAAATGGGGTGATGGAGGCTTTTTGCAATGGAAAGGCATTCGTGGCGGAACAAAAGAAATGATAAACAAATATGCCAATACAGATCGGTGCAGTTTGAGTGTTAAATTCTCATATATAAAAACGACAATAAATAAAAACCCTAAGAAATCTATTAATGGTGAATATACAATTGAAATCGCTATTGATAAAACAAAAAACTACACCCCAAAAATTACTAAAGAAGTTTTGATTATAGATGGGTGTGGTTCATATGTGTATAATACACATCCACATACTGAAGAATTAGGTAGTAACTCTGATTCTATTACTTGTCGGTGTAGGACGAAAATGGGCCAAGGAAAAAATTCAGATATAGCATTTAGAAATGATACCCCCATTCTTACGCAGTTCTTAAACCGTGATGATATTAATGAATCTATAAAGAAGTTTGTTACACCATTTGTTAGTTTGTTATTGCATATGAGATTTTTTGATTTATCGCCAGATGCTATGAGACAGCCGTCATTTCCAGGTGTTGTAACATTAAGCGATAAAGGTGAAAATCTTTCATCTGTAATCAAATATATTTGTGAAAAGAGCAATGAAAAGCAAGCGTTATTAGATTGGATTTCTGAACTCACACCTCAAGATGTAATGGATTTTAATTTTGCAACAGATAATTTAGGAAAAGTCATTGTTGATTTAATAGATAAAAATGGAAAATCCTTATCTGCATATAGTGCATCTGATGGAACATTACGATTTTTAGGAATAGTTTCGGCTCTGTTTTCTTCAGATGAAACAATGCTTTATTTTTTTGAAGAGATTGAAAATGGAATACATCCATCTAGAATTAAATTACTAGTAGAATTGTTCGAAGAAAGATGCAATCAACGTGGATTACAAATAATTCTATCTTCTCATTCCCCTTTACTCTTAGGTTATTTAAATGAAGAAGCCAAAAAAAATGCATATTTAATATATTATGATGATATTGAAAAATCGTCGAATGCTAAATCAATTTTGAAATTACCTCAGATTAATAACGTCTTACAAAACATAGACTATGCGGAATTATTCGCTTCTGGTTGGTTCGAAGACTCCATAGAATTTATGAAAACTCAAAGTGAGGACTCTAACGAATGAGCTATAATGTTTTGATTATTCCTGAAGACTTTACAAAGGATGAACACATATTAAAACCACTTGTTGAAAAAATTTTTCAAGAGATAAATCATAGGGCAAATGTTAGAGTTTGCCGTAATCCAAGATTAACGGGATTATCCCAATGCATGAATTATGATAATATATCGCATATCATATCAATGTATCCAATGGTTGATTTATATTTATTATTAGTAGATAGAGATGGGGATGAGAATAGACGAATTCGATTAAACAATTTAGAAAATCGTGTGAATGACTCACTTACTAATAATAAAAAGTTTATGGCTGAAAACTTTTATCAAGAAGTGGAAGTTATTGCTCTTGCAGGGCAGACATTACCTACAGAGTGGAGCTGGCAGGATGTTCGTCAAGAGCCTAATCCTAAAGAAAAGTATTTTATACCATTTACAAAACTAAATAATTATTATTGTCACCCATATAATGGTAGAAAATTAATTATGCAAAGATCGCTGCTAAATTGGCGTAGGATGCGCTCCCTTTGTCCAGAAGATGTAGAGACTTTAATTAGTCGAATAGGCACTATTTTTAATACATAATTGTTATATTTGATTTAATGAGGCGTATATAATGTTATCATTACGAAATATATTTAATAGCAACAAAATAGATAGTTATAAAAAATTTAATGACTATATAGATTCTTCATATACACAGTTATCTGAAATAACTTGTAAGAATATAGATGGGCTGAAAATAAAGGTATATGGTGAAGATTTAACTACTTTTAAGCAATTTTATATCCATTATGACTCCACGGAAAATAGAATATTCGTTGATAAAATTGACTTCAAATTACTATATTTCAATATGGATCATTTAAATATTGAAGACACTAATGAAATCAAGATAATGGATTGTGTATTTAACTGTAAGGTCGTTATTATGAATGCGGCTGAAATAGTTATCGAAAATTGTGTTTTTATGAAATCGCTCATGATATATGGTCAAAATAATCCTATTGCAGATGTTTCGATATCTAATAGTAATATAAATTCATTAGTTTTGCAAAACGACAAATTCGATTTTTCAGCATATGGATCAATATTTAGGATCTTCGAGATTAATAATGCAATTCTAGAAACATCCAGCTATGTTTATAAAAACAGAATAGAACATTTAGAAACTGGAAGCAGTCAATATAAAGGGAAAACAATAAATATAAGTCAGATTGAACTTAATAATTTGAAATATAAAAGGTTTTTAAAGATAAAAGAAGTTGATCTGGATTGGGCTTTTCAAAAATTTCTTGATGATAAAGAGGATGACCATGAAATAAATGATACATATGAATTTATACTTAATAGTACAGATATTAGTAGATATAATCCAGTAAAAAATACGCTCATTTACAATAAAAATATAATTAATTGCAAAAACCAGTTCCAGAGAATATTAATCAAGATTACTGGCGGTTTTTGCAAACCTAGTAGATGGATTATGTATCTTTTCTTTACTATAATTGGATTTAGCTTTATTTATTGCAATTGCTATTTTAGTATCAGTAATCAGAATAGAAAATTAGAATTTTTTAACTGCTTGTATTTTTCTGTGATTACTTTTACAACAATCGGTTATGGAGATATTTCACCGACGGGGTTAGGCAAATTATTCGTTTGTATCGAGGGACTATTAGGAATAAGTATTATGAGCGCCTTTATGGTGTCACTGGTAAAAAAATACTTTGAATAGAATCATTTTATCTGCGTTTTTCAATGTAATGAAAAACTGGTTTTGTCGTGCATTTTATATTTGTCCATACATACAATGTGAAACTCCATTTCCAGAATTTGATACAATTTAGCGAAAGGTGGGGAAATCGCTAAATTGTATCAAACGGGAAGTCCGAAGGCAGGAAGAATCGAGAAATATTTCCTTAAACACAACATGGGGCCAACGAAAGAGGTTTGCCGACGGCAAAATCAATTTGCCATACAAGGCGTTCCTTGGTTATGAGAAAGGCCCGGACGGATTACCGCAGATCGTGGAAGAGCAGGCCAAAATTGTCCGGCTAATTTATCAGCTGTTTCTTGAAGGGAAGACTCCAACAGGAATTGCAAGGTATCTTACAAGTTGTAATATCCCAACACCGGCGAGTCGAAAGAATTGGACGGGCAGCACGGTAACTTCGGTCTCTTCTCATGATTAAGCCCCACAGGAATTGCATCAGAAAACGAATGTCCCTCGGCAAGCCGTTTAATAAAATATGAGACACGAACAACGACTTCGATAATCATTACTGGAATCGACATTGCGCAGAAATGTCGGAAATCGTATCCTTGTCCATACATACTCTTGACTAATTCGGCTATGTTCAGTTTTTCTTCGCCAATAGAGCCAATTTGTAGTTTATTAAAAAGAGTCATAAAAGGAACTGGCAAGCCTTCTGGTGTGTTCACGTCGGATAACATATGGATAAAAACTTTCCCAAACGCCTCAAATAGATTTGCGGCTTTTCTATCACTGTAATTCTCCATCAGCTGAACAACGAATTTTCCGTTATAATCAATTGTAGTCATTGTTCCTTTGAGCATGTCAGCAATACCGAAAATGAATCCGAGTACCCAAAGAGATTATGGAACAGTGCCGGATGGAATCCGAAAACTTATGGGCAAATGGTAAACCAAAGAAATGGTATTATGCCTTGCCAATTGTATTAATATGGCTAATCGTTGTATTCTTTATTGTGCGAGTATTTATCAAATAATCCATTGGATTTTATGGACAATCGAAAGATTGTCCTTTTTTGCCCATTTTACGGATTCATGGATAGGGATAGCTCTTGACACTGTCCTGCCCGATTCGGTAATTCCATCTTACCGAAATCAAGCAGGCTATATTGTAATATGTTCTTACCAAACCCCTTATGTTTTCTTGTAATATGAAAATTCCGCCCTTAGATAGGCGGAATTTTGTGTCTGCATTCAAATAAAGCATAGCTTTCTAATTTAATTCTTTATAGACTTCACGTGCATCGTCAATATCGTACTGTTCAGTTTCGTGGTCCCCTTTTGCGCCGGCAGTAACGAGAATGTATTCCTTCCCATATATTTTGGCAAGGCTGGCGAGGCAAAGTCCGGCCTCTTCGGTGTATCCCGTTTTGCCACCGAGAATTTCTCCGCCCGGGAGTGTATGATCCTTTAGGTTTTGGGACAGGGTGCTGGTAAAGGTAATGCCGTCCGGGTGTTTATTGGTGGCTGCTGTAGAATGGCGGGATGACGTGAAAATTTTCCGGAATGTTTTATTTTGGAGCGCATAACTGAGAAGAATTGACAAATCTTTCACCGTTGTGTAGTGATTTTCGCTTTGCAGCCCGGTCGAGTTTGCAAAATGGGTGTTGCTCATACCAAGCTGTTTCGCTTTTTGATTCATTTTTTCTACAAAATTTTGTTCCGAGCCGGCAATATCATCTGCAAGACCAATGCAGCACTCCGCACCGCTCGGCAGCAAAGCACCATATATAAGATCGAGCACCTGGACTTTTTCTCCGGGCTGAAACCCTGCCATGGAAGCGTCGGATTTATAAAGCGGTTGAAAAATAGATGAGGAAAGTTGGACCTTTTTTTGCAGATCCGGCAGGGTTTCAATCGCTACGATTGCCGTCATCATTTTTGTCAGCGAAGCGGGGTAAATCTTTTCGTCATTCTGCTTCTGCATTAGCACAGCCTTATCGCTCAGACGGACAAGAATCGCACAAGGGCTGTGCAGGTTTTCCTTATCAATCAAAATAGGTGTGTCAGGGTTTTGTGGTATCAGAGTAAGGGACGAACCAGAATCAACGGGTTGAGTGACATTGATGGCTCCGTTTGCCTTTTCCTGCAGGCTGTTAAGAATAGGCGGGCCGAATTTGAATATCGCAGCGGAGATAACCGCAATCAAAATAATGAACAGGTAACGGGATCTTTTCTTTCTGTAATGCAACTGTAAAACAGCTCCTTGATTTTTGTTACCTTTATTTAACTGCAAGTTCGCCTGCAATGTTGAAAGTCTATCTTAGAAATCTCTTAAGATTCTCTTATGACGGAAGCTCCACCGTAAATATGGTGCGTTCCGAATTGCTCTCCGCTGTGATCGTACCGTTGTGGGCCGTCACGATTTCTTTTGCAATGGCGAGGCCGAGACCTGCGCCTCCGGTGTTGGAAGAACGGGATGAGTCCAGACGATAGAATTTTTCGAAAATCGTATCCAGCTTTTGCGGCGGAATCGGTTCTCCGTGGTCTGTAAAGGTAATTACAATATTATTATTCCGTTGGATTGCTGAAATATCAATTATGCTGTTCTCGAAGCTGTAGGCAATCGCATTTTTGAGGATGTTGTTGAAGACTCGGGCCAGTTTGTCCGCGTCTCCCGTCAGAGTGAGGTCTTCCGGCACATGGACGGTGGCCTTTCTTCCTCTCGGGACCAGCATGGGGTAAAATTCGTCCGCCATCTGCCGGAGCATCAAAGAAAGGTTGACTTTGCTCTTATTCAGCACAAGAGACTGTAAGTTAAAACGGGTTATATCGAAAAATTCGTTGATGAGTACTTCCAGCCGGTATGCTTTTTGCAGAGCAACATCAGTGTATTTTTCTTTTTGTTTTTCCGGCATGTCCGGTGCTTCATTCAAAAGACAGAGGTATCCGATCACGGATGCCAACGGCGTCTTGAGGTCATGTGCAAGATAAGTAATCAGGTCGTTCTTTCGCTGCATTTCAGCCTGAGCAAGCTGGCGGCTGTGCTGTTCCATCTCTTTCAACTGCATCAGTTGAAATTTGAATTCTTCGTATCCATTTGGCAAGGTAGGCAGAGTTTGATCCGACTCAAGAACCTGCCGCATTACATCTGATATTTGGTGCATGATTTGTCTGGCTGTTTTTTTTGCGGAACCGAAATAGATCAGGCAGCATATAAGGGCTATGGCTGCGACTGCGCAAATGGATGCAACACAGATAAATTCTTTCACGGCAAGCCAATCGAGCCGCGTGTCAACAACAGCACCGGGAATGCCCTGATAGGTACGCGTGTGCTCTATGATAAACGTATCTTTGAACCAGTCGCCAAACATATGGTCGGTGATTCCGGTGTCCAGAAGATATAAAGCACAAAAGCTCAAAAAGATAGAAGCTGCTACGACCAGAAGTGTTTTTACTGCCGTATTTGATTTACTTTTCAATTTTATAGCCGACCCCCCATACGGTCTTGATGTATTTGGGATGCTCTGCGGAATCGTTCATTTTCTCGCGCAGATGCCGAATGTGCACCATTACTGTGTTGTTGCTGTTGCTGTAGTATTTTTCACCCCAAATATCCCGGAACAGTTTTTCCGAACTTACCACATGACCGCGATTCAAGCTGAGAACCCATAAAATTGAAAATTCCGTTGGCGTTAGGGACAGCGGCCTTTCATTAAGGGTGCATTCGTGTGTATCTTGATTCAAAATCAAACCGGAAAAAGAAAGAATAGATTCTTCCCGATCCGGTTCACTGGAATTGTATCGGGTGAACCTTCGAAGCTGCGCTTTGACGCGGGCGACGAGTTCCAGAGGTTGAAACGGCTTTGTAACATAATCGTCTGCCCCGAGCGTCAGACCGGTGATTTTATCCATTTCATCCTCTTTTGCCGTCAACATAATAACGGGGAAATTGTGTTTTTCCCGGATCCGCCGGCAAAGATCAAACCCGCTGATATCCGGCAGCATTACATCAAGAATCGCAAGATCAATTTGCTGCGATTCTACACTCTGAATGGCATCTTCACCGTTATAAAATTTATGTACGGTGAATCCTTCGTTGCTTAAGTATACTTCCACTAAATCCGCTATGGCCTGCTCATCGTCTACTACTAAGATTTCAGCTTCCATACGGGTTATCACTCCTTTTTCCGCTAAACTTCCATGATAATTATAAGGCAAAGGACAAAAGTGAGCCTGTCTATTTTCTTATGAAAGTCTTAAGATTTTATGAAGATGTTTTCAAATCGTTGGACTTCTCTATTTACAATATATACGGAAGTTATATAAAAAGCAATTTTGACATCAACTTAGAATGACAAACAAAGGCGAGATTTGAAGAAATGAAGAGTGATAAGTAGGTCATCGTTGTACCCATAATGCTTATCCCGATGTAGCCTAAGCGAAAATAATCCTTAAGCTATGCTGGTGAGAATAAAAATCAGGTGCAATAAAACATCCTTTTGTTAAATAGATGCAGGTCTGTAAACCGCATGAAAAACAAAAGGATGTTTTATTGAGTAACATATGAAGCTTAATACATTCAAAGAATTAGCACATTGAAATGCTTCTTCAGACGTTTAAGTCCCTCTTTTCATAAAAGAAGTAGGTGGATGCGGTAAAGACAGCAACCAGGATAATGGAGAGTGCCACGATGCCGGGGCTCAGGCCGTTGCCTGCAATGATGCGGTTATAGCTGAAATATTTGAAAGGCGAAAGCACATTCAAAGCATTTAGGCGGTCGTTGAAGTTTGTTATTGCGCTGATAATATATGCTCCAATTACGGTACTGGAGGCAATGGAACCCGCGCCCTTCGAATTCCTCATAAAAGCCGAGAGCAGAGCTCCGAGCGACAGGAAGATCAGCTGAATAACGAGCATGCTCAGGAAAAATACAACGATTTCACCGGTAATATCTTTTCCCTTGTTATATGCAGCCACCATTCCGATGGAAGTAACCATGGTAACTATGTTGAGAATAACGATATTTACAAAGGCGGCTGAAAGTTTGGAAGTAACAATGGAAAATCTGGATACCGGTTTCACTACCAAAAATTCAGTCGTCTTGTCACGTTCTTCCTTCGCAAGAATGCCGCTGCCCAAAATTGCTGCATGGATAGCGGCTGCAACTGCTAAATAAAGAAACAGAAATGCAAAAAAGCCGCTCATTGTCGTGACGTCCAGGGAACCCATCCCGAATAATGCTTTTATGGACTGCGGCAAGTCTTTGATCACCTGACTGCTTGTTCCGCCGGAAGAATACGCCGTATATTTGGCCATACCGCTTATTACTCCGATAATCATGCAGGCGCACCAGATGATCAGGGCTTTTCGGTTTGCTTTCATTTCTCTGAAAAATATATTCATAGTCAAACTCCTCAATCTATTTAGCCCACGGCGTGAATATCCTTTTTCATATAGATGATATAGGTGACGAATATGGCAATGATTACAACGGCCGCCCCGGTTAACATATAGGGTGCCTCATACGCCGAATGCTGAAGAATGTAGGAAATATCAAAATATTTGAATGGAGAGAGATAACGGGCTGTCTCATTGCTGCTACCGGCGGCGACCAATGCGCCGATCATGTAAAATCCGAAAACGACGCCTAATGAAATAGGAAGTGTACTTTTGAGCTTTTGAAAGAACACCGAAATGACGATACCAAGCGAAAAGAAGATAACCTGCAGGAAAAATAACGTGAGATTGATCATAAAAAACAGTTTGCCGCTGAAATCGGACATTTTGACGGTGTTCGTAATCGCAAATGACGCTGCGTAATAAACTATGTCAGTAGCAATGAATATGGTGAGCGCTGCCAGAAGCTTTGCAGTGACAATCGAAATGCGTGATACCGGCTTGACAAGCAGAAAATCCGCCGTTCGTTCCCGTGATTCCTTGGACAGGATGGAAGCACCGAGATGCATGCCCTGAATAGCACCGCATAGCGTGACAAACGAAAATGCAAACGAATAAAACCCTAATATCGATGTGATGTAGGCAAGATTAATGCCCAACATTGCCCTCACAGCCGGCGGATATCCACCCAAAAGCTTTTGAAAATTCTGCGCGTCTCTGGTCATGCTGGGGTAGAGGGACAGATAAAGCGCAGCAATCGCAGTCAGAACGCATGTCCATATTGTTGCGGACTTACGCAGAGACTTGAGTTCGTACAGATACATATTCATCGGGTTCAGCCTTCCTTTGCATAATAATGCAGGAAAATTTCCTCAAGGTCAGGTTCTACGATGGAAATATTGCGCAGTTCGGTTTCGGCAATCTTTTGCATTATGGTATTGATGTTGCCTCTGTAAATGAATTTGACCTCGTTTCCATTCACCTCAAGATTGCTGACCCCATCGAGCCTAAAGGCATCTTCGGGGGCGGCTGCCTTGGTTTCTATGCTGAACCTTTTATAACTGTTCTCCTGCAGGGCGCTCATCTTTTCAAGCTTCATAATTTTGCCATCCTTGATAAATGCGACACGGCTGCACATTTTTTGTACCTCGCTGAGAATGTGGGAAGAAAAAAAGATGGTTACGCCTTTTTTATTTTCCTCTGCAAGAAGTTTGAAAAATCTTTGCTGCATCAGCGGGTCGAGACCGCTGGTGGGCTCGTCAAGGATGATCAGTTTCGGTTCATGAAGCAGCCCCTGCACGATGCCGACTTTTTTCTTATTGCCGAAGGACAGGTCGTCAATCCTTTTCTTTAGATCCAAATCCATGATCTCGGCAAGTTCCCGGATGCGCTTTGTGCAGTCTTTTTTATAAAAACTCGCCGAGTATTTGAGCAGATCAATCACTCGCATATGGTCGTAATAGAAGACTTCTGAAGGCAGGTAACCGATTTCCTGCCTTACCTCGGGGTGCTCTGTGCAGTTTTTGCCAAAGATGACAGCGCTGCCGCTTGAAGGGTAGATCAGCCCGAGCAGTGTGCGAATCGTTGTCGATTTGCCTGCTCCGTTGGGCCCAATGAACCCAAAAACCTCGCCCTGCTCAACATTTAGATTTATATCGATAATTCCCCTGGATTTGCCATAACTTTTTGTGAGATTTTTGATTTCGATGACGTTCATAAATGGACCCTCCCGTTTTTCATAAATTTAGATAGAGCTTCATCCAGCATAATGATTATGTTGATTAAAGGTACTCTTCCTTATAAAGGTTGTTTTTCAGCATATGGACGCAGTCTTCAAAATTCTTAAATATGGTATCAAGATCAGTTTCTGTTTTTAACGGTGACATATTCATATATCCATAGGCAAACCCTGTGAGCATCTTCATAACGAGTTTCGGATCAACACCGTCTTTAAATTTTGATGCATCCATGTCGTCAAGGATCAATCCCTGTCTGAATTTTTCCCCATCTTCACTTGAAAAAATGGCCTGTAAATCTGCTCTCACTTCTGGGTCTGTTTCAAAATACGCGCTGTTAAGGTATGAGAGAATTGCAGGGTGCTTTTTCATCACTGAAATTTTGATATCCGCCGCAAGCATGATTTTGTCGAAGAAATCCGTCACGCTTCTATTGAACTTTTCATGAATCTCATTTGTGAGCGTATGAGCACACATATCAAATAGAAAGAGATACAATGATTTTTTATTCCCAAAGTAATGAAATACCATGGCCTTTGAGATTCCGGCTGCGGACGCTATGTCACTCACGGATGTTTTCTTATAACCATTAGTACCGAAAATGGAAAGGGCGGCATCAATAATGGTATTCTGCTTCTCAATAGGCAAGCTAAAAAACTTTTCCAACAAAATCGCCTCACAAATAAATAAACCGAATTGGTTTATGACAAGAATATCACTATAAACCGATTCGGTCAATATCAAATTTTACACATTATCAGAAAGACCACATTATGGCGTCAGGGGCAGTGGAGAGAAGTATACACTGCAAATGACGATTTTTTCAGCCTTTTGAAGGGCTGAGGGAACATGCCTTTGACGCCGCGGAAGTACCACCGGTTTGTCAGTGGGTATCTATTCTAAATTGTTACGCTGTTTTCAATGCATGATGATTGTAGATATTAAAGAATAGCATATATGCAAGGATAACAATTGCAACCACAGAATAACACCAGATGATGCCAAGATAATTTGTAAGAATTCCTCCTAGAGTTGGGCCAATCATCATGCCTATCGAATAGGCTGTATTGTAAATGGAAAAAGATGCTCCAAACGAATTTGTGCCGCTCCTCTGGGAAATTTCTGCGAATTCCGGCAAACAGGGCGTAATTGCAGTCCCCATTCCGACACCAAGAAAAACAAGGACGATTGCCACAAGCCAGGCGGTGTTTGAAAGAGCGATAAAGGGAAAGCAAATTGCTGCTAATATCATCCCCGCTGTCATCGCTTTGTAATGCCCAATACGTTGAGACAAGGAACCTATTACCGGCGCGCTTATTGCATAGGCTAATGTTGGTATTGCAAAGAGTAAACCCGTTACACCTGAAGAAATATTCATCCCTTTTTGCAGCCGCAACGGCAGGGTTGGCTCAAGAACACATGGGATAGATGCCCCAATAATAACAACTCCGATAATAATCAGCAGTCTGCGATTTTTCAGCAAGTTCAAAGACGACAGTAAGCTTTCCGACTTTTCGTGAGGGACATCTTTAATCAGCAGAATTCTTAAAAGGCCATCAATAATAGCTAATCCGGTTGCAGCAAGAAATGGTACTTTATAACCACCAAACTGATACAGCCATCCGCCAACCGTGGGCCCAATCAAAGTGCCAATCGATTGCCCGGATAACGCGATGCCCATTACTTTGCCTCGTTCCTGCGATGGAAAGAGATCGGCTAACAGCGCAAAACCAGCCGTCCATGTAATTGCAGCAGAAATACCTTGAAGGGAACGTGCCAAGACAAGCATCCAAAATTGTTTGGCAAAAGCGTAGAGTAAAGTAGCTCCGGCAAGCCCTAAAAGTCCCCAAAGCATCGGCCCTTTACGACCGATTTTATCAGACAGTATTCCGAAAATTGGCGTCGCCACAAAAAGGGCAATAGCATAGCTGCCGAAGAGCAAGCCGATTGCTGTTTGTGATACTCCCAATGAAAGCGCATATCCCGGCAAAATTGGAACTACCAGCCCATAGACAAGCATATCCGTAAAGATTGCGAGTGTAACAACGATAAGGCCATTCCGTTGTGATTTTTTACTGATCATTTGGTTTTCCATAAAATCCTCCGGTTAATTTTTCTTTGGGTAAGGTTTTTTGCAGCTTTTTCAAAAGTTCAATATCCAATTCAATATGTTTTCGCCCGTTCTCAAAAATAGCTTTCACGTAGTCGGGCAATTCTGTATTATAAAATCTTGCTTTTGCTATTTCGCCGTTATTCCATTCATCCAGTTCGTCTTTCAACATATCGATTTGTTTCTTAATTAGAGGAAGAACTTCTTCTAATTGTGAATTATCTAAAAAACTTAATGCACCATAAATATTTGATGGAAAATGCAGACATGGTTTTTGCCAGGCTTCTTTCAGTAACTTTGCAAATTCTTCTTTCCCGGTTGGAGTTATTTCATAGATTGACTTTAACCGATTTCCTGTTTTCTCGGTTCCTTTCAGAATAACCATCCCTTCCTTTTCAAGCTTTTTCAGTGCGTGATAGACTGAGCCTGGGAGTATCCCCGCCCACTGCTCGGTTTGACTGACTTGAAGAATCAGTTGAATTTGATATCCAGACATAGGCCACTGCATGAGACAGCCCAAGACCGCTAAACGCGTTAGCATATGTTTCACTCCTAATTTAGTTATCATTGTATAATCAACGTTGACTATTTTAACATTCATATTTTTCTTTGTCAAGTTGATTCTTCGCTGAAAATGCAGGCCTTTCAAAGTAATCATGTAATTGTATTTAGTTTTCAGGCACATGCACTTTGTACACAAAAGAGGCAGACACCGGCTAAGTAGCTGGTGCCTGCCTAATGCACTCCGGAAGGAAAATCGCCCACACAGATTATTTTTCACCGTACGCCACAAAGATACTGATGCTGGCGTTTTCACATCCGCATTTTGATTCGGAGCAGCAATTCCCACCGGCGCAATCGACGGCTGCATTTCTAAGCCCGGCTTCTGTGAGCCAGTTCTTAATATCTTCGCGCTGAAAGCCCATCCAGCGGTCGTGCTGTTCGGTCCTTAAAAATTCATGGTGATGCTCATCTAAATCCGTAATCACTAATTTGCCGCCCGGCTTTAGAATTCGAACCATCTCTTTTATCGCAGAAAGCGGGTTTTCCACATGATGCAAGTACATGTTTGCCATTGCATAATCAACCGCGCCATTCTCAATCGGCAGCTTTTCCGATTCTCCCAGTCGATAATCGATATTGCCGTTTGAGCCGAATTTCTTTTTCATTTGGTCAAGCATTTCTTTGGAATTATCAACGGCGATTACTTTTAGACCGTGGTTTAAAAGAGCTTCTGTAATAAATCCGGTTCCCGCGCCGATATCGGCGGCAATTTTACCTTGATGTACGTTTGCGGCAGAACAGGCTTTTTCCCGAATATCGTCCGAAAAGAAACCTTTGCGCATTGTATCCCATTGGGACGCTACGTCTTTAAAATATTCTTTACTTCCCATTCCAATCACTCCAATCGTATTCAGCAGCAGTGCTTGTGCAGAATGTCACGCTTGCACTCGATTCTGCAGTACTTTTCCATAACCTCGCTTCTGTTATCGTTCGGTATGAAGAATCCTATTACCGCAGCGGCAATAAATAAAATCATCAGGATGTATTCCAAAGCGAGACACTCCTTTCAATCGGTACCCGCGACAGAGCTTCTTCGCTCCATTAGCACGGTACTGCGCCATTTGCCATTGATATCCCTGCCGATTCTCTCACGGAATCCTACCCGGCGGAAACCGCATTTCTCATGCAGTCTGATGCTCGGTTCATTATCTTCCATAATGCCTGACTGGAGCAGCCAGAAACCGGCTTTCTCAGATTCCTGAATCAGATGCTTCAATAATTGTTCTCCAAGTCCTTTTCCCCGTGCCCCCGCAGCTATGTAGATACTTAACTCAGCTACGCCGGAATAAACCGGGCGGCTGCTGACTTTGGACAGAGAAACCCAGCCTAGCACTTGATCGTTTTCAACCGCTGAAAATCTGCATTCTGAAATATGCGCTGAATCCCATTTACCATAAGAAGGTATTTCATATTGAAATGTTGCCTTCCCAGTTGCAATACCTTGCCGGTATATTTCAGAAACATCCGGCCAGTCTTCTTCCGTCATTGGACGTATCAATATCATTGCAGTTCTCCTTTAAAGTTGGCATTTTGAAATGGCATCCAGTAAAATTTGAATACTTTCCATGACCTGATTCTGTTTGTTTTCTGGAATTGCCGTATAAATTTTCTGAAAGTATGCGTTCATGTCTTTTTCAACCTTGTGAAATTGTTCCAGTCCGCTTTCTGTCAGTGAAATGGTCACATAGCGTCTGTCATTCGGGTCAATGTTTCTTGATGCTAAATTACTTGTAACAAGTTTATTCACGGTTCTGCTCATGGAGCTGTTTTCAATGTCCAATTTGTCCGAAAGTTCATTCAAAGAGATTCTCCCGGCACGCCCAATCTCGACTAAAGCGTGGCATTGGGCCAGCGTGACGCTGCAGCAGGCATTCTGTGTTTCCTGCAAGATTCCGAGTTTTCTTTCCAATTCCCGAATCAGTTCACGCAGTTGATTCGGGCTTTCCATCTGATTCATATTATCCACCTCTTACAACTATTATGCTATACAATAGTTGTTCAATACAAGTATTATGCAAAATTTGTGAGGCGTCTTAAAACGCCTCACTTTTCCGTCAAAGTTTTGGGATATGATTCATTAATTCAGTTATTTTTTCTTTTATAATGTTTGCTGTTTTCACAAAATCGTCCTTTGGCTTTCCAGTTGGGTCTTCCAGCCCCCAGTCTTCGCGATGCCTGCAGGGAAGGTAAGGGCATTGCACTCCGCAGCCCATGGTGACGACAATATCAGCCGATGGAAGTTCCTCTAAAAGTTTTGGTCGTTGGCTGAGAGTCATGTCAACCCCATAAAGCTCTTTAATGGTTTCCACTGCATTCGGATTGATTTCCTTTTTCACCTCGGTGCCCGCCGAGTAAGCTTCAAAAATATCGGCTGCGATTATTTTGCAGATGGCTTCGGCCATTTGAGAACGGCAGGAATTATGAGTGCAGACAAATGCAACTTTGAGTTTTGCGCTCATTCTAATGTCCTTTCTTTGGACGCACTCATTTCTTTTTCAGTGGTAAGCCGTCCTTATCAAACAATTTGCTTTTGAAGTAAAGTGCTAACCGCACCAGCAGAATCATTACCGGCACCTCAATCAGCGGGCCGATAACAGCGGCGAACGCCTGACCGGAACCAATCCCGAAAACGGCGACCGATACTGCTATTGCCAGTTCAAAATTATTGCTTGCTGCGGTCAGGGAAAGTGTGGCAGTCTGGTCATACTGAAATTTGCCCTTGTAGGAGATAAAGAAACTGATCAGGAACATCAGCGTGAAGTAAAGAAGCAGCGGGATTGCAATCTGTACTACGTCCAAAGGAAGCTCCACAATATATTTCCCTTTCAGCATGAACATAATCACGATCGTGTAAAGCAGAGAAATAAGGGCAAGCGGAGAAATTTTCGGAATAAAGGCCGTGTTCAGCCATTCTTTTCCCTTAAGGCGTAAGATTGCAAAGCGTGTGATAATTCCCGCTGCAAAGGGAATTCCAAGGTAAAACAGCACGCTGCGCGCGATGTCCAGCATCGAAACATGGATTGCTTTGCCGCCCCAGGAAAGATGGAACGCCTGCGGCAGAACGGTTGCAAAGAACCAGATATAAACGGAGTAAAGCAGAATCTGAAAGATTGCGTTCAACGCCACAAGCGCCGCACAGTATTCGTTGTCGCCTTTTGCGAGCGTATTCCAGATGATTACCATCGCAATGCAGCGCGCAAGGCCGATTACAATAATGCCGATTGCATATTCCGGTTTATCCGGCAGAAAGACAGCCGCAAGAATAAACATCAAAACCGGGCCGATCACCCAGTTCTGCCAAAGAGAAAATCCGAATACCTTTTTGTTGCCTGCAACTTTGCCGATTTCCTCATACTTCACTTTCACCAGCGGCGGGTACATCATAAGAATTAGCCCCACCGCGATGGGCCATGATATGGTACCGGTGCTCAAATTGCCGATTGCATTCGCCGCAGAGGGGAATACGTTGCCCAGAATGACGCCAATAGCCATAGCGGTAAAAATCCAAAGCGTTAAGAATCGGTCTAAAAATGATAGTTTTCCTCCGGCCTTTTCCATATGTTCTCCTCCAAATATTTGTTTAAAGCAGTTCCAAAAGTTTTTCGCCTTTTACTTCGAAAGGTTTCCATGGGATTACCGCATATTTGCCTTTTGATATTTCACCGACTTTTTGAATCCACTGTAATTCATTCGCTGCTTTCGCCTTTAAAAATTCGCTTGTGGTATCAGTCATGGAATAGCTTGCGTTGATCACCCACCACTTTACGGCAAGCCCAGCCCGATTTAAATCGTCCAGCAGACGCTGGGCCTCATAGTACGGTGTGGTTTCCGCAAGTGTGACAATGACAACTTCCGTTTCCTTTGCATTTTTTAACCTTGGGAGCAGCTCCTTTTCAGCGGCTGAGACATCGCCGCCGGAGTTTTCAATCTGCTGGTTATAGCTTTGCGTGGATTCCAGCAAAAGAATCGTATGTCCGGTAGGGGCGGTGTCCAGTATAACAGTTTCTTCTCTGCTCTTTGCGACGATATCCGCAAATGCCCGGAATACGGCAATTTCCTGTGTGCATGGAGAACGAAGGTCTTCCTTTACATATTCAAGATCATCTTCCGACATGGTCTGCCGGGCTTTGGCGAGAACTTCTTCCTGGTATTTTTTCAATTCCCCCTTTTCGTCGATATGGCTGACGGAAATCCCATTTTCCTGCCCCATTACAAGGTTTAAATGGTCGGCAGGGTCTGTGGTCGCAAGCCGCACTTTTTGACCCTTCCGGCTTAGGCCGAGAGCGATGGCAGCGGCAACCGTCGTTTTCCCAACGCCGCCCTTTCCCATAGTAAAGACAACCTTTTTGCCTGAATCATAAATTTCATTTACGATGTCTGAAAGTTCATAGGCGTCGGGATGCTTAGACGCGCTTCCGCCGGTTACGCTGCCGGAATAGGACAGCATGTTCCTTACGTTCTCTATACCGGTAATATTGTAGGCCCGCAGCGGTACCATAGTGATGGAGCGCTTCAAAAGGCTTTCCGGCATATTTTCCAATGCGGTTTGCTGCTTTTCGAACAAAGCGCTTTCCACGCCGTCATTCGCGTCGTAGGATTCCAGAATTCCATTCATGATAAGTATTTGATGATTGATCTCCAGTGCTCCTAGCTCTTCGGAAGCCCTTTGAGCTTCGAGAATCGGCGCGGTTTCCGGTCTTGTTACAAGCACGAGCGTCGTAAGGCTGCCGTCTGCGAGAGTTTCAACAGCCTTTTTATAAACAGCCTTTTTGCTGTCCAGACCGGAAAGCTGCCCAAGGCATGACGCCCCGTGTTTGCTTTCGCTGATAAAACCGCTCCATGCGGACGGAAGCTGGAGCATGCGAAGCGTGTGCCCGGTGGGGGCTGTGTCAAAAATGATGTGGTCAAATTCGGCGGCCTTTTCATCGTCGGTCAGAAATGCGGAGAATTCATTGAATGCCGCAATCTCCACCGTGCAGGAACCCGAAAGCTGTTCTTCCATGTTTTGAAGTACGGAATCCGGCAGCTTTCCCCGGTATGGGCCAACCACAGACTCGCGGTATTCCGCCGCGGCAGTCAACGGATCGAGGTTCGCAACAATAAGACCCGGAACCTCTTTTATAGCTGTACCTTTGTTATTAAGTTTCAGACCGAATACATCCTGAAGATTAGATGCCGGGTCGGTGCTCACGAGCAGTACTTTTTTTCCGGAATCTGCAAGTGAAACAGCGGTAGCGCAGGCAATCGACGTTTTCCCGACGCCGCCTTTGCCGGTGAAAAACAGATATTTTGTCGATGATGTTTCAGTGGGATCATATCGCTTTATTTTCATAGTTGTATCCTTTTAACAGCACCCGTTCGGGCCGCAGCTGCATTTGCGGACTTTGGTCTTAACCGGGATCGACTGAATTTTGTCAAGATCAACTCCGAGATATGCTGCGAACTCTTCGTTTGTCGGGTACACGGATTCCTTTATGATTTTCCCGTCAACGAGCGTAATTGGCAGAACATCCGCCCCCTTGCCGTTTAATTCTTTGCTGATTTCTGTGTTGTTCACAAAATCCTGCGGTACGGAGGAAAGGTTGTGCCTTTTCACTTCAATTCCCGTTTTCTTCAGGTTTTCTATTACAGCGGCAACCCGAATCAGTTCCGGATTGACGGAAGGGCCGCATACGCCGGTCGAACAGCACATGGCGGGATCGTAAATTTCCATTTTACTCATGAGAAAACAGCTCCTTATAAATAAATTTCTATGATATAGAAAATATTCTATATTTATACTATGAAAAAAGGCTGAAAAGGTTATTCGCAGTCTTGTTTCTTTCCCAAAAGGGTATGGCAGATACAGTCGCTTTTCGGGCTGGTAATGTGTTTCCAGTACTCTAAAATACTATCCGCAATTTCCTGGTTGATCGTATAGTGCATCCAGGCGCCTTCGCGAACTGCGTTTACAATTCCACATTCCGTCAGTATTTTCATGTGATAGGAGAGGGTTGGCTGAGTGATGGGGAAGGATTTTAAAATATCGCAGGCGCAAAGCTCTCCGCAGGAGAGCATATCAATAATCTTAAGCCTTGTTTCATCCGAAAGCGCCTTAAAAAGCATGGCATAGTCAGCATAATTGTTTTTCATGGAAAGACCTTCTGTTCCTGAATATAAATACATCAATATTGAGAACTATCTATATGCTATCATAAGCAAAAATTGATTCTTTGTCAATAGGTAAAAATACAGCGGAATAACTTGCTGTTCCCTTTTTCTAAATAGTATAGTATATTAGAACCTGTTCTTATTTTACAAAACGGAGTAATCAAATGACAATCTATTTCATACGGCACGGAGAGACAGACTGGAACAGGCAGGGCCGGCTTCAGGGCCTTGAAGACATTGAACTCAACGAGAACGGCATCCGGCAGGCAGAAATCTGCGGGCAGGCTTTTCAGTCGGTTTCAATTGATAAAATTATCACAAGCCCTCTGGTACGGGCAAAACGAACCGCGGAAATTATCGCGTCGCATACCGGCAATCCGGAGGTGATTGTGGACGCGGATTTTATCGAGAGGGACTTCGGCAAACTGTCCGGCCTTACCCCGGAAGAAATGAAGCGGGTCAATGTGTCCAGAAAAAACAGCGAGATGGAAAACTGGGATCACCTTACCGGCCGCGCCATTAATGCGCTGTACCGGTACGGCAGCGGAAATTTCGGCAAAAATCTGATCATAGTGTCGCACGGCGCATTAATTAACGCAGTGCTCGCCGTCTTGTCAAACCATGAAATCGGCACGGGAAAAACGATTCTGAAAAATACGTGCGTCAATATCCTGCATATTAGCGGCAAAACCATTCAGATTATGTCCCATAATCTCACTCCGCAGGAATCTATCGAGGCAATCGGCCGGCAGCCGCGTAGGTAATCGTATCCATATCTATAATAAGATGAGTTGTTGAACATCCTTGAACTGTTTCAACTACAATTCCCTGCGGCATTCATTATGGCAGTATGAATGTATGCTGCAGCCGGTAAAATAACAGTGGATTACCGTAAGATTATGAACCCGTTTTTCCTTGCAGTGCCGAAACTGCTATGCTATAATAATTTGTAAACCAAAAAATAATGGGGGAATTTCCATTTGGCAGTAAATAACCCGGAACGCCTGCCTGAGCCGGAGCATCCGCAGGCTTTTTATCTGGAAGAGACCGCAAAGATCATGGCGGTTCGTAAACGCGGCGCCGTCCCAATGGCACTGGTTCGTACCTATGGATGCCAGCAGAATGTGGCGGACAGCGAAAAAATCAAGGGCCTGCTTGCGCAGATGGGATTTTCGTTTACGGAAGACGAGGAACAGGCCGATTTTATTCTGTTCAATACCTGCGCGGTGCGCGGCCATGCGGAAAACAGGGTGTTCGGCAACGTAGGCGCTCTTAAGGATTTAAAGCGCCGCCATCCGTCGCTGATCGTTGCGGTCTGCGGCTGCATGATGGAAGAAAAGACGGCTTCCGAGCATATCCGCCGGAAATTTCCGTTTGTTGGGCTGGTGTTCGGCACGCATGTGCTCCATCGTTTTCCGGAGCTGTTTTGGACGGCTTTAACAGAGAGCCGCCGCGTGTTCGAGCGGGGCGACGAACAGGAAGACGCGAGAATTGTCGAAGGACTGCCTGTCCGCCGCGACGGCAGTATCCGCGCATGGCTCACAGTCATGTACGGTTGCGACAATTTCTGTTCCTACTGCATTGTGCCATATGTCCGCGGCAGGGAACGCAGCCGAGAACCGGACGCCATTTTTGAAGAGTTCAGCGGCCTTGTCGCCGATGGGTATAAAGATATTACGCTTCTCGGGCAGAACGTGAATTCTTACGGCAAAAAGCTCGAAACTCCCGTCAGCTTTTCCGCGCTGCTTCGCAGGCTCGACGCGGTGGACGGCGATTACCGCCTTCGTTTTATGACGTCCCATCCAAAGGATGCCACGCATGAATTGCTCGATACCATGGCGGCCGGCAGGCATATCAGCCATCATCTGCATCTTCCGGTTCAGTCCGGAAGCAACCGGGTTCTCAAAGCGATGAACCGTGGGTATACTAGGGAAAAATATCTTGAGCTTGTGGAATACGCGAAAAAGACGATTCCGGATCTTTCGCTTACAACCGATATTATTGTCGGCTTTCCTGGGGAAACCTATGAGGAGTTCCGTGAAACCGTCGATTTAATCCGCGAGGTCGGCTTCACTTCGCTGTTTACATTTATCTATTCACCGCGCGAGGGTACCCGGGCGGCGCAGCTTCCGGACCCGATTCCGGCGGAGGAAAAGTCAAGGTGGTTTCAGGAGCTCTGCGCCGAGCAGGAAAAAATCTCCGCTGTGCGCTGCGCAGGAGAAGTTGGCAAAACGCACCGCGTTCTGGTTGAGGAGCAAAATCCGAAAACCGGCCTTTTCACCGGCAGGACAGACAGCAACGTCATCGTAAACTTCCCTGGCAGCACGGAGAATATCGGCAATTTCGCCGATGTAAAAATCACTTCGGCGCGCAACTGGGTTTTAGACGGTGAACTCGTTTTCTAAATCAATATTATATGAAAAATAGAATTTAAGGAGAATTTCAATGGATATTATTGAGCAGGCAAGGGAAATCGGCAAGGAAATTCAAAAGGACGAACGCTATTTAAAGATGCGTCTTGCCATTCAGAACGCGGACGACGACAAGGAACTGCAGAATTTAATCGGCCAGTATAACTTGAAGCGCATGTCTCTGGAAAACGAACTCCAGAAACAGGAACGCGATGAAGACAAGGTAAAAGTTTACCAGCAGGAAATGAATGCGGTTTATATGTCTATTATGAAGAATCCCCACATGGACGCCTACAATCAGGCGAAAGGCGATTTCGAGGTCCTGATGCGCCGTGTCAACGCCATCATTGAGCAGAGCGCAAACGGTGAAGACCCCGATACTGCAGACTATGAAGAACATTCCTGCGGCGGCAACTGCTCGTCCTGCGGCGGATGCCACTAAACGAAAATCTTTCTGACTGATATTGATAAAAGTAAGCGGAGGCGGTAAATTTGGCGGCCCTTTCCCCAATGATGCAACAGTACTTTGAAATGAAAAAGCAATACCCGGATACCATCCTGTTTTTCCGCCTCGGCGATTTTTACGAAATGTTTTACGACGATGCGAAACTGGTTTCCCGCGAGCTGGAGCTTACGCTGACAGGCCGCGACTGCGGGCAGGAAGAACGCGCCCCCATGTGTGGAATACCGTTCCACAGCTATGAGTCTTATGTGGCCCGTCTGATTGCAAAAGGCTATAAGGTTGCCATCTGCGAGCAGATGGAAGACCCCGCCCTTGCAAAGGGACTTGTCAAGCGGGACATCATCCGTGTCATCACGCCCGGCACGGTGCTCGAAAGCAGCATGCTGGACGAAACAAAAAACAATTTTATCTGCTCACTTTTTGTTCAGGATAACCGCGCCGGCGTCTGTTTTGCAGATGTTTCCACCGGCGAGCTTCACGCGACAACTCTCGCCGCGAAGAACGCCGCGGCGCTGACCGAACAGCTTCAAAACGAACTTGCCAGGTACTCTCCAAGCGAAATCCTCATCAGTCAGGGCGCGCTTGATCTGAACAGTCTGCCGAAGTTCATCAAAGACCGTCTTTGCGCCAGCCTCGAACTTCTGGATGACGATCAGTTCAATGCTTCATCCGTGGTGTCCGCCGTGTCGGAACAGTTCCATAAGACTCCGGAAGAACTGAATCTTTCCGATAAGCCCGAAATTACCGCCGCCCTCGGCGCGCTTCTCGGCTATTTAAAGGAAACCGAGCGTTCCGGCCTTGAGAGCATGGACTCCATCGACCTCTACAGCGGTGCGCAGTATATGAAGCTGAACCTTACCACAAGGCGGAATCTTGAACTGCTGGAAACCATGCGCAGCAAAGAAAAGCGCGGCACGCTTCTCTGGGTGCTGGACCGCACCCGCACCGCCATGGGAAAGCGCCTTATCCGCAGCTGGGTGGAGCGTCCGCTTCTGAACCCGGCACAAATCAGCCGCCGTTTAAACGCGGTGGAAGAGCTCACCAAAGACAGCATCCTTCGTGACGGCCTTTCTGAACAGCTGACCGGAATCCACGACCTGGAGCGCCTCATGTCACGTATTGTTTACGGCTCTGCCAACGGGCGCGAGCTTCGCAGCCTGTCTGACGCGGCGGGACGCCTGCCGGCTCTGAAAGCTCTTCTGAAAGACAGCAAATCCGATTTGCTGAACCGAATCCATCAGGAGATCGACAGCCTCGAGGACGTTCGCAGCCTCATTGACCGGGCAATTGTGGAAGAACCGCCGTTCTCCATCCGCGAGGGCGGAATCATCAAACCCGGGTTCAATGAAGAGCTAGACCTTCTGAAGGGTGACATGAGCGACGGCCGCGGAGTCATCGCCAAAATCGAAGCGCAGGAGCGCGAGAGAACGGGAATCCCCAAGCTGAAAGTCGGCTACAACCGGGTTTTCGGTTATTACATAGAAATCGCAAACGCCTACAAAGATCAGGCTCCTCCGGAATATATCCGCAAGCAGACCCTTACGAACTGCGAGCGGTTCATCACGCCGGAACTCAAAGAGCTGGAAGGCCGCATTTTAGGCGCGCACGATAAATCCGTTCAGCTGGAATACGAGCTGTTCGATTCCGTCCGCAAACAGGCTGCGGATCAGATGAACCGCGTGCAGAGAACGGCGCAGGCTGTGGCCCGGCTGGATGTCCTTCTTTCCTTCGCTCAGGTTTCCGTCGACCGGAACTATACGCGCCCAGTTGTGAACCTCAACGGCAAAATCGTTCTGAAAGAAAGCCGCCACCCTGTTGTGGAAGCGCTTCTCGAGGAGCCTTTTGTTCCGAATGACGTCATTCTCGATAAGGATGAAAACCGGGTTGCAATCATTACAGGCCCGAATATGGCCGGTAAATCGACCTATATGCGGCAGATTGCACTCATTGTTATTATGGCGCAGATCGGCTGCTTTGTGCCGGCGTCCAGCGCCGAAGTCGGCATTACCGACGCCATTTTCACCCGAGTCGGCGCGTCGGATGATCTCGCGGCCGGCCAGTCCACTTTTATGGTCGAAATGGCCGAGGTTGCCGACATCGTGAAAAACGCCACGGCGGACAGTCTCCTGATTCTCGATGAAATCGGCCGCGGCACTTCCACCTTCGACGGCATGAGCATTGCCCGCGCTGTGCTGGAATTTGTCGCGGACAAGAAACAGCTTGGTGCAAAAACGCTTTTCGCCACACATTACCATGAACTTACCGAACTGGAAGAGCTGATCTCCGGCGTGAAAAACTACAATATCGCCGTGAAGAAGCGCGGAGACGATATTACGTTTCTGCGCCGCATCATCCGCGGCGGAGCGGACGACAGCTACGGCATCGAGGTTGCCAAGCTTGCGGGGGTGCCGAATAAGGTCATTACCCGCGCCAAGCAGATTCTGGCCGAGCTGGATTCCGGCAAAGATGTTTCCATGCCGAAAAGCCGCATGAAGCGCCCGGACGACGATGCCGAGCCGATGCAGATCGCGCTTACTCCGCCGAACGAGTCCGAAATTATGGACAGGCTCAAAACGCTCGACGTCAATACTCTTACGCCGATTGAATGCATGAATACGCTCTTCGAGCTATCGAAGCTGGCGCAGTAACAGCGGAAGAGGGGAAAGAGAATGGGCACAGCCGGTAAATGCAGAACTATCCTTGTAATTGTTCTTTTTCTTACTGCTCTGCAGGCGGCAAGATTTGGCATTATTACGCTGCTGTCATGTCTGATTCGTCCCACTGTCTTTACGCGAACCTGCATGAGTGCATTCACCTTTGCGGTTCTGCTTGCCGCATTTGCCGCATACCTGCACGCAAAGCAAATCCGGGTGTCATTCTTTCCGGCTCTTAAAAACCGCAGAGAAAAGGGAATCTATTCTGTGGCATCGGTGCTGATGCTCGTTCTGCTGTGTATTACGCCAATGTTTAACGGCGGATATCATTTTGAAACAATTCTTCTTCTCATCTATTCTTCCATTTTGATTCCGGCTTTTGAAGAACTTGTTTTCCGGGGTTATGTATGGAGCCGGCTGAGCCGGTGTTTCAAGAATGAATGGATTATTTATGCGGTTGTGACCGTCCTGTTTGCTCTCTGGCATCTGGGGTATGTCGATTCAATTCTGTTCAACACCAGAGCGAACGGGCTTTCCGGGAACCTTACAACCGTGATGTTTTACAAGGTACTCACCGGGTTTGCATTTGGGGCCGTAACGGGTTTTGCAAGGCTGAAAACGAAAAACTGTTCTTCCGGGTTTCTGATTCACAGCCTGCTGAATCTCTTTGCGCGCTGATATAGGTAAAATAAATCAAAGGAAGACTTCCATGCAGAAAGCATATGAGACAAAAATTCCGAATGTTGTAATTCGGTTTGCCGAAGAAAGCGATACAAAACTGATTTTACAGTTTATCCGCGAACTTGCGGAATATGAAAAGATGGAAAAGGACGTAACCGCAACCGAAGAAATCCTGCGCGATTCCCTGTTCCACCGAAACGCCGCGGAAACCATCGTTGCAGAAAAGGACGGCAGGCCCGTCGGTTTTGCTCTCTTTTTTCATAACTTTTCCACTTTTCTGGGCAAACCGGGTATCTACCTCGAGGATCTTTTCGTTCGCCCCGAAGCCCGCGGGTTGGGAGTCGGCAAAGCGTTGCTTGCTTTTCTTGCAAAGCTGGCTGTGGAACGCGGCTGCGGAAGGTTCGAGTGGTGGTGCCTCGACTGGAACAAACCGTCCATCGAGTTTTATAAAAGCATGGGTGCAAAGCCAATGGATGATTGGACGGTTTACCGCGTGGACGGAAATGCTCTGATTAATTTGGCGGAACAATTTTAGACCTGCCGAAACAGATCATGCGGTTCAATCGCCGTAGGAGTAAGGCTTATGAAAGTCATTTTTTTAGATATTGACGGTGTGCTTAATGCAAACTCTTGTGATGCCGCCTGTCAATCAGCGGGGTATATTGACGAAAGTAAAGTCAGAATGCTTTCAGACATTATTCAAAAAACAAATTCAGTTGTTGTTCTCCATTCCGGGTGGCGCTTTTTGTTGAATGAGTCTTTGGAGCCTGTTGGGCAGGAAGCTGAAAATTTGCTCTCACTGCTTGAAAAGTATAAAATCAAGTTATATGATAGAACTCCGGATTTTTCTACGGAAGAAATCAAAAAAACAGAAAAGTTCAGCCTCGTAAAGGCGGCTGAAATCCTGTCTTGGCTGAATGCTCATAAAGAAGTTGACAACTATCTTGTTTTGGATGATTTGGACTTACATAATGCAATAATCGCGAAGCATCAAATACGCACGAATTCAGCGGATGGACTTACACAGGATGATGTTTCATGTGCTATTAAAGTGCTGAATTTGCACTAAAAAGTTTTTCTAAAAAAATTTTTATAAAAGTTAGCCTCTGGAGGCCAACTTTTGGCGTTATATGCGGGATATATGGAAGGACTTTTTTAAAAGTATAATATATTTTGACGATTTAGAATCATATCATAAAAAGGAGGGCGCACTGTTATGGGGAAAATCAATGTTCTGGATAAGCACGTTGCCGAGCTGATTGCCGCCGGCGAGGTGGTCGAGCGCCCTGCTTCCGTCATTAAGGAACTGGTCGAAAACAGCATCGACGCGGGCTCGTCCTGCGTCACGGTGGAAATCAAAAACGGCGGCGTCACCTTTATGCGTGTGGCGGACGACGGCTGCGGCATTGCGAGGGACGATGTTCCGCTGGCATTTCTGAGCCACGCCACCAGCAAGGTAGCCGCCCGCGATGATCTGGACTCCATCGCCACGCTCGGGTTCCGCGGCGAGGCTCTGGCTTCCGTCGCGGCTGTTGCTCATGTCGAGATGCTCACGCGCACGGCGGACGAACTGGCCGGAACGCGCTATGGGATCGACGGGAGCGGCGAAAAGTTTTGCGAAGATGCGGGCTGTGCGGAAGGAACGACAATTTTCGTCCGCGATCTGTTTTATAATACTCCTGCACGCATGAAATTTCTGAAAAAGGATATTACCGAGGGCAACGCCGTCGCCGCGGTTTTGGACAAGGAAGCGCTTGCCCACCCGGAAGTTTCGTTCCGCCTGATCCGCGACGGCAGAGAAACCCTGCACACTCCGGGTGACGGTCAGCTGAAATCCTCCGTTTACGCGGTATTCGGCAAAGAATTTACTTCCGGTCTGATTCCGGTGGAGTATGACCTCAACGGAGTCAGGATGGACGGGTTTATCAGCAGTCCCGCGGCTGCGCGCCCGAACCGCAGTATGCAGAACTTCTTTATCAATGGCCGCTATGTAAAAAGCCGCACCGCCATGGTTGCACTGGAAGAGGGTTTTAAAGGTTCCCTCATGGTCGGCAAGGTTCCCGCATGCGTTTTGCACTTGACCGTTCCGTTCGGCGCGGTGGACGTCAACGTTCATCCCGCGAAAATTGAAGTCCGTTTCATCAACGAGAAGCCGATTTTCGACGTCGTTTACCACGGGGTGAAATCCGCACTGAACAAGGGTGACACCCCGCATATCATGAAGCTGTCGGATTCGGCAGCTCCTGTCTTCCGCCGCCCGGAGCCGCCTGCCGAGCAGATGCGCTTTGTTCCGAAACCGGTGGAAAATCTCCCCGAAACCGCCGCCGTAAAGCCGATTCTTACGCCCGTTTCCATCAAGCCGTGCGATATCCCGGTTGGTTTCGGCAATCTCCGTGCCGTACCCGTCGCACCGGATATCGAGCGCGACGAAGATGATATCGACGCCGTTGAGCAGCCGTCGGTCACACCCGAAACGTCAAAGCCGCAGATATCTGTTTCAACAGAGAACGCGGCTGTTGCGGAAAAGCCGGAAGAGCCTTCCGCAGTCCCACAGGTTCCGGAGAAAGAAGAACCGGAAAAGTTTGTCGGCGAAGCGTTCGGAACTTACATTATCATGCAGCGTGGGGAGAACCTCGTTTTTATTGATAAGCATGCAGCTCATGAGCGCCTGCTTTATGAAAAACTGAAAGCCGAGGGCGGAGAGAATTACCGCCAGATGCTTCTGGAGCCTGTGACGGTAACATTAGATAAAAGCGAATACTCCGCCGTGCTGAACGCACTCGGCGTCTGCGAGGAAGCCGGGTTCGAGATTGATGATTTCGGCGGGGGCACGGTGCTTGTGCGAAGCGCCCCCATGATTTTGGGCGGCAGCGGCATTGCGGATGCGGTCATGGAAATTGCCGGTTACCTTGCGTCCTGCAAAACGGATGTCACAACCGAAAAGGTGGACTGGCTGTACCATAATGTAGCCTGCCGTGCCGCCGTAAAAGCGGGGGACATCTCTTCGCCGAAGGAACTCATCGACCTTGTTCACCGGGTTGAAAAGGAAGACGTCCGCTACTGCCCGCACGGCCGCCCGGTTTTCTTCCTGCTGACCCGCCGGGAGCTGGAACGTCAGTTCGGGAGGATTCAGTAATGGGAAAAATTCCGGTCGTGGCGGTCGTCGGCCCTACCGCCACCGGCAAAACGCGGCTCGCGGTTGAAATTTCCCTCCGCTATGGCGGCGAGGTCGTTTCGGCGGATTCCATGCAGATTTACACGGGACTCGATGTCGGAACCGCCAAGCCGAGCGCGGAGGAGATGCGGGGGATACCGCACCACCTGATTGATTTTCTTGACCCTTCCGCAGCCTTTAGCGTTGCCGATTATGTCGGCCTTGCGTCCGAGCAAATTGCGGAAATTTACGCGCGCGGCAGTCTGCCGGTCGTTGCCGGAGGCACCGGGCTGTATGTTCGGTCTTTGCTTACGAATATCAGCTTTGCGCCGCAGGGGCGAGACGATGCTCTGCGCGAACGTCTGCAAAAGAAAGCGGAAAATGAGGGCCCCGAATCTCTTGCGGAAGAGCTCCGTTCTTTCGACCCGGAGTCCGCGCAGCGGATTCACCCGAACAACATCGGCCGGATGATTCGGGCAATCGAAGTTTACCGCGTCACCGGCGTCACCATGACGGAGCAGATGAAACGTTCCAAAGAGGTTCCGCCGCCCTACAACGATGTTGTAATCGGCCTGACTTACCGTGACAGGGAAAAACTCTACAATGCAATCAATCTCCGTGTGGATAAAATGATGCAGGCAGGACTCCTGCAGGAAGCGGAAAAGGTTTATCAAATGCCGTTCCCGTCCACTGCCGCGCAGGCAATCGGCTATAAGGAGTTTTTTCCGTATTTCCGCGGGGAATGTTCTCTTGAAGATTCGGTGGAATCCGTCAAGCAGGAAAGCCGTCGGTATGCAAAACGCCAGCTGACATGGTTCCGGCGCGATGAAAAAATCAACTGGCTGTTTGTCGATGAAGCTGCCGATTTCGGTGAGCTGTTCGCACAAACGTGCAATATAATTGAGCAGGCGATTCCCGTCGGCTCCTGCCGATAAATAATGGATGAAACGATACCGAAATTTTCAGGATCTTTATCGTATTATTTAGTAGTTTAATAGTTGGGCAGCGGGTCCAAACAAAACTACTCGATTTTTTTTAGAAAGGCATGGTCGTCAAAATGAACAGCTCTGTTATCAGAAGAATTGCTTCCGGCGTTTTAGCTGTTTTGCTGCTTTTCTATGTGGGTTATCAGGTATATAAATCGCATCATTCCACAATTAAGACCGAATCAGCCGACTATTTTACCGCATCCAATTCCGTGCAGACGACGGTAGTTGCAATTCGAAAAGAAACGCTGCTGAAATCCTCATTCCGCGGCGTTGCCGACTACATAATCAGTTCGGGCGACAAAGTCTGCCAAAAGGGTACGATCGCCAAAATCTATGAGAACGAATCGCAGGTATCTGCCCAGAGGCAGCTTGAAGAAGTGGATAAATCCATTACTCAGCTGCAGAATCTTCAGCAGCCGGGGAATACTTATTCTTTTGATGCCGATAATGCAAATGAGAGAATCTGCCTGAAATTAACGGATATTTTGGGTAATGTGAATTCCGGCAATCTTACGCAGGCGAATAACCAGAAGGGCGACCTGCTGAACCTGATGAACGAAAGACAGGTCGGAACCGGTAAAATTAAGAACTTCAGTTCCCGCATCAGCGCCCTGCAGTCTCAGCGCAGCGCGCTCACAGCTCAGGCTGGAAACCCCATCGGGTCTGTTATTTCTCCTGAGGCAGGGTATTTTATTCAGTCAACCGACGGAATGGAGAATGCGTTCGATATTTCGCAGGTTTCATCCATTTCCAGCAGCCAGATTCGAAAGTTGGAGAATACAAAGAGAGCACCGGTCGCCGGTGCAATTGGTAAGATCAGCCGCGATTTCGACTGGTACCTGGTTTGCGTCATCCCAAGCGACCAGGTGATCGGTTTTAAGCAGCTTGACACCGACGAAACGGTGTCCATCCGTTTTCCGTTTGTGTCCGGTACCTCGGTATCCGCAACGGTTGCCGCAATCAATCAGGCGGATTCCAATTCCGAGGCGGCCGTCGTTCTTAAATGTATGGATATGAACTCATCGCTTGCCGGCATCCGCACGGAAACCGCCGAGGTATCCGTAAAAGAATACACAGGGCTGCGCGTCAGCCAGAAGGCGGTTCATTATGAAACGCTGACGAAAAAAGAAAAGAACTCCGGCGGGAAAACGACCGAGGTCAAAAAAGATGTGGAAGGCGTTTATGTGCTGCACGGCAGCCAGCTGAGTTTCCGGCAGATTATACCGCAGTTCAGCACGGATAATTACGTAATTTGCGATCCGAATCCGAATGAAGATGACCTTTTCACCGATCAGACCGTGAATCTATATGACGAAGTTGTTGTGGAAGGGACCGATTTATATGACGGAAAAGTTGTCCAGTGAATTGGAACAGCGTTTTTTGGATGTTGAGGAAAACCTGAAGGTAATCCGCGAAAAAATGGCGGACGCGGCTGTAAAATCCGGGCGGAAGCCGGAAGATATCACGCTTCTTGCCGCAACGAAGACCGTTCCGGTGGAGGTAATCAATCACAGTATTGAACTCGGAGTCAACCACATCGGTGAAAATAAGGTGCAGGAACTTACTGGCAAATACGATTCATACAATCTTGCAAAAAGCGAACTTCACTTTATCGGCCATCTTCAGGTGAACAAAGTAAAATATCTCATTGGCCGCGTGGCGATGATTCAGTCGGTTGACAATGAAAAGCTTGCAAAAGAAATTTCACGTTTAAGTAAAAATAGGAATATTTCGTCCGATATATTGATAGAAGTGAATATTGGAAGAGAAGAAAACAAGTCCGGCGTTCTTCCGGAACAGCTGCCGGAGCTTCTCGAGAAAGTTTCCGCTTTGCCGTCAATTCGGGTGCGCGGGCTCATGGCAATTCCGCCTGCAGGCGCTCCGGAAGCGGAAACCATGAATTATTTTTTAAGAATGAACGAATATTTTATTGACACACAGAGCAAAAAAATAGATAATGTAGCTATGGACTACCTGTCGATGGGTATGTCTGCGGATTATTCGCAGGCAATTCAGGCGGGTGCAAATCTGGTTCGAGTTGGTACGGCTCTTTATGGGCCTCGAAATTATAATAAACAGTAAAACTGGGAGGAAATCATATGGCAGGATTTGTTGAGAAAATCAAGGATATGTGGAACCCGCCCGAGGATGAGTACGAGGATTACGATTACGAAGCGGAAAATGAACAGGAGAATGGTATGGCTGGTCAGAATCAGAACGGCGAAACCGACGCCGCACAAAGAGAATCCGTCAGACGTGCAGCAGCAAACTCCGGCAACAAAGTGGTTAACATTCATGCTACCGCTCAGCTTCAGGTCGTTTTGTTCAAGCCTGAGCGTTTTGGCGAGGAAACCTGCGCAATCGCCGACGAACTTCTGAAAATGCATACGGTTGTTCTCAATCTGGAAAACACCAACAAGGATATTTCCCGCAGAATTATCGACTTCCTCAGCGGCGTTGCCTATGCAAACGGCGGCAAGATTAAAAGGGTTGCAACCAGTACTTTCATCATTACTCCGTACAATGTCGACCTTACCGGCGAGGATGTAATGGATGAATTAGAAAACAACGGCGTATATTTCTAATGGAAAGTCGTCTCATCGGGCAGGATGGGCTTTTAGAAGCGCGGATTACCGATGCGGTTCGCCTTGCTGAAACAGGCAGGCGGCCGCGTTTTGTCGGCTTTCTGGATGAGCATGAGGCCGGGCAGGCTGCAAAGCTTCTGGAACACGGCCCGCAGAACGGTTTCCTGTTTTGGGGCGGCCATCCGGATGCTGAGCACGTTGTTTTCGGTGCGTTCCCCGAGTTTATTGAACCGGATGCCGGCATTTTTCCTGTCGCTGCTCTTACCATATCTTATCGTCTGCAGGATCGGCTGACGCACCGGGATTTTTTAGGCGCGCTCCTTCATGCCGGAATTGAACGTTCCTCATTAGGCGATATTTTAATCGAAGACGGCAGAGCCGTTGTGTTTTGCAGGCAGGAGATTTCCGATTTTCTTTGTTCGCAGACCGAAAAGATTGGCGGGGTCGGTGTTCGAATCTCCCAAGGGTTCGAAGAGCCGCTTCCCGCTGCGCACCATTTTGCCGATTTTTCAGCGGTTGTTGCATCTTCGCGTCTGGACTGTCTGGTTGCCGCTGCAGCGCGCACCAGCAGAGAAAAAGCCGCGGGAATGATCCGATCGCAGTTGGTGGAACTGAATCACGAGGCAGTCCTTTCACCATCGGCAGACGTCCGCGAAGGCGATATCCTTTCCGTCCGCGGTGAAGGGCGGTTTGTAATAGACCGGCTGGGGCCGGTTACAAAAAAGGGCAGGCTAAGCATAGCGGGCAGAAAATATATTTAATGGGGTGAATTTTTTATGTTGTCTCTGAACGATATTATTAATGTCGGTTTTCGCAAATCAAGTTTTGCCGGGTACCGTACCGATGATGTAGACGAATTTGTAGACCGTGTCAGGGAGTCTTATGACGAGCTTTTAAAGAAAAGCTCCTCTCAGGAAGAGCAAATTGAGAAACTTAGAACGGAAAATCAGCAGAATATCGAGAAGCTGAAAGTTCTGGCAGATAAAATCGAGGAATACCGCAGCCAGGAAGAAGAAATTAAGAATGCGCTGATCAGCGCGCAGAAGCTGAGTGAGGCTTCCGTCCGCGAAGCGCGGCATAAAGCGGAAATTATCGTAAAAGATGCGAATCTGAAAGCACAGAATATTATTAACGGCGTTGATACGGATATCGACGGGCAGAAAAAGGAACTTGAGCGAATTCAGAAAGCTGTTTCGGACTTCCGCTCAAAGCTTCTGAGCGCCTATAAGGAACATCTTACACTGATTGATGCTCTTCCAACTTACAAGCCGGAACAGCAGGCTGCACCGGCACAGGCACAGCAGCCCGCAGCGCCAGTATATCAGGCGGAAACCGCGCCGGAACCGGCTGCAGCAGCTGCACCATCTGAAGAACCTGCTGCTCAGGCAGAAAACTCTGAACCTGCATTTCAGGCAGAAATTTCAAATTTTGAAGATTAATTTAAATGCTAATACATAAGGAAGTGCTGATTTATCCCAAATCGTCGTCAGTACTTCCTCAATCTGGAAAGACAACATCTTAGAGGAGAGAATAAAACCAATGGATTACAAAAGCACCCTGAACCTTCCAAAAACAGATTTCCCGATGCAGGCCGGCCTGCCGAAGCGCGAACCGGATATGCTGAAGGATTGGCAGGACAATGAAGTATACGAAAATGTAATGAAAAAGAACGAGGGCAGACCGCTTTATGTGTTGCATGACGGCCCGCCGTATGCAAACGGAAATATCCATTTGGGAACCGCTCTGAATAAGGTGCTGAAAGATATTATTGTCCGTTACCGGAATATGACCGGCTACAAGGCTCCGTATGTGCCAGGCTGGGATACGCACGGTCTTCCGACCGAGCTGAAAGCCCGCAAAAAAGCCGGTGTTGAAAATTCAACAACAATCTCCGATGTTGAACTCCGCAAAATCTGCCGCGAGTTTGCTCTCGGCTATCTGGACGACCAGAGAAACCAGTTCATGCGGTTGGGCGGCATCGGCGACTGGCAGCATCCGTATATTACGCTGACCCACGATTTTGAGGCAAAGCAGGTTGAGGTCTTCTCTGATATGGCTCAGAAGGGCTTGATCTATAAGGGCTTAAAGCCTGTTTACTGGTGCCCGAGCTGCGAAACGGCTCTGGCTGAAGCGGAAATCGAATACAGTGAAGATCCCTGTGACTCCATTTATGTAAAGTTCCGCGTTACCGACGATAAGGGCGTTTTCTCCGCAAAGGGAATCGACCCAAGCAAGGTTTATTTCGTCATTTGGACAACGACAACATGGACCATTCCTGCAAACGTTGCCATCTGCCTTGGACCGGAATTTGAGTATTCCCTCATTCAGTGCGGCGATGAATATTACGTTATGGCTTCCGCTCTTTATGAAGAGGCCATGCATGAAGCCGGCAAAACGGATTACAAGGTTGTTGCAACCTTCAAAGGCACGGACTTTGAGTATATGAAAACCGCTCATCCGTTCCTTGACCGTACTTCGCTTGTCATTGTCGGCGACCACGTTACGCTGGAAAGCGGTACCGGCTGCGTTCATACCGCTCCGGGACACGGTGTCGAAGACTATGATGTCTGCCATAATCATTATCCGGAAATCCCGATCATCGTTCCGGTTGACGCACACGGAAAAATGACGGCCGAAGCCGGTGAACAGTTTGCAGGGCTGACAACCGCACAGGCCAACAAGGCAATCCTGAAGCATCTGGATGAGATTGGCGCTTTGTTCGCCGTAAAGCATATCATCCACCAATACCCGCACTGCTGGCGCTGCAAGAACCCAGTTTTGTTCCGTGCTACGGAACAGTGGTTCTGCTCGGTGGATGCAATTAAGGATAAAGCCGTTGAAGAAATCAATAAAGTGGAATGGGTTCCAGCATGGGGCCGCGACCGCATTACATCCATGGTTCGCGAGCGCAACGACTGGTGCATTTCACGTCAGCGTCGTTGGGGCGTTCCGATTCCGATTTTCTACTGCAAAGACTGCGGTGAGCCGCTGATCTCAAAAGAAGCAATGATGGCAGTATCCAAACTTTTTGCAAAAGAGGGTTCCGACGCCTGGTACAGCAAAACGGCGAAAGAGATTCTGCCGGAAGGCATGAAGTGCGAAAAATGCGGCTGCACCGAGTTCACGCAGGAACACGATATTATGGACGTCTGGTTTGATTCCGGATGCAGTCATGCTGCCGTGGCAGACCAGAGACCGGAACTTCACTGGCCGGCGGATATGTACCTCGAAGGTGCCGACCAGTACCGCGGATGGTTTCAGTCTTCACTGCTGACGTCTGTTGCCTGGCGCGGACAGGCTCCGTACAAGACCGTTGTTACCCATGGTTGGGTCGTCGACGGCGAAGGCCGCAAGATGTCCAAATCCCTCGGCAACGGTATTGACCCGTCCGAAATTGTTGAGAAATACGGTGCTGATATCTTAAGGCTGTGGGTCGCTTCTTCCGATTACCACGCGGATATCCGCATTTCCCATGAAATTCTGAAGCAGCTTTCCGATGCTTACCGCAAAATCCGCAATACGGCGCGCTTCATTCTGGGCAACCTCTCCGACTTTAACCCGGATACCGATATGGTTCCGCTGGATAAAATGGAGCCGATTGATCGCTGGGCGCTGCATCGTTTCAACGAGCTGATTGCGCAGACGGAAAAGGGTTACAGCACCTATGAATTCCATGAAGCCTATCATGCGATTCATAATTTCTGCGTTGTCGATATGTCCAATTTCTATCTTGATGTTTTGAAGGACAGGCTGTATGTGGAAAAGGCGGAAAGTGCAACCCGCCGTGCTGCTCAGACCGCAATGTTCCTGATTCTGGATGGTATGGCGCGTCTTGTTTCCCCGATTCTGGCCTTTACTTCCGACGAGATCTGGAGAAGCATGCCGCATATAAAGTCAGAAAATGCGGAACGTGTCCTCTTTAACGATATGCCAAAGCCGATTGACGTCAACGCTGACGATACGTTCGTTGCAACCTGGGATAAAATTCATCAGGTTCGCGACGATGTAAAGAAAGCTCTGGAGATTGCCCGTAAAGAAAAGACCATCGGATCTTCTCTCGACGCGAAGGTGGAACTGCATTGTTCCGGAGACCTTTATCAGTTCGTGAAGTCAGTGGAAAGCGAACTTCCGGTCGTTCTGATTGTTTCTCAGGTCGAAATTGTCGAAGGCGGCGAAGGTTCTTACAAGGGTGAAGAACTTGCGGGGCTTTCTGTAACGGTTTCTCATGCAGATGGCGAAAAATGTGCCCGCTGCTGGAGCTACAGCCATACCGTAGGCAAAGACCCCGAGCATCCGGATATCTGCGCACGCTGCGCCGAAGTCTTAAAGTAATCAGTCAGGGAGGGCTTAACGGCTCTCCCTTATGTGTCTCAAAAATTGAGGGAAATGAGAAGGGGTGTTCTTTTGGCAATTATAGCGCTGCTGCTGTCTCTTCTGCTTGCTGGGGGAGATCAGCTCCTGAAACTGCTTGTGGTGCAGTATATTAAACCGATTGGTTCAAAAACTGTAATTAACGGTCTTTTTAATTTGGAATATGTGGAGAACAGAGGTGCTGCTTTCAGCATGCTGATCGGGCAAAGATGGCTCTTTGTCGCGATTACTCTACTGGTCTGCATCCTGATTGTTATAGAGATGTTTCGTTACAACAACCACGAATTTTTCTCATGGGCCGCGTCTATTCTGATTGTCGCGGGCGGAATCGGAAATATGATTGATCGTGTCATGCATGAGTATGTTATTGATTATATTAAAATTTCGTTTTTCCCGGCAGTATTCAACTTTGGGGATTGCTGTGTGACGGTTGGAGCAATCTGCTTTATTATTCACATTCTGTTTTTTACTGAGAAAAGCGATTCTGAAAAAGTAATGCGGTTGAAATAATATGCATCGATTGATCTTGAAAGCGGAAGAGCCGGACTCAGGAGTCCGGCTCGATAAATTTATCAGCACAAAAACAGACGAACTGACGCGCTCCGCCGCAGAGAAGCTAATTGCTGAGGGCGGCGTTCTGGTCAACGGAAAGCCGCAGGGAAAAAGCTGCAAATGCGCTGTGGGCGATGTGGTGGAAGTCCTGGTTCCGGACCCGGCCGCGCTCGAGGTGGAAGCACAGCCGATTCCGCTGGAAATTCCGTATGAAGACGACGATTTGCTTGTTGTAAACAAACCGAAAGGCATGGTGGTTCATCCGGCGGCAGGGCATGCGGACGGCACGCTGGTGAACGCATTGCTTGCGCATTGCGGGGATTCGCTTTCCGGTATCAACGGAGTCATGCGGCCCGGGATTGTTCACCGGATTGATAAGGATACCAGCGGTCTGCTGATTGTGGCAAAAAATGATTTTGCACACCGCAGCCTTGCCGCGCAGATTAAGGTTCACAGCTTTACCCGTATTTATGAAGCGGTTGTAATCGGCAGTCTGAAAGACGACAGCGGAACAATCGACGCTCCTATCGGCCGTCACCCTGTTGACCGCAAGAAAATGGCTGTTACCGAAAGAAACTCGAGAAACGCGGTAACGCATTATCAGGTTCTTGCACGATATCAGGGTTATACGCATGTCCGGCTGAAGCTGGAAACCGGCCGTACGCACCAGATTCGTGTGCATATGGCTTACATTGGGCATCCGGTTGCGGGCGACACCGTTTATGGGCCGAAAAAGCCTGTTTCGGGTCTGGATGGCCAGTGTCTTCATGCAAAAGTTGTTGGGTTCGATCACCCCCGCGACGGGCGTTATATTGAAATTACAAGTGAACTGCCGCATTATTTTACCGACTTTTTAAAGCACCTGCGTCCGGTTTGATGCGAATACCTTAGAGACCAGCCCGAAACAGTATATAATCACACGGAAGTGAAGGAAATGGAAGAGCAATCCCGCCAGATACGATTTCTGGTGGTTATCGCCGCGGTAATCTGTGCTGTGATTATTGGGTACAATGCCTTTTATGTACCGGATGCGCCTTTGTCGGAGCCAACCGTCACAACGGACATTTCTTCAAATTCAGAAGAGTATACTCCGTCTTCCGTAAATTCAAAATCAACGCCGGTTCAGTCAAATCAGTTTGCGGTGCTGTCTTCAAAAGCAGGCGGTAAAATTACCGGAAAATTAAATATCAATACGGCAACGGCGCAGCAGCTCAGCGATGGATTGAAGGGTATCGGGTCTGGTCTGGCAGAGCGGATTGTCGCATACCGCAAACAGCACGGTAATTTTCATACCATCGAACAAATCAAAAATGTCTCCGGCATCGGCGATAAGAAATACGAGCAGATACGGAATTCCATCACAGTCGGTTAGGATGCCTCAAGAGCGGATTGATAAGATCAGCTGACCGGATGTTCAGAACTGTGTGGAATATTAGCTGTAACATTCGAATAGATGATAGAACAGCGGCTTTCTCTTAATGATAACAAACAGAGCAAGATCGCTTGTTCAATTTTGGCGAAATCTGTAAAAAGTATTGCCTGTTGTATGATTCTATGGTACAATTTAGGCGGATTTTGTGTCCGCTGAAAGAGGGAATTGGGAATGATGCCTTTCATTTGGCTTGGAATAATAATCGTTTCGGCTGTTGTGGAAATGGCGACGACTCAGCTTGTGTCAATCTGGTTCTCCGTCGGAGGAATCGGCGCTCTGATAGCATGCGAACTGAACGCGCCGTTCCCATTGCAGATTTTGATTTTTCTTTTTATTACGGCACTCATGCTTGCCGTAACAAGACCTTTTGTCCGGAAAGCTCTCGTTGTGAAAAAGACCAATACGAACGCCGACCGTTACCTTGGGAAGATTGCGATTGTCACGGTTGAGATCAATAATACAGTCGGTACCGGGCAGGTTAATGTTCTCGGCAGTATCTGGACGGCCCGTTCCGCAGACGGAGCAACAATTCCGGTTGGGCAGCGCGTTCTGGTGGAAGCGATCGATGGCGTAAAGCTGATCGTACGTTTAAAAACCGATTAAAATAAGGAGGAAGAGTTATGCCTGGTCTAATTGTTTTTCTGGTTTTATTTGTCTTTATTATTCTGGTTGTGATTGCAAATATCAAGGTGGTTCCGCAGGCTCATGCTTACGTGATTGAGCGTCTTGGCGCTTATCAGTCAACTTGGGATACGGGCCTTCACTTCAAGGTACCGTTCATCGACAAGATTTCGAAAAAGGTTTCCCTGAAGGAGCAGGTTATCGATTATCCGCCTCAGCCCGTTATCACGAAAGATAACGTAACCATGCAGATTGACACGGTTGTCTATTTTCAGGTCACGGACCCGAAGCTGTATACATACGGCGTGGAACGCCCGCTTTCCGCAATTGAAAATTTAACGGCAACCACACTGAGAAACATTATCGGTGAACTTGAGCTTGACCATACGCTCACTTCACGCGACGTCATCAATGTTAAAATCCGTACGGTTCTGGATGAAGCCACAGACGCCTGGGGCATTAAGGTGAACCGTGTTGAACTGAAGAACATTATCCCACCGCGCGAGATTCAGGAAGCCATGGAGAAACAGATGAAGGCGGAGCGGGAACGCCGCGCACAGATTACGACTGCCGAAGGTGAAAAGAGCAGCGCCATTCTTGTTGCAGAAGGCGAAAAGGAATCTGCTATCCTTCGCGCCGACGCAGCCAAGGAAACAAAAATCCTTGAAGCACAGGGCGAAGCAGAGGCTCTCACCATGGTACAGCAGGCTCTTGCAAACAGCTTAAAATTACTGAATGAGGCGAACCCAAGCGAAAGTGTAATTGCTCTGAAGAGTCTCGAAGCATTCGGCAAGGCTGCAAACGGCAAGGCAACCAAAATTATTATTCCTTCCCAGATTCAGTCTCTTGCTGGTCTGGCAACATCCCTGAAAGAACTTGTTGTGGATGATGTTCCGAAAAGCGAAGAGACCGGAAAACAGCAGAAGTAATGAAAATTCTGCCCATGGTTCACAAATTCTCTACACAGTTAATTAATGAAATTAATGCATAACGAATTCTTAACTCTTGCAATTTAATCCACAATCACCTAAAATATATAATATAGATGATTGCGGAAACGGATCCCGCGGACGGTTCCCGCCGAAATACTTCGGTTTACCAAACCCGTGGGCAGGCTGGGCCGAAATTCAGCAGGCCGCGTCATAAATAGGCGCGGCCTGTTTTTTTGTGGCGTAAAGCATAGCATACCCCGCGGAAGCGCATATTACATGAGGAATGTGCGGGGTATGCTTCGTTTCGGCAGTTTCCCAAGTACAAAGGAGTGGTAACAATGTCCGATCAGAAAAAAGTTGCAGTAATAATGGGCAGTGACAGCGATTTCCCTGTGGTATCTGCCGCAGTAAAAAAGCTGAAGTCCTTCGGAATTCCGGTAGAAACGCACGTCATGTCTGCGCATAGGACTCCGCAGGCTGCCGCTGCATTTTCCGCTTCAGCCGCTGAAAACGGCTTCGGTGTTATTATTGCAGCCGCCGGCAAAGCAGCACACTTGGCGGGCGTACTGGCAGCCGGGACAACCCTGCCGGTCATCGGTATTCCAATGAAGTCGTCTACACTGGACGGACTGGACGCGCTTCTGGCAACGGTGCAGATGCCAAGCGGAATCCCTGTTGCCACAGTAGCAATTGACGGTGCTGAGAATGCTGCAATCCTCGCCGCACAGATTCTTGCATTGAGCGATGCTTCTCTTGCAGTAAAGCTCAGAGACATGAAGAAACAGATGGCAGAAAAAGTAGCGGCAAAAGATCAGGCAATTCAGGCAGAAGCAGAAAAGCTCTGAAAATAACGGAGGGAAAACGGATGAAAAGTTTCAGCGAAAGTTATAAAGCCGCCGGAGTAGATGTTACCGCTGGCTATAAGGCAGTAGAACTGATGAAAAGCCATGTGGAGCGGACAAAGATTCCGGGCGTTGTTTCTGGAATCGGCGGGTTCGGCGGATTGTTTCAGCCGGATCTTTCCGGGATGAAGACACCTGTCTTTGTCAGTGGAACCGACGGTGTGGGAACCAAACTGAAAATCGCTTTTTTAATGGGCAAGCACGACACGGTGGGAATTGACTGTGTAGCCATGTGCGTAAACGACGTTGTCTGCTGCGGAGCCAAGCCTCTGTTTTTCCTCGATTATCTGGCAGTGGGGAAGAATCATCCGGAGATGATTGCGGATATCGTCAGCGGTGTTGCAGAAGGCTGCGTTCAGGCTGGATGCGCGCTGGTGGGCGGTGAAACTGCTGAAATGCCGGGCTTTTACCCTGCAGATGAATATGATCTTGCCGGTTTCTCCGTTGGTATGGTCGACCGTGAACGTATTCTCGACGGCTCTCAGATTGAAGCAGGCGATGCGATTATCGGCCTGCAGTCTTCCGGGCTGCATTCCAACGGCTTTTCTCTTGTGCGCAAGGTTTTCAATGTCAGCGAGCGCAATATCGGCATGCAGATTGCTGAATTGGGCCATACGCTGGGTGAAGAACTTCTGACTCCGACCAAAATCTATGTAAAACCGGTTCTTTCCTTAATGGAGAAAGTAACTGTAAAAGCAGCTTCGCATATTACCGGCGGCGGATTCTACGAAAACGTGCCGCGTATGCTGAAAGCCGGAATAACGGCGAAAATCGAGAAAAAGGCGCTGCCGCAAATGCCGATTTTCACACTTTTACAGCACCAGGGCAATATTCCGGAACGCGATATGTACAACACATATAACATGGGCATTGGTATGTGCCTTGTTGTCCCGAAGGACGACGCCAATAAAGCGGTTCAGGAATTGAAGTCATCCGGCCAGCCGGCAGCCGTGATCGGCGAAATTACGGCAGGCGACGAGGGAGTCGTCCTATGCTGAACATAGCCGTCCTCGTGTCCGGCGGCGGGACGAATCTTCAGGCGTTGATTGACGCCCAGAGCGATGGAAAAATTAAGGAAGGCAAAATCGCGCTGGTTCTTTCCAGCAACTCAAAAGCGTATGCGTTGGAACGTGCCGGCAAAGCGGGAATCCCGACCGAAGTGCTCCTGCGCCGCAGTTTTGCCACACAGCCGGAATATGACGCAGCGCTGCTTGGCCTGTTGGCTCAGTACAAAATCAGCCTGGTTGTGCTTGCGGGCTTTATGACCATCATCAGTGAAAATGTCGTTTCTCACTTTCAAAACAGAATCATCAATGTACACCCTTCGCTGATTCCGTCTTTCTGCGGCGAGGGGTATTACGGCCTGCGCGTCCATGAAGAAGCGCTGAAAAAAGGCGTCAGGGTAACCGGGGCAACTGTCCATTTCGTCAATGAAATCTGTGACGGCGGCCCGATTATCCTGCAGAAAGCGGTAGAAGTCCTTCCGGATGATACGCCGCAGACCCTTCAGAAACGCGTCATGGAGCAGGCGGAATGGAAGCTTCTGCCGAAGGCTGTCTCGCTTTTCTGCGAAAACAGGCTGGAAGTTGAAAATGGACTTGTAAAGATCAAGGAGGCAAATCTTGAACAAATACACAATTGAAGAGGCTCTTGGAGCAAATACTTATCCGGGCCGCGGGATTATCCTTGGCAAAAGTGCCGACGATAACAATGCGGCAATCGCCTATTTCATTATGGGCCGCAGTGAAAACAGCCGTAACCGGATTTTCCTGGAAGACGGCAACGGAATCCGTACAGAAGCTTACGATCCTTCCAAAATGTCCGATCCATCTCTGATTATCTATTCTCCGGTTCGGGTTCTGAACCAATATACGGTCGTTACCAACGGCGACCAGACAGATACGATATACGATTCTCTTTCTCACGGCGGTACGTTTGAGGACGCGCTTCGCACACGTACTTTTGAGCCTGATCGGCCGAATTTCACTCCGAGAATTTCCGGTCTGGTTGAGACCGGCGAAAAATTTGCCTACCGCCTCTCCATTTTGAAAAGCGGAGACGCGGAAGGAAAATCCGTTCAGCGTTTCTTTTATGAATACAATGCTCCCACCGCAGGAGAAGGCCGCCTGATTCATACCTATATCGGCGATGGAAATCCACTGCCGTCTTTCGAGGGTGAACCCACTCTTGTCAATGTTGAGGGCACTATCGATGAGTTCGCCCATCAGGTTTGGACAAGCCTGAACGAGGACAACAAAATTTCCTTATTCATTCGCTTTATCAACCTGAAAACCGGATTGACGGAGACACGGATTTTTAATAAAAATATGTGCAAAAACGCGTAAACACAAAAATTGAAACAAAGCCGGATTACAATCCGGATGAATCGTTGACAGGAGGATTTCATTATGGCGAATGAACTCATGCTGAAATACGGCTGCAACCCGAACCAAAAACCGGCCCGCATCTTTATGCAGGACGGCGGCGAACTTCCGCTGAAGGTACTCAACGGCAGACCCGGCTACATTAATTTTCTGGATGCGTTCAACAGCTGGCAGCTGGTTAAGGAACTGAAACAGACGACCGGACTTCCATCCGCGGCGTCTTTCAAACATGTCAGCCCGGCAGGAGCCGCCGTTGGCGTTGAACTTTCCGATACTATGAAAAAAGTTTATTTTGTAGATGACTTGGAGCTTTCTCCGCTTGCCGGTGCATATGCAATGGCGCGCGGTGCCGACCGTATGTCCTCTTACGGCGATTTTGCAGCTCTTTCCGACGTCTGCGACAAAGAGACTGCCCTTTTGCTGAAACGGGAAGTATCCGATGGCATCATTGCCCCCGGATATACCGACGAAGCTCTGGAAATTCTGAAATCAAAGCGCAAGGGTACCTATAACATTGTTCAGATCGACCCGAATTACAAGCCGGCGCCGATTGAGCACAAAGACGTTTTCGGCATTACATTTGAGCAGGGACGCAACGAAGTCCTGATTGACGAAAATATGCTTCAGAATGTCGTTACAAAGAACAAGAATATTCCGGAAGCCGCAAAGCGCGACCTCCTGATTTCTCTGATTACGCTGAAATATACGCAGTCCAATTCTGTCTGCTATGTCAAGGACGGCAAGACTATCGGTGTCGGTGCAGGGCAGCAGTCCCGCATCCACTGCACACGTCTTGCGGGCAATAAGGCCGATGTGTGGCTTCTCCGCCAGCATCCGAAGGTTATGGGCCTGCCGTTTAAAGCGGATATCCGTCGTCCGGACCGCGACAATACCATCGACGTTTATATTTCCGACGATTATATGGATGTTCTGGCAGACGGTACCTGGGAGCAGTTCTTTACCAGAAAGCCGGAGCCGCTTACCAGAGTTGAAAAGAAAGAATGGCTCTCCAAACAGGGCGGCGTTGCGCTCGGTTCCGATGCGTTCTTCCCGTTTGGCGACAATATTGAGCGCGCTCATAAATCCGGTGTGGCCTATATTGCTCAGCCGGGCGGTTCCATCCGTGACGACAACGTGATTGAAACCTGCGACAAGTACGGCATTGCAATGGCGTTTACCGGCCTTCGCCTGTTCCATCACTGATTTAAAAAAGGGGACGCAGTTATGAAGATTCTTGTCATCGGCGGCGGCGGCCGTGAGCATGCCATCATCCGTAAATTGAAGGAAAGCCCCAAAACAACCAAACTCTATTGCGCTCCGGGCAACGGGGGAATTGCGAAGGACGCGGAGTGCGTCTCCATTCCCGTAACGGATATTCCGGGCGTTGTGAAGTTTTCAAAAGAAAATAAAATTGACCTTGTATTTGTCGCACCGGACGACCCGCTCGCGGCTGGCATGGTGGATGAGTTGGAAAAGGCGGGCATCCGCGCGTTCGGTCCGAATGCGAAAGCAGCGGAGATCGAGAGCAGCAAGGTTTTCTCGAAGGGTTTGATGAAGAAATATCATATCCCCACGGCGGGCTATGAGGTTTTCGACGACCCACAGAAAGCACTTGACTATATCAAGGCACAGGGCACCTATCCGGCCGTTATCAAGGCGGACGGTCTGGCTCTGGGCAAGGGCGTTATCATTGCCGCAAATTTCGAGGAAGCCAAATCCGGCATTAAGACGATTATGGAAGACAAAGTGTTCGGTGCATCCGGCAACCAGGTCGTCATTGAAGAATTCCTCACCGGACCGGAAGTATCCGTACTTGCTTTTACAGACGGCAAATGCGTCAAGCCGATGGTTTCCTCAAAAGACCATAAACGTGCGCTTGATGACGACAAAGGCCTTAACACCGGCGGAATGGGAACCATCAGCCCGAATCCGTATTATACGCCGGAAATTGCGGAAACCTGCATGAAAACCATTTTCCTGCCGACCATCCGCGCAATGCAGGAAGAGGGAAGGCCGTTTAAAGGCTGCCTATACTTTGGCCTGATGATTACGTCGGACGGCCCAAAGGTAATTGAATACAA
>DATALZ010000029.1:0-13310 GCA_036260805.1 Caproicibacter sp.
GATGATTTGACTGCACTGCTTGTACCATTCGTAAATATTTTACTGTTGCTGCCACTGGAACCGCAGCCGGTAAATGACGAAATCAACAGGATGGTGCTTAACCATAGGGCAATCTGTTTTCTCATTGAGAATTTTCCTCCCCTTATTTTGTTTTTTACCATTATGTTGATAATAATCCTCTTGCGGCATTGAATTCAAGCGGTATTCTATATAAAATATCTGCTAATTTTTTGCATATCTGTAAAGCACTTGTTTTCTCCGGTAAAAAATTCCGGCAACAGTAAAAGAGCTTCCCTGTTTCGGGAAGCTCTTCGTTGTATGAACCCTGTTTACTATTTCAGACTGCCAAGATAGAGCGGCTTATGTTTTGCGTACAGAATTTTCTGTTTTGCGTAAATTCCAGAATAACCGGAGAGCATATAGCTTACGCCTGCGGCGATGAGGTAATAAATTGCTCCCTTTGCGCCGAATACCTCTACGCTCAGGATGAACGCCGTAATCGGGCAGTTTGTTACGCCGCAGAAAACTGCCATAAAGCCGATGGATGCGGCAAAGGACGGATTCAGGCCGATCAGTCCGCCGACGGCACATCCGAATGTGGAACCGACAAAGAAAGCAGGCACGATTTCGCCGCCCTTAAATCCTGCGCCAAGCGTAACCGCTGTAAACAGGAGTTTTAAAAGGAATGCCGCCGGAACAGCCTGTCCTTTCATGGCGGATGCGATGACGTTCCCACCCATTCCCAGGTAATCTCTGCCGAAAATCAACGACAGCAGGATGACCATCGCTCCGCCCGCGGCAACCCGCAGATACGGATTCTGAATCCATTTTCCAAGCACTTTCCCGGTTGCATGCATCACAAAGCAGAAAAAAACACTGAGCAGAGCGCACAGGATGGCCAGCACCGTAACCAGTAATACAGCGTCCCAGTTGAACTCCGGGATACCCGAAATTGCAAATGATGTTGGAGCTATCTTAAAAAGCCGCGAAAGAAACGCACCGACAACCGCCGCGACGGTACAGGGTACCAGTGCGGAATAGTGCATCACCCCTACGGTGATTACTTCCATGACAAAGACCGCGGCTGTGATCGGAGTGCCGAACAAAGCTGAAAAGCATGCCGCCATGCCGCACATGGTCATAAGATGTAAATCTTTCTCGTCCAGGCGGAACAGCCGGCCCACACCGTACGCAAGACTCCCGCCAAGTTGCAGTGCCGCGCCCTCACGGCCGGCCGAGCCGCCGAACAGGTGAGTAACGGATGTCGCAAAAAAGATCAGCGGCGCCATTTTCAGCGGCACCGGCTCGGGAGAGCGGACAGCGGTGATCACCAGATCGGTTCCCTGCGGTTTCACAATTCCGAACCGGCGATAGGAAAAGACAATCGCGATACCTCCGGCAGGCAGCAAATACGGCAGCCATTGGCAGGTTCCGCGCAGATCGGTCACTCCCGCAATACAATAATAAAACAGCACCCCGGCCCCGCCGGCCACTGCTCCAATCAGACATCCGAAAAACAGCCATTTGAAAAATGCTAGAAAGTCGCGTGCCATGTGTCTTGCGCCTTCTGCTGGGAGTTTTTCGGTAAATTGATTCAAACATTTTGAGTTATTGTTTTCTTTTTGTTCTGCCATTTTGATTCCTCTTTTGCTTTCATAGTAACAGTATAGAGGAAAAATGTGCGGAGATGAAGAGATACACGAAAAAAGAATTTTCAGAATCAAGAATTAACTATTGACTAATGCTCAATAGTTAGCTATACTGTTTCTAGTGATTATAGAACACTAATTATATTGAAATGAGGTGGATTTGGTTTGGACAGAAAAGCGTATCTGAAAGGACTTGAAGCGGCACTTCTAGAAAATTACCCGGAAAAACAGGCGCGGGATATTCTGGCGGACTATGAAAACTTTTTCGATGACGGCATTGCGGAAGGGAAAAGCGAAGAAACTCTTTGCAGAGAGTTCGGCCCGCCGGAGCAGGCAGTGCGCGAGCTAAAAGGTGAAAGCAGTGCGGTCTGTACACACTCCGGTTCACAAACGGTCAACACCGTCTGCATTGTTTTGGGCGTCACAGTTCTCGCATTTCTTGGAATTATCAGCGGATTAGCCAAATTTTTTAGAATCGACACTATATATACTGCACCTAATTTTCTTAATTTCTGGCTTGCCATGTTACTTCCACTCATATTGGAGGGCATTCTCGCTCTGCGCCTCTTTGGGGGAATTCCAGCGAAAAGAGGACTAAACTGGGTTCCGCGGGTACAGCTCGTACTTTTCACCGTCGTAGCGGTACTTTTTGCGTTTTTGATTCGTGAGTCTTTTTCTATTGAGCCGATTGCTCACGATATTACAAGCGTCGGAATTTATTACGACTCATTCAAGGCAACGGCGATAGCGTGGGCAACCTGGGCTTCTATCGTACTTTTGGCCGCTTCGGGCGTGTTGTATATTCTTTATGCTGTACATGGGCATTTCAAAGCCCACTGGTTATTGTTCATCAACACAACACTGTTAACGATGTTCTTAAATATGGGGGCACTCCTGTCACATATTTCGTACTATTACAATGCATTGACAGGTCTCGCGTCATGCTTCCTATGGGCCGCTCTGCCGAACTTGGCGGCAGCAGCTATTCTATGGATTGCACTTAAGATTCATGCGAAACGGAGGCAAAAGTATGGACGGCCAGATGAAAAAAGGCGTTCTCGAAATGTGCATCCTGCATGAGGTTGCAAAAAAAGAAATCTACGGCTACGAGGTTCTGAAAATCATCGGCGATCTGTTTCCCGGTATTGACCGCAGCACAGTATACGCGGTTCTTCGCCGCCTGAATGCCGACGGAAGCACCGAAATCCGCATGGGCAGCCAAGAATCGGGCGGGCCGCAGAGAAAATACTACAGCATTACCGAGGATGGACGGGCGACGCTCGAAAACCTGATATCGGAATGGGCGTCCATCCGCAGCGCGGTAGAAAAAGCCGGGATTTAAATTGTACCTTTCTGAACAGAGGTGCGCACCCCGTGAGAAGCAAGTTGGTCCACAATACTCTTCAACTGCACTTTCGAGTAGGGTCTTGTACCCGCAATAAAATATTTTTCATCCGCTTTTTCCACAAGGAGTATGGGCGGCATTACCGGAGCATTCTTTCCTTTTTTATACGACCTGCCTGTTTCAAAGCGCTCATAATGCTTTTTCACTTCGGCCAGCGCCTGCTTATTGTATTTCAGTTCATCCTGCAGATAGGACTTTCCGCCCAGCCAGACGGACTTGATTCCCGTAAAAGGCGTCTGCAGTGATCTGCTCTTATAAAAAAGCTTTGCGTCCGCTTCCTTAATCTCGATGGAATCATCTGAAAGAACAATCCGGTTCGTTGTTAAATGCGCAGTAAGATACACAACAAGGAAAAGAGAAGCCAGATCTCCAATATAATATGTGATGTCGCCATTGGTAAAGGAATGAATCAGTCCGGGCAGTGAAACGAATGGAATAGCCAGAAAAATCAAATCGAATACCAGATACAAAACCAAACTAGCGCCGCTGGTGCGGTAAACCGTCTTTTTCATGCAAATGCCCCGTTCTACATAATTTTATTTGATGATTTCTTTATAGATTTCATTCTTCTTGCGGCCTGTTTCCGCCGCGGCACGTTTTGCGGCCTCGGACACAGAAAGCCCCTGCGCCAGATATTCCCGCGCGAGGGCGACGGCATCGTGCTCCGATTCCGGCTCGGGAGCGGAGTGCGGCGCACCGTCCACAACCAGTACGAATTCGCCCTTTGCACTGCCGTCCGCATAGCGCTCGGCTGCTTCGGAAAGGGTGGTTCGAATCACTTCTTCATGGATTTTGGTCAGTTCCCTCACAAGGGAAATCCGGCGGTCACCGAAAGCGGACAGCATATCGGCCAGAGTTCCAGCAAGCTTGTGCGGCGCTTCGTAAAAGACCATTGTCCGGTGCTCGCCTTTCAGTTCGTCCAGATGCTCGCGGCGGCTCTTTTTGTTCACGCTCAAAAAGCCCTCGAACGTAAACCGCCCCGTAGGCAGGCCTGAAACAGCCAGCGCGGACACCACGGCGCTCGGGCCGGGTATAACAAATACGGGGATCCCCCGCTCCGCGCACTGCGCCACCAGCATTTCTCCGGGGTCTGAAATTGCCGGCATTCCCGCATCGGACACCAGTGCGCAGGTCTCGCCCGCTTCCATACGCGAGCAGATAATTTCTCCGCGTTCCAGTTTATTATGCTCAAAATAGCTGATTAAGGGCTTTTTGATTCCAAAATGATTCAGCAGTTTCAACGTTACACGGGTATCCTCGGCAGCGATAAAATCCGCTTCGGACAGCGTCTGCACCGCGCGCGGGGAAAAATCCGAAAGGTTTCCGATCGGCGTGCCGACGACCATCAGTTTTCCGCTCATGTTCTGCCCTCCTTATAATCGCCGTAAATACGGAGCATTTCTTCCGAAAAGCCACCGTCCTTGTCTTCAATCAATAGTGCGGGGACAACTTCCATCCCCGGCCTGCCGCCGCGGTTTGCCTGCAGCAGGAACAGAAACGGCGCCGAGGATTCTCTCTGCTGCACAAAGCGCAGGCGTTTCGGTTCCAATCCTGCTGAGCGCAGGGTCAGCAGGGTGTCACAGAGCCTTTCCGGCCGCATGCAGCAGCAGAAACGTCCACCCCAGCGCAGAAACGCCGCGGCCGCCGCGGCAATGTCCGCGAAGCCGCACGCGACCTCATGCCGTGCAATCCGTTCCCCATCCGCCGCACTCTGTATGCCCGCCCCCGCTGCCTTATAGGGCGGGTTACAGGCAATTATGTCGAGGTCATGGGGAATTGCGGACTTTTTGCGCAGCTCCTTGATATCGCATTCTATAACATGGATCTTGTCCTCAAGGCCGTTCAGCTTGACCGAACGCTCCGCCATGGCGCAGGCTTTGGGCTGTATTTCAACGGCGTAAACGGATTCAGGCTGCGACCTAGCACACCAGATGAGTGGAATTGTGCCGCACCCGGTGCCGAAATCCGCGCAGGACTCCCCCTTTTTCGGCAGAGAAAACGCCGCCAGCAAAATCGTGTCGGTATTGAACGTATGGCCGTTCCCGACAATCACCGATATGCTTTTCGACAACGGCTCCAGATTTTCACCCTGATTCAGGTCAGTTCGGAGTATTTCGTCCAATTTTATCAATCCTTCAAAAAGAAAGAGCGGGGCGCTTGTGCGCTCCGCCCTTTGTCGTATGGATCATTAAGCCTGTTTCGGTGCGCCTACAGGGCAAACACCAGCGCAGGAGCCACACTCGGTGCACTTATCCGGATCGATTTCAAATTTGCCATCGCCTTCGGAAATTGCGCCTACTGGGCACTCACCTGCACATGCGCCGCAGGAAATGCATTCATCACTAATTGCATATGCCATAAAAGGACACCTCCAAACTATATTTTCTAACTCATTGTATCATAAAACAGCAAAATTGCAACAGCTTTTTTACTCGCCTTCCAGTTCTTTCAGCTGTTCCAGCTCTGCCTGGGTGATTCCTGTGCGCGCGCCTTTCAGCACCTTTACCTCGCTGAAACGGAAAGTATGCGTTGTGGCGTCCGGCGCCGAATCCAGCCGTACATACACGACTCCGGTCAACAGATTGTGGTCGGTTACGGTTCCCCTGCCCTGCGGCGTCATTACGATGGAATTAACGCCGGGTACCATACGCAGCAGTTCAGAGTACGTATCCTGCTCGTATTTCAGGCAGCACATCAGCCTGCCGCAGATACCGGAAATCTTCACCGGATTGAGCGAGAGCCCCTGTTCCTTCGCCATTTTAATGGAAACCGGCTGGAATCCGCCGAGGAATGTGGAGCAGCAGAACGGTCTGCCGCAGATGCCGATGCCGCCGAGCATTTTCGCCTCGTCGCGCACGCCGATCTGCCGCAGTTCGATTCTGGTGCGGAACACGGACGCAAGGTCCTTTACCAGTTCACGGAAATCCACGCGGCCGTCGGCAGTAAAGTAAAACAGAATCTTTGAATTGTCGAACGTATATTCCACATCCACAAGCTTCATCTCCAGCTTATGGGCGACAATTTTTCTTAAACAGGTCTGAAAAGCATTCTTTTCTTTTTTGTGGTTTTCCTCAACCTTTTTTAAATCTTCTTCGGTCGCGACGCGAATCAGCTTTTTAAGCGGCTGAACGAGTTCTTCGTCGCCGATCTGCCGGTTCTCCATGGCAATTTCGCCGCATTCGATGCCGCGCGCCGTTTCAACGATAACCCGGTCGCCCTTTTTCAGGGTGTTGCCGTCCGGGTCAAAATAATACACTTTTCCAACATTCTTAAAGCGAACCCCTATGACCTCTGCCATAAGACCCTCCCTGTTCCGTCTTTACCGGCCCGCCGCACAGCGCAGCCAAGCGCAGTATGCGGTAACCAGCAAAGCGGTATTTGCATTTTGATCCAGCGCTCTCAGCGCCTTCTCAGTTTGATCGATCATTCGTACAAGGCTCAGTCGCGTAAGACCGCCGCCCAGCGCGGCAGCGGTTTCCTGCTGGCCGGAAAGACAGCTCGTCCCCCCGGAGCGCACAACGAGCGCGTCGCGGAAAAGCAGCAGGAGCTGTTTGAGAACGCCGCGGAGCCCTTCTTTGTCCTTAATAAGGCCTGCAGTTCCGAACAGCAGATCCGCTTCGCCGGAAGCCATTACGGAGCGCGCAATTTGATTTGCCAGAGTCCAGTCGCCGGGCAGGCTGCCCCCCGCAACGGAGAACAGCTGAGCGCGGGAGCGAACCGTCGGAAGCAGCGCTGCGGCACTTACGGTGGTTAAAACAAACAGAACGTTTTCCGGTGGTTCCTCCAGAATTTTCAGCAGAGCATTCTGCGAAATCTCCGACATATTCTGAACGCCGAGCAAAACAAAGACCTTGTGCGGCGCTTCATTCGGGCGGATAAACGCATCGGAACGGATCTGCCGGATTGCGTCGACCGGAAACGCCCGCGGGTTTTCGTCCCCGTTCAGCGTAAGGATATCCGGGTGTGAACCCGCCTGCGCCTTTATGCAGCCTGCACATTGCCCGCACGGTTTATCGCCGCCGGAAAGGCAGACCGCCGCTTTTGCCAGAACTGCGGCAAGCCTGTCGGTTCCGCTCCCCGGCTCGCCTTCCAGAATTACGGCATGGGGCATTCTTCCTTCCGAAAAAGCGAGAGAAAGGCTTTCCCGGACATCCCCGCCCCCGTCGAATCCGTCAAAACGAAGGCTCATACTTTTTCAAACCGCTCCACGCCCAAGACGAAAATCGTAGACCCGCCTACGGTGACTTCTACCGGATACGCGGAGTACATCCCCATATCCATCGTTGTCGTATTGGGTACAAGCTGTGTGCGGCGGCGGCTCTGTTTTGAAATGATCTCGATTACCTGATCGACCTTGTCGTCGTCGGTACCGACGATAAACGTGGTGTTCCCCGACTTGAGGAATCCGCCCGTTGTAGCCAGTTTTGTGACGGAAAACCCGTCTTTTGTTAAGGCGGCGGCCACTTTGCTGCTGTCGTCGCTTCCCACAATGGCCATTACAAGTTTCATTTAAATCCCTCCCGCTGCTGTACACGCTGCACACAGTATATTTCAGTTTATTTGCGGAGCACTATTTCTATGCGTTCCGCTGATTTTATTTTAACACTTTTATTCGCAAAAAGCCATACCCGCGCAGAAACTCGGACGCTTCTTTTGTAATCCTCTCGCCGGGCATTGTTACCGGCACGCCGGGCGGGCACGGGCATGCGGCCTCCGCCGCGATTCTGCCGACGGATTCCCATAAACTGACGGTTTCGGATTCGGCAAAAATTGCCTCGCGCAGCCCGCAGGCTACGGGCGGAAGCGGGGGCAGCGGCAGCCCCTGCGGGAGCGGCTCCCCTGCCGGAATGTTTTTGACCGCGGATAATACTCTTTCAAAATCCTGTTCCGTATTGAACGGTGTGGCAATGAGCACTAAGTACGCGTCATCCGCGTACTCCGGTTCTACTCCGACAGAGCGGAACAGCTCCGCCGCTTTTGTCCCTTTCAGGCCGACGGAAGCCGTATTCAGCGTTATGCGGGTCGGGTCGCAGAGTCCGTCCGGAAGAGAAATGCCCAGCTCCTGCGCCATTCTCCTGACTTCAGCAACCTTCTGCTGAAGCGGGCGGAACGCGCCGGGATGAGATTCGAACCACTCGCGGGCAAGATCAAGCGACGCCATTATTGGGTAAGCGGGGCTGGTGGAACCAAACAGGGCCATCGCCTGCTTTGCCCCATCCGCATAACGTTTGTCCGCAATATTGAGCCACGCACCGCCGGTCAGCACCCCAAGCGTTTTGTGGGCGGAATCCGCCGTCATCGACGCGCCGAGAGCGAGCGGGTGAAGCTTTGGTTCGGTAAACATCAGGTGCGCGCCGTGGGCGCTGTCCACAAGCAGGGGGACATTTTTGGCTTTGCATGCGGCGGAAATGGATGCAATATCGAGAATCTGCCCGTAATAATTCGGGCTGGTAACATAAACCGCTTTCAAATCCGGATTCGCGGCGATTGCCGGAACAATATCACGCGGCATGACCCAGACCGGCTCCAGCCCAAGCAGAGCCATCGCATTGACCGCCCCTCGGTGAATCACACGGGAACAGAGAATTTTGCCGCCGTTCGGAGCGGCCAGACGGAACATGGCCTGAATACAGAGCGTACAGCCGCCCGCGGAAAGACAGGTGCGCGCTGTTCCGAAGAATTTTGCCGCGAGCTTTTCCGCTTCAAGAATCGGCCCGCAGGCGTCGAACAGGCTGTCGGTATCCGGCAGCTCGGTGAAATCGAGGGAATATAAATCGCGTGGGAGGGCGGCAGGATTGTTCTTATGGCCGGGAGTATGGAACGAGGAACGGTGCAGGTCTCTGTGGCGAATCAATGCGGAATAAAGAGGAGTGGACATTCGGGTAATTTTCCTTTCATGACAGCAGAGATATAGAAGTGAATTTTTCATGGAGAAAGGCTTTCAGAGTGTTCTGACTTTGTACTTAGTAAAAAGTCCTTCCATAATACCCGCAAACAGGGGCAAAAGTTTCCCTCTGGAGGCTAACTTTTCACAAAATTTTTATTTTTACGCGATAGCGGCCGCAAGATGCCGGGCAGACAAAAAAGCCGTTGACCGTTCAGGAGTAAGAACCCGACGGAATATCATTTTCATAGATAAACTTCGCAAGCGTTTGCCTGCACTTGTCTAAATCCACACCCAAACAGTCCCCGGCCTCATTTTTGATGTTCGTATATTCGCCCTCGGCCGGAACCCGGTTCTGACTGAGGGGATAATTCAAATAAGTCAGCGAATTTGCCAACATACCCTCAATTTCGTTCTTCTGCATATTGGTTAAGATCAGCGGGAATGTATCGTGGAGAACACCGTAAATGGTCAGAAGATTTGACGATTTCATCTTATTGACAGCGCTTGTGAAGACTTTGCGCTGACGCTCGGTGCGCTCCTGGTCGTTGCCGATGTCTCGTATGCGGGAATAGTATCGCGCCTGCAGGCCGGAAAGGTTGTTCACAACACCGGGGCGAACTTTCCTGCTGTCGCCGGAATAAGCATTGATCAAGCCGGCCTCAGTAATGCCGTTCGAGTTTGTTTCATTCGTCAGTTTTATCTCAACGCCGCCGAGGCGGTCGATGATCCCGGGGAATTTGGAAAAATCGACTTTGACAAACCGGTCGATATCGATTCCAAAGTTTGCTTCTAAAGTCAAGATGACTTTTCTGATCCCTTTCTCCTGCCCGCCGCTAAGGCTGTACGCTTCACACAGCTTATGGCTGCCGAGCCCGGGGACTGCAACGTACATATCGCGCATAAAGGAAGTAATTTTGAGTTTTTTATGGCGGGTATCGACCGAAACGAGCATCATGCTGTCGCTTCTGCCGACATCGTTTTGCTGGTAATCGTCCGTGCCTAGCATCAGGATATTGATGACCGCATCATCGTGGTACAGACCGCCGACGATGCCGGATTTCGCATTTGCTCCGCTTTGGGTACTGGCGGTCTGAAAAAGGTTTTCTCCGCTTGTTTCCGATTCGTTGGGGAGAACGTAGTGAATCCTGTTCAAAAGGCTGTCGGCATAAAGGCAGGCGCCCCCGCCGGCAAGGAATACCAGGCTTAAGACTAAAATGACGATATTGCGGAACAGCAGAAGCTTACGGCTTTTCATCATATGATTCCCCTTTTATTGAACCGGTGGATTCACCTCTACGATGGCCTTAATATAATGCTGTATTTGCATTTAAAACATTATAAATCCGATTCAATGAAAAGTAAATAAAAATCTGTTCAGGAATCATGGCTTCTGAAAAAAGCCGCACGGCTTTCCGGCTGTGCGGCTGATCTGGAATTCTATAGGAATAAAGATATTCTTTAACGTACTTAAGAATAACTGCCCTTCGGGATATCGTTTTCATAAATAAACTTGGCAAGGCTTTGTCTGCACGCGGTAAGATCCGGTACCAGGCAGTCGCCCACATCAAGACTTTCGCTCTTGAACTGCCCGTCCCCCGGAACACGGTTCTGGACGACCGGATAATTCAGGTATGTGAGCGAATTTGTTGCCATGCCGACAATTTCATTTTTCTGCATATTGGTTGTGACAAGGGGAAGCGTATCGGCAAGAGCACCGGTAAGGGTCGGCAGGTTGGACGTTTTCAGCTTGCTTACAAGGCTTGTAAACACTTTACGCTGGCGCTCGGTGCGTGCATAGTCGTCGCCGATTGCGCGGATTCGCGAATAATAGCGCGCCTGCAGACCGCTGAGGTTCTGCTTTCCTGCACGAACTAGATGCCTGTCTCCGGAATAGGCGTTGATCAGACCGGCTTCCGTCTGCCCGAGACTGTTGGTTTCGGTGGAAAGCGTAATCTCCACGCCGCCGAGGCGGTCGATGATTTTTGGGAAAGCACTGAAATCCACAATCACGAAACGGTCGATATCAATGCCCAAGTTTGCTTCCAAAGTGGAAACAACCTTTTTTGCGCCCTTCTCTCTTCCGCCGGACAGACTGTAAGCCGCGTTCAGCTTGTTGCTGCCCAGGCCCGGTATGGCCACATACATGTCGCGCATAAAGGAAGTGATTTTCAGCTTCTTATGGCGGGTATCAACCGAAACAAGCATCATGCTGTCACTGCGGCCGACGTCGTCTTTCTGGTAATCGTCCGTACCGAGCATGAGGATATTTGTGATTGCGTCATCATGATACAGCCCGCCAACAAGACCGGCTTTCGCGTTTGACGTGCCGCTTGTCTCGCTTGTGGTTTGAAAAAGAGTCCCCGAATCCGAATTTGATTCATCCGGGAGGACGTAATTGATTTTGTTTAGCAGCTGATCGGTATAAATACAGGCGCCGCCGCCGACGAGAAACATGAGGCTTAAGACTAAGATGATTATATTGCGGAGCAGCAACAGTTTACGATTTTTCACAACATCATTCCTCAACTTTGTATTGTTCCGAGGGCTGAAAGGCCGGCGCACCGGCCTTAACTTCCGATAAACTTAATTTTTATATTATATACCTTATAATAGAAAATGTAAATATTATTCCTGCTCGTCAAGCGTAAGGCTGTAAGAAGGAAGAAACTGCTCCATAAAATAATCCGCCTCGGGCAGATGCATTTCTTCCACCGATTTGCGGAGCGCGGATTCCGCACTTGAAAATTCGCTGTTGCCCATGCGCTTTTCCTCTACGCACTTGACCACCGCGGAAATTTTATCGGCGGCTTTGACAAGCGGAAGGAGATCGCGGTCGGTTTCCAGCGGTTCGCCCAGGAGGGGGCGGTAGGCCGGCTCAAGGTCTTCCGGCAGGAAGCTCAGCAGTTTATTCCTCGCGACGGTTTCCACCTCGCGGTAGGCGGAACGGATTTTCGGGCTGTAATATTTCACAGGGGTCGGCATATCGCCCGTAATAATCTCCGTTGAGTCGTGAAACAGGGCAAGCACCGCGGCCCGCTCCACATCCGCTTTTCCGCCGAAACGGGTATTTCGCAGGACGGCAAGCGCATGGGCGATCACCGCTGTTTCAAAACTGTGTTCGCATAAATTTTCGCGGCGGGTATTGCGCATCAGCCCCCACCGGTTTATATTTTTCATACGGGACAGCATTGCAAAGAAATGGTACATAGGTTCGGGCGTCCTTTCGTATCACTATTTTAGTATTTCCCAGGTTCTCCCCATATTCTCTTTTTTAATCTTAGCGTTTTCTCATCAAAATTCAATATAATATTTAAAAATTTAGCTATGATTGTACATTGTTTGGACAAAACATTATGTTATAATAAGCACAAAGGCGGCATACCGCCGCAGACTGACGACAAAATCGTGCATCAGCCTGCGGCGGCCTGCCAATAATTCCGTGAGAATTAATTTTACGACTGAAATCAGCACTTTTTCTCCCGCATTAGGGAGAAGGCGAAACTCATCCCACGACAAAAATTTCGGGGAGGCGGCGCGGTGACGCAATTTCATGACCTGCGGGGCGACAAGGCCGGTTATTACTGCCGTTTGGCTTTTTTTTACGGTCTGGGTGTGGCGCTCCTGTTTTTTGTTCCTTTTATCATTTTTGACAACGGATATTTCCTGTTTTACGGGGATTACAACGTACAGCAGGTTCCGTTCTACCAGATGGCCCACGATGCGATTCGCAGCGGAAACTGGGGCTGGAGTTGGACAACCGACCTCGGCGTCAATTTTATGGGTTCCTATTCGTTTTATCTGCTGGGAAGCCCGTTTTTCTGGCTGACCATTCCATTTCCAAGCTGGATGGTGCCGCACCTGATGGGCCCGCTGCTGATACTGAAATTCGGCTGCGCGACCCTGACTTCGTTTCTCTACCTCCGGCGGTATGTGCGCCACCCGAACTACGCCATTATCGGCGCGCTTTTGTACGCGTTTTCAGGAATTTCTTCCGGTCGCGGTTGTAATACTGGAAGATAATCACCATCAGGGCAATACTGAGCAGCGCTATGGCGACGTACGCCCAGAAACGGGTCGGGTAATCCTCGAGACCGTAGACGGTATTTTTTCCGCCGGTGCCGTTATCGGTTGTTTTGGGCAGCAGGCCGATCGGCAGGGCGATGCCGAGCGTAATGCCGATTGTCCAGTGAACGGCGCGCCTCCAGTTCGCGTCTGCATACTGCAGCGCGGCGATGGTCGCGAGCGACATCATCAGGGTGAGCATGTAGTACCAGCGGGCGTAGTACGCCATGTTGAAAAGCTGGAACGACGCGTTCAGAATCGGCACAAGAGCCATGAAAAACAAAATCATGAGCAGGGTTTTCAGCCA
>DATALZ010000014.1:0-153427 GCA_036260805.1 Caproicibacter sp.
AGACCCCTTTAGGGGTCAAGCCAGGTAATCAATCCACAATGGCTTGAACAAAGTGAAAGCCAGCGTCATTTAGGCGCTGGCAATCTTTAGCCCTTCTAGGGCTCGTGCATGCCACCCCTTTCAGGGGTGGTCATGACTTTATGGGTAACACAACATTGGATAAAGCAGATGCGGTTCGAATTTCGATTCAGTTCTTTGCAGCAGAAGCCGTGACAGAGGAAGACTGTGACGAAGCCGCCGCCGAAGATGTTGCCGCTGAGGATGATGACGTGGAAGAAGCGCCGGAAGACGTCATAGTGGCTTTGTCGCGCCCGGTGGCACCGGTGCCCGTCGTCGGGTTCTTAAAGACCGTAATTTCAACACGGCGGTTTTTGGCCTGCCCATCTGTGGTGCTGTTTGTCGCAATGGGGTCATAGTGTGCGTAGCCCTGAATGGATAGCTTGTTTTCTTTCAGGCCGTATTCAATCAGCTCGTTCAGCACAGTAACGGCGCGGTCTGTGGAGAGCTGCCAGGAAAGCTCGTCGCTGTGTTCCGGGTCGACGACAACATCCGCGGTGTGGCCGCTGATGGTAATGTGGTCAATCCTGCCATAAACCTTTGCCAGCGCAGTCTCGATTTCTTTCATGATGGGTTTGCTGCTGTCGAGGATTTTGGCGCTGTTTGGGTTGAAAAGGACAACGTCTTTTAAATGAATCTGGACGTATGTTCCCGTGTTTTTCAGTTCGATTTCATTCTGCAGGTTGTTATCCTTGATATATTCGGACAGAACATCGAATATCTCGCTGAGAGCGTCCTCGGGCACACCGGCTTTTACCGCGGAGCTGCCGCTGGAAGCAAGGCTTGACAGAGAAACGGTATTGCTAGCGAGATCTACGCCGGAACCCGTGCCTCCGCCAGTGCCTGTGCCTTTTCCATTGCCGCCGCCAAATGCCGAGTGGAAGCCCTGTGCAAGGGCTTTATATTTTGCCTCACTAATGGAGCTCATTGAGTACAGCATGATAAAAAGAGCAAGCAGCAGGGTGATCATATCGGAATAGGTGAGAAACCATCTGCCGCCGTTGGTAGGTGCTTCTTCTGATTTTTTTTTCAGTTTCATACCATAAATTCACTCCCGTTAGTTTTCAATTCCAGCTTTGTATTTCTTTTCACCGCCTGGGAATGCATGGTAGTACAGGGCAAGTTTGTTTTCAATGTTTCTGGAACTTTCACCGCTTGCGAGCATGCACATGCCGTCTACGATCATATCGCGGTAAATCAGCTGCCGTTTGAGGCAGAGCTTAAGGTGGTTTGCCGCGGGCAGGTAAACAATATTAGCAAAGAAAATACCGTACAGGGTAGCGATAAACGCCGATGCGATGGACGCCGCAAGCTTTTGAGCGTCAGACATTTGGGCAAGCACCTGAACCAGGCCCATGACCGTACCGATAATACCGAGGGTCGGTGAGAAGCCGCCCGCTTCGTTAAACACATCGATTTCAATCTGTTTCTTCTGCGTATACGATGCAACATCCGCCTGAAGCGTCTCCTGCATGGTCTCCATGTTCTTTGTATCCGTTGCGAGAACCATTGCTTCTTTCAGCATCAGAAAGTTATCGCCGTTGAGGTCTGCATCGTTCATTTTTGCCTGCAGCTGCAGAAGACCCTGCGAACGGCAGATGTCCGCCAACTCACATATCTTTTTAATAAGTTTATCCGGATCAGGCTGATTTTTCTTGGAATAACTCTGGAAAAGCGACTTAACCGCCTGCATGGAGTCGGACAGGCCATAGGAGATAATGACCACGCCGATGGTACCAACAACAACAACCAGAAATGGACTGAGTTTAAATAGAGCTGCCAGGTTACCTTCGTCCACAATATACCCTGCGATGATACCGAGAAGCGACACAAGTAGTCCAACAATTGTTGAAATATCCATTTACCGAACGTCCTTCCATATGTAAAATTGGTGAATGAAGTAGCATTGAGATAGATTTCGCAGAATTTTACATAATAATACATCCTGTATGATACCATGATCCAACTGAACTTTCAATTGATTTAGGGAAAATGCAATAAAAATGTTACGAAATTATGTATTGCTGCGAATGATTCCTTTATTGACGGTTACGGGGATGCGTGATAGAATAGATACGTTATCGAAAACTTCGAAAATTCTAGAAAAGACGCAGGTGCAAACGCATGACCACAATCAGGGATATTGCAAAAAAGCTGAACTTGTCCGTCAGTACGGTTTCCAAAGGCCTTAATGGCGCAAGTGATGTCAGCGATGAAACACGCCGGCTGGTTCTGGATGCCGCTTTGAAAATGGGTTATGCGCCGAGACAGGCCCGCACGGCGTCTGAACCTTCGAAAATATGTGTATTTATTGAGAACATGGGTTACGAGCGGATTGAGCAGTTCGGATACGACATTATTGTCGGCTTTAAGCTGGCCGCCGCAGCCAAACAGTGGGATGTTTCCATTGTCCCAATGGCGCTCAACCAGGGAAACAGCATGAAATATGAAGAATATATGCGCTCGAACCACTACGCGGCAGGGTTTCTGCTCGGGTTTGTGCTTCACGACGATTTTCTTCGCCAGCTGGAAAAAACGACGGTTCCGACCGTGCTGCTGGACAACGTAATCTATAATAAGAATGTTGCCTGCTTGGGCGTGGACAACCAGCAGGGGATTTTCTGCGCGGTGCAGCATCTGGCGGAGCTGGGGCATACCCAGATTGCCATGCTGAACGGCGAACCGCAGAGCCGCGTTTCCAGCGAGCGCCTGAATGGATTCCGTCTTGGAATGGAGCATTTCGGGCTTACCATCCGGGAAGAACTGATCGGCCACGGCGATTACACGGCGGACTGTGCAGGAAGGTTTGTGAGCCGGTTTGTGAGCGCAGGGGCTACCGCGATTGTATGCGCGAGCGACATGATTGCCCACGGCGTGCTGAGGGAACTGTACCGCATGGGGCTTCGCGTACCGGACGATGTGAGCGTAATTGGGTTTGACGATCTGCCGATTGCGGCTTACGCTACGCCGCCGCTTACAACGGTGCGGCAGGACCGCCTTTCCATTGGCAGAAATGTCTGCCTCTTGATGGAACAGATTATGGAGGGCAACTGCATTAACCGCCTGTTGCTGATACCGGAGCTGGTAGTGCGTGAATCGACCGGCAGCCCGAAAAAGAGAAATATTTTGTAGGAACTAAATCATAAAATTTAAAATAAATTCAGAATTGTGATCTGTTTACTTATCAAGCCCCAGTTTCGAGAATAACGAAACTGGGGCTTGATATTATCGAAAATATATGATATCCTTTTCTCAACAATTTTAAAGTCGATTTCAGCGGAGGCCGCATACGGAAACTCCGCCTCGGTAATTGACTTTGTGCAGGGAGGATCAGCCTGATGACTGACTTTTTGGATTCTGAATTTTCTTCTGAAATGAAAAGACTTCTTTTATTGAAATTTGGCTGTACGCCTGAGACCGCCGCTCCGCAGGAGCTGCACGAGGCGCTTTCGGAATGCCTGATGGAAAGGATTGCCCCGGTCTGGGCCGAATGCCGGAAGAATTACGCAAAGAAAAGACAGGTTTATTACCTTTCGGCGGAGTTTCTGGTAGGACGTGCCGTTTATAACAACCTTCTCGCCCTGAAGCTTACGGATAAAGCGGATGAACTCTTCCGGAGCATGGGAGCAAAGCTGAACTCCTTGGAAGAGATTGAGGACGCGGCGCTCGGAAACGGCGGGCTCGGAAGACTGGCGGCCTGCTACATGGACTCCGCAGCGGCATTGGGACTGCCGATTCAGGGCTATGGGATTCGCTACCGTTTCGGGCTTTTCCGCCAGAAATTCGAAAACGGTTTTCAGGCGGAGCAGACCGACGACTGGGCAAGATATGGCGACCCGTGGTCGGTACGCAGGGACAGGGACGCCGTAACGGTGAAATTTGCAGACCAGACTGTCCGCGCGGTTCCGTATGATATGCCGGTGATCGGATACGGCGGGAAGAATATTAACACCATCCGCCTCTGGCAGAGCGAGCCGCTGGTTCAGTTTGATTTCGAGAAATTCAACGACCAGATCTACGACGAGGCTGTCGAACAGAAAAACAGGGCGGAAGATATCTCCCGCGTACTTTACCCGAACGATACGACGAACGAAGGCAAGACTCTCCGCATCCGCCAGCAGTATTTCTTCTGCAGCGCGTCCATGCAGGATGTTTTCCGTACATACACCGCGAAATACGGCGACGATTTTTCAAAGTTTGCAGACCTTTATGCCATGCAGCTGAACGACACCCATCCGACGGTGGCAATCTGCGAACTCATCCGTCTGCTTGGTGAACATGGCGTAGACTTCGAGAAAGCTTTCGCAATTGCGCAGAAAACGTTCCGGTACACCAACCACACCGTTATGGCGGAAGCACTGGAAAAGTGGGACGAAGACCTGTACGCAGCCGTTTTGCCGGAAATCTGCGAAATTATTGACAAAATCGCCGAGCATCAGAAAAAGGAATTTACGTCCCTCGGCGGAAAATTTGCGAAAAATCTGGAAGCCTGCGCCGTCGTAACGAAACACATGGAAGAAGTTACGGCCGAAGACGAGGACGGCAAGAAAGTTAAAACGGAAAAAGTGAGGAAAACCATCCACATGGCGAACCTCGCGGTCTATGTTTCCGACGGCGTGAACGGCGTTGCCAAGCTGCACACGGAAATCCTGAAGAGCGACGTTCTGAAGGAATGGTATGAGCTTTACCCGGAGCGCTTCCACAATGTGACCAACGGAATCACACAGCGCCGCTGGCTGGCCCTCTGCAACCCCGAACTTTCGGCACTGATTACCCGCCTGCTCGGTTCGGAAGCATGGATTACCGACCTTTCGCAGCTGAAAAAGCTGGAGTCTTTTGCAAACGACAACGCCGTGCTTGACGAATTCATTGCCATTAAGAAACAGAAGAAACAGCAGCTTTCCGAGTTTATTGCGGAGCGGGAAGGCGTTACGGTTTCTTCGGACTTCATTTTCGATATTCAGGCAAAACGTCTGCACGAATACAAGCGCCAGTTCCTGAACGCGCTCTCCATCCTGGACCTTTACTACGGCATTAAGGAAGGAACCATTAAGGACTTTACCCCGACGGCGTTCCTGTTCGGCGCGAAAGCCGCCCCGGGATATGTGCGCGCAAAGGGAATCATCAAGATGATCAACGAGATTGCGAAACTGGTGGATTCCGACCCGGCGACCAGAGACTATCTGCGAGTTCTGTTTGTTCAGAATTACGACGTATCTTATGCGGAAAAACTTGTCTGCGCCGCAGATCTTTCGGAGCAGATTTCAACAGCGGGAACCGAGGCTTCCGGCACCGGCAACATGAAGTTCATGCTGAACGGCGCTCCGACTATGGGAACCTACGACGGCGCCAACGTTGAAATGGTGGAAAAAGCCGGATTTGAAAACAACTATATCTTCGGCGCACGCGTTGAGGAGATTGATCGGATCCGCAAGGATTACGACCCGAATGAAATTTACAAGAAGAACGCCCGTGTACGGCGCGCTCTGGACGCTTTGATTGACGGCACGCTGAGCGACGGCGGAACCGGAGTCTTCCAGGAGCTGCACGACTCGATTCTGAAGGGTGCAAGCTGGCACCGCCCGGATCAGTACTTCCTGCTGTATGATTTTGAATCTTACCAGGAAGCGCGTCTGCGCGCAAACAAAGAATACCGCAGCAGCCGTGACTTTGCCCGCAAAGGCTTCCTGAATGTGGCAAACGCAGGGTATTTCTCCAGCGACCGCAGCATTGAAGAATATGCGCGCGACATCTGGCACATTTAAATAGCTGGTTGATCTTACCGAATACAGGTCCGCCGTAAAAACGAATTTACGGCGGGCTTTTCTTTACAGAAAGCCGAAAAAATGCCCAATTACTTTCGATAAAAGCATTGGATTAGCAGCAGGCTTGGCCCGAATATTCGAAATTTAACGGCGAAATGTGCAAATATTTATGTGGAAACATCTAATTTATTATTGACAATTTATTTGTCTGATGATATTATTGAATTAAGGGAATCAAAAGTTTTCGAAATTATATCCTCCTTTTTTCGAATACTACATACTAACTGATTTTTTATACTTGTCCTCTTTGGTTCCGAGAAAGCGCCGGTTTCCGTCCCGCCCGGGATGGAAGAGAGAGAACCGCCGCATAATAAGCCGATGAAATATCGGTTCACAATTTTTAAGGAGGAACAGTATGAAACAGTTAAAAAAAGGTCTGGCAGTTACGGTTGCCGCGCTGATGGCAGCAGCATCCATGACCGCGTGCGGCCCTACGCCTGCCGCATCTTCCCAGGCAACAGCATCGGCAGCTTCCGCAGCCAGCACGGCAAGTGCCAACGGCAAGAGCCAGTATGCAGGCGAGACAGTCTACTTCCTGAACTTTAAGCCGGAAGTCGCTGACGTCTACAAGGACATTGCGAAGGATTTTGAGGCCGAAACAGGCATTAAGCTCAATGTTGTGACCGCTGCAAGCAATACGTATGAGCAGCAGCTGACTTCCGAGCTTGCAAAATCCGAGCCTCCAACCATTTTCCAGATTAACGGCCCGGTTGGCTATAAGAACTGGCAAAAGTACTGCTCGGATATGAAGGACACCGATTTCTACAAGCACCTGAACGACAAAAATCTGGCGCTTTCAGATAAAGATAAAGTTGTCGGCGTTCCGTACTGCACAGAAGGCTACGGCATTATTTACAACAACGCGATTATGACGAAATACTTCGCGCTGGGCGACAAAGACAAATCCGTATCCGTAACATCCGCCGACAAGATCAACAATTTCGCAACGCTGAAAGCTGTTGTGGAAGATATGACCAAGCACAAGGACGAACTTGGAATCAAAGGCGTGTTCTCATCCACATCCTTCAGCAACGGCGAGGATTGGAGATGGCAGACCCACCTTCTGAACATTCCTCTGTACTATGAGTGGAAAGACATCGACGCAAATGCAAACCCGGTTAACACAGGTCTTGCACAGAAGACAATTGCCTTCAAGTACGCCGATAATTACAAGAATATTTTTGACCTCTACCTGAATAACTCCGTAACCGCAAAGACTCTGCTGGGCAGCAAGTCCACCGACGACTCCATGGCCGAGTTCGCAATGTGTAAGAGCGCCATGGTTCAGAACGGCGAATGGGCATGGGGCCAGATTTCCAAAGTAAGCGGCAATAAAGTCAAGAAAAACGACATTAAGTTTATGCCGATTTACACCGGTATGTCCGGCGAAGAAAAACAGGGCCTCTGCATCGGCACTGAAAATTACCTGTGCATCAACAGTCAGGTTTCCGACAAGAAGCAGAAAGCTTCCGCTGAATACCTAAAATGGCTGTACACAAGCGACACAGGCAAGAAATATGTTTACAGCTCCGACAAACTCGGTTTCATCGCTCCGTTCGACACCTTCTCTGACACTGAGCGCCCGGATGATCCGCTTGCAAAAGAAGTCTCCAGATGGATGGCCAGCACCGATACCCCGAAGGTAGTGTGGGCATTCCAGGCATTCCCGAGCCAGAACTTCAAGAATGCCGCTGGTGCAGCACTGCTGAAATACACACAGGGCAAGCTGGACTGGAACGGCGTAAAGACTGCCGTTGTCAGCAACTGGAAGTCTGAAAAAGCAAAGGGTTAAGCAAAAAACAGGTTTGATTGAAAAACAGTCTTAAAACGTATTGACCGAAAATAGTGAGTGCAGTCCTTGATTGACTCACTCACTGTTTTCTTTTTTTACAGGGGAGGTACCTATGCAAAAAGCTATAAAAAAATATGCTGCTCTATTTACCTTTCCAACCCTGATTGCCTTTATCATTGCTTTTTTAGCTCCTTTCATCATGGGAATTTACCTGTCTTTTACAAAATTCACTACGGTGACGGACTCCCAATGGGTGGGCATTGAAAATTACATAAAGGCTTTCAGCGAGGGCGGGGACTTTTTACATTCACTTGGATTTACGGCCTGCTTCGCTGTCGTAACCATTATCAGCATCAATGTGATTGCGTTTATCTTTGCGCTTTTACTGACACAGAAACTAAAAGGTACCAATTTTTTCCGCACAGCGTTCTTTATGCCGAACCTCATCGGCGGCATCGTTCTCGGCTACATCTGGCAGCTGATTATCAACGGCGTTCTTGCAAATATTGGTCAGACCGTCCTTTCCGACGCAACTTACGGCTTCTGGGGTCTGGTGGTTCTGATGAACTGGCAGCTCATCGGCTATATGATGGTCATTTATATTGCGGGAATTCAGAATGTGCCGGAGGAACTGATTGATGCGGCGAACGTGGACGGAGCTTCACGCTGGCAGGTTTTACGCAACGTTACCATTCCGATGGTAATGCCGTCCATCACGATCTGCCTGTTTCTGACTCTGACAAATTCCTTCCGCCTTTTTGACCAGAACCTGGCCCTTACCGGCGGCCAGCCCGGAAAAGATTCCGAAATGCTTGCGCTGAATATTTTCCATACATTTTACGGAACCAACGGCTATGAGGGTGTAGGTCAGGCAAAAGCGGTTGTTTTCTTTATACTGGTTGCAGGGATTGCACTGCTGCAGCTCCGCCTTACTAAGTCTAAGGAGGTAGAAACCTGATGTACCAAACGAAAAAAGCTGGGAAAGCCGTTTCCTATTTTGTCCTTATTATCTTATCGCTGGCCTTTATTTCGCCGGTATTTATCATTTTGATGAACTCCTTCAAGGACAGGTTTTCTATCTCGGACTCTCCGTTTTCTCTGCCTACGGCTGATTCTTTTTCCGGTATTACGAATTACTTCACGGGTGTTGACAAAACCGGATTTTTTAACGCTTTCTGGTATACTCTTTACATAACGGTTCTGTCTGTTCTTGTCATTGTGTTGTTTGACGCAATGACCGCATGGTATGTAACGCGGGTGAAGAGCAAATATTCTTCCGCTCTGTATTATCTGCTCCTTTTCTCCATGGTTGTGCCGTTCCAGATGGTTATGTTCTCCATGTCGAAATTTGCAGACATGCTGCATTTGAACAGCCCGACCGGCATGATTGTGCTGTACCTTGGATTCGGCTCCGGAATGTCGGTCTTCCTTTTCTCGGGATTCATAAAATCGATACCGCTTGATATTGAAGAAGCAGCGCTGATTGACGGCTGCAACCCGGTTCAGGAGTTTTTCCGGGTGGTATTTCCAATTCTGAAACCAATTTCGATTACCGTCGCAATTCTAAATGCCATGTGGGTCTGGAATGACTTCTTAATGCCTTACCTTGTAATCGGCAACGAGTACAAAACAATTTCCGTCGCTGTGCAGTACCTGCAGGGCGGCTACGGCTCGAAGGATATGGGAGCTATGATGGCGGTGCTTGTACTAACGATTATACCAATTATTGTCTTTTACCTTTTCTGCCAGAAATACATCATCAAGGGAATTATCGCGGGTGCAGTAAAAGGTTAATGTAATAGATGTTTCAACAATGTTCTGAAAACTAATTCGCAAAGAGGGGTTTACTATTCGCACGAGCGGGATCCTGCTGCCCGTAAGCAGTATACCTTCCCCATACGGGATTGGAAGCCTGGGGAAAGAGTCGTTTCAATTTATTGATTTTTTAAAGGATGCAGGTCAGCATTATTGGCAGATACTGCCGATTGGACCAACTGGGTGCGGCGACAGCCCGTACCAGAGTTTTTCCGCATTTGCAGCAAATCCCTATCTAATCGATCCGGAATTGCTTGTTCAACAGGGACTTTTAAAAGAAAAGGAAATAAAGGAGTTTGAGTTCGGCACCGACCCGGAGCAGGTGGATTATGGAGCGCTGTTTGATTATCGCTTCAAGATGCTCCGCAAGGCAGCCGACAGGTTCCCGGAAAAGGACGCCGGCTTTGACACTTTTCGCAGAACGAATGCCGGCTGGCTCGAAGATTATGCGCTTTTCATGGCTCTGAAAAAAGAAAACAACATGGTGTCGTTTCAGGAATGGCCCGACGAGCTGCGCCTTCGCAGGGCTTCCGCATTAAAAGAAGCACGCGTCAGGCTGGCTGAGGAAATCCGTTTCTGGAAAGTGACACAATATCTGTTCTTTACCCAGTGGCGTGCGCTGAAGAACTACGCACACAAAAACGGCGTATATATTATTGGCGACCTGCCGATTTATGTATCTCCGGATTCCTCTGACCTGTGGGCGCACAGCGAGCTTTTTCAGGTGGATAAGCACCGCAGACCGACGGACGTTGCAGGCTGCCCGCCGGATGCTTTTACAGCGGACGGCCAGCTCTGGGGAAACCCGCTGTATAATTGGGAAGAGCATGCCGACACCGGGTACCGCTGGTGGGTGAAGCGGCTTTCCAGCGCGGCAAAGGTTTACGACGTGGTTCGGATTGACCATTTTCGTGGATTCGAGGGGTATTACTCCGTACCCGCCGGAAGCAAAAACGCGGTTCACGGCTGCTGGCGGAAGGGGCCTGGAATCGACTTTGTAAACACGATCAAGAACAAGCTGCCCCGTCTTACAGTAATTGCGGAAGACCTTGGCTTTTTGACAGACGACGTCCGCAAACTGCTGGCGGAAAGTGGATTCCCCGGCATGAAAGTGCTTCAGTTCGCGTTCGATTCGCGGGAAGAAAGCGACTATCTGCCGCATAACTACTCTAAAAACTGTGTTGTGTATACCGGAACTCATGATAATACTACAACCGAGGACTGGAAGGATACCGCACCGGAGGACGACATTACATTTGCACGCAAATACCTCGGAATCGGCAAAAAGGATGATTTTACCGGCGCCATGATTCGGGTGGCGCTGGCAAGTGTGGCGGACACGTGCATTATCCCGATGCAGGATTATTTGAGGCTGGGCGCCGAAGCGCGCATGAATACGCCGGGTACCGTCGGTGGAAACTGGCGCTGGCGCGTACAAAAAGAACAGCTAACCCCTGAGCTTGCCGCGGAAATCCGTGGGCTCACGGAAATTTACGGCCGCACAAAGCGAACCATACATAAGAAATGAACAGATAGCGGAACCGGGACTCCGGTTCCGCTTTTGTGTGCCCAAAATAGCCGATCTGCTGGCCGAAAATTTGCTTTTTACCCTTGACTTCCCCTCAAGGGGAAGCCGGAAACTCGCGTTCCAGCGGCTACCCCAATATTTGATATGAGCCCGAAAATTTGAAAGGAGTTTCGAGTCATAAATCCGGCGAAAACTCAATACAATGGCATATTGGTATATTTTCTGCGGGGTGATTGTATTGAGAGCTTTGCGTTCAGGTACGACGGGAAGCGACGTTATGGAAGTGCAGTCCGTCCTGCGAAAACTGGGACTGTATTCTGGCCCGGTGGACGGGGATTTCGGGCCGCAGACACAGCAGGCCGTAGCGGAATTCCAAAGACGCTTTGGATTGGAGCCGGATGGAGCAATCGGGCCGAAAACCTGGCAGGTGCTGGAACACTTCCTGCTGGGATATGATAATTATGTCATCCAGCCGGGCGACACATTTTACGGAATCTCCGGAAAATTCGGAACAGATCCGGCGCTGATCGCCGCGGCAAATCCGACGCATGACCCGGATTACCTGGTATCCGGCAGAAAAATCGTTGTGCCTTATTCTTATGACGTCGTTGCCACCGATGTGAGCTATACCTATGAAATCATGATGCGGAACATACAGGGCCTGAAAGAAAGATATCCGTTTCTGCGGGTAAGCGCAGTCGGCGCGAGCGTTTTGGGAAAGACGCTTTACGCCCTACGGCTTGGCGTGGGGGCAAACAACGTGTTCTATAACGCTGCCCAGCATGCACTGGAATGGATTACGGCCCCCGTTTTGATGAAGTTTGCCGAGGACTACTTAAAAGCGTATGCGCTCGGCCGGCAGATTGGCGGATATGATTCGCGCGAGCTGTGGAGTTCGTCTACAATCTGGCTCGTTCCCATGGTGAACCCGGACGGCGTGGATCTTGTGATTAACGGCCTGCAGTCAGACAATCCCTACTATGACCGGCTGATCCGATGGAACAACGGCAGCACTGATTTCTCGCAGAACTGGCAGGCGAATATACGCGGCGTGGATTTAAACCATAATTACGACGCCGCATGGAAGCAGTCGAAGCAGGCGGAAGCCGGGCTTGGAATTACGGGGCCTGGGCCGACGCGGTTCTCGGGGCCTTACCCGGTTTCGGAACCGGAAACACGCGCGATGGTTGGGTTTACACGGAGCCACGATTTCCGGCTGGCGATGGCATACCACTCGCAGGGCAGGGTGATTTACTGGAATTTTATGAATCTTGCTACGGAGGAGGCAAGGGTAATTGGGGAAAACCTGTCGCGCATCAGCGGTTACACTCTGGAACAGGCTACGGGAGTAGCGTCTTACGCGGGGTATAAGGATTGGTTTATTCAGGATTTTCGGCGCCCCGGCTACACCATTGAGGTAGGCGAGGGGAAAAATCCTCTGCCAATTTCTCAGTTCGGGCAGATTTATCTGGAGAACCTCGGGATGCTTCTTTACGCGGCGCTAATTTAGTAAGTTTAAGGTTAGAAAGGCCGCCCTGCCTATCATTGAAGATAAGCCGGGCGGCCTTTGTTTTGCTTTCATTCGTGTTTTCCGATATAATTATTATAAACATTCATTTAAAACGCAATAATAGCGAAGGGAGATGCCACATGAAGAATAAAATAAAGAGGATTGCCGCTTTCCACACAATAAAGAGAATATTGCTGATGACTCTGGGCGCGGTTCTTGCATCCGTCGGTCTGGAGATGTTCCTGATCCCCAACAATATCATTGACGGAGGAATTACGGGGATCTCCATTATGGCAAACCATTTCACTGGCATCCCGCTGGGGGTATTTATCTTTGGACTGAATGTTCCGTTTTTGGTTGTAGGATACCGGCAAATCGGCAAGACTTTCGCCTTTTCAACGCTGTTTTCCGTAATATGCCTGTCATTGGGCGTGTCCAAACTGCACCCTGTGCCGGGAGTGACCAAAGATGTTCTTCTGGCGACGATTTTCGGAGGAATTATCCTCGGAGCGGGCGTGGGGCTGATTATCCGAAACGGCGGTTCGCTGGACGGAACTGAAATTATAGCGATTATTCTGGACAAGAAAACGGGCTTCTCCATTGGCGAAATCGTGCTGTTCTTTAACCTTTTTATCCTGGGAAGTTCGGGGCTGGTTTTCGGATGGGACAGGGCGATGTATTCCCTCATTGCCTATTTTATTGTGTTCAAGGTAATTGATATTACGGTTGAGGGTTTGGACGAGTCGAAAGCGGTCGTTATTATTTCGGATCAGTATAAGAATATTGCGGACGCGCTGATGGAACGGCTCGGAAGAGGTGTGACGCTGCTGCACGGCGAAGGCGGTTACAAGGGCGGCCTGACGAATGTGATTTACGTGGTGGTATCCAGACTGGAAATTGCTAAATTGAAAGAGATTGTACACGGTTTTGACGACGACGCATTAATTACGATTGCGAACGTTGAACTTACCGAAAAACGATACGGCAAAAAGGCGATTCACTGAAAATAACAGAAGACCCGCAATGCTTCGCTGAGGCACTGCGGGTTTTGTGATTTACTTGAGCCAGTATTCTCTGCAGTCTTTGGTACGCTCCATGAATCCGTATTCAATTAAATACCGGCGGATTGTTGCATAGTCTTCATAGACAGCCCTGAGAATTGTGTTGACCTCTTTTTCGGAATAGTGCCTGCCGTTTTGAAACTGGGCCGCAATCCTGCGAAGAATCACAATTTTCTTTTTCTCCTTCGGCGAGAAAACTCTCAGCTTCAGCGGCTCAAGCGACTCAAAAACGGAGCTCAGAATTTTATCCTCTTCCGATTTTGTAATGGAATAACGGTCATCCACCATTTTTGCGCTGCTGGGAATGTCGATGATCTCGTCTGCCGTATCTTTCGATTTGTCTGCAGCCAGAGCTTCCTCTACAAGTTCAAAGATTGCGAGATACAGTTTCGCCTGCTTTTCCTTTTCCCGGAAAACAAACCGCTGGTGGCGAAGCGTTGCGGTGGCAGAGCCTGTTTTTTTGGAGATTTCTCTGTCTGACATTCCCTGAAACATCATTTCCAGAAGCTCTTTCTGATTCTCCGTGAGGCCGGTATATTTTTTATCGAAAGAAGTCAGATATTTCAGCATGTCTCCGTGTTCCTTTTCCACATGAATGCGGACGGCTTTAGAAGCATCATAGAATCTGCCCTCAATGGGATAGATTTCTCCCGCTTCAAAGTTCTTCCCACAGATCAGGCATGTAAAGGTTTGCGTGGATGAATCAAAGGAAAATCCCTGTTTGATTTCATCTACGGTGTTTGATAAAAAAGAATTCATAATGATACACCTTCTTTTAATATGTTTATCAAAACAATAAACATTGTACCACAAAATTCTGAAAAGTCAACGCAAAGTCTGCCGGAATGTTCCTGAATGGCTGTCATCAGAAATAAGATTTGATTCCCGAAGAAGCGGGACAGGAAGACGAATTATCGGACGGCAGAAGAAAATAACAAAAGGGGCGCCGGAATATCCGACGTCCCTTGCTTATGGATTGACGCTAAACTGCTTTTGGTTCCCGGTGAAACCAGCGGGCAAGTTCTTTACGAGTAAAGACGACAATCACAGCCAGAAGAACCAGCGTCACGCCGCCGCAGAAGAGAAACCCGGAATCGCCGGCGGCCCGCTCCATAACGGCGCCGGCGAGAAAGTTGCCGATCGGCGTGGAGCCCATGTTCAGAAAAGAGTAGACGCTCATCACCCTGCCGCGGTACTCATTCGACGAACTGACCTGGAAAATGGAGTTCGCCGTGTTCATGAAAATCAGGTTGAAGAAGCCGATGACCAGAATGATGATCGCGCTGATAGCATACTGCCGGGTGAGCACGGTAACAACCTGCATGACTGCTGTTCCGGCGCCGCTGATGATGAGCAGGCGTTTGCTTACCCCGTTTTTGCTGCGGTAGGCCATCAGGATGGCAGCGCAGAATGCACCGAGCCCCGCCATGGAGAGCATGAAGGAATATCCGTTGACACCGCCGCCGAGAAATTCACGCGCGTAAACCGGAATGACAACATCGTTGTTAAAGGCGAAAGTGCAGACAACAGCCATGACCAGAACATTGGCAACAAGGGTCTTGCTTTGTTTGATGTACCGCATGCCGTCTGCAATTTCCGGCAGCATGTTTGCGCTGCGTCTGACTGCGTGGGTTTCGTTGGTGTGAATTAAGAGAATGCCTGCAATAACGGGGATGAAGCTGACGGAATTGATGAAGAAGCACATGGCGGCGCCAAGCTTTACCATGAGCACGCCTGATATTGCGGGGCCTAAAATACGTGCGAGATTCACAATGGTGGAATTGAGCGAAATTGCGTTTGTTACGTTTTCGGGCCCGACAAGATCTATAAAAAAGGACTGGCGTGCGGGCATGTCGAGCGTCTGGGTCAGGCCGAACAGAAAACTGAGCAGAAGAATGTGCCAGAACTGTATGATGCCCAGCGAGGTAAGAACCGTCATGATGATTGCCTGCGCAAGAAACAGTGCCTGTGTGAGAACCAGCAGTTTCTTCTTGGAAACGCGGTCTACGACAACCCCGGCAAACAGGGAGAGAAAAAGCATCGGCAGAAACTGGGCGACTCCCACAAGGCCGACTTTAAAAGGCGAATTTGTAACGGAGTACACCAGCCAGGTCTGGGCGGTGCGCTGCACCCATGTTCCGGTCAGAGAAATACACTGCCCGAACCAGAACAGCCGAAAATTACGGTACTGCAGCGAGCGGAACGTTGTTTTAAAAAAATTACCGGCTTTTGAAAACATGTATGGAAAGAGCCTCCTGTAGAATCAGATCGAAAAATGCAGGAATCCGGTGCTTGTGCGGGGCCTGCACGGAAATGTTATACAATATGTATTAAAACATTATAATCCTGTTAAACGGAAAGTTCAATTGCGAAGCTCCACGAAGACGTGTTACAGATTTGATACTGTTTTTTTCAATGCGTTATGTTATAATAACTTTGATTATACGATACCAGAAAGAACCCGAAGAAAGGGATGGCGAAAGTGAAGCGGAAAGCGGCTGTGCTGGCTATTATTCTTGCAATCTCGGCGATGCTTTCGGGCTGTTCGTTTGCCGGGCTGGACGCCCAGACGCTGATGCACGCACCAAAGCCGACCGGTGAGAACGAGGCGGATATCCAGAGCCTTCTCGACCAGACGGCGGGCGGGCAAATGACCCTGAAATATCCATCCGCCGGGGAATATCGTTCCGCTATACTGAAACACGATATCTGCGGGGACAAAGGCAGCGAAGCAATTGCGTTTTTTCAGAAGGGCGACGAAACTTCGGTCACGAACATAACGTTCATGCAGAAAAACGGAACCTGGAAAAACATTGGAACATTCAGCAGCCAGACTTCTCAGGTTGACCGGATTTGCTTCGGCGACCTGAACGGCGACGGAAAAGACGAGGTAATCGTGGGATGGGGCAGCAGCCTGAACAACACAGGTTCCATCTGCGTTTATTACTATAAAGACGGCAGGATGAACGAGCAGAAGCTGAACCAGAGTTACACCGAAATGGAAGTGATGGACTTCGACGGCGACGGAAAAGATGAAATCTTTACCGCGAGTGTTGCCGTGGGGGATCAGCCTGCCCAGGCACACCTTCTGCGCATTAAGGACGGCTCCATGGAAGTTTTGGGTACGGCGCCGCTTGACACCGGGGTTACGAAATATGCGTCGGTGAAAACCGGCCTGGTGAATGAAAAGCAGAACGGCATCGTGCTGGACGGGATGAAAGCGGGAAACACCATGGTTACCGAGATGCTTTACTGGGATAAGAAAAATAAGGCTTTGGAAGCGCCGTTTTACGACCCGGCGACAAAGACCGCAAAGAGCACCGTGCGGAACACATCTGTAGTTTCAAAAGATATCAACGAGGATAAAATTATTGAGATACCGATTGTCACCCTGATGCCCGGTTACAGCGGAGCCACAGCGGACGAAGCGGACTACCTGACAAACTGGCACCGCTACGACACCGCAACAAATACGTTCATCCGGGTAATGAGCATGGTGATTAACTATGCGGACGGATACTGGTTCTCGGTGCCGGATATGTGGCGCGGTAAAATCACAACCAAAATGGACCCGGCAACGAGGTCGTTCTCGTTTTACCAGTGGATGCAGTCGCCGAAAAATGCGGCGGGGGTTCAGGGCCCGCAGCTTTTGAAAATAGAGGTATTCACGAAAAAGGAATGGGATTCACAGGCGGGGACAAAAGGGTATTTTGAGCTGTGCACGAAAGACAACCTTGTGTTCGCGGCAATGAGGCCGTCACCGGCTAACCAGTATTCGATGACGGAGCAGGAAGTAAAAGACGCCTTTGACCTGATTGCGCCCGAATAACAGCGGCAAATTGATTAACGGCTTTTAGCAAAAAGCAATTACTATAGCAATAATTTTTAATCAGGACTTGATTAAAAATTGCCAAATGCGTTTTTACGGTTAAAAACTTTTCCGTATTAAAAGTAAAAACGCTATAGAACGGGGGGAATTCCTTGAAAACAATTCTGGTAGCGGAAGACGAGCAGGCTATCCGCGAATTTGTTGTAATCAACCTGAAACGCGCCGGCTATGAAACGCTGGAAGCCTCAAGCGGAGATCAGGCACTGGAAATATATGAACGGGAAGGGCAGAATGTTGACGTTGCGGTGCTGGATATTATGATGCCGGGCAACCACGACGGCCTTGCGGTCTGCAAGGAGCTTCGCCGGCGCAGCGGTTCTATCGGCATTATCATGCTGACAGCCAAAACGCAGGAGATGGATAAGGTTGGCGGGCTGATGATGGGCGCCGACGATTATGTGACGAAGCCGTTCAGCCCCAGCGAACTGGTGGCGCGCGTGGACGCAGTATACCGCCGCGTTGCACTCGAGCAGATGCGGAGCAGGAGCAATTTCCGCGAGGAAATCAAATCTGGCGATTTCGTGCTGAATCTGCGCAACCGCTCGCTGATGAAGAACGGCGAGCCCGTGGAACTGACGCAGGTCGAGTTTCAGATTATGGAATACTTTTTCTCTAACCCCGGCGCAGCGATGGACAGAACCGACATTTTGCGCCATGTTTGGGGAGAATCCTATTACGGCGAGGAAAAGATTGTGGATGTGAACATCCGCCGCCTGCGCATGAAGGTAGAGGACGAACCATCCAATCCGAAGCATATTGTGACGGTCTGGGGCCTCGGCTATAAATGGGAAAGCTGAGGAAGCACAAAGTTACAATTGAGCCAGCGGTGCACTTCCGGCCGTCCGGGGCTGCGCGCCGCTTTGCGGAATCGGGGCCCCATGCCGGTGCACTCGCTTCGCGGCGCATCGGCGTCACCCCTGACCCGCCGCGTTTACGTGCAGTCCCGGACGCCCCAGCAGGCGGTGTAAGGAAAGGTTCAGACTGCAAAAGGAGAAAACAGCATGTGGATTCTCAATCTGATTGTGTCGATGCTGATACCGATTTTCATGATTATCTACAGTAATATTTATCGTAATAAAGCGCCGAAGGATATTAATGGCACCAATGGATACAAAACGGCAATGTCCAGGCTGAACAGGGATACCTGGGAGTTTGCCAACCATTATTATAATAACCTGATGCGTGTTGCCGGTTGGGTGCTGCTGGTTGTTTCCCTTGTAGCCATGCTGTTCGTGCGTGGGAAAAATGAGGAAATCATAAATAATTCCGGATTGATTCTCCTCGTGGTACAGATTATCGTTATACTGGTTTGCGTAATACCCACGGAGAAGGCGCTGCGGAAAACCTTCGACGAGAACGGCAACAGAAAAAATGATTGACAATTCCGGCCATTCGGGGCTGCGCGCCGCTTAACGGAACAGGGCCCCATGCCGGTGCACTCGCTTCACGGCGCATCGGCGTCACCCCTGACCCGCTGCGCTATGTGCAGTCCCGGATGGCTTAGAATGCTCTTTAAAATTTAATTCTTTTTGCTTTCTTTTTCTTTTCGAAAGAAAAAGAAAGGTGTTGGCAGCGTTCCGCTGACAACGCAACATGCATGCAGGCTCAGCCTGCAAGGAGGGAACAGAATGGGTACGAAAAAAAGCATTGCAAGGCGCTGGATTGCGAATAGCCTTGGTGTTATTCTGCTGATTGTCGTTACCCTGATTGCTACCTTGTCCTTCGTGGTGCAGGGCTATGTTTACAACGGCATTCAGTCTGCGCTGAACGGGCGCTCCGACGAGCTGACGAACGTGTTCTCCAGCTACGGGAGAAAATCAGCTTCGGAATTTCTTTCTGCGGCGCGGAGCTATGTTGAGGACTTCCCGAATAAGGAAAGCATGGAGCTGATGGTCATCAGCCAGTCCGGGCGGATTGTGACGACATCCATCGGTTTTGCACCCGACCAGACGCAGCCGATACCCGACTACAAGGCGGCGCTCTCCAGCACAAATGATTACGGTACCTGGACGGGCAAACTGAAAAGCGGAGAACGTGCCATGGCGGTAACGCGCGTGATCCGGAACGAATCCGGCTCGCCTGTGGGGGCAATCCGGTACGTGGTGTCGCTGGATGAAGCCGACAAACAGATTTTCACCATTGTGGCGGCGCTGCTTCTGGCCGGCGCGGTTGTGCTGCTGTTTGTGTTTGTTTCGAGCCACTATTTTATCAGGTCCATCCTGACACCGATCAACCGAATCGGCGCAACGGCGAAGCTGATTGCGCAGGGCGATTTTAAAGCGCGCATCCAAAAGATGAACAACGATGAAATCGGCGAGCTGTGCGATACCATTAACGATATGGCGGACGAACTCGGGCAGAACGAAAAGATGAAAAATGATTTCATCTCGTCGGTTTCTCATGAGTTACGCACGCCGCTGACCGCCATTAAAGGCTGGGCGGAAACGCTGCAGTCCGGCGAAACAGACAAGCAGACCTTTGACCGCGGCATGGGAATCATTGTAAGCGAGACGGAGCGGCTTTCCGGTATTGTGGAAGAGCTTCTGGATTTCTCGCGCATGCAGAGCGGACGCATGACGCTCACCATGGATAAAATTGACATTTTGGCGGAACTCGGCGCGGCGGTTTACATGTTCAGCGAACGCGCCCGCAGCGAGCATAAATTCCTGATTTACGACGAACCGGCCATGCTTGCGCCTGTATTGGGCGATATCAACCGCCTGCGGCAGGTGTTCGTCAACGTGCTGGACAACGCGCTGAAATATACCAAAGAGGGCGGCACCATCACCGTGACCGCCGAAGAGGAAGAAGGGTTCATCCGCGTAATGATTGCCGACGACGGATGCGGTATCCCGGCGGAACATCTGCCGAATGTAAAGAAAAAATTCTACAAGGCAAACCAGACCGTACGCGGCTCGGGAATCGGGCTTGCGCTTGCGGATGAGATTATGGCGCTGCACTCCGGCAGCCTTGAAGTCGACAGCCATGAAAATGTCGGCACGGCTGTAACCATACGCATTCCAACGTTCCAGCTGCTGGAAAACGGCACGATGGAAACGGCCAAGGAAGAAAGGAATTCGAATGCATAGAGAAAAAACAAAAACAATTACGTCTATTGGCGGACAGGCTCTGGTTGAGGGTATTATGATGCGCGGCCCGAAAAAGACGGAGATTGCCGTGCGTATGCCCGACGGAACCATTTCACTGGAAGAAATGCCGGCGGACTGCCTGCGCGATAAGAACAGCATCTGGCGCAAGCCGTTTTTCCGCGGAATTGCCGGGTTTATCGATTCGCTTTCCATCGGGTACAAGGCACTTTCGCGTTCGGTGGAAAAGTCGGGGCTTGACGAAGGCGAAGAGGAACAGTCGAAGTTCGACAAATGGATTGAGGAAAAATTCGGCGACAAGGTTATGAATGTAATTATGGGCGCCGGAACCGTGCTTGGCATCCTGCTGGCCATCGCACTGTTTTTCGTCCTGCCGACCTGGGTGTTCAACCTGATCCAAAAATCTGCGGCGCCGTCGTTTGCTGTGTGGCGTTCTCCGCTGGAGGGCGTAATGCGGATTCTGATCTTCATCGGCTATATTGCTCTGTGCGCGGCGATGCCGGATGTGCGGCGTGTTTTTGAATACCACGGCGCGGAGCACAAGACGATTTTCTGCTATGAAAACAACGAGGAACTGACCGTGGAAAACGTGCGCAGGCACCAGCGGTTCCATCCGCGCTGCGGAACAAGTTTCCTCGTTCTGATGCTGCTCATCGGCATTATCATCGGCTTTTTCATCCCGGTTACCAATCCGATTCTGCGTACCCTTGTCAAGCTGCTGTGCATTCCGATTGTGGTCGGAATCGGCTATGAGCTGATTCGCTACTGCGGCCGCAACGACAACACGCTGACGCACATTATTTCCGCGCCCGGCCTCTGGATGCAGCGGATTACCACGAAGGAACCGGACGACAGCATGATTGAAGTCACCATTGCCGCGATGCGCGAAGTGATTCCAGAAAACGGCGAGGATAAGGTCGGAGTGCCGGAAGGCGCGAAAACAGAATGAATCTGGGCGAAGCATACCGGGAAGGAAAAAGAATGCTGGAATCGGCAGGGAACGAATCCGCGGCGTTCGACGCGGGGTGCCTGTTTGAAAAAGCCTTCGGGCTTGACCGCCAGCAGAGAATCCTGAATTCGCAAAAAACGGCGGACACGCAGAAAACGGCGGCATACTTCGGCATGGCCCGCGAACGCGCCGCAGGCAGGCCACTGCAGTATATTCTGGGTGAGTGGCCCTTTCTGGATTTTACGCTGGAAGTCGGTGAAGGCGTTCTGGTCCCCCGAGAGGAGACGGAGCTGCTTGTTCGCGCGGCGGCTGAAATGCTGAAAGATGGGAAAAGCCCGAAAATCATTGACCTTTGCTCCGGGTCGGGCGCGGTTGCGCTCGGCCTTGCTTCTCTGTTGCCTGGCGCACAGGTGACAGCTGCCGAAAAATACGACGGGGCGCTTTCCTATTTGCGGAGGAATATCCGGAAGGTGGGCTATCCGGGCGTAACGGTTGTGAAAATGGACATTCTGGATACGGATGGAGCGCGGGAATATACCGGTTTTGACTGCATTGTTTCGAACCCGCCGTATGTGCGGGAGGGAGAAATCGAGTCCCTGCAGACGGAAGTGCGGCACGAACCCCGCGAGGCGCTGGACGGCGGGGACGACGGGCTGGTATTTTACCGGGCGATTGCGGAAATCTGGCTGCCAAAGCTGAAACCGGGCGGTGCTGCCGCGGTGGAGATCGGCGAGGGGCAGGCCGGCGATGTGAAAAAGCTGTTCGGAACCGTGCTGTGCAATATGAAGGTTTTTAAGGATTTTAACGGAATTGAACGCGTTGTCGCCGGGCGCAGAGCACCATAGAATTTACAAATAAAGGCGGGACGGACGCACGATGCGTCCGTATTGCTTTTCCCACAGAAATCAACTATAATAAAATTATTATGAACGTGCAGGACGGGAGGAAATTTCATGTCGGAAAAAGGAGCAGCCACCAAAAAGCTGACCAAAACGGTTGACACCAATACCGATAAAAAGACGGCGCTGGAAACCGCGCTGGCACAGATAGAAAAGCAGTTCGGCAAGGGCGCCGTGATGCGCCTTGGGCAGAATCAGGCCATGCAGGTTGCGTCGATTTCGACCGGCTCTCTGGGGCTTGACCTTGCGCTTGGCATCGGCGGTCTGCCGCGCGGCCGAATCATTGAGATTTATGGGCCGGAAAGCTCCGGCAAAACGACCCTCGCACTGCACTGCGTCGCGGAGGGACAGAAGAACGGCGGCAACGCTGCGTTTATCGACGTGGAACATGCCCTTGACCCGGTTTACGCCGCCGCGCTGAACGTAGACGTGGATTCGCTGCTGGTTTCTCAGCCGGACACCGGCGAGCAGGCGCTGGAAATCACCGAGGCGCTGGTTCGCTCCGGCGCAATTGACGTAATCGTCATCGACTCGGTTGCGGCGCTGGTTCCGCGCGCCGAAATTGAAGGTGAAATGGGCGACAGCGTGGTTGGCCTGCAGGCGAGACTGATGTCTCAGGCACTCCGCAAACTGGCAGGCGCAATCTCAAAATCCAACTGCATTGCCATTTTTATCAACCAGCTGCGCGAAAAAATCGGCATTGCCTACGGCAACCCGGAAGTCACGACCGGCGGCCGTGCGCTGAAATTCTACGCATCCGTACGCTTGGACGTGCGCAAGGGCGAAGCAATTAAAGTGGGCGGCGAACAGATTGGCTCGCGTACCCGCGTAAAAGTTGTAAAGAATAAAATAGCGCCGCCGTTCCGCACCGCAGAATTTGACATGATGTACGGCCACGGCATTTCCCACGAGGGCGAAGTGGTTGACCTCGGCGTCGAACTGGATATCATCCAGAAGAGCGGCGCATGGTTCTCCTACGGCGAGACCCGTATTGGGCAGGGCCGCGAAAACGTAAAAATATTCCTTACGGAACACCCTGAAATTCAGGAAGAAATCGAAGCCAGAATCCGGGAAAACACCGCAAAGCTTTTCAACAAGAACACTCAGGAAGCTCAGAAGACACCGTCCGGCGTGAAGCCCGTGAAGGTAAAGGAACCGGAAGACACGGACAGCGATGATTCCCGCTATGGCGCCGATATTGATATTGAGGCTGACGACACATGATGCTTACCGCTGCCGAACCGCGGGGAAAAGGGCTGATTGCCCTTTTTATCGACGGGGAACAGGCGGTCAGCATTGACGCGGAAACGTACCTGAAATCCGGCCTGAAACCCGGGGACGACCTGACCGACGAACGCCTGCACGAACTGATTGAGGCAAGCGACGTGCGCAGGGCCGAACAGAAGGCAATGTACCTTCTGGGGTACCGTTCCCATTCACAGAAGGAGCTTGCCCAGAAGTTGAGCAGAACCGTCTCCCGCGAAGCCGCAGACAGAGCGGCGGAGAAAATGACGGAGCTCGGTCTGGTGAACGACGAAGAATACGCACGTTCGCTGGCGCGGAGTATGTTCGGGCGGAAGGGCTTTGCGGCTTCGCGCGTTCGTATGGAGCTGATGCGCAAAGGCATCGACAGGGAACTGGCGGAGCAGATTGCACAGGAGGCCGAACCCGACCCGAGGGAAGCAATTCGGCAAATGATCGACAGAAAGTATGCGCGCTGCCTGGATGATGAGAAGGGCCGCCGCCGGACTGTGGCTGCTTTGCAGCGCATGGGTTACCGGTGGGACGATATCCGGAGCGCGCTTCATGAATTTATAACGGATGAGGAAGAATAAATGGCAAATTCGGTAGGGCTGGTCAATCTTGGCTGCGCAAAAAATCAGGTTGACGGCGAAATGATGCTTGCCGCCCTTCAAAAGGCCGGCTATACGATAAAAGACGACGCCGCGCTTGCGGACGCCGCCATTGTGAACACCTGCGGATTCATTAATTCCGCAAAGCAGGAAGCCATCGATGAGATTCTGGAGCTTGCCCGGCTGAAAAAGGAAGGGCAGGTTAAGGCCATCATCGTAACGGGTTGTCTTGCCGAACGCTACCGCGAAGAAGTGATGAAAGAGATTCCCGAAGCCGACGCGGTTGTTGGAATCGGCGCGGACGCGGATATTGTTTCAGTTGTGGCGAAAGTACTCGGCGGCGGGAAAGAACAGTCTTTCCCCGAAAAAACCGAGCTGCCTCTCTGCGGCGAGCGTTTGCTCCTTACGCCGAGCTGGTCGGCTTACCTGAAGATTGCCGAGGGCTGCAACAACCGCTGCTCCTACTGCGCTATCCCGATGATTCGCGGAAAGTATCGCTCCCGGACGATGGAAAGCATCGAGAAGGAAGCGCGGACACTGGCCGAGAACGGCGCGAAGGAACTGATTCTTATTGCGCAGGACACCACGCGCTACGGAATTGACCTTTACGGTAAATTGATGCTGCCGGAGCTGCTTCACCGCCTGTGCAAGGTTGACGGAATCGAATGGATTCGGGTGTTATACGCATACCCCGAAGCAATGACGGACGAACTCCTGAAAACAATTGCGGAAGAGGAGAAAATCGTAAAATATATCGACCTGCCGCTCCAGCACTGCGACGAAAAGATTTTAAGCTCCATGAAGCGCGGCGGAAACCGCGGGGAGCTGACTGCGCTGATCCAAAAAATGCGGGAAGCCGTTCCGGGTCTGGTGCTGCGCACCACGCTGATTGCCGGTTACCCGGGAGAGACGGACGAGCAGTTTGACGAACTGTGCTCCTTTGTGCGGGAAATCCGCTTTGAGCGCCTCGGGTGCTTCGCCTATTCGCAGGAAGAGGGCACGGCCGCAGCCGGGCTTCCGGATCAGCTGGACGAAGAAGAGAAAAACCGCAGAGCGGAAATAGTCATGGAAATCCAGATGAACATTATGCAGGAACAGGGCGAGCAGATGGCCGGAAAGACCCTGCGCGTGCTGACCGAAGGCTATGACCGCTACGCGGAATGCTGGTTTGGGCGGTCGTTTATGGACTCCCCCGACGTGGATGGGAAAATCTATTTTCAGACAAAAGGGAAAAAGCCCGTGCCGGGCCATTTTGTCCATGTGAAAATCACCGACTGTATTGACGGTGACCTGACCGGCGAAGTTGTGAAATAAGGGGAAAGGATGGTCGTAGAATGAATCTGCCGAATAAACTGACCCTGCTGCGTGTCTTTCTGGTGCCGGTGTTTGTAGTGTTTGCACTTTACCCGCAGATTCCGAACCATTTCCTCTGGGCGCTGATTGTATTCCTTGGCGCGTCGCTGACCGACCACTATGACGGAAAAATCGCGCGGGAACGGAATATGATCACAAATTTCGGGAAATTCCTTGACCCGCTTGCGGACAAAGTTCTGGTGATCTCTGCACTTGTCTGCTTTTTGCAGCTTGGGTTTGCAAACGTCTGGTGCGTGCTGATTATTATTGTGCGCGACTTTATGGTTACGTCGATCCGCCTGCTTGCGGTGGAAGGGAACGGGACCGTAATTGCGGCGAACAAATGGGCCAAAATCAAAACCGCCAGCCAGATGACGGCGATTCTTTTTATCCTGTTTTTCCAGAGCCTGCAGGGCTTCCTGAACCTGACGTCCGGTGCGGCAACGCTTCTGCTGATTGGTAATATATTGATCTGGATTACCACGGTACTTACGATTATTTCGGGCATAATTTACCTAAAGCAGAATATTCACCTGATTAACACCACAAAATAAAAACAGGGGTGTTTACAGAAAACAGATTCTGTATTATACTGTTTTTGTGTAACAATCGGACGAAATCCCGATTATACTGTAACAGATTCAGTTACCTCACGGTAATTGTTATTTATGAAATGCGATGAGCGGAAGAAGTAACCGCCAAAGAGGGCAACAGAGAGAAAGCGTCGTCGGCTGCGAGCGCTTTTTGCCCGGCAGGCGGCAAAATGCGTCCGTGAGCGGGCGGGGGGAAGGTAGTATCCCCGCACGGTTGGCCCCGTTAACGGCCGCAAAGAGTAATAAAACGGAGTGGAACCGCGATTTTTCGCCTCCGTCCCCTTTTCAGGGGACGGAGGTTTTTGTTTGCAAAAAGAAGAAAAGAAATAACTTTTATCGTTGGCAATTTGCCTCAGAATTATGACACTGCTAATCTTTTATTAGTCCTCAGGCCAGACGAGGGCACACAGCGCCTTTCACACCTGCGGCATCCATGACTTTGGATAAGCGATTTTATTGCTCTGCTTGTCACATTGGGACGCTCTCAACTACCTAACAGCAAATCAAAAGTGCAGGCAGTGCCTGCCGCAGGGGGATTTGGAACTCCCGGCGAGAGGGTTCTACAAAATCCCCCTGCACCCCCAGGACTCCCCATTGACCTGTCGGCTACCGAACAGATTTAAGGTTTTCATGGACGATTTTTTAATCTTTTGTCTATCAGAGCGACAAAGTGTATGGAGAATAGCGGGACCACAGCTGACAAAAATAAAAATGAGATACTGTCGGCTTGCTATGGCAAAGCATATCGTTTTCGACAGGCCTTTTACAAAAGGCCGAGGAGGTTCCTATGTTTGATGAATTGAAAGCGGAACTGGATTCCATTATGGACCGCGACCCGGCGGCGCGTTCCAGGCTGGAAGTCTACTTTCTTTATTCAGGTTTCAAGGCCGTGCGCTCCTACCGCAGAGCGCACTGGTTTTACGAGCATAACCATAAATTCATTGCGCGGTATATCTCACAGCGCGCAAGACATAAGACCGGGATTGAAATTCACCCCGGCGCAAAAATCGGGAAAGGACTGTTCATTGACCACGGCATGGGCGTCGTCATTGGTGAAACAGCGGAAATCGGCGACAACTGCACCCTGTACCAAGGCGTGACGCTGGGCGGAACCGGAAAAGACCACGGAAAACGCCATCCAACTTTGGGGAACAACGTGCTTGTGGGCTCCGGAGCAAAGATTCTTGGGCCTTTCCGCGTGGGAGATAACGCGCGGGTTGCGGCCGGAGCTGTTGTGCTGGATGAGGTTCCGCCGAACGCGACGGCGGTGGGCGTACCGGCTCGCATTGTGCGGCTGAACGGAGTCCGCCCGGCAAACCTTGACCAGATTCACATTGGAGACCCGGTCTCCCAGCAGCTCTGCTACCTGGGCTGCGAAATCAGCCAGCTGCAGAAAAAGCTGGAACAGTGCGAGAAAAAAGATCAGGACGCAAAAACGGAATCCAAAAACAGTTGATTCCTTCCAATTAAATGGTAAACTATAAAGTAACGGCAGAGTGCAACGATCCTTGAACCGGCTGAAAACAGACAGGAGGACTTCAAAATGAAAATCTACAACACCCTTACCCGGCAGAAAGAAGAATTTGTTCCCATCGTTCCCGACGAGGCAAAAATTTACGCCTGCGGCCCGACCGTTTACAATTTCATCCACATTGGAAACGCAAGGCCGATCTGCGTATTCGACGTGCTTCGCAGGTACTTGGAATACCGCGGAATGAAGGTAACTTTCGTGCAGAATTTTACCGATATCGACGATAAGATCATCCGCCGCGCGAATGAGGAGAACACCGACTACCTGACTGTTTCCCGCCGCTATATTGAAGAATACAAAACCGACGCGGAAGGGCTCAACGTGCGCCCTGCAACGGTTCATCCGCTTGCAACCGAGAACATCGATGAAATTCTCAACATTATTTCCACACTGGTGGAAAAGGGATACGCGTACCCCGCTTCGAACGGCGACGTTTACTTCCGTACACTGAAAGACAAGGGGTACGGCAAGCTTTCTCATCAGCCGCTGGACGACCTGAAATCCGGCGCACGCATCGCCGTCGGCGAGCTGAAAGAAGACCCGATGGACTTTGCCTTGTGGAAAGGCTCGAAGCCCGGGGAGCCGAGCTGGATTTCCCCGTGGGGAAAGGGCCGCCCCGGCTGGCATATTGAATGCTCCGCCATGGCGCGCCGCTTCCTCGGCATAACCATCGACATCCACTGCGGCGGGCAGGACTTGATCTTCCCACACCATGAAAACGAAATCGCGCAGAGCGAATGCTGCAACGGTGTTCCGTTCGCGCATTACTGGATGCATAACGGATATATCAACATCGACAACAAGAAAATGTCGAAATCGCTCGGCAATTTCTTCACCGTCCGCGACGTTGCGGAAAAGTACGGCTATGAGCCGATTCGCTACCTGATGGTTTCGGCGCATTACCGCACGCCGATCAACTACAGTGTGGAAGTCATTGAACAGTGCCGCTCCTCGCTGGAACGCCTTTATAACTGCCGTGACAATCTGGAATTCCTGATGCAGCATTCACTCGCGGGAGAAAAAGAGGGCGAAAAGGCCATTCGCCGCAGGCTGGAAGGCTACCAGGACAAGTTTATTGTATCCATGGAAGACGACCTGAACACCGCGGACGCTCTCTCTTCGCTGTTTGATCTCGCAAAGGATATCAACACCAGTCTGAACGCCGAGACTGCGCCTTCGAAGGAGCTTTGCTCGTTTGCACTGAATCTGTTCAACGAGCTGGCGGATGTACTCGGGCTTTTGTACGCAAAGAAACAGGATTCCGCCGACGAGGAAATTGAGCGTTTGATCGCCGAGCGTGCTACAGCGCGCAAGGAAAAGAACTGGGCGGAGGCCGACCGCATCCGCGACGAGCTGAAAGCCCGCCATGTGGTGCTGGAAGATACCCCGCAGGGCGTAAAGTGGAAGATCGTCGAATAACAAGTGAGCACATACAATATGCAATATGTTTCGCAGATTAGAAAAGGGGCACTCGTTTGAGTGCCCCTTTTCTAATAAATAATGCCTTTAATGTACTTGTAAAAGAATACTTGCTCATAAAAAAAGCCGGGCATACGGTTTCACCCGCAGGCCCGGCTATGAAAAATGGAGGATCGGTTGATTAAGCGGCGTCTTTCTGCGCGGCAGGCTTTTCAACCAGTTTGCGCAGGCAATGGTAAGCAACCATAACGGCAAGCGCCATCAGGGCAATTGCAACGATCAGCTGCAGACCGTCCGTCAGGAACACAAATTTGCCGACGCCCATTTTCACGAAAATGTTGTACACCGCCATTACAAGAGCGGTCATGGTGACAACCAGCATAACGGTCATCGGTGCGTAAAGCATCCAGCCCTTGCGGCCCGTCGTCTTGAGGAAAACCGCCAGTGCAATCAGCACAAGCGCCGCCAGCAACTGGTTTGCGGAACCGAACAGCGACCAGATGTTGTTGTAGCCGCCGAGCGAAAGAATAAACCCGAAGAACAGGGTAATAACCGTGGAAACATATTTGTTGGTGAGGAATTTACTCACCGGATTGTGCGCCTTGCCATCTTCATCAAACAGCAATTCCTGCATGGACATACGGCCGATTCGCGCAACGGAGTCCAGTGTTGTCAGGCACAGGGCGGAAACGCACATCGTCATAACGCATTTTGCAATGTATGTCGGCAGGCCGAACTTTACCAGGAATCCCGCAACGCCGGCGGAGAAAATCTGGAACGGAGTGCCGTCTGGCAGTTTGCCGTTCTTTGCCGCCGCGCCTGCAACGACCAGCGCCGCAACAGCAAGCACGCACTCAATGATCATAGCGCCGTAGCCGATGGGAAGCATATCTTTTTCATTTCGAACCTGCTTCGAGGATGTTCCGGAGGAAACAAGGCTGTGGAATCCGGAAACAGCGCCGCAGGCGATGGTAACAAACAAAGTCGGGAAGAGCATCTTTCCGTTTACGTTGAATCCGTTGAACGCTTTCAGGTTCATGTTAGGGTTCGAAACGAAAATACCTACAACCGCGCTGAGAACCATAAGAATCAACAGGAAAGAGCTCAAATAGTCACGCGGCTGCATCAGAATCCACATCGGAACGACCGCCGCGAAGAAGATATATGCAAAAACAACCAGAAGCCACTGCATTTTATTGAGGTAAATCGGGCAGGCGATACCGGCGGCCATCATGGCGACAAACAGAACGATGCCGGTAAGGAACATCACAATCTGGTTTGGTTTTACAAATTTCAGGAACAGGCCGAACAATACGGCACCGAGTATGTAAAACAGAGAAATGGAACCTGCTGCCGCGCTTGGCATTGTGGTTTTGTTTACGACGGTTGCCGCTCCCATTACATAATCCTTCACAGCGGAAGCATTGAATGTGGATGCGACCATATCGCCGAACGCCGCAATTACCAGCAGCGAAAACAGCCAGCAGAACATCAGAAACAGGCGTTTGCCGGTTTTGCCGATGTATTTCTCAATGATTAATCCGATTGATTTTCCTTCGTTTTTCACCGAAGCGTACAGAGCGCCGAAATCCTGCACCGCGCCGAAAAATACGCCGCCGATGAGAATCCACAGAAGCGCCGGAACCCAGCCGAACATGGCCGCGATGATTGGGCCTGTTACAGGGCCTGCACCCGCAATGGTGGAAAACTGGTGTGCGAAAACAATTGATTTCGGGGCCGGAACATAGTCCTGGCCGTCTTCATGAGTATACGCAGGAGTTTTTGCCTTGGGGTCGATTCCCCACTTTTTTACGAGCCATCTGCCGTAAAAAAGGTAGCCGCCGCCCAGCACGGCCATTGAGATTAAAACGATTGCCAAACCGTTCATACTTTCTCTTCCTTCCTCAATCCGTAAAAGCCTGTAGGTTTTCCGGAAGAATACCGCTGGTACAGATATCCTGGTAAATAAAAAAACCTTCGTCTCTGATTGATTCAGAGACGAAGGTTTACTCCGCGTTACCACTCTGCTTGCCGCTGCATCGCGGCCTGCTCATCCGCATCGGGCGGGCCCACCCAATACGCCCAATTTTAACGGTTTGGTACCGGTTGAGCCTAATAGCCTGCCGTTCAGCCCAACTGCTCACGGGAGATGTTGTTCCGGAATATCCTGCCGCTTTTCACCAAACCAGCGGCTCTCTGAAAGGAGAGGTTCCAAAACTTTAGCCCGATCACTGCATTTGCGATATTCTTTGTGCTCCATATTAGCACGCGGTTTCGGAGTTTGTCAACAGGGAATTTGCGAATTGTTAAAAATCGCGACTCAGTTTGCTCCTTTAGCAGGTTAAATTGTTAAATTTCACGAATCACTCGATTATAAAAGAATTTTTTGGTAAATTCTATTGACAAAGCCGCGAAAATATCATATGCTAGAACACAACATAATTCAAATGCGCTGAAAGGGAAGGAATGCAGATCATCCCGCATTCAGAGAGCCGCCGGTTGGTGCGAGGCGGAGCGGAGTTTGCACGAGATCACCCTTGAGCAGGATGCTGAAAGCAAAAGCGAGTAAGCGAATCCCGGTTTTCCGCCGTTAAAAGGAAGTGCATTGTTGGATGCACCCAAGCATCCAGAAGATGCATACAGAGATGCCGCATTGCAGCGGCAATTAGAGTGGTACCGCGAAGCTTACAGCTTTCGCCTCTAGAAAAAGAGGTGGAAGCTTTTTTTATTGCATTTTTTATTGCCAACCAAGTTTGAAGGAGGAGCCGATATGTTATTAACCGGAGCACAGATTGTGATGGAATGCCTGCTGGAACAGGGGGTGGATACCGTTTTCGGCTACCCGGGCGGCGCCGTTCTCAATATTTACGACGCGCTGTATGAGTACAAAGACCGCATCCGCCACATCCGCACCTGCCATGAGCAGGCGGCGGCGCACGCGGCCGACGGCTACGCGAGAGCGTCGGGCAAAACAGGGGTCTGTATTGCAACATCCGGCCCCGGCGCGACCAATCTGGTCACAGGAATTGCGACAGCGTATATGGATTCCGTTCCGATGGTAGCCATTACGGGCAACGTCACGCGCGACCTTCTGGGGCTCGACAGCTTCCAGGAAGTGGATATCACCGGAATCACGATGCCCGTCACAAAGCACAACTACCTTGTCAAGCATGTGGAACAGCTTGCGGATACTCTGCGCAATGCGTTCCAGATTGCCGGTTCCGGCCGCAAGGGCCCGGTTCTGGTAGATATTCCGAAAGATGTCACGGCACAGAAAACCGAATTTAAACCTCGCCGCCCATTGCCCCTCTCCGCTGCGGATTTCCCGTCCGACGAGCGTTTCGCTCAGGCGCTGGAGATGCTTAAGAGCAGTAAAAAGCCGTTTTTCTACTGCGGCGGCGGCATCGTCTCCGGCGAAGCCTCGCAGGAAGCAATGGAGTTTGCCAGAAAAATCGACGCGCCTGTTGCCTGTTCGCTGATGTGTCAGGGCGGTTTTGACCAGAGCGACGACCGTTATCTCGGGATGCTCGGCATGCACGGAACCAAGGCTTCCGCCGAAGCCATTAAGGGCTGTGACCTGTTCATCGCCGCCGGAACGCGTTTTTCCGACCGTGTACTGTGTAACGCGGGGCTGTTCGCGCGCAACTGCAAAATCCTGCAGATTGAAATCGACACAGCGGAATTCGGCAAGAACATTGATGTCGACCTGAAAGTAAAAGGCGACGCGAAAGAGATCCTTGCCAAGCTGAACGAGCTGCTGCCGCAGCAGGATCATTCCGACTGGATGCAGAAGGCAATGAGCTGGAAGCGCGATTATCCCCTCAAGCAGACCGGCGCACCGGATGAAGTCCTTCCGCAGGACGTTCTCGAAACCCTTACCCGCCTGACAGACGGCGAAGCGGTGATCACAACGGAAGTCGGCCAACACCAGATGTGGGCGGCAGAGTATTACACTTTCCGCAAATCCCGCCATTTCATCACATCGGGCGGCCTCGGAACCATGGGGTTCGGGCTTGGCGCGGCAATCGGCGCAAAGACCGCCCAGCCGGATAAAACCGTTGTCAACTGCGCGGGCGACGGCAGTTTCCACATGAACTGCGCGGAGCTTTCCACGCTGGCGCGGTACAAAATTCCGGTCGTGGAGCTCATCTTCGACAACCGCACGCTCGGCATGGTGCGTCAGTGGCAGAAGCTGTTTTACGGTAGTCGGTTCTCTCAGACGGATGTGGACGGCGATACCGATTACGCCATGCTTGCGAACGCATTCGGGGTCAAGGCGCTGAAAATCACCAAAAAGCAGGAGATTGAGCCGGTTCTGCGCGAAGCTCTCTCGCTTCATCAGCCGGTGCTCATCGACTGCATGATCAATAAAGACGAAAACGTCCTGCCAATGGTGCCTGCAGGCAAATCGGTGGAAGACCCGATTCTTGAGATGTAGCAGGCGCAAGCGCCTTTCGCGCCTACGGCGTCTTCAACTTAGGCAGGCAGAATTTTATCGGCTTTCTGCTTGCACGGGTACGCACTCAAGACATTTCTTTAAAACGTGCATGAAGGCTCAGCCTGCGCCGGGACAGTATAGGCAATCTTCCGTTGTTGGGTCGGCAGTTCTATTTTATAGTTGATTCTGTGGAAGGAGAGTTAAGATATGCAGGAGGCAAACGAAAAGGAGTACGTCCTTTCGGTACTGGCAAAAAACAACCCGGGGGTTCTGCTCCGTATTGCGGGGCTGTTCAGCCGCAGATGCTACAACATTCTGAGCATCGTAGCGGCTCAGACGGAAAATACCGAGTATTCCCGCATTTTAATTGTGGTTTCAGGCGACGACCGAATTGTCCGCCAGGTCGACAAACAGCTCTGCAAGCTGGTCGACATTGAAGAAGTAAACGTGCTGGACCGCGAAAAAGCCGTGCTCCGCGAACATCTGCTCCTCAAAGTGGAACGCACACTCCAGAACAGCGAGCATCTGGTTCAGATTGCCGACGTCTTCCACGCAAATATTCTTAATGTAACGCAGGATTCCATGATTTTGGAACTGACCGGTGACGCCGCAACCATCAACTCGTTTATCGAGCTTTACAATCCCTACAATGTCCTCAAAATTCTCCGCACCGGCTCCATGGCCATGGCAACGTGACGTTGCATCCTCGGCCTGCCGTAAAGCCAAGTGGGTCGGAATCGGGGATTCTCCCGAGGCCTTCTCAATTTCCTTAATAAACAATCGAATTCTGCCGGCTAAAAGCCCGCAGGATTCCGATAATAAACTTCCGTTTTCAGCATTTCTTTGTCTGTTTTTCTTTCCCAAAGAAAAACGGGCGTCGGCGGATTACCGCCGACGCATAGTGAAAAGGAGGAACCGGCTATGACGCTGGACAAAATCTATCAGGCAGCCTTCACATTAAAAGAAGTGGCCCGCGAAACGGACCTCATCAAAGCCCCTCTTATCAATCCCGAAAGTGACATCTACTTAAAAACAGAAAACCTGCAGATAACCGGTTCTTTTAAAGTACGCGGCGCCTATAATAAGATAAGCCGCCTGTCTCCGGAAGAAAAGAAGCGCGGTGTTATCGCCTGCTCTGCCGGCAACCACGCACAGGGCGTAGCCCTTGCCGCCGCGAAAAACGGAATCAAGGCGCTCATCTGCATTCCGGACGGCGCACCGATTTCCAAAGTGGAAGCCACGCGCAGCTACGGCGCGGAAGTCCGTCTTGTCAAAGGCGTTTACGACGACGCCTACCGCGAGGCGTGCAGGCTGCAAAAAGAAAGCGGAGCCGTGTTCATACATCCGTTCGATGACGAAGACGTAATTGCCGGGCAGGGAACCATCGGTCTTGAAATCCTTCAGCAGCTTCCGGACGCGGACGCGGTTTTCGTTCCGGTCGGCGGCGGCGGGCTGGTTTCCGGCGTTGCCTATGCCGTCAAAGCGCTCCGCCCGCAGTGCAAGGTTTACGGTGTTCAGGCCGCCGGAGCCCCCAGCATGGTTCAGGCGCTCAAAGATAAAAAGATAGAAACGCTCGAAGGCGTTTCCACTTTTGCGGACGGAATCGCCGTGAAATGCCCGGGCAAACTGACTTATGACCTCTGCACGAAATATGTCGACGAAGTTCTTACTGTGACGGATGATGAAATTGCAACCGCAATTCTCGCGCTGATTGAACAGCACAAGATGATCGCCGAAGGAGCCGGAGCCGTTTCCGTTGCCGCCGCCATGTTCAACAAGGCGAACATCAAAGGCAAAAAGGCAGTCTGTCTTGTTTCAGGCGGTAATATCGACGTAACGATTCTTTCCCGCGTGATCAACCGCGGCCTGCTGAAAGAGGGACGCCAGGGCCGTTTGACCATCGAGCTGACCGACCGTCCCGGCGAACTGAAAGAAGTGTCCGCTATCATCGCAGATCTTGGCGGAAACGTCATCAGCGTAAGGCACGACCGCAGCGGCGAGGAATCCAACATTACCGCCTGCACGCTCTCCATCGGAATCGAGACCCGCAACCGCGCGCATTTCAACGAAATCCGCGACGCAATCACCAAAGCCGGTTACCAGATTCTCTCCTAACGGCCAGCCATTTCTTTGCGAAAAGAAAAGGCTGGGCGAAAAGAAACGACGTTTCTTGTTTGCCAGAGCATCTTAAAATATCTAAGATTTATTGTACCACGAAGGCAATTTGTAAGTGGTAGAGCTCGCGTCCCGGATTATAATAAGATGGAAAAGTTTCGCCCGCCTTTTCAAAGGCGGCGTATAGAAAGGAAGTTATCCTATGCTGAAAACAGTGTCTACGAAAAATGCCCCGGCAGCCATCGGCCCCTATTCTCAGGCTATCGTCGCGGGGAACATAGTCTTTGCCAGCGGCCAGATTCCGATTGTCCCCGCAACGGGCGAGCTTGCAAAAGGCGATATCACCGTACAGGCCGAGCAGGCCATGAAGAACGTCGGAGAAATTCTCAAAGCTGCCGGCGCAGCTTATACCGACGTCGTCAAAACCACCTGCTTTTTAGCGGATATGAACGATTTTGCCGCGTTCAACGCCGTTTATGAAAAATTTTTCACCGGCAAGCCCGCGCGCTCCTGTGTAGCGGTAAAGGCGCTCCCGAAAGGCGCTCTTTGCGAAGTCGAAGTCACCGCCGTACTGGGCTAATTTAATTTCTGCACACAACCTTGCTTACATCATACACAAAAACTTACCACACAAAACGGCAGCCGTATTTACGCGGCTGCCGTTTTGCAATGCAACTATTCGTCTTTCTGCGGCTCCATTAAATCCTTTTTTCCGCATTTGGGGCACTTTATCATTTTACCGTTGCCCACGCTCCCCAGATTCCCCGAGAAAATCATTATCAACGTGTTCGGCTTAAACTGACATCCACAATGGGGGCACAGAAAATGCTGGTGCTTCCTGAAATACGTCCATCGAGCAGCATTATAAACAAATGCTGCGGCAATTAAGAATATTGCTGCGATTATGATGATTTTATTCACCGTATCCATCGAATCACCGCTCTCCAATCATAAATCCATTTTCTATAGGATTATTCATCTTTTTGCGCTTCCATATAATCCTTTTTCCCGCACTTTGGACACTTTATGATTTTACCGCCGCCTGCGTTCTCAGAGAAGATCATTCGCAGTACCTTCGGCTTAAATTTATTTCCGCAATTCGGGCAGACAAAATGATCGTGCCGATAGAAATTTACATATTGAAATACGCCCACAACAATCGCAATCGCAAGGAGTGACAGGGCTGCAATCAGAATAATTCTGTTAACGGTATCCATTTCAACCGCTCCCTTTCTTTTCTCGCATTATAACACTCTGCGCAGAAAAGTCAATGCGCCCGAAACCGAGCCGCCTACAGCATATCCAGTTTAATTGTGGAGTTGATTTGTGTTTATCCTGCCGCCGTCAGGTTTTCCATCCATTTGTGCGATTTAAAAATCCAGAACTCAAGCCCAAGCCGCACAACCTCTTCCAGCGAGATCATGAAATAAACCCAGTAGACCGGAAGGTGCAGCGCATATGCCGCAAGGAATCCCATCGGAACGCCGACTGCCCATGTGCCGAACACGTCAAGGAACAGCGTGTATTTTGTTTTGCCGCCGCAGCGAAGAATCCCGCCGCCGAGTATCATGTTGGAGACCTTCACAAAAAGCACCGCCGCAAATACATAAAGAATATCTGTGCAGTAATTCTTAACGTCCTGCGAAACCTGGAAAAGGTGCGGGTAGACATTTGCAAAAACACCGAGCACGAGACCGGCAATCAGGGAACCGACGATTCCCACGCGGATGAACCGAACCGAGAGCCGATACGCTTCCGGGTTGTCGTCCTGACCGAGAAAATTTCCAACCATAATTGCCGCCGCGGTTGAAATCCCACTGAACAGTCCGGTGGAAAGGCCCTGAATGGGGTAAGTCAGCGTCATTGCCGCCATCTCGTCCGTACCCATCCGTCCATAAACGACCGCATAGGCCGTCTGCCCAACTGCCCAAAGAAATTCATTCAGCACCACCGGGCTTGCAATCAGCAGGGTCTGCCGCAAAATTGCCTTTGGAACCCGGATTTCCGGGCGTACTTTATATTCTGCCTTTTTTTGTCCGTTCAGCAAGATGATAAAGAGGAGCAGAGCCTCCAAATAGCGCGCAATGTCGGTCGCCAGAGCAGAACCGGCAACGCCCAGCGCGGGAAGCCCAAAGTTGCCGAAAATCAGCAGGTAGTTCAGTACGGTATTCATGGCTACGGAAAGAATTCCGGTAATCATGGGCACATTTGCCTTTCCGGTGTTCCGCAGCAATGTGGAGAGCATTGTTGTGACAACCATCGCGGGGAAACTGACGGACACAACCTGCAGATAGTTCGTCGCAAGCGGAATAACTGTTCGGTCGGTTGTATACAGCCCGATAATCGCGGTTGGCAAAATCAGTGACGGCAGCAGGAAAACCAGCATCACTGCCGCGGCGGACAGAACATTTGAAAGGAAAGAATGGTTTACATTTTCCCTGTCGTGGACACCGCAGTACTGCGCAAGCATAATCGACGCCGCAGTGCCAATCGCCGCAAGCGTAAAAGTAAAAATATTCGGGAAGTTTGCGCCCAGTCCGATTGCGGCAACGCTTGCGGTGCCCAGCTGCCCTACCATAAACTGGTCAATTACGCTGAATGAGGACTGAAACAGGCTCTGCATGGTAATGGGAAAAGCCAATGTGAAAATACTTTTCCATGAGACCTGTGGATTTGCGCCGGTTTTTAAAGCAGTTTCCATTTGATTGCCGCTCCATTCTGAAAAATCGGATTTCTCCGTTACTTGAATTACAGTATTTTTAAATTTGATTGCGATTTGGTTTGTGTTCATCCCCCGCCAAAGGCGGGGGATGAACACATCTTATCTCGCAGTCTAAAATGGAAGTGCTGCAGACTTGCTGAAATTATTTCTTTTCAAATCTCGTGTTCAGAAAGATTCCGCCGTCCCACAGGTTCGCGCCGTATTTCTGCTTCAGCCGCAGCAGGTAAATATCGTTGTGGATATGCTCGCAGATAATGGAGACCATCAGCGCGTTGTTGGTAACCGTCCCAAGCCAGTCGCCACGAACCGGGCTTTTGTCTGCAACAAGGGTTTCTTTTCCGTCCACCGCAATCATCATGCGCGACGGCATTTCATCGTCGCAGCCCGGGTCGCCGTGTGTATAGAACTCTACCGGTAGCCCCTCGTGGTCGAGGTTCGCAAAAGAAAAGATAATTACCCGAATTTCTTTTTCTGCAAGCAGCTTAAACTCGGCTTCGAACAAATGCAGGTCGAAATCCGTGTTCATATAAACTTCCTGTCTGGCGGAACGGAGCAGTTCTTTGGTATTCGACACAACGGTGTCAAACCCCTTTATATTTGTAAACCGTTCCTCGTGTTTTTCCTGATAAAGGCTTTCGAGCATATTGCGGGCGGTGTCTGCACTCTCACAGAATTCTCCCTTCAGCCGGCCGATTAAAGCGACGGGATTCTGCGCGCGGTAAATCTGCGTTTCTTCCGGCAAAAGCAGAATATAGCCTTTTTTCAGCATTACTTCCAGCGCCGGGTACACCGAAGACCGCGACGCTCCGATTTTTTTGGCGATCTGGTAGCCGGAAAGCTCGCCGCCGTCCAGCAGCGTGAGGTAAATCTGCGCTTCCAGCTTGGAAAAATTCAGTTTACACAGGCAGTCTTGAATCTCATTCATACCGGTTCCCTCGATCCTACAGCAATTCCAGGTTCATTCCCTGCCTTTGGCGGGGGATAAACACAAACCAACTCCACAATGAAACTGGAAACACTGTAAAAGTAGTAGTACGGTTAGTACTACTAACAAAATATCATAAAAGAAATCCGCTGTCAAGCGGATTTCAAAATTCTATGGCTTACGGTTCTATATCAAATATCGGGATAACCACTTGAACACGAATTTCCGACTTCCTCTCGAGGGGAAGCTGCCGGCCTCAGCCGACTGATGAGGGAATGCACAACGCTCTTCTGTTAGCTAAATCCGTCCCTCATCTGGCACTGCGGTGCCACCTTCCCCGAACGGGGGAAGGCAAGAGTAAAAAGCAAATTCTATTTTGCCGAACAAATGAAAAAGAATCTGGATTACTTTCTTTCCTCGTTTTTAATTTTGAGTTTTATCAGTTTATTCAGCCTGAGCAGAACAACGAAACCGAGTACGCACAAGGCAAAAAGGAACAAATAAAAAATCTGCGTAAACAAGAAGGACCAGTAAGCTATATTCGATAGATAACCCATACAGATTCTCCCTCCTCAATTTTCTTTAGCATCATTATATCATTCTCAAAGGGAAAATCAATCGTTCGGAATATTTTTATTTATTATGAACCGTGGTATAATACCCCGGTTCACTTAGGATGCTTTATGTCGGTATCGTCTTTTTCGGTTTCGTCCCGTTCGCCAGCTGTCTTTTCTATTTGCGCCAGCTTGATATCCAGCAGCCTGTTCACTTTTTCGAGCACAACAAAAGCCAGAAGCAAAAATATTGCAAGAAAGATGCACATAATTACAAGCAATAAAGACAGAAAAGATTGATCCATATTGATTCCCCCCCATAATATTCATGATATCTGCATTATATCATTCTAAAAGGGAAAATCAATCATCTGGGGGTATTTTATTTCTCTCCCGCTTAATATAGGGAAAGAGTCTGCACTTGGCAGGATAGCGAGGTGTACATGCAGGCTCAGACTGCCTCTTCGGCGATATCTGCCGTAGTTCCGCCGATAAATTCCAGCAGCTGTTTCGGGCTCACCTCGACCTGCGTGCCGATTTTCCCGCCGCTGACCAGAATTGTTTCCTGCGTTTCACAGCGGCTGTCGATCACGGTGCAGAACTGTTTCTTCATGCCTACCGGCGAGCATCCGCCGCGGATATAACCGGTAATCTTGTTGATTTCGCTCACATGAATCATTTCCACCGATTTGACTCCTACGCTTTTCGCCGCGGCTTTCAAATTCAGTTCCATCGCAACAGGAACCACAAACACATAAAAGTTATTGTCCGCGCCGCGCGTTACGAGCGTCTTGAAAACCTGCTCCACATTTTCGCCCAGCTTGTGCGCAACGGAAACACCGTCAATTTTACCGTCTTTGTTTTCGTAGAACCAGGCTTTATACGGAATTTTCGCCTGATCGAGAATCCGCATCACATTCGTTTTTACTTCCTTGGCCATATTCTTTCACCCTTTTTATCATGTTTTCGTCTGTATCCTATTTTATTCTCCGGGCGGGATTGTTGCAAGCTCCCGCGCGAAGTTTTTACCCTACAGCATCTCCAATTAAACTATAAGTTAGCTTGTGTTCATCTCACGATACTAAATGGAATTGCTGTAAGTCCCTTGATTTTCAAACGAGGACTAAATTGCGATAAGGAATATCGTAAAAACTGAAACAACCAGCAGGATTCCCACGCTGGCCCATGACCGGATTTTCTGGCTTAGCGTATTGGCGTGCTCACCCATCACCTGCCGGCTGGATGTAAGCAGTGTCAAAAAAAGCAAAATTGGCGTCATCAGCACGCCTCCGGCGACCTGAACGAAAACCGCGATTCCGTTCAGCCGGAGGTTCGGCACAAGCGCCATGACTGCGGCGAGCAGGACACTGAACGCATAGATTCCATAAAACCCCGGAGCTTCGCGAACCTTGTCGTTCAGGCTTTTCGACCACCCGAACGACTCCGCAATGCTCCACGAAGAAGAAAGCGAAACTGTAACGGCGGCAAGCAGGCCGGAATCGAACAGCCCCAGAGCGAAAACAGCGCCGCCAACCGGCCCGAACCGCGTATTTAAGGCGGATACAATCTGCGGCGCACCCGCATTTTCCACATCCGGAATCATGCCAGAGATGGAGGAACCGATGAAGATCAGCGAGGCTGCCACAAGAACCTGGCAAATACAGCCGATCAGTGTATCAATCCGCCCGCTGCGGATATGCTGCTTTTTCAGCCCTTTATCCACATATGCGCAGTTCTGGTAGAAAATCATCCACGGCGCAATTGCGTTGCCGATGAGCGCCGCCGCGTACCATCGGAATGAATGTCCGGAGCAGAGCTGAATGCTTTCCCGTACCCCCATTGCGGGGTGTGCAAAAAAAGCAAAGATGAGAAACAGCAGATTGAACAGACCAATGAGCAGCCCGAAGCGCTCCTTTGCCTTGTACCCGCTCAGTACAGCAATGGACAGCGAAAGGCCGACGCTAAGCGCCACCGCGGCCCAGACCGGTACCCCCAGAAGCTCCAGCCCGGCGGACATCCCCACAAATTCGGTCAGCAGGGTAAGTTGATTTTCGAGGAACAGCGCGGCAACCTGAAAGATCATCCATCCGGTTCCGTAGCGTTCGCGGAGCAGACGGGTGTATCCGCAGCCGGAAGCGACTCCGAGCCGCATCGCCATTTCCTGCACGGTGTAGGTAACGGCAGTCAGGCACAAAGTAAGCGGCACAAAAACCGCCCAGCCGAATTTCGCGCCCGTTACGGTGTACGAAATCAACCCGCCGGCGTCGTTGTCTGCCATGGCGGCAAGCATGCCAGGCCCCAGGAAGAGAAAGATGAAAAACGGACGCCGGAATCGTTCTCGCATGGAAACACCCCCAAAGCAGTTTATGCCCCGGGGGTGTTTTATGTTATTTGATTCCTCTGTGCAAGTTTTTATTTGCGGCGGATTTTCTTTGCGCCGTTCTGAATGACTTCGCGGATTCGCTGTAGGGACTCGTTGCTGCTTAACGACTTCATGTTTGGAAACGCGCGGATAATTCTGCGCTGAATGGCATGGAGGCCGGATTCCAGCTTACCCTTATTGTCGTACAAAACGCGGATTCTTGCTTTTGTGCTGTCATCAAGGCGAACCAGAATGGTAGCCTGCAAAGCTTCCATGGTTTCCACAGTTGCAGTGTGGGCACGTTCCTTGATTTCATCCAGAACATTCTGGAGTTCATCCAGCTTTCCGTTCAGGCTGTAAATTGCGTTTACAGTCAGTGAGGTATCCAGCAGAAAATATAAAAACAATACCAACCCGATTATGGCGCGCAGCAGCGGTGGAATACGCTCCAGGAGATTGAAAAGAAACGGCTGAAGAAAAACGACGGCGATTACGCTCAATAAACCGAAAATGAGCGAATTATCAAGACAGATGCGTCCCTGAAAATTAAATTTATGTTTGGAATAGTCCCAGTATTTTGTGTGAAAAAAGGTCTCCAAAGTCACAGCGGTTATGTATTCCAGCGTACTGGTCAAAACGACCGCGACGAAAAAAAGCAGGAGAATATTGTGTCGGAATGGAGACAAAACGGATATAACGAGCAGCGCTCCGAATCCGTATATGGGGCAGAACGGCCCGTTCAGGAATCCCCGGTTGATGAACCTGTGCTCAGGAACGGAGCAGAAAATGCTTTCACTTAGCCAGCCGATAAAACTGTAAGCGGTAAAAAGCAAAAACAGAATCCAAAACTGATCCATGCTGATTCCCCTATATTTTGATTGATCATAGTTTATCTTTTTCGTTTTCTTTTGTCAATTTTTTTATGAACCGGGGTGCAATACCCAGCCGCCTGCGGCGATTCCTTATTTTGCACCCCGCCCGCAGGGCGGTATCTAAGATACTCCGCGGCTTGCCGCGGAGAGGTTCATTTTATATCGCTTATATTAAAACAGATTTTTGAATAAAGTAAGAACATAATAAGCTAATCCGCCGCAAACCGCAGGGTAGAGAATCCACTCGATGATGTCGACCTTAAGAGTTGTAACTTTCAGGAGCTTGCCGATGCTGAGGGATGCATTGAATATCTCGCTCGCGAATAAGATTACAAGGTACGCCCTGATTCCAAACTGTGGGACAAAAATTGCAATGAGAGCTACGCGCATCACGGAGTCGGCAAGGTTGACTTTCAGCGAATACATCTGCTGGTCAAGACCTTTGAGCAGATTGTCGACGACGTTGTCAACATACATCAGCGGGGCGAGGGGAGCCATGATGCGCAGAATCTGCGTTGCCTGCTCGCTGCCGAAGAAGGCGGTGCCAAGCTCGTTTGCGAAGACAATGAAAATCGCCGCCGTTGGAAACCCGAACAGAAGCGTGTAGCGAAACGCATATTCCGCCGAACGCTGTACCGAACGGGGGTTCTTCACCGCCGTCGCCTCGGCAATTTCCGGAATCAGCAGCATGGCCGCCGAACTGATGAGCGACATGGGGAAAAACAGAATCGGCATAACCATGCCCTGCATGACGCCGTACTGAGCCAGCGCCGCAACGCCGCCCGCACCGTTTTTCTGCAGCCCGATTGGAATCAGAACGTTTTCGGCGCTGCCGAGCCCGTTGCGAAGGAACGAACCGGCAAGCATTGGCCCGGCGATATGTACGATGCTGCCCATGATGCCGCCGCATTCCTTCGCCATGCCGTGTTTGCGGGTGTAGTGAAGAAAAATCGGTACGATATAAACAATCGAAGCCACTTCGCCGAGTGTGGAACCGATCATCAGGCTTTCCAGCGGCGGGATGGCGGAACGATCCAGCAATAATAAGGATACGGCAATGGTAACGCCCTGTTCCCAGAACTCGCCCGCAATGGGAATGACCGTATTGCGCAGGGCAAAAAAGTAACCTTTCAGGCAGGCGCAGCACGCGATAAACGGCAGGCCAAGGGCAAGAATCTGCAGAGGCCTTACTGCGAGGGGGCTGCGGATGAAATGCTCGGAGATAAAATCCGCCCCGAAAAAAAGCACGCTCAGAGCGATGGCACTGAGTGTAACTGCCAGACCGAGACAGCGCAGGATACATCCCCTTGAACCCCGCCCTTCGGCGACCAGGCGGGTCATGGCAAGGCCGAAACCGGAAGTGCAGGCGGTAATTCCCAGAACAAAAATAGAGAAAATAAGCTGATACAGCCCCATGCCGCTTGCACCGATCCGGTTTGTGATGACCGAGCGGAACCAGAGTCCTAAAAACCGGAGCAGCATGGAACTGACGGTCAATATGGCCGCGTTTAAAATAAATCTGCGTTTTCTTCCCATTTGACTTCACCCAAAGAATTTTGATATACAGCAATTTCAAATAAAAACGAGAAGTACGACGCTCCCCCAGCTTCGGAGAGGGGAGACAACCAAATCTGTTTCGCAGTATTTGTAATTGCTATAGTCAAATGTATTCGCAGAAAGCCCGAAATAAGTCTATATTTTTTCTCCGGAATCGTTTATAATGAGTTTTACACGTCACTAAAACAGGTTTCCGTGTTTGAAATTTAGAAGCTGTTCCCATAGCTCACAACGCCATTCCGGCGGTCGTTATGATGTTTCTTACTTATGGGAACAGCTTCTGAGACCAAAGTTTTCACCGTAAAACAGCTATATGAATGGAGGAATGGTTATGTCTGCCGATATGCTTGTGAAACTGTATCATCTTAAGGAGAAGCCGGAGCTTTGTGAAAAGCTGAAAAAACAGGGAATTTCAATTAAAAGGGCCATGCCGGCGGATAAATCGCGCGTCGTTCAGTTTGTAAAGAACAATTTCGGGGACGGCTGGGCGCACGACTGCTCCTACACGTTCACAAATCACCCCGTAAGCTGCTACATTGCTGTGCGGGAGAAGAAAACAATCGGGTTTGCCTGCTACGATTCGGCCGCGAAAAATTTTCTTGCGCCCATCGGCGTTTACGAGAAATTCCGCGGGATGGGTATCGGCGAGGCTTTGCTGCGCGCCTGCCTGGAATCAATGCGGAACGATGGTTACGGCTATGCAGTCATCGGCTGGGTGGAAGAGGATACCGCCGAATTTTATAAAAAAACCGTCGGGGCAACGGTCATAGAGGACTCATTCCCCGGCGTTTACAGCAATCTGATTGCAATTGACGACTAAAAATTGTATTTAAAGGAAGGCAAGAAAAACAAATGGATTGGACGGAAGTTAAAATTACAGTAGACGCAGAAAATGTGGATTTAGCAGGAGACATTGCGCAGATGACGGTTCCCTACGGTATTTACATCGAGGACTACTCCCACCTGAACGAAGAAGTGAAAGAAATTGCGCATATCGATCTGATCGACGAGGAACTGCTGAAAAAGGACCGCACCAAGGCGATTGTGCATGTTTACATCAGCCCGGAAGACAACCCGAACGAAGCCGTTGCATTCCTGACGGAACGCTATGCCGCGGCTGGAATCGCGAACACAATAGAAACAGATTCCTGCGTGCAGGAAGACTGGATCAACAACTGGAAAAAGTATTTTCACCCGATTAAGGTAGGCAAAAAACTGCTGATCCGCCCCGACTGGGAGAAAACGGAGAATGCAGACGGCCGCGTTGTGCTTGACTTGGAGCCGGGAATCGCGTTCGGTACGGGAACCCACGAGACCACGCGCCTGTGCATGGAAATGCTCGAAGAGTACATTCAGCCGGGATGCTCGATGCTGGACGTCGGGTGCGGAAGCGGAATTCTCTCCGTTGCTGGGCTTCTGCTCGGCGCGGGCAGCGCCGTTGGAGTGGATATTGACCCGCTTGCGGTGAAAACCGCCGGTCAGAACGCGGAGCGCAACCATGTGGAAGACCGGTTTACGGGAATCTGCGGCAGCCTGACCGAGCAGGTAAAAGGCAAATTCAACGTGGTCGCGGCAAACATTGTGGCGGATGTGATTATGGTTCTGACAAAGGACATTGAGAAATTTATGGCTCCCGATGCGATCTATATTATGAGCGGGATTATTGACGAGCGCGAGCAGGATGTGCTGAACGCCCTGAAAGGCAAGTTCGATGTGATTGCCCGTAAAGAGGAAAAAGGCTGGGTCGCTCTCGCCGCGCGGCAGGCAGTCTGAGTCTGCTGGCTGCCCGGGTGAAACCTGGCATATGCGGCATTCGTGAGAGATCATAATACTGGAATCAGGTGAAAAAATGGACGTTGTTCTTCGGACGGCATCACCGGAAGATGCGCCAGCAATTGGAGAGATTTTCAGCGCAAGCTGGAAAACGGCTTACGCCGGTATGGTTCCGCAGGAATACCTCGACGGTCTGAATGCAGACCACTGGATTCCAAGACTTCGAAAAGATCTTGCGGAAGGAAAACTTCAGGCGTCGATTTTACTGGAAAACGGTGTTCCGGCGGGAGCCGTCGGTTATGGAAAATCGCGCGACGAAAAGCTTGCGGACTGGGGAGAAATTGTATGCATTTATATTCACCCCGGGTACTTCCGCAGGGGTTACGGCGCGAGGCTTCTGCGGGAAGCGGTGAAAAATCTGCGGCAGGCGGGCCGCCGGGACTGCTTTCTGTGGGTTTTGGCGGAAAATGAAAACGCGCAGGAATTTTACACTGCCATGGGACTCCAAAAGACCCAAGACCTTACCCACAGTGAACTTATGGGGAAACAGCTTACGGAAATTCGATATATCCTGAAAGAAAAGTAAAGGAATGAAAAACGCGGCCGGTCAATCGTCCATGGAAAAGGGGCGTTGGCATGAAAAAGGGCGTTTTTGTAGTAATTGGTCTGGCAGTGATCGTCGTGCTTCTTACCAAATGCCATGCGGGTCAGCCGGCGCAGAAGGCCGTGTCATCGGCTAAACCGGTTCAGACCGCCGCGCAGCTGAAAAGCGGTAAGCTGAACAGCATGGTTGTGCAGCGGGGCCATACTGTGCGCGAGAAATACGCGAATAACTCTGCGGATATTCTTCATACCGGCAGCAACTACGGGCTTGCGGGCGATGCGGAAAATTTGCTGTGGATTTCCACACGGGGCGGCGCGGGGATTGAAGCGAACTCCATAAAACAGGACGACTCGAAGCTCCCGGTGATTCAGGAAAGCCGGAGCGACAATCCCACGAGCGAGAATGTGTGGGTAAGGCTTTCCTATGACGCGTTTAACCCGCCTGCGGGTGAAAATTCGTGGGCGCATAAAGACGTGATGGTTTACGTTGACCCCGCAAATGCGCAGAATGCCGTATTGGCGGTTCAGGACACGAAGGAACAGACGAAATGGAACATCGTCTCGCTGCAGGGGTACGGGGTCTGGCTGAAAAAAGAAATTGATATGATGCTCCGGGTGACAAAAGGGCTATAGAAAATGCGCAGTCAGTTAAATCTGACTGCGCATTTTCTACTTGACAAAGCAATTGCAGGAACTATAATAAATCAGTACTGATAAGTACGAAAATGTTCAACATGAGGAATGAGAGAATTGAGTGAGGCTAAAAAACAGGTTACCATAGCGGTTTCCGCAGCGCTTTTTGATGCCGGCGAGGTCACACGCTCGCTGGAAATTGTAAAGGGTGTAAGGGATGGAACGCCCGAGGGGTACAGCGTAAGAATTATTTTTCTCTCCAACGGCGGGAAATTTGAACAGCGGATTCTGGATAACGGCTTTGAGGTTTACCACACTGCGCCCCAACTGGAGGGGGTTGGGTTTTATAATGACCTGAAACCGGACGGTCAAAACTTTATCGGGAGCGAAAAGCTTTGCAAAGAACTGCTGGAGGGCGAGATTTCCGCCTTGCAGGATTGCCGCCCCGATCTGGTACTTTATGGCTTTTGGCCGTTTGCAAGCCTGGCAAGAAGAATGGTCAGGCCGCAGATACCGGGAGTATGTTTTTTGCCGCTGCCGCTGGAACGGAATTTATACGGTTCCAGCCTGATGAAGGATGTTCCGGACCAGATAAAACCGTTGACTTATTTGCCTGAGGGGCTTCGGTGCGCGATTATGAGGGCGCTGCCGGCGGAATTGAAGCTGAAGGCCCCGATTCTTCAGCAGAAGAAAATCCTGAACGCCGCGCAGCAATGCGGATGGAACGGAAGCAATCTGAATAATTTGTTCGACCTGTTAAAATCCGACTTGACCCTCGTGAACGACCTGGAAGATTATTATAAAGGGATGCGGATTCCACCGGACTATGTGATTACGGGGCCGTTATATTCCCAGCCGGCAGAGGGAGAGCAGCCCGACGCCGGAATTCGGGAAGTTTTTAAAAGGCAGGACGGAAAATGCAATCTGTTCTGCACGATGGGGAGTTCCGGCAGGAAAGAACTCCTTGCCGAGGCGGTCAGCGCGGTTGCGTCACTGCCTGAAGAGCGGTTTCACGCGGTAATTCTGGCGCCGGATTCCGTCTGCCCCATGGAAGAACTTGCTCCCATCGTTGCAGGCAAAAGCAATATCTATATGACCAACCGGTTTGTGCCGGCGAAGCTCGTCAACCGCATGGCCGACATTGTCCTCTGCCACGGCGGGCAGGGAACCGTGCAGACCGCGATGGCCAGCAGTACTCCGCTGGTAGGGGTTGCCATGCAGCCGGAACAGCAGATCAACCTGGACAATGTTGTCGGGCAGGGGGCAGGTATCCGCATTCCGCAAACCCGCTGGAACCGGAACAACATTATTTCTGCCATAAACAAAGTCACCGCAAACCCGGGATTCCGCCGGAACGCCGAACGGCTCGCACAAAGCATGGCATCCGTGGATGGCAAGAGAAAATCGGCAGAAATCATCTGGAAATTCATTCATTAATCCTGGAAAAGGAATGGTTCTAATGGATAACAAAAAAGAAGAGGATATTCTGAAAGCGGCGGAGAAGGAATTTAACCGGGACGGCTATCGCAGAACGTCTATGGCGCAGATTGCCGCTGCGGCCTGCGTCTCGGTTGGAAGGCTGTATTCTTTTTATAAAAACAAGGCCGCTTTGTTTGAGGCTGTCCGGAAACCGGAGCTCAAAGACTATGACCCGGCGGATGAGGCAAAAAAGTACGAAATCCTGAGAAACGCGCTGAGAGTGTTCGGCGAAAACGGTTATGCCGCAGCTTCGATGGACGATGTAGCGGAAGAATGCGGGTTCAGCAAGACCGTACTTTACCGCTATTTCAGCAGCAAGGAAGAACTGTTTCAATCCATTTTCAACGAACCGAAATTTATGGGTGTCTTAAAGGATGTCCATTCCGGATTCTATTCGACCCTGCACGGGATGCTCTCTGAAACCGGGCTGGAGTTTTTGAAGCTTTTTTCCGACCCGGACAGGCTGAATCTGATTAAGATCGTCATTTCTGAATCGAACCGGTTTCCACGTCTCGGCAGTCTCATGTTTGAGAACACAGTTCAGAAAGTTACTGGTACAATCGCGGCCCGCCTGGAAGAGATGTGCAATAAAGGATTGATTCGCAGGGTGGACTTTCTGCTTGCCGCCCGCTCCTATTTCGGACTTCTTTATTCCTTCGTGCTGTCTGATAAAATTCTGAATCCCGGCTCCGGGACATTCAGCAGCGAACAGATTGTTTCCTTTGCGGCGAATTTGTTCGAAAAAGGGCTGAAATAATAAATTCCCATTGGCTCGCAGAATGACAACAGCCTCCGTTTTTTACGCCGGAGGCTGCTTTGTAATTATTTTTACAGAAAAGCTAACAAAATGGGAATTTAGAACGATATAATATTGTAAAGCTATTGTTTTGGTCATCAATGGAAGGAGTACAAAAGAAAATGTATATTACTCTTGGCCCGTCGACCAATGCCATCAGTGAAGCTGAGTATGCTGCAAAGTTTAAACCCGATGAGTACGATACCTATGATTCCACGCCGAAGCAGATATTTTCAAAATATAATGTGAAAGATATGTCGGAGAAAGACTACGATCAAATGGAAACGGAGCTGTGGGAAAATAAAAATCCGGAGTCGCACTACATAGGACTTATGCTAATGACCGACGACATTGCGAACCATTATGCAGACGAAGTGAATGGAACGCCGGAGACCCAGAAAAGCCACTATAATTTTATGAACGCCGTCGAGGAAGATTATAAGAAAGAGCTTTCCGGCGGAGGAAATGATGCGAATTACTACTTAAAATTATACCAGTATCTGTCACAGGCTAACGGACAACAAGTCTGCTGAATGGAAATTAGTTTAAAACAGCCTCCGGCTTTTACGCCGGAGGCTGTTTTTGCAAAGAAGTGAAGTTTTTGAAAGTCAGGAAACTTTTTTCAAAAAGTTTCCTGGTCAAAGAGTCTCCCGGTAGTTGCCGAGGAAGGTGAAGCGAGGAAGCTCGTCGTGCAGGGCGCACAGCAGGTCGAGCGTGTGCTCGTCATGAATATTGCCGGTGAAATCGAGGTAAAAATCATACTCAAAGTTTTTGCCAGGAATGGGGCGTGACTCAATCTTGGTCAGGTTCAGACCCGCTGCGGCGAAGCGTGCCAGCACCGCATAAAGCGTTCCGGTGCGGTGTGGGAGCGAGAAGCAGACGCTGATTTTATCCGCATCCTGCGGAAGAACCATCTTTCTGCCGATTACGATAAACCGCGTGCGGTTGCCGGTGCTGTTCTGAATCTCCTGCGCAAGAAGATTTAAACCGCCCGCCTGCGCGGCATGGCAGGAACAGATAGCCGCAATGCCCGGCTTTTTGGCTTCTTCCGCCGCTTCCGCTGTACTGGAGAACGGCTCCGCCTTTAAATGATGTTCCGCTAAAAATCTTGAACATTGGCGAATCGCCTGCGGATGAGAATATACAATATGTATATTCTCAATATCAGTTTCCATTGAGGCTAAACAATGCCGAACCGGAAGGCTGAGGGCGCCCACGATGGAAAAGCGGTATTTCAGAATCAGGTCGTAGACTTCCCCGACGGAACCCGCCGAGGAATTTTCGACCGGAAGAACACCGAGGTCGGCTTCGCCCTTCTCGACCGACTCAAAAATCGCAGGGAAATCGGGGAAGAAAAGAGGGCTGGAATCCGGATACAGGCGCAAAAGGGCTTCGTGAGAGTACGAGCCGTTCTGGCCGAGACAGGCAACGATTTTTGCCTGAAGCGGCTCCGGCGAAGCATTGCCTACCGCTTCGCGCAGTGTTGCCCCGCTGCCAAGCAGCCGGTGCTGAACCGCGCGGCTCATCGCCATGAGGTCGGAGTACAGAATGCGGGCTTCGCCGCCGAATTCCCCGGCATTTTTCGATACGCCGTCGAGAATTTCCTGTTCGCGTTCCTCATTGAAAACCGGCAGATTTTTCTTCTGCTTTACCGCCGCAACCTGCCGGGCACATTCCATGCGGCGCAGGAACAGCGGCAGCAGTTTTTCGTCGATTTCATCGATTTCCCCGCGGATTTCTTCGAGTGTCATTTCCACATCTCCCAAATATTCATCCGAACTATAGCATCTTCAAAAATGCTATGGAATGAATTTTATTCTCTCCCCCGCCAAAGGCGGGGGAGAGAACGCCATGCTTCCAATTTTTATTTGAAATTGCTATAAATAAGTTCCTTGATTTTTCAAACGACGCTTAAACCAGCAGATTCAGAAGGGCAACCGCCGCAGCGGCTTCCACAGCGGGAACGGCGCGCGGCACAATGCAGGGGTCATGCCTGCCGTGAACAATCAGTTTCGCGTTTTCCTTTGCCGAAAGGTCAACACTGTCCTGCTCCAGACCGATGGACGGCGTTGGCTTGAACGCGGCGCGGAAAACCAACGGCATGCCTGTGGTGATTCCGCCGAGGATACCCCCCGCATGGTTGGTGCGCGTTTTTACAGCGTCGCCGTCATAATAGAATGGGTCGTTGTTTTCACTGCCGAACAGACCCGCGGCGGAAAATCCCGCCCCGAACTCGACGCCTTTGCAGGCCGGAATGGCGAACAACAGGGAAGACAGCGAAGATTCCACGCCCTCGGAGAGCGGCCCTCCCGCGCCTGCGGGCAGACCGACTGCGGCGCATTCCGCCGTTCCTCCGACACTGTCCTGCATTTTTCGTGCGGCTTCAATTTCCGCGCGCATGGTCTCCTCCGCAAGCGGGTCAATCGTCGGGAAATAGCGCGACGAAAGGTCTTCCAGCAAAGACGCCGGAAGATTTACCGGGTCGAACGGAGTATCCGCCGCGCCGTGGACGGAAAGGACATGAGCGCCGATGGAGACGCCGCGCCGCTTGAGAATCTGGCGGCAGACCGCGCCCGCAAAAACGAGAGGGGCGGTCAATCTGCCGGAAAAACGCCCTCCGCCCCTGACGTCGTTATACCCGTGGTAACGCACATAAGCCGCGTAATCCGCGTGGCCGGGGCGGGGAATGTTCTGAATATTGCCGTAATCTGAGGAATGGGTGTTGGAGTTCTGAATCATTGCGCAAAGCGGTGCGCCCGTGGTTCTGCCATTCAAAAGCCCGCTGAGAATCTGCGGCTCATCGCTTTCTTTGCGCGGGGTAGAGGAAAGGTCGCGCCCTGGAGCGCGGCGGGCCATCTGTACGAAAACCTGCTGCAGGTCGATTTCTTCTCCCGCGGGAAGGCCTTCCAGCACCGCACCGATTGCCGGCCCGTGGCTCTCTCCGAAGATGGTCAGCCGGATTTTGTCACCCCATGTCATACGCTTTTCCTCCCAGCCGGGTGTAATCTCTGAAAAAGTCCGGGTAGCTTTTGCGGATGCTCTGCGCGTCGGTAAGAACAGTCTCGCCGTTCGATTTCAGCGCGGCGACGGCCAGCGCCATGACCACGCGGTGGTCGTTGCAGCCCTCTGCTTTTCCGCCGTGAAGTTGTTCCACACCGGTGATTTCGAGCCCGCCCGGCAGTTCGCGCACGTTTGCGCCGAGCCGGTTCAGGCCGTTCGCCATTGCGGAAAGGCGGTCGCTTTCTTTCAGGCGAAGGCGCTCCGCATGGGTAATTACCGTTTGGCGGCCCGGCAGCAGAGCCGCGGCTGCCGCAAGGATTGGAACAAGGTCGGGAATCTGCGACGCATTGATTTCAAAACCGGAATCTTCGGGTTTGCCCGGCTTTGCCGTTAAAATCCCATTATCCCAGACAATTTGTGCTCCCATACGGCGGAAAAGCTCTTCCGCAGCGCGGTCGCCCTGACAGGACGTCGGATTGAGCCCGCTGAGTTCGACCGGCCCGCCGAACATTCCTGCAGCGAGGAAAAATGCCGCCTGCGACCAGTCGCGCTCGATGGTGAAATCCGGGTTCGGTACATATTTCCGGTTTCCGTCGATTTTCCATCCGGTTTCCGTCCGCTCGACAGAAACGCCGAAGGAAGACATGATCTGCACCGTCATGTCGACATACGCCGCGGACTCAAGCGGCGAAGTGAGCGTGATTTCGCTGGTTCCGCCCAGCAGGGGCAGGGCGAGCAGGAGTCCGGTGATGAACTGCGAGCTGACGTTCCCCGGAAGGGAAAAGACGCCGGGCGTGAGTGTTCCGCTTATCGTAAGCGGCAGGCCGCCTTCCGTCTCGCAGCGGACGCCGTGCCGAGGCAGGCAGTCGAGGTAAACGCCGATTGGGCGCTCCGGCAGACGGCCCCGGCCAGTGAACGTGGCGGGAATTCCCAGCGCGGCGGCAAGGGGAATCAGAAAACGCAGCGTGGAACCGGATTCCGCGCAGTCCAGAGTGACCGGTTCCCCGTGAGAGGAAAGCAGCTGCGCAACCGCAGACTGTGTGGCAATGATGTCGTCGCTGAGCGTTTCACCCGGGGGAAGAAGTTCTTCTTCCCCCGCAAGGGCCGAGCAGATGACCGCCCTGTGCGCTGCACTTTTGGAGAGAGGGACGCTCAGCCGTCCGCTTAAGGTGGATGGGAGAATACGGACTTCGCTCATCGCAGGACCTCCGTCAGTTCCAGAAGCTTCTGTTTATCCGCAGGATACAGGAAGCTTTCGCCGATTTTTCTGAGCATGACCAGGTTGACAATACCGCCGCGGGCTTTTTTGTCCAGCATGGCGGCGTCCACGATCTTTGAAACGTCCATGTCATCGGAAACCGGCATGCCGTATTTTTTAAGAACCCAAGTGATTTTCTCTTCGGTTCCGGGTTCGGTCAGTCCGGCTCTTTCGCCGCACTTAGCCATCATCACCATGCCGATGCCGACCGCCTGTCCGTGTGAAAGTCCCTTGTAGCCGTGCAGCTTTTCAAGCGCATGGCCGAAGGTATGGCCAAAGTTCAGGAGCATGCGCTCCCCGTTGTCGAATTCATCCTGTTCGACGGCGGCTCGTTTGATTTCGAGGTTGCGGGCAATCATATTCTCCATGTCCGAGCGGACGTCGGTATCCTGAATTAAATCAAAAAGCTCGCGGCTCTTAATGCATCCGTGCTTGATGGCTTCACCCATCCCGTCGGCAAAAAAATGGGGAGGCAGGGTGTCCAGCGTGTCCGGGTCGATGAGGACGAGCGAGGGCTGGTGAAAAGCGCCGACGAGGTTTTTGCCCTGCGGAACGTCGATTCCCGTTTTACCGCCGATGGAAGAATCAATCTGTGCCAGAAGCGAGGTGGGAATCTGGATGAATTTGATTCCGCGCAGCCATGTTGCAGACGCGAACCCCGCCATGTCGCCGGTTACGCCGCCGCCGAGAGCAACCACAAAATCACTGCGCGTGAGTCCGTTCTGCGCGAAAACGTCGTACATGGCCTCAATGGTGGAGAGACGTTTGTTTTCTTCGCCCGCCGGAAATACGAATTTTTCGGCAGCAATCCCCGCCGCTTCCAGCGAGGAAACAACTTTTTCCGCATACAGCGGCATCACGTTCGAGTCGCCGACTACGACTGCCCGCGTTCCAGGCCGGAACAGCTTCGCCGCCAGTTCGCCGGTGCGGTTCAGGCAGCCGCGCGAAATAATAATCTCATAAGGTACCGATGTATGAACGGTAAGCTTCATTATTCCTTCAATCCTTCCTTTACAAGCCTGCCTCTGCGGAGCAGCGCGCGCAGGGTATCGGCGTCCTCCGCGTCAATTGCGTTGCGGATTTCCGTAATATGGCCGGTCAGTGTGTCCAGCTCTTCGACCAGTGCTTCGCGGTTCTCAAGAAACAGCTCTGTCCACATGGTTTCGTTGATGTTTGCCACGCGCGAAACGTCGCGGTAACTTCCTGCCGAAAAACCCTTGTGTTTGGGGCACTGGGGGCTCATGACATACGAACAGGCCAGTACATGGGGAAGCTGGCTGGTAAAAGCAATTATTTTATCATGCTCCTCCGGCGTGGTTTCCACCGTGCGGGCAAAGCCGAGTTTTGGAGCGATCTCCTTTAATCTGTCTACGGCACTCTGCGAAGCGCCGCATGGAACCAGAATATAGCTTGCCCCCTGAAACAGTTCGGCGTCGCTAGCCGAAAATCCGCTTTTTTCTTTGCCGGCCATCGGGTGGCCGCCCACAAAACAGAAACCGCATTCCTTTGCCAGCTGGGCAAGGCGGGGGCAGAGGTACGACTTGATGCCGCAGGTGTCTGTAACCAGGCAGCCGGGGCGGATGGACGACAGGTGTTCCCGCACAAATTCAACGTCTGCCTGAGGGTAAAGGCACAGGTACAGGATGTCCGCGTTTCGGATGTCTTCTTCTGTGCCAATTCTGCCGATTGCTCCGGAATCGAGTGCAGCGTTCAGTACGCTTTCGTCACGGTCGATTCCGGTTACGGAAAAGTCCGTGTATTTTTGGAAGGCCTTGGCCAGCGAGCCGCCGATGAGCCCCAATCCGACGATTACAATATTCTGTTTCATGGGCGTTTCCTCCGCTTTTACAGTTTACACTATTATAGCAGAAAAGCGCATGCTATTCCATGACTTTTCCCAGAGCTTTTGCAGCCGCTTTGAGAAGCGAAGCCGTATGGTCAAACTGATCCGGCGTAAGAGACTGCGCGCCGTCGGAAAGCGCCTTTTTCGGATTGTTGTGAACCTCGATGATGAGGCCGTCGGCTCCGGCCGCAACAGCCGCAAGCGCCAGCGGCTCCACCAGCCAAGAGATGCCGGATGCGTGGCTCGGGTCTACGATGACCGGCAGGTGAGAGAGCTTTTTCAGGATGGGAACAGCGGAAATATCCAGCGTGTTGCGGGTGTAGGTTTCGAAGGTGCGGATTCCGCGCTCACACAGGATGACCTGCTCATTGCCGCCCGCCATAATGTACTCAGCACTCATCAGCAGCTCTTCAATCGTATTGGAAAGGCCGCGCTTTAAAAGGATCGGCTTGCGGATTTTGCCGAGTTCCTTCAGCAGTTCGAAATTTTGCATGTTGCGTGCTCCGACCTGAATTACGTCGACGCCCTTTTCCAGAAACAGGTCGATGTATTTTTCACTCATGATTTCCGTCACGATGGGGAGACCGGTTTCTTGTTTCGCCTGTGCCAGAAGCTCCAGACCTTCCGCTTTCAGTCCCTGGAACGAGTACGGCGAAGTTCTCGGCTTAAAGGCTCCGCCGCGAAGGAACTGCGCACCGGCTCCTTTTACGCGGCGTGCAACTTCGCAGATTTGTTCCGGAGTTTCCACGGAACACGGGCCGGCAATCAGGGTCAGGCCGCCTCCGCCGATCTTCTGGCCGCCCGGCAGCGTAATGACGGTGTTGTCCGGGTGAAATTTACGGTTCGCTTTTTTGTATGGCTCCTGCACGCGCTTGACGCTTTCTACACAGTCCTGTGCGGCGATGGAATCAATGTCGATGGGAGAGGTGTCGCCGATGAGCCCCAGAACGGTGCTCTGTGTGCCGAACCAGATGTTTACCTTGATATTGTATTCTTTTTCCAGAGAAGCTGCAAACTCTTTGGCCTGCTCCGAAGGGCAGTCGGACTTGAGAACGATAATCATAATATTTCCTCCTTATAATTGGTTCGGCGCTGAAAAGCCAATCCGGAAGATTCCGGTCGACAATAAAAAACGGCGGAGCTGCTGTCAGCTCCGCCGCGATTCAGTCCGAAAATCTTACGAATTGTACGCCAAGGCTTCCGGTCCCGCGGAATATAAGCTTACAGTCAGTTTTTTGCATGCAGAAACAGCCCACGCCATAAAAGAATAGCGGGGGTAGCAATAGCCTGTAAATCGTGCAGTGCAGAAAAGCTGATTCATTGTAAGTTTCACAACCTTTGCCGTTTGAAGTCTATCTTAGTACATTCATTGGCGGGTGTCAAGAAAATTTTAAGAAACGCAGGATAGATTTCGAATACGAAAGTGAAAAATTTGATTAAAATTTACAAATTTGATACCGCCGTTATCTTGAAATAATCACTAATTATTGTTAAAATATAGTAGAGTGAGCAATTAAATATATTGATTATAACAAAATTAATTATTACAGACGACTGTATTAAACAGGTGCCCTTAATCAGGCCGAATGTAAAGTTGTTTGGCCTGAAAAACGAGAGGAACGGTTTAGATGGGTGAGTTCAATAATATTAATTCCGAGCTGCTTTTGGAAAAGCTGGGAATCGGGATCCTTTGTATCCGTAATGATGCAGAATTAACAGTCGCCTATGCCAGCAGATCATTTTACGGAAATCTGGGGTACAGTGGGGAAGAAATTACCGCGCTATGCAGACCCGGTTCCGTAATTTTAAAAAATGACCCTCCTGTGGATTGGGAAAAGGTAAAAGAGGAAATCCAGAGGAACGGATATGCCAGACCGGAACTTAGGCTGATTAAAAAGGACGGTCATCATATCTGGGTTGCTTTCCGCGTACAGCTGACCGTGATAAACGGTGCGGAATATTTCAGCGGGGTTATGTCCGATATAACCCTTACAAGGCGTTCCCTCAGAACGCAGCGGGAGCAGGCGGAAGAACTGGAAGCCCTCACCCGGAACGTACCGGGAGGGGTACTGCGCTGCCGCGCCGATATGGATATGACGATGAATCTGGTCAGCGACGGTTTCTGTCGGATTACGGGATATACTGTGGAAGAAATCGCGGAGCGCTTTCAAAACCGGTTCATTAAAATTGTTTACCCAAAAGACCGTGACAAACTGATTTACAGTTTGGAAGACTGCACACACTGGGACGATATCACTGAGATTACCTTCCGCATTGTGGGAAAAGGCGGCCGGGTGATCTGGGTTCTGGACAAAGCAAGATGCAACCGCGACTGTAACGGGAGCATGTGGGTTTACAGCGTTCTGATTGATATTACCGAGATGAAAAAGGCCCAGGATGAGCTGGCGTCCAGCGAGGAACGCTACAGGCTGATTCTCGAGCATGTTGCCGACCCTGTTTTCGACTGTAACTTTAAAACCAAAACACTGTACTATTCGCCTACATTCCTGGAGAAATTCGGAGAGATATACCCGAAAAAGGGAGACATGGTGCAGATTCTGGACAAAGCGGATTTTGTGTATCAATCGGATAAGGATCTGCTTTTTACCAATTTACAGAAACTGATCCATGGAGTCTCAATCGGCGACGTCGACTACAGGCTGAAAAACCGGCAGGGGAATTACATCTGGTGCAAAATTCATCCGTTTATGTTTTACGACGGACTGGGGTTCCCCACAAGGCTGATTGCCGTAATTTCGGATATTGACCAGCAGAAAAAGGAAAATCTCGACCTGCGGCAGAAGGCGGAACACGACCTCCTGACAGGGCTCTATAATCGGATAACCACTACGGCTCTGGTGGATGAAGCAATTTCCCGAAGCAAAAAGAATGACCGCCACGCCCTTTTTGTGATTGATATTGACAACTTCAAAAAAGTGAACGACAGCCTTGGCCACCTGTGCGGCGACCAGCTGATTGTGGAGACTGCAGAGCAGATACGCAGGCAGTTCCGGGAAGATGATATTGTTGGGCGAATCGGCGGCGATGAATTCGTCATTTTCATTAAGAATGTCAATTCCGATCTTGTGCTGAAAAAAGCGAACATTCTGCAGAGAATGTTCGCGGCGCTGCGGAGCAGCAGGCAGATAGACAGCCCGATTTCAGGAAGCATCGGTGTAAGCTTCTACCCGGTGGACGGGAGAAATTACGAAGAGCTGTTCCAGAAAGCGGATACGGCGATGTATGCCGCAAAGAAAGGCGGCAAAAATTCATTCCGAATTTATGTGAAGGGAATTGAAGCCCTGGCCCATGTTGGGGATGCCATTACGTAACGGGCTTCAGCGCCTCGAGGGCCGCTGCTGCGGTCAATTCGGGAGAAAGGTCGGCGTTGAGCACCACGTCTGAAACGGCGCGGTAGGATTCAATCCGTTCACGGTATAGCGTTGCAATTGCGTCCTCACTGCCGGGCTGATGAAGCAGCGGGCGGGCAGTGTCGCCCTGCAGGCGCTGGCGGACTTTCTCAAGCGAAGCGTCCAGCATGATTACGATGCCGTTTGCCCTAAGGGCTGCGGCATTTTCTTTATTCAGAAGCGTTCCGCCGCCGGCGGCGATGACGAGCCCGCCGGTAAGGGAAAGCTCCCGCACAGCCTGTTTTTCCATCTCACGGAAAACAGGCTCGCCTTTTTTCGCGAAAATATCGGAAATTTTCATGCCTTCCTTCTGCTCAATGTACACGTCAAGGTCAAGAAAGTTCCGACCCATTTTTTCAGCAAGCAGACGGCCGCAAGTGGTTTTTCCGCTGCCCATAAAGCCGCAGAGCACAACGCTCCCGAATTTTTTCTTCATTTCAAAAGCGGTATCTTCACAAAGGCATTTCAGGTCGTTCTCCGCAAACCGTGAGCCAAGCCAGATTTCTTCTGCTGCGGCTGCCTGCCAGACCAGCATGCCGATGCCGCCAACAGCTTTTTTGCCGTACTTTTCCGCAAGAGACAGCAGTTTCGTCTTATTGGGATTGTAGACCGCGTCGAAAACGCAGCCGGCGTTTTCAATCAGCTCTTCGGGTGCGGCGCAGGAATCGGTATTCGGATACATGCCTGCGGGAGTAGCGTTGACAAGCAGATCCCATGTTCCCTGAAGTTCGGAAATCAGGCAATGGCCGATCTGTACGCCGGGAACCTTTCTGCGGACGTCTTCGCAAAGCTTTTGTGCCGTTTCAGCGCTGTGTTCCCTCGTTGCCACTGTGACGGTTCCGCCTGCATGCGCAAGCTCAAAAACAATTGCACGAGCCGCTCCGCCTGCGCCTAGGACGACGGTTTTACCACCGATTCCCGTTCCGGAAGCTTCCAATGCGCGGCGGAAACCTTCTCCGTCGGTTGTGTGGCCGGTAAGAATGCCGTTTTCATTTTTAACGGTATTTACAGAACCGAATTCAGCCGCTTTTTTATCGCAGCCGTCCAGGTAGGGAATAATATTCTGTTTGTGGGGAATGGTGATGTTAAACCCATTCAGCAGGCGAAGCTTTGAAATCGAGTCGGAGAGTGCTTCCGGCGGAAGATCCATTACCTGATAGTGCGCATTTGCACCGCAGAGCGCAAACAGGCGCGAATGAATGAACGGAGACATGGTATGACCGACCGGGTGGCCGATTAAGGCGAAATTTTTAAAATTCACGGCAATCTCTCCCAAAAAAGATTTCAAAAAAATATTGACAAAGAGAAACTTTACTAATAATATGTGGATAGGCACTTGATTCCCTGAGAAACCGCAGGGAATTTTCCCTTTTGTGGTCATTGTATCACGGGGCGGATTGCTTTGTCCACATTGGGCAAATATTTTCGATGTGAGCAGACATCATATTCTTAAGGAGGATAAACATGGTTTTAGAAAAGGTTAAGGCGATACTGAGCGAGCAGTTTGATGCAGAGGAAGATACGATTACTCCAGAAACCAGCATTGCCGATGATCTTGGCGCGGATTCTTTGGATGTAGTAGACCTTTTGATGTCAATTGAGGATGAATTTGAGATCGAGGTTCCGGACGAAGAAGTTGAAAACCTGAAGACGGTTGGCGAACTGGTTAAGTACATCGAGAATCACGTTTGACCTGAGCTTGCTGCTTTAATCCGCCGTGCAATGCATGGCGGATTTTTTTTCAGTTGCGTTGGCGGTGCAGTCTTGCAAAAATACAGGCCATTCTTTATAATAAAGAAGTACGTGTTTTCGGTTTAGCATATAAGAAATCTGGGAAAAGTATATGATTCAAAAATGAAGGGACGTTTAAGCCTTTGAACCAATTCAGTTTTCTAATTCATGGATTCATGGGAATCACATGGCAGATGCTGGTCATGTGGGTGATTGGCGGCCTGCTGATCTGGCTTGCAGTGAAAAAGGATTTTGAACCTGCTCTGCTTCTGCCGATGGGGTTTGGAGCCATTCTGGTCAACCTGCCGTATACCGGCGTTCTGGGGGACAACGGTATTGTGCAGTGGCTGTACCAAAAGGGGATTTTTGCATCCGAAGCTATGCCTCTGCTGCTTTTTGTTGGCATTGGCGCCATGATCGATTTTGGGCCGCTGCTTTCGAATCCGCGGATGCTGCTGTTCGGCGGCGCGGCGCAGTTCGGTATTTTCTTTACAGTGCTGCTGGCGGTGCTGTTGGGCTTCCCGCTGAAAGACGCAATGTCCGCCGGGGTCATCGGCGCAGCGGACGGGCCGACTTCCATTCTGGTTTCGCAGACGCTGAAAAGCGGCTATATCGGCGCCATAACCGTTGCGGCATACTCTTACATGGCGCTTGTGCCGATTATTCAGCCGTTTGCCATTAAGCTGGTTACAACGAAAAAGGAACGCCGCATCCGCATGCCGTATTACCCGGAAACGGTCTCGAAAACAACGAAGATTCTGTTCCCAATTCTTGTAACCCTGATTGCGGGATTGATTGCGCCGGATTCCATTGCGCTTGTTGGCTTTTTGATGTTCGGCAACCTGATCCGTGAGTGCGGGAAGCTGGAAGGCCTCTGCAAGACCGCGGAAGGCCCGCTTGCAAACCTGATTACGATTTTTCTTGGAATTACGATTGCGTTCCAGATGCAGGCTTCCAAATTCGTGCGTCTGGACACGCTGATGATTATGCTGCTTGGCCTTGTTGCGTTTGTTTTCGACAGCATCGGCGGCGTACTTTTTGCAAAGCTGCTGAACCTGTTCCTTCCGCATGACAAGAAAATCAACCCGATGGTTGGCGCGGCCGGTATTTCAGCTTTCCCGATGTCCGCAAGGGTCATTCAGAAAATGGGCCTGAAAGAGGACAACCAGAACCACCTGCTGATGCATGCCATAGGAGCAAACGTAGCCGGGCAGATCGGCTCAGTCGTAGCGGGCGGCATTATTCTGTCGCTTGCCAAGACTCTGATTCACTGAGGAGGGGCTGAATCATGTTAAACTGGATTTCTTTAGCGGCCTACCGCGGCCCGGTGGGGAACGTAAACAACAGCGACATCATGGCCGCGCTTCAGCTGATGGGCATGGGTATGCTCGGAATTTTTATTGTAATGCTGCTGATTTATCTTGTGGTTTATATTTTAAATAAAGTCACCGGTAAGGAAAGCGACAAAGACGACGATTAGTCAGACTGATGACAAAATCGCGCGACCGCAAAATTGTCTGACAATTTTGCTTCCTTTGTTGGCTGCACTTGCAAATTTCGGTCACATACACTAGAGTATGCTCCCTCATTTGCGGCGTTTGCCGTCTCGACTCGCACGATTTGTCGCAGTCTGCAGATATGTATTTTATTCAAATTTTCTTGTGCTTTTATTCTGCATAGTGAGGAAGAGTTTGAAAAATAGTTTTTCAAACAGGAAGGGCGGTTAAAAATGGCAGATCAAAAGAAAATGGTCGAAGCAATTACTCCTATGGAGCAGGACTTCGCCCAGTGGTATACCGATATTGTAAAGAAAGCGGAACTGATGGATTACACCAGCGTCCGCGGCTGCATGGTGATTGAACCGTACGGCTGGGCAATCTGGGAAAACATCCAGCATATTCTTGACACAAGGTTCAAGGAGCTGGGGCATGTGAATGTTTCCATGCCGGTATTTATTCCCGAAAGCCTGCTCAATAAGGAAAAAGACCATGTTCAGGGCTTTGCGCCGGAGGTTGCGTGGGTCACCATGGGCGGAAACGAGAAGCTGCAGGAACGCATGTGTGTGCGCCCGACTTCGGAAACGCTGTTCTGCGACCATTATGCACGCGTGATTCATTCTTACCGCGATCTGCCGAAGCTGTACAACCAGTGGTGCTCCGTTGTCCGCTGGGAAAAGACGACCCGCCCGTTCCTGCGTTCCGTAGAATTCCACTGGCAGGAAGGCCACACGATGCACGAAACGGCGCAGGAGGCAATTGCGGAAACCGAGCAGATGCTGAAGGTTTACGCGGAATTCTGCGAGAAGCAGCTTGCCATTCCGGTAATTAAGGGTCAGAAGACCGAGAGCGAAAAATTCGCCGGAGCGGAAGCTACTTACACCATTGAAGCCATGATGCACGACGGCAAGGCGCTGCAGTCCGGAACAAGCCATTATTTCGGCGACGGGTTTGCAAAAGCGTTTGATGTTACCTTCCAGGGAAGGGACAACTCCCTCTGCCATCCGTTCCAGACTTCCTGGGGCATGAGCACCCGCATTATCGGCGGTATCATCATGACTCACGGCGACGATAACGGCCTTGTCCTTCCGCCTGCCGTGGCTCCAATTCAGGTCGTAATTGTTCCGGTTGCACAGCACAAGCCGGGCGTTCTGGAAAAAGCGAAGGAACTGGAGGCACAGCTGAAAAAACAGTTCCGCGTCAAGCTGGATGATTCCGACCAGACACCAGGCTGGAAGTTTGCACAGTATGAAATGAAGGGCGTTCCGCTTCGTTTGGAAATCGGCCCGAAGGATATTGAAAAGAACCAGTGCGTTCTCGTACGCCGCACCGACCGACAGAAGCTGTTTACACCGCTGGACGGGCTGGAAGCCGCCATTACGGAACAGTTGGAAGCCGTTCGTCAGGGGATGTACGATCGTGCACTGGAACGCCGCAACAATATGACTTATACGGCTCATAATCTGGATGAAATGAAAGAAATCGGCGATACGAAGCCCGGTTTCGTGAAAGCCATGTGGTGTGGCGACGCCGCCTGCGAGGCGAAAATCAAGGAAGTCGCAGGACTTTCTTCGCGCTGCATTCCGTTCGAGCAGGAACATGTTTCCGATGTATGCGCCTGCTGCGGAAAACCAGCAGATAAAATGGTTTACTGGGGCAAGCAATATTAATTTGCAATGAGCAGACAGGCCGCGGAATTTTCCGCGGCCTGTTTTTTTAAAAAAACTATGGAATTGACTTTTTCGAAAATTGAATATAGTATTGGAAAAAGAAGCAAGATATAGGCGTGGACATGTTGCAAATGAAGTCAATCCATTGGCATGCGCGATGTACGCCGCAGCCAATGGAACCGACTGAAAATCCCGGCATTTGCCGGAGAAAAGAGGCAGACATGAAAAAGAGCAGACTGCTCGCGGCAGCTTTGGCAGTACTCATTGCAGTATCTAGTTTCCCGGTTTTTCAGGCTTTCGCAGCTGTGGCACCGCATGTGGTGAGCGACACTCCGAAAGCAATCAGCCGTACGCTGAATGAAACGTACCAGTTTAAATTCACGGTTTACGGTACACATGCAAAACCCAAAATTGAGGCAGGCAATAAGAAAGTTCTTGAGACAATGAAATTGACGGCCTCGAAAGACAAAAAAGGAAACGACGTCTATTATTTTCAGGTCAGGGTCATTGGAGCACCCGGAACCGCTGCAGGAATTTATACCACTCTGCCGGGTCAGGCCGGAGTAAGGCAGTGCGTGGTAAATGTGATTGAAAAAGTTATCCCCTACCGAAACCTCTATGCGGGATTTGTGCTGCAGAACAGCAAGTCTCTGAAGATCGGCGAAAAGGAGCTGCCTATTGGGGATATTCTGCTGGGTTCGGAAAAAGACTGGAAATCCTTCCGAAATCAATATTTAAGCAACAGCATCGACGTGGGCTACTTTGCCGAGCAGGATATCGACTTCAAAAAAGATGCCATCCTGTACCATTCACAAAATTCAGCCAAACAGGATGTTTTTGCAAATGCTGCGGCGATTGAGAAGGTTGTGCTGGAAAACCATAAACCGGTTTTGTATGAGAAAAGCTTTGGCAACGGGTTCCGAATTACGACGACAAACTATCCTTATGCACAGCACAGGTATGTAATCCTTGTAGTCGTGAAGAAATCGGATCTTAAATAAGCAGAGCCGCAGAACAAAATCTGCGGCTTCTTTTCTTTTGATGTAACCTTTTTCAGTTTTGAATCGTGTTATTTGTGAAAGGAGTGAGAGGATGGGAAAATCAAAATCATGCACGTCGGAAGAGCTGGAAGCGCAATATGACCGATACGGCACTATGCTGTTCCGAATGTGCATGGTGATTCTTTGTAACAAGCAGGATGCGGAAGACGTTGTGCAGGATACTTTTGCAAAATACCTTCAAACCCGTCCGGACTTTCACAGTGCGGAACACGAAAAGGCTTGGTTTCTTCGGGTCGCCGAAAACCGGTGCAGGGACAAACGGCGCGCCGTGTTTTTTCGGCGGACGGTAAGCCTTGATGAAATTGAAGAATATGCGCAGACGCCGGAGGAAACGGAGATTCTGGACAAAATTTCGACATTGCCGCCGCGCTGTAAATCGGTTCTTTACCTACACTATGTTGAAGGTTACAAGGTGCGGGAAATAGCGGAAATTCTTCATATTCGTGAGAATGCTGTGAAAACTGCGCTTTGCCGGGGCCGCCAAATTCTGAAATCTAAACTGAAGGAGGAACTTGCATGAGTTTTGAGAGGCACTTTATTGAAACGGTGAATCGAATCGAGCCAGATATTGGTTTGAAAGAAAAAGTATCGAATTTATGGGAACCGGCTCCTAAACGTCATATACCGGTTATTAAATATGCCGTTTCATTTATGTTAGTTGTTTTAGTTTTCTGCGGTGTCGTTATATTTCCTTGGAATACGCAGCCAAATCAAAAAAGTGCATCAAAAGCGAGTACGTCGCCGGTACAGCAGAACATTTTCACAGTTATGGTAAACGCGGCAGATAAGAATGGAAAAATGGTCGAAACTCAATTAGTGAAAAATAAAACTTTCCTGGTAAAAGGTGAGAGAAGTAAATATATGTGGGGCGGCGGGACGGTAATCGATGGGGTGAATGTCTACGACTGCTTTTACAGTTTTAAATTGAAATGCAGTGGCAGCCGAATTACAAAAGTCACCTATGAAACGAATTACGGATTATTCGAGCAGGAACTTGCATTGACGGATGAACAAAGAAAAGAAGAAAAGACGGACTGTAACTATTTGGAAAAATCAGGCTATGAAAACGGGGTCAGAACCCATAATGGAAAAGATTATATTTATAAGCCCTTAGGCCAAAAGTTTTCGATTGATTACAATACGAATTATGACGGTATGATCGTTATGAAATATCTTGCAAAAACAAAAGAGCAAATTGATAAAGGAGAGAAAATTCTACGCTTATTTTCAGACGAGATTAACCGGACGAAAATAAATCTAACAGTAACTTTTTCTGACGGTAAGACCAGCAAGAAAACCGTTGTACTAAAAACGAATGCTGCGGCTGAAATAGAAGTTTCTCTGGGCTGATTCGGATCATAAATAAAAATAAGACAGCCACAGCCGTTCGGGAAAATTTTTCGGACGGCTGTTTTTGAAAGTAAAGATGTTTTATGATAGAATATTAAAAAAGGAAGTGAACTCATGGTGAGAAGAGTTCGAGATAACTGCTCGGCGCAGTATTATGGCAGCGCGTTGTGCCGGGCTTAAAATAGTTGCCAATAGGCTGCGCCTGTTTCTAGATAAATCACATAGAAAAAGGAGTAGCGAAAATGAATTCAAAATTAAAAGAAGAATGGCTGCAGGAAGAACAAGAAATTTTTCAGGGATGGGATTTTTCTCATTTGAACGGCAGATGGGATAGTGAGGAACTGCCGTGGGATTACAGAACAGTTGTGAATGAATACCGGAATCCAGACCAAAAGCTGCTGGATATGGGAACCGGCGGGGGAGAATTTTTACTTTCTCTAAAACATCCTTATGAGAATACAGCTGTTACGGAATCTTGGGCACCGAACATACAACTATGTAAAGAGCGTCTGGAACCGCTGGAAATCACAGTTTCTGCGGTTGAGAATATCAGCAGACTTCCGTTCGCCGATGACAGCTTTGATATTGTAATCAACCGGCATGCGGCGTACGATGCAGACGAAATCAAGCGGGTTTTAAAGCCTCACGGAATGTTCATTACGGAGCAGGTGGGCGAGAAAAACAACATCCTGCTTTCGCAAAGGCTGATTGAAAATTATCGGCCCAAATACCTGAATTTTACTTTAAAAGCGGAACTGGAGCGCTTTGAAGAAAAGAGGTTCGTGATCCGCTATCGCGACGAAGCTTTTCTCCAGAGCCGTTTTTATGACATCGGCGCAGTGGTTTACTATGCGAAGATTATCCCATGGGAGTTTCCCGGCTTTTCAGTGGAGCATTGTTATGAAAAGCTGTGCGCTCTCCAGAAGGATTTAGAACAATTCGGCTTTGTGGAAAGCAGCGAGCATCGGTTCATTCTTGCGGCACAAAACATTAAATAGAAAAACAGCCGTCGGGAAATTCCCGGCGGCGAAATTTTTTTGGAGTTAATATACTCTTACGGTGCATTTTGCTTGAATCCAGTTGCTTGTTCTTGCGGTGATCACAGCGGTTCCTCTGGAAATGCCCAAAACCGTGCCGTTGTTTACTTTTGCGACTTTCTCATTGGAAGACGACCAAACGGTGAGGTTGTTGCTGACTTCATTGTCAATCAGCGTAACTTTTGCGGTCAGGTCGTGCGTCCTTCCCGCTTTTATCGACGCGGTTTTCTGATCCATGGAAACGGATACCGGTACATAGGAGTACATGGCAATGCAGTCGGCGATGCTTTTCCCGATTTCTCTTGTGTTGGATTCAATCCACTGCACATCTTCGGGGTTGTCGTGATATGCGGTTTCAATCAGAGCGTGGGGCATCGGGGGCATCCACATTTCCCAAAAGGCGTCTTTTGTATCGGTACTGATGGAGTCTTTATCCGGATAGATGAAATTATCTTTCACGATATCGGCGAACCGATGGCTGGGAACGCTTGCCGACGGATAAAAAATTGTTGTCCCGTTCACTTTCGGGCCGCCGTCCTTCGCGTTGGAGTGAATGGCCAGATACAGGCTGCATTGGTTTGCTTTGGCCTGTTTTACCCGGGTTACGATTTCGCTCCTCTGTCTGGAGCGTGCTCCGGAGTGCGGCGCACCGATGATGGAATGGATCCCGTACTGATACAGAAAATAGGATACTTCGTTTGCAACGAGGCGCATGTGATATTCCTCGCCCCCGGAGCCGTCGCAGTAAGGGTTCCACGGCTGGGCGGACGGGCTGAGATATACCCTGAAGGGCTGAACAACGGGAATCGGACGGGTGGCGCGCACGGCAGGGGACCTGCTCGCCGCATTTGCCGGCAAGGAACTCAAGCTATGAAAAGTGCCGAATAAAAGGAACATGCAAAGTAAGGATTTCATGATTCGATTGATACGTCTCATTTTTAAACAAATCTCCATTCGCTGTAGCAAATGCTATCAAGATTAAATCTATCGCAGTAATTACCATTTTACACCATATTTCCCGTTAAGGACAGAGAAATCGCATAAAAAAACAGCCGCCCGGAGAAAATCCATCCGGACGGCTGCATTTATTCAATAACCTAGGTATCAAACGAAATGTTTTCTTTGTTTGATTAAACATGGTTTCATTTGATCTTAACTTTTCTTTTTAAAGAAAAGTTAAGCGTTCTGAGCCTGAACAGCGGTAATGGCGATAACGCCGACAATATCCTCAGCTTTGCAGCCGCGGGAGAGGTCGTTGACCGGCTTCGCGATACCCTGAAGGATTGGGCCGTAAGCGTCTGCCTTTGCAAGGCGTTCTACCAGCTTGTAGCAGATGTTGCCTACGTTCAGGTCCGGGAATACGAGCACGTTTGCCGAGCCGGCAACTTTGCTGCCCGGAGCCTTGGACTGGCCCACCGACGGAACCAGAGCGGCGTCCGCCTGGAGTTCGCCGTCCAGAAGAAGATCAGGAGCTTTTTCCTTAGCGAGCTTTGTTGCTTCCGCAACCTTGTCAACAAGGGCATCCTTGCCGCTGCCGTAGCTGGAGAACGAAAGCATTGCAACTTTCGGTTCCGCACCGACAATTGATTTGAAGGATTTTGCGGATGCAATCGCAATTTCGGAGAGCTCGTCTGCATTCGGGTTGATGTTCAGGCCGCAGTCTGCAAAGACGAATGTGCCGTTCTCGCCGTATTCACAGTTCGGTACGGAGATGAGGAAGAAGCCGGAAACCAGCTTGGAATCCGGAGCAGTGCGGACAATCTGCAGTGCCGGACGAAGCGTGTTCGCAGTAGAGTGGCAGGCGCCGGAAACCATACCGTCGGCTGCACCTTTTTTCACCATCATAACGCCGAAATAAGTCGGGTCCTTCATCATTTCATCGGCTTTTTCCGGGGTCATGCCCTTTGCCTTACGCATTTCATAAAAGGTCTTTGTGTAATCGTCATGCAGCGGTGTGTTTGCAGGGTCAACAATCTGTGCTTTGGAAAGATCAAGGCCTTCTGCAACAGATTTGACTTCGCTTTCGCTTCCAAGAAGAATTACATTCGCAATTCCGCGCTTGAGGACTTCCGCGGCTGCGGTAACAACACGTTTGTCGTTTCCTTCCGGCAGAACAATGGTCTTTTTATCCGCCATTGCGCGCTGGATTGTTTTCTCCATAAAATTCATGAGTGACAACCTCTCTTTGTATAATATCTTTTGTATGGATTCCGGTTTCGATTTGTTTACCGGTTTCCTACCGGCAGAAATCAATTCTTTCAAAAACCCACCGCCCTATTATACCGCTGCGGTGCGGGAAATAAAAGGAATGTTAAAAAAATAACGCAAAACATAAAAAGAAAACCGCCCGAAATGGACGGCTTTCTGAAAGGGGCTATTAATAGTAGCGGCCTGCGCCAAGGGATGCAATCGCCGCAATGATGCTTGCACCAAAGATGATGCTGATTACAACACCGATGGCCAGCATAATCAGCTGTGCGCGTGCCAAATTCTTTTTGTTGGTATTGGAGTTGCCGAAACCCCAGACGAACAGCATGATGATATTTACAAGCGGGATGTAAGAAATAAGAATCATGATGAGGAAGTTTCCGATGGAAAGAGGGGATTGATCCTCAAACTGACCGGGATTCTGATAAGGAGCCGGCTGATACGGCTGCTGCTGATATGGCTGCTGCTGATAAGGTGCCTGCTGATTTTGGTTAGGCTGCTGGTTTTGGTCGTAATTTTGGTCTGCCATTAATATACCTCCTCTAATTTTGACAAAATACCCCAAAAAAATAATACCACAACAGTCCCCTAAATGCAAGAAATAAAGGTTAATCTGGCATAAATTTCCTGGCCAATAATAATTATGAAAACCGCCGCGGGACGGACAGCTTTTTCTTTCAGGTGTGATATCCCGCAGCGGCTTGACTTGCGGCGATGATCGCAGGCACAATAATTAAAATCAGCAAAATCACAAAAGCAATACCGTATAAGATCAGAATAAAACGTGCCCAGTTTTTCTTATTCAGATTGCAGTCGCCGAATGCCCAGACAAACAGCATGATGATATTGGCAATCGGAATAATCAAAACCAGATACATCAAAAAATAATCGCAAACGGAGAGGGGAGAATCGTCAACCCAACCCATTCGTCTCGAATAAGATGGCTGGCGGGACTGGTATGGAGTCTGGTAGGGGGCTTGATAAGGCGGCTGAGCTGTATCAGTTTGCTGAGTTGAATATGGAGGCTGAGCCTGATAGCCAAATTGATTGGAATAACCGGAATCCGATTGATATGTAGACGGATGATCCGCCTGCGGGCGATAAATCGGCGAAGTTGAGTCATACTGGTCTTTACTTTCCGGGTCAAAATGGAACTGGTCCATAACTCCAAATCCTCCTATCGTAAAAACGCTATGAATATACCCCAAAAGGAATTATAGAACATTTTCTTTCCAAATACAAGAAATATCTACTAAATAAGTAAAATGAGAATATAATTTCCTTGCAGTAAAAGAAATAGGGAACGAATGGAATTGTTAAAAGTTTAATTATTATATTGATTCACTGCCGGGAATCCGTTATAATGAAAAAAGTATCCAGCATTACTAGGGAAATCAAAAACCGAAAGGAGTACCGATATGAATTATTCCGCAGAAGTGGAAAAAATGTGTGTTGTCACTAAGGGCCCGAAGCACGGCCCCGCACCCATTCCGGAAGAAGGAAAATGGGTAAAAGCCTATGAAATCAAAGATATTTCCGGTCTGACCCACGGCGTGGGTTGGTGCGCTCCTCAGCAGGGCGCCTGCAAGCTGACCTTGAATATTAAGGACGGCGTTGTACAGGAGGCTCTCGTTGAGACCATCGGATGCTCTGGCATGACCCATTCGGCAGCTATGGCTGCTGAAATCCTGCCGGGCAAAACCATTCTGGAATGCCTGAACACAGACCTCGTTTGCGACGCAATCAACGTTGCTATGCGTGAGCTGTTCAAACAGATTGTTTACGGCCGCAGCCAGACTGCTTTCTCCGAAGGCGGCCTGCCGATCGGCGCAGGACTGGAAGACCTCGGCAAGGGCCTGCGTTCTCAGGTCGGCACCATGTACAGCACCGGCGCAAAGGGCGTCCGTTACCTGGAAATGACCGAAGGCTATGTCATTAAGCTCGCTCTTGATGAGAACAGTGAAGTCATCGGCTACCAGTTTGTAAAACTGGGCAAGATGATGGAAGACATCCGTCACGGTATGAGCCCGGACGAAGCATACAAGAAGAATGTCGGCCAGTACGGCCGTTTTGACAACGCGGCAAAATACATAGATCCGCGTGAAGAATAAGGCTATAAAGGAGGACAAGAGAAATGGCTAACGATGTCATGTTTGAAGGTAAAGAAAGAAGAATGGCCAAAATCGAGAAGTGTCTTGCCGAGTATGGCCTTGGAAGCCTTGAAGAGGCGCGCGACCTGTGCCTCTCCAAGGGTGTGGACGCTGCGAAAATTGTCAAGGGCGTACAGGGAATCGCTTTTGATAACGCATGCTGGGCATATACGCTTGGCTGCGCAATCGGCCTGAAAACCGGCGTAAAGACCGCTGTTGAAGCTGCCGAGAAAATCGGCGTCGGCCTCGAATCATTCACCATACCGGGTTCCGTTGCAGAACAGCGTAAAGTTGGTCTGGGCCATGGCAACCTCGGTGCAAGGCTCCTGAGCGAAGAAACAAAATGCTTCTGTTTCCTCGCAGGCCACGAATCCTTCGCAGCCGCTGAAGGCGCTATCGGTATTGCACGTTCGGCAAACTCCGCCCGTAAAGAGCCGCTGAAGGTTATCCTGAACGGTCTGGGCAAGGATGCTGCGTACATCATTTCCAGAATCAACGGCTTTACTTATGTAAAGACTGATTTTGACTATTTTGCGGACAAACTTACCATTGTGGAAACCCGTTCATTCTCCGAAGGCGAACGCGCGGCCGTGAATTGCTACGGCGCAAACGACGTCCGCGAGGGCGTTGCCATCATGCAGCACGAGGGCGTTGATGTTTCCATCACCGGAAACTCCACCAACCCGGTTCGTTTCCAGCATCTTGTTGCAGGAACCTACAAGAAGTGGGCTCTTGAAAACGGCAAGAAGTACTTCTCCGTTGCGAGCGGCGGCGGCACCGGCCGTACCCTGCATCCGGACAACATGGGCGCAGGCCCGGCTTCCTATGGCCTGACCGACTCCCTGGGCCGCATTCACGGCGACGCACAGTTCGCAGGTTCCTCTTCCGTACCGGCCCACGTTGAAATGATGGGTCTTATCGGAATGGGCAACAACCCGATGGTTGGCGCTACGGTTGCCTGCGCGGTTGCTGTTTACAAGGCATTGAACTAATCGAATTTATTTCCTTTCCTGCCAATGTGGGAAAGGAAATTTTTTCAAATAATATTTCAAATTCGTTAAGGGTATGACAGTTTTGTCATACCCTTATTTTCCACTTTTATGGGGTTCTAAAACGGAGTATAATAAAATAGAAATTTCAGCGAACGAGGAAATATGATTTCCCTGTTTGATTTACGATAAATGCTCTTTGGGGTGCGTTTTTATGAAAAGATTCAGTAAACGGATCCGTCTGATTATCCGCAGGACGATCGTTTGCTTTTGCTTTGCGCTGATTCTGGTAATCCTCTGCTCCGGAATCGACAGATGCTATAAAATTCTCAGCTTGGATTTTAAGGTAAAACCCGGTGGGGTATCGTCCCTATCACCGCCGGTGGATTCCCGTTTACCATCCGAGGCGGCTGTGCGTGAAGAACCGGGACGTTCCTCACCGCCCGCTCAGGTGTCGAAACCTGTCGCTCCCCCGAAGCCGGAAAGCTGGTTTAACGACGCCGTATTGATCGGAGACAGCCGCACAGAAGGGCTTGAAAATTATGACGGGCTGGGCAACGCATCTTATTTCGCCATAAAAGGCCTTATGGTAGATACCGTTTACACAAAACCTGCTGTTAAACTAAACGGCAAAAGGCTGACCGTAATGCAGGCAATTAAGCAGAAGAAGTTCGGCAAGGTATATATTATGCTTGGCGTGAATGAACTGGGCTGGAGCAGCTTCCGGACATTTGTGGATGATTACGGAAAAATGGTGGACGATATCAAAAAAGACCAGCCCGGGGCAGTAATTTATCTGCAGTCCATTTTACCGGTAACCAATGAAAAATCTGTATCCAGCACCATCTATAATAACCAGAAAATCAGGAATTCAAATCTTGCGATACAGAAGCTTGCAGCACAGAAAAATGTAAAATACCTCGCCGTGGATACGGCAGTGTCGGATTCTTCGGGGGCGCTTGCGGCCGATGCTGCGACCGACGGCATCCATTTAAATGCGGCATACTGCAAAAAATGGTGCGATTACTTGAAAACACATACCGACTGAACCGGATCACCGGTTCGGTTTGTGTTAAATGGGAAATATGAGGATAATAAGGAAGGAATTTGATTCATGAAAAAGCAGATCTTTTGTTTTGCGGCAGCGGCCTTAATGATTTTGGCATCCGGATGCGCAAAACAGGGCGGGGCGGTTAACGCCGACGTAAACACCATTGCGGATGAAATTATAAAGAGTGTGAAATTCGTCGACCAGATGTCTCCGATTGAACAGAAAACCGCGGTGAAAAACTATGGACTTGACGCCTCCGATATAACAAAAGCGAAAGTTTATGAGAGCACAGGCGCTACGGCAGAAGAAGTAGCCGCCTTTGAAGCGAAGGATGATACGGCGGCAGGGCGCGTGAAAAAAGCGGCGGACGCGCGTGTGGAAGACCAGAAAAGTGCCTTTCAGGGTTATCAGCCGAAGGAAATGACAAAGCTGAAAAACCCGCTGATCGTGCAAAGCGGCAAATATGTTGTTTTAGTTGTAGCGGATGACACTTCCAGTGCGAAGAACGTCACAGATAAATACCTGAAATAACTGGTGCAGAGCCTGAATTTTTGGCAGTTCCGTTTCAAACGAAAAAAATCCACCGAGAGGTGGATTTTTTTATGGAATGATATTGAAAGTCATCCGTATTCATTATGTAAGAAATCCTGCAGAGAGTCAATCAGAGAACATCTTGGGACATCGGTAAAAACTTTTTTCGGATTTTTTCCCCAAAGAAATGTATCATCGGTCCCAGGCAGAAAGCCACGAGAACCGTACCGACGCCGATGGTGCTGCCGAGGAGCCACCCGATCACGAGGTTGGTTACGTCAAAAGCTACCCGAATCCACCGGAATTGAATCGGCAGATGCTCCGCCAGAATAAGAGGAATACTGTCGTAAGGAGCTACGCCGAGTGACGGTATCATGTAGAATGCAGCGCCGAGACCCAGAATCAGGACTCCGAAAAGCATGAATCCGACCCGTACCCAGAGGTTGGCGGGCTGAGCCGGAAGAAAAGCGTGGTAGACGGTGCCCCGCACCGTATCAGCAATGATACCGACGAAAAACATGTTTACCACAGTTCCGTAACCGATCATTTTTCGTGAAAAAATCAGCGGGATGATAAAGATGATTGCGTTGGCGATGCATTGCCACTTCCAGAATTCCATGCCGATTTTATGGGAAATTCCGAGATTGATACAGGTGCAGGGGTCGGTTCCGAGCCCGGAGTAAACAGATGCGGAAACCCCAATTCCCATGAGGATGATACCGACGGACGTCAGCAGAACCTTTCTCCAGAGAAGCCTGTCGCTGAGATACAAGAAGATGTTTTTGTGCGGAATTTTGTCCATTCTAAAGTACAGACTCTTTTCTCTTATAGTATTTTCAATATGCTATGAATGGATTTTGCATCCGATATTTAGGTTAATTCGGGTATTGCGGTTATGGTTTACGGATACGCGGAACAAAGAGCACTGCGGCAGTCCAGAATGCCTCGAAAAGAATCAGTGCGGTTGCCGTTAGCTGTCCGAGGCCGGCATAGGCCGCAAAGAAAGCGACAAGGGCAAACCCGAGCGCGGCTCCGGTCGTTTGAATTGCTACGCCGATCGTAATATTTCCGCGCTGGCGGACGCAGGCCGTCAGCATACGCATCATTGCAGCCGCGCGGCCCTTTGTGGCCATTACGGCGGAAGCTCTTTCCGGGGGATTGGACTGCAGCGATTCGTATATATCTCCAAGGCGTTCCGGCAGTACGATAATGGAATGCGGACTCAAACCGAAGCAGTCTGCAACCAGTTCCGGGGTGATATTCGGGTCGCGGGTGCGAACCAGAAGGCTGATTCCGTTGTATTCCAGGCGCCGGAGCTCCGCAGCCCTGCGACGGTCCGAGCGGTAGGAAACGAGGAACATGGCGACAAGAATTCCGCCGGAAGCAAGATAAACGGGAATCTTGCCTGCGCGGATATATTTCTCTTCATAATCGTGCGATGGCGCTTCTACTCCGTGCTTTTTCAGAAGCTCGCCGGTTCCGACAAGAATTACCCGGTCTGAAACCGTGCCGGATATGCCCATTCCGTCCTCGTAGGACGGGCGCTCAACGTGGGGGAGAATGTTCCCACGGCTCTTTACAATCTGACTGAATAAGTCGCTCAGCGGGCCGCCTGCAGCCTCTGTCAGCGCTGAGGCATCCAGAATGGCTTCGTCGATTCGCTGCCCGGAGAAGGTTTGAATTCCGTTCAGAACAACTGTTCCGCGTGGGAAAAGATCCTGCGCATCCATCATAACAGCGTTTGTATCGCTGAATTTTTCAACGGAATCCCAGCCAATCGTCATGCCCCCACACTGGGAAGCAATTTTGCCAAGCCGCGCCAGCGGCAGGTTCACGCTCAGCATATTGCCGAACGGAACGCAGACGCATGCGGAAGCTGCGAAGGCAGTCAGCGCCGTGACAGGATTTTTTGTAAGAACGGCCACGGTAATGCAAAGCCCCAGACTTCCGATAAATCCGGCCGGAGCCAGAAACTGCGAGGTATGGTCGCTTGGGTCATTGCTGTACGAGTGCTTGAGAAAGTGACGCAGAAAACCCGTCTTGGTTTGGTAGGCAATTTTCGGTTCGCCGATTCCGCAGCCCTTTACGAGCTGGATCGCAGTATTGTAATCGTCAAACATCTGTATGGCATATTTTTGTTCGGGAGAAGAGATAAACCGGAAATTCTTAAGAATACGTTTCGCCATGCTCAGCTTTCCCGCGGTGTTTAGGAACAGCGCTAAAGCGGCAAGCGAGGAGTACAGACGGCAGTTTGCCGGAAACCCGTTCACGAGAAACACGACGTTTTCCACGGCTGCGGCGATAACTGCAACGGAAACAGCACTGTCTGCATTTGCCTGGAAGGAGAACAGCCCCTTGAGTCCATTCCAGATTGCCGGGGCGCAGAAGCCGGCGGCAATTACAAGAAAGATAAGATGGACGGCAAGAGCAGCCTGCGCACTGTATATGCTATGTAGCGCCGGCGGCAAGGCCGCCGGGTGCTCCCAGGCAATGCTGAATGCTGTCAGAATGACTGCGCAGAGCCCTGTGACCGTGAACCGAAGAACCAGCTTTCTGACGCTGGATGACAGGTCGTGCATGACGGAAGGAGCATCGGCCGGGGCTGTGTAATCGTCCAATTCTTCTTCCATCCCGTCCGATTCCTCGGAAGATTCGCCTTTATCTTCATCGCTGCCGAACAGCCGGAACCTTTTCTTTGCTTTTTTCGGTTCCTCTGTTTCGTCCGGAATCGTGAATCTGCGCGTTTGGCTGATTTCTTCCCGCTCCTGCTCAATCGGAAGGACAACGGCTCCGGGAATTTCATCTTCCTGAACGGGCTCGCCGGGTACTTCGGTTTCTTCAGGCTCGGCTTCTTCTTCCTGCTCCGGGGTTTCATCCGGCCCGGATGCCTGTTTCAGGTTCGGGAACGGAATCGGCTCCGGCGCATGCAGAGGCGGGGTGCTGTAGTCCGCCGCTTCTGCCGCAAGAGCATCTTCAAAACCGTTCAGTTCAATAATATGCAGGGGGATTCCCCCTGCGCGGTACTGTGGGATAGAATGCTCAGACGGTTCCTTGACCGGTGCGGGAGCCGGAGCTTCGTCTTTTATGCGTGGTGGAGCGGATACCGGTTCTTTGACCGGCGTCTGTTTCTCTGCGGATGCCGCAGAGAATTCATTGCGCGTGGGTTCGGTTTCGCCTGTCGGCTCCGTTTCCCAATCCGCATCAGTCTCACCGGTAGGCTCAGGGGTCGGTATTTCCGGTTCCCCGGTTCTCTTTTTCTCTTCTTTTGATTCTTTTTGGGGCTCCTCGGGCTTGGGCTCTTCGGGTTCAATTTCGCATTCCGGTTCCCCAATAGATTCTCCGGTTGTCGGAATCATCTCCGGAATCTGAGTCGGGCCGAGAGGGGGTTCGACAATCGGCGGTTTTATTTCAGGTTCCATCGCCGGGCCGGGTTCCACCGCAGGCGGAACCGGCGGACGCGTAAGAGGAGGAATGGTCGGCCTCGGCGGGTTCCCCGGGGGTTCCGGTTTCGGGGCCGCGTCTTCAGCGCCGAAAATATCGTCCATATCCAAACCGGCGTGCTGCAGGATTCTTTCCAGCATGTCCTGACGGTCGACGTCAATTTCTTCAGCGGTGCTTTCGGCAGCGCTCGAAACAGAAATTGCCGGACTGCTTCTTTCCGGCTCCGCCGGCAGATCAAAAACGACGGGCTCTTCCGGGGGTTCTTCCTGTGCGATTGTCTTAATTTCGGGTGCTTCGGCGGAGATCTTTTCTGCTGACAATTCCGCAGAGTCCGGTTCCATGGGAACCTGCGCCGCTTCTTTTTCAGCTTCCTGCTTTTCTTTGGCTTTCCGCGCTCTTTCCTCTGCTGCTTTCAGTTCATCTGTGTCGAACCGGATGGTATTTTCATATTCGCGCTTGTATTCATCCAGAGATTTGAGCTGCAGCCCATAGTAGATATCGTCTTCCGGAATGGAGCCGTCATCCTCTTCCTGCTTGCGGCGGAAGAGGGAATGACGTTTCTTTTTTTCGAGCGCGGCCGGCCGGGCAGGTGCGGGGGCAGGAGCTCCGGCTTCCATATTGAGAGCCATGCGCGCGCGGTGGACGATCTCGTCGGCGCTCAGCGGCGCTGCGCGATGCTTATCTTGAGGCTCGCTTTTGTTTTCCGCTTCATTCGGTTTTTGTTTGGAATCGTTTTTGCTGTGAATTTTTGCTTCAGCTAAAATTTCGTCAACAGAATAATCGCTGTGCGGAACGTGTTTTTCATCGTTCATCCTGATCCGCTCCCGTATTATTTTGTCTTAATACCGTTTCGCTGCCGGACAATCTCATAACAAATGATACCGCATGCGACTGACGCATTAAGCGAATTTATCTTTCCCAACATTGGCAGGGATATCACAAAATCCGCCTTTTCCCGAATCAGGCGGCTTACACCAAATCCTTCTGAACCGATCACCACAGCCGCAGGGCCGGAAAAATCCGTACCGCACCAGCTCTGGCCATCCATATCTGCTGCATAAATCCAGACGCCGCGTTCTTTTAATTCGTCGATTGTGGATGCAAGGTTGGTAACGCGCGCCACGGGCACATACTCCACGGCTCCTGCGCTGGCCTTTCCAACCGACCAGGTGAGTCCGACGCTGCGGCGTTTGGGAATAATAACGCCGTGAGCACCGGCACATTCCGCCACACGCAGAACAGCGCCGAGATTATGCGGGTCTTCCAGACCGTCGGCGATAATAATAAACGGAGCTTCGTTCCGCTCCTGTGCGAGCGCAAAAATATCATCCACCTCTGCGTATTCCTTTGCTGCGGCAACCGCAACAACACCCTGATGAACCGCGCCGGCGCACATATGGTCAAGTTTTTTCGGGTCGGCTTCCTTTACGGCGATTTCAAGTTTTTTCGCCTGGGCAATCAATGCGCCGATGCTTCCGGAACGGTCGCCGCGGGCGACATAAAGGTTGTCGATGGCACGGCCGCTTTTCAGGGCTTCGGCAACGGCATTTCTGCCTGCAATAACGCCTTCTGCGATTTTGTCATTGTTTTCCTGCATATTAATAAACCAAACTTTCCAATATAATTCAAGATAATCTATTTTTTTTCATTATATCACAAAATGTATTGTTTCAATACGACATTCAACCGGAATTTTGGCGACAATTCAAAAATAGTTGAAAAAATGAGATTTTCACTTTATCAACATTCTTAAGGAGAATATACATTCAAATTTTTCCCGGAATCAAGCCGATTATACAAACCGTATTTGCATCGGTTGACATAAAGCTGTGGAATACGGGGGAATTACAGTTGAAAACTCTGTGGAAAATGTTGATAAGTCCAGTCACTAACGATTTTAAGCGGTTGATACATAAAAACTGCATATGAAATTATGTAAACCAAATAAGGAGTTATTTCATTACTTTCCGTATTCTCAAGGTGGTTGAGTAAGCGCAGATTCCATGATATAATGACCGTAAAAAGGTGGCTCTTCGCTTGAAATTGGAGTAAATTTGGATGAAAATGGAAATATTAACGCAATCGCTGGACTGCGGCCAGTGCTTTCGGTGGAACCGGCTTTCGGACGGTTCGTGGGAAGGCGTTGCGTGTGGAAAACATGTGCATATCACCGAGAAAAACCTTGCGAAGGTGCTGAGTCAAAAATTTTGGGCGCAGTATTTCGACATGGACCTGGATTACGATAAAATCCGCGAGAATTTCTGCCGGATGGACCCGGTGCTGGCCCAGGCTGCGCAGTATGCACCGGATATGCGTATCCTCAATCAGGACCCGTGGGAGGCGCTCTGCTCGTTCATCCTCTCGCAATGCAATAATATTAAACGGATTAAGGGCATGGTTGCCCGGCTCTGCGCGAAGTATGGAAGTCCTTTTGACGGTGATTACCTGACTTTCCCGACGGCGGAAGTCCTCGCGTCCGCGGATGAAGAAGACCTGCGCAGTCTCGGATTCGGGTATCGTGCTTCCTATGTCCTGGACGCGGCGCGAAAAATTGCGTCCGGTACCGTCAATCTGGATGAAATTAAGCGGATGCCGCTGGAAGAAGCGCGTTTGAAACTGACCGGGATTGAAGGTGTCGGCACGAAGGTAGCGGACTGCGCATTGCTTTACGGCCTTCACCGACTGGACGCGTTTCCCTTGGACGTTTGGATGAAACGCGCCATGAAGACGCTGTTTCCAGGCAAAAATCCGGAGTGGTTCGGGCCTTACGCGGGGATAGCTCAGCAGTATCTTTTTCACTACAGCAGAAACCATCCGGAGCTGTTCCAGAAATAGCCGTCCGTGCAGGAAATTGCTTTCAATTCAATAAATAATAATTTAACAATCATCCCTTTATCTTTTGAAGGGAATGAGGTATAATAAGGGCAACAAATGAATTAGATTAGGAGTGACAGCTAATGTCGTTGGTCAATACCAAAGAAATGTTCAAAAAAGCCTATGCCGGCGGGTACGCAGTCGGCGCGTTCAACGTCAACAACATGGAAATCGTACAGGGAATCACCGAAGCGGCTTCCGAACTGAAAGCACCGGTCATCCTCCAGGCGTCCGCAGGCGCCCGCAAATATGCTACCCACACTTATCTTGTTAAATTGGTTGAAGCGGCAGTCATTGAGCATCCGGAAATTCCGATCACTCTGCATCTGGACCACGGCCCGTCCTATGAAGTCTGCAAAGACTGCATCGACGGCGGTTTCACTTCCGTTATGTTCGACGGTTCTTCCAAGCCGTACGAAGAGAACGTGGAAGAGACCCGCAAGATTGTGGAATATGCTCACAAGTACAATGTAACGGTTGAAGCAGAACTCGGCAAACTCGCAGGCATTGAAGACGCTGTCAATGTTGACGCGGACAAGGCTCAATTCACCGACCCGAATGAAGTTCAGGACTTCGTAACAAGAACCGGCGTTGACTCCCTTGCAATCGCCATCGGCACAAGCCACGGCGCATACAAATTCAAGCCCGGCCAGAAGCCGCAGCTTCGTTTCGACATCCTGAAGGAAGTTTCCGAACGTCTGCCGGGATTCCCGATCGTTCTGCACGGCGCTTCTTCCGTCCCGCAGGAATTTGTCAAGATGGTCAACCAGTTCGGCGGCAAAATGCCGGATGCAATTGGTATTCCGGAAGAAATGCTCCGTGAAGCGGCAACGATGGCAGTCTGCAAGATCAATGTTGACTCCGACCTGCGTCTTGCCATGACCGGCAGCATCAGAAAGCATTTTTCTGAGCATCCGGATCACTTTGACCCGCGCCAATACCTCGGCGACGGACGCGATGCGATCAAGGCTCTGGTTGAGCACAAGATCAACACTGTTCTCGGCTGCGCAGGCAAAGCTTAAGCAACTGATTCTGCATGTTTGGCCCGCTATTGGGCGACTGCAAACTGCAATAGAATAGTTGAATTCAGCGGGACAGCAATAAGCTGCTCCCGCTGTTTTTTCGTAAAAAAGAGCGTTCCCCATCACATGGGGAACGCATATTTTTTAGGCTTTCTTGATTGTAATGGCTGATTTATGAGAAGCACGAAACTATTCTTCCGGATTTTTCGGGCGGTATTTTTGGTCTCCGATTGCACGAAGAATCACAGCTACGATGAATACATCGCAAAAACCATACTTTAGCCATGGCGGCCCCGGAACCAGAAAGCTAACCAGCAAAACAGGCAGGAAGAGGAAAAATGTCACGTCGATAAACCGATAAATACGGTAAAAAGGGCCGTTCCCGGGTTGAATGGGGAGGCAGTCACGTTCCATAACGCCTGCCCAGTGAATTTGACTGTTTACAAACATGAGCCAAATGAAAACCGGTATAGCTTGGGGGATTGACCAGGCAAGCCAAATCGAAATCAGCAATACCACGGTGATGATAATGAGAAAACGTTCAACGAACGGGAATAAAAGATGCACCAGTTTATTACGGAATTTCTCAAGATAGTCCATAAGAATACCGCCCTTCCCGGAGCCGCTGGTTCCACTTTATAGAAATAATTGCCAATAATTTATTTTCTATTTAATTGAGAAGCAAATTATTCTTCCGGATTTTTCGGGCGGTATTTTTGGTCTCCAATTGTGCGAAGGATCACAGCCACGATGAGTACACCGTAAAAACTATTGTTTAGCCATGGCGGCCCCGGAACCAGAAAGCTAACCAGCAAAACAAGCAGCAAGAGGAAGAATATCACGTCGATAAACCGATAAATGCGGTAAAAAGGGCCGTTCCCAGGTTGAATGGGGAGGTAGTCACGTTCCATAACGCCTGCCGAGTGAATTTCGTTGTATATAATGATTAGCCAAAATATAATCGACCTTATTTGCCAGTATTTTTGGGGAACAGACCAGGTAAGCAAAATTGATACCACCAATACCACACTGATAACAATGAGAAAACGTTCAACGAACGGGAATAAAAGATGCACCAGTTTATTACGGAATTTCTCAAGATAGCTCATAAGAGTACCACCATTCCCGGAGCCGCTGGTTCCGCTTTCAAAAATAAATACCAATAATTTACTTTCCATATCTACATCATACTGTATGATGTTTTATTAGTCAATGCTAAAAAGTTGTTTTTGAAAGCTCTTTCCCTGCGCTCGATCGAATGTAATGCTGAGGAGCGCTCATATTTTATGCGGCTCCGGCGCCTGAAATCTGACGCTCTCTTTTTTGCAGATTTTCTGTACGGCTTTTTTGCCGGAAAGGGCGTTCATAAACGTAGCTCCCATCGAAGTGGCCCAGACTCCTGCGAAATAGAAGTGGCCAAGACCTGGAACCTCGCTGTTGTCGGAATGGAGCATGCTGCTGAGGCCGAACTTTTTGCTGGGGCCGTTGCAGAAACCGTGCGTGCCGCCCATGAAGCGTTCCCACGTGAGGAGCGTGGGGACATCGGTTACTTCCACCTGATTCGTAATGCCCGGAAAGCGGGTCTCTAGAAGGGCAATTACCTGCCGGGCAACTTTCTCCTTTTCCGCTTCATAATCCTCACGGTTTTCCGCGAGTTTTTTCCAGTAGGAATAGGAAGAAACCAATTCTGCTTTGATAACGCCCTTTCCTTCCGGCGCCATTGTGGAAACGAAGCCGTAGATCTGCATTTCCAGCGAATCCAGTTCGTGGCCAGCAATGGTAACCGGTTTGTCGAGAAGCAGAATCAGGCTCGACGGCTCTTTTGAAAGGTCACGGTTTACACCGAGAAATACGTGAACGGCCCAGTTTGTTTCATCATCGGGTTCCTTACAGTATCCGCGGAGCTGGTCGTTCATATACGTACCGCCAAGCATTTCAAGCAGCGTTTTTCTGCCGTCCGCGTCAGAAATAACATAATCCGCGAAGTGCTCCGTACCGTCCTCAAGGCGGACTCCAACCGCCTGATTGTCTTTCACAAGGATTTTGCTTACTTTCCGGCCGCAGTGAATGCAGCCGCCAAGGGATGTGTATTTCTTTTCAATTCCGCCGATCAACGCCGCACTTGCACCCTCGGGCCACAGGATATCCCTGTTACATCCGCATGCGTGGCGGGCCAGGTGCATAAAGACCGGCATATCCGGGAGCGAGTACACAAGCAGCGGAAATGCGCGTTTCAGAAAAGGGTCGGTAAAGCGGCTTGCGAAATCCTTCATGGACGTTCGGAACCACTTCATGTTTTTGAAAAGCATCGGAATGTTTTTCAGGATGCCGGGCACTCCGCCCGTCATCATTTCGCCCATCAGGTCGTGTTTGGAGAACACTCGAATTGCCTCCGTGTATTCGTGAATCACGTCCTTATCCTGAGGGGACAGGGCGCAAAGCTCCTCTTCCAACTTTTGCGGATCGTAATAATCAATAAAGATTTTACCATCGGTATTAACAGCGCTCACACATTCTTTCGGCTGAATCATTTTCGCAGGCATAGCGCCAATTTCCGTCCAGATGCGATTGAGTCTGGATTTTGGGGAACAGCCCATCAGATGGTGAATGCAGCAGTCGAACGTATAACCGTTTCTTTTCCAGGAAGCGCACTGACCGCCGGGATGTGCGCCCATTTCAAAAATTTCGGTCTGAAAACCGTTCGCCTGCCCATAGATACCGGCGGATAGTCCCCCGAGACCCGCCCCGATGATGAGAATTGATTTTTTCATTGAGACCCGATTCCTTTCATAGTTATTCTCGGCTGCAATACGATGAATTAATACCGGACAGAACGGTGCTCACGAGGTTGTCGATAAAGATTCTGCGCTGTTCCTCATTGTGAAAATCAAAATCCGCGGTTTCCGAAAGAACACGTTCCCGGAGAAAAAGGCTTTGAATGGAAGAGCACAGGATATGCCCGGCAAGAAAACGCCGCCGATCGTCCGGAATAATTTCTTTAAGAATCCTGTCATATGCTTCGACGGAGAGCTGCGTATTGTCCCGGCTGTTGCCGTCGTTCATATCCCTCAGGATCGACAGGCGGGAAACATTCGCGTGCGAATCCAGATACTCCATTGTTTTTGCAATAGTCAGCTTTAGCTTTGCTTCGGGCGAACCGTTTGAGCTTTTCACCAGTGCCGGGACTTTTGCAATTACTTCATCCACAATTCTCTGCACCGCAATATTGACCAGATTCTCTTTGCTTCGAAAGTAATAGTTAACCAGTCCCACGCCGACTCCCGCGCGCCGGACGATCTTTCGGACGGATATATTTTGCTCGTCTTCCCGGATGAGGGAAATGGCGGCGGCAATCAGTTTTTCTTTTGTGTCTTCTTCTTTTTGAATCATGTACGACCCCGCTTAATGATTGAACATTGTTTTGAACACTGTACAAATAGTATCATTCCTTTTAATATATGTCAATTATCTACAGCAATTCCATTTCAGACTGCGAGATAAGATGTGTAAATCTGGAACTGCTGTAGGCTATGCTTTTGGCTTGATGCTATTTATAGCGTTTTTACTTTTAAACAGGAAAGAATTTTAACCGTAAAAACGCATTCGGCAATTTTGAATTTTTAATCAAGTGCTGATTAAAAATTAAATTGCTATAGAATAAATATCGGAGTATCTCTTATTGAAAAAATTTAAAAAAAGAATATAATTTATGGGAAATAATTCATAAAAAAATCAGTTTCTGCCGATTTTTGGTCCGGACGAAGCCTGAGTTAAAATTTGAACGGAAACGATAAACGGAGATACGATGATGATTTCTTATGATTTAAAAAAACTGACGCTCATTGCACGGGGCGGTGAAGCCGATCTCTATGACATTGGAGACGGTAAGATCCTGCGGCTGTCCAGAAAACCTACGCCGCAGACAGCGGAAATGGAACAGCAGTTGTTTCAGCTTCTGGAAGAGAACGGCGTCAATGTGCCGCACCTCTACGAAACCCTCGAAGTGAACGGCATGCCGGGGAAAGTGATGCAAAAAATCAGCGGACAATCTCTTCTGGATCATATCGTCCGCCATCCGCTGATGCGCGGCGATGAAATGAAAAAATTTGTCTCTTTGCAGCTCCGCCTTGCCAAAATCAAGTGCGGAGACTGCGCGTATTCGCTGGAAGACGTTTACCATCATATTTTATCAGGGGAACCGCAGGTTTCCGGCGAAGTGCGGGAGTTCGTGCAGAAAATCTGGAGTGAACTTCCGCAGGGCGACAGCATTTGTCACGGAGACTTTCACCCCGGAAATATTATGCTCGATGGCAGAAAGTATTATCTGATCGACTGGTCCGGTGCATATCGGGGCCGATTTGTGGCGGATATTGCGCATTCCTATCTGCTGATGAAGCGTGTGCCTGAAATCCCGGGAGAGAGCAGGCTTGAATATACAGCGGTCAGATACTGGGGCGCGCGGTTTGCTGCGGCATATTTCAGGGAAGTTCAGAACCAGACGAAGATTGACCTTGCGGAGTTTTCAAAATGGACCGTCGTAATGTCGTTCATGCGCACTTACTACGGCCTTCCATCCGAAAAGACCGGGCGGATTGAATATCTGGAAAAGTGCCGCAACCTGTACCAAAAGCAGGTCGGCCCTGAAAAGTGGTTTGAATATATTTAAACAAAAATGTTAGAATCGACAAAAAGCTCACCGCAAGGTGGGCTTTTTCGGCATTATTCATAAAAATTGAATGATAGAATTGGATGAGCAATCAGAAAAATAAAATACACCTGCATTGTAATTTTTGTAGAAACACGCTATAATTATCATGAAATTGGTTGAACAATTGTATGTTTTTAATATATGATTGGCATTCTTTTCAACCCTGAAAGGAGCTGTTTTTTGGTGAAACAATATGAGGCGGGAAAAATTCTAAACATTGCGCTGGCTGGTCACAGCGGCGCTGGAAAAACGAGCCTAACTGAGGCGATGCTGTACCTTTCCGGTGCATCCGACCGGCTTGGCAAAGTCGGCGAGGGCAGCACCGTGTCCGATTTTGATCCGGAGGAGATTCGCCGCAGAACTTCCGTCATGACGGCAGCAGCTCCGCTGGAGTGGAAAAACAATAAAATCAACCTGCTGGACGCGCCGGGTCTTTTCGATTTTGAAGGCGGCATGTGCGAGGCGATCCGCGCTGCGGATTCCGTGCTGATTACAATTTCCGGAAAAGACGGCGTGAACGTCGGCACGGAGAAAGCCGCCGCCGCGGCCGACAGGCGCGGTCTTTCCAAAATCTTTTTTGTAAACGGCCTGTGCGACGAATGCGCGGATTTTTACAAGGTGTTTGAAAACCTGAAGGCGTTTTTCGGCCCGTCCATCTGCCCGGTGGTTGTGCCTTACATCCGCGACGGCAAAGCGAACATATATGTGAACGTTCTGGAATACAAAGCGTATGAATACCATGACGGCAAGGCTGTGGAAGTAAAGATGCCGGACATGGGCAACCGTCTGGACGGCCTGCGCACCGCGATTTATGAAGCAGTGGCCGAGACCGGCGACGATATGTTTGAAAAGTATTTTTCCGGCGAGCAGTTCACCCCGGAAGAAGTGATTGTCGGCATCAGCAAGGGCGTTAAATCCGGCGCAGTGTCTCCGGTCTTCTGCGGCGACGCGCTGCTTTTGAACGGAATTGACCAGCTTATGAACGGGCTTGCCTGGCTCGCCCCGACCGCAGCGGACAAAGCCGGCGAAACCGGGGAAGATGCGGACGGAAATCCGGTTGAAATCGCTGTGGATGAAAATGCCCAGCCTGCCGCCGTCGTGTTCAAGACTGTGGCTGACCCGTTTATCGGAAAACTTTCTTATATTAAAGTAATTGCCGGGAAGGTTTCCAGCGAAAGCCAGCTGATTAATATGCGCACGGGCGAGGCGGAGCGGATTGGCAAAACCCTGGTTCTGCGCGGGAAAAAGCAGGAAGACGCTCCTTACATCGGCGCGGGGGATATCGGCGCGGTTCCGAAGCTGCAGGGAGCGAAAACAGGCGATACCCTTTGTTCGCCCGCACGGAAAGTGAAGCTGGAGGGAGTGGATTATCCACATCCGGTCCTTTCCATGGCGGTTCTGCCCAAAAACAAGGGCGAAGAGGACAAAGTGGCGCAGGGCATCATCCGGCTGGAAGAGGAAGACCCGACCATACGGTTCCAGACCAATAAGGAAACGCACCAGATGATTCTTTCCGGCATGGGAGAACAGCATCTGGATGTAGTGGCGGCAAGGCTGAAGAAGAAATTCGGGGTGGAAATCACGCTGGAAAAACCGCGCGTGGCTTACCGCGAGACCATCCGTAAAAAGGTTCAGGTGCAGGGCAGATACAAAAAGCAGACAGGCGGCCACGGCCAGTACGGGGACGTCTGGATTGAGTTTGAGCCATGCGAAAGCGAGAAAATGGAATTCGGGGAGCGTGTAGTCGGCGGTTCCGTGCCAAAGAACTTCTTCCCCGCGGTGGAAAAGGGCCTGCGAGAGAGTGTTGAGAAAGGCCCTCTCGCCGGATATCCGGTCGTGGGGCTTCGCGCTACGCTTTACGACGGTTCCTATCATCCGGTGGACTCTTCCGAAATGTCGTTCAAAATGGCGGCAAACCTTGCATACAAGACCGGAATGCCCAAAGCAAACCCGGTTCTTCTGGAACCAATAGGCCTGCTGAAATGCACCGTGCCGGACGACGACATGGGCGACATTATGGGCGAGGTCAACAAACGCCGCGGCAGAGTGCTTGGCATGGACCCCGCCGGCGACGGGCAGCAGACCATCGAGGCGGAAGCGCCCGAGGCCGAAATGCATGACTTCAGTACTTTCCTTCGCCAGACGACGCAGGGAAGAGGGAACTTCTCATTTGAATTTGTGCGCTATGAAGAAGCCCCTCCGCAGGTTTCCCAGAAAGTGATTGAAGGAGCAAAGAAAACAGAAGAAAGCGAATCGTGAATTTTTACCGCCCCCCAGGCATATCTATTCCATGAGGAATCGGATTTTGTTTAGGGGGCGGAGTTATGTTTGTACTGTCTGTTAAGCACAACCGCAGAAAGACAATTGTTGTTCTGGCTGTGCTCATTGTAGCCATTACGGCGGTAATCGTGTTGCTGGGGATTCACAATACGTCGCCGCAGGCCGAGTACGCCGGTAAAAAGTACGCACTCTCCGCCGCAACAAATGAAGAGCGTGTTGCGTTTTTCAAACAATTCGGCTGGAGCGTAAAAAGCGAACCGGCCAGTTCGGGGGAGGTGACGATCCCCGAAAAGTTCAACGATGTCTATACCACATACAACAACATCCAGAAGGAACAAGGCCTGGATTTGCTGCCCTATGCAGGCAAAACGGTAGAGCAGTGGATTTATGATGTGACAAATTATCCGCAGCAGGAAACGATGCGCGGTACCATACTGGTTTACAACGGCAGGGTAATCGGCGGCGACCTGAGTACGCCCCAGCTTGACGGCTTTATGACCGGATTTGACGGCCAGGCTGAAAGCCAGGATTACACCATTGACCAGCCCACGCTTGCGCGTAGCAATACCGGCACTCTGACGAGCGTTTCTTCCGCGTCGGCTGCGCAGACTTCATCCGTACAGGAAGCGAAGAAACCGGTTTCATCCGCAATTCCGGCAAACGCGTGGCCGACGGATTGAACTTTTTCCGCAGAACGGGTATACTAATGGAATCTGCCGGTAGAGCAGGCTGACTGCTTTACCGGCAACTTCAGAGGACCGCTGCAAAGGCAGCTGCAAATTGCGGAAAGGCATGGATCAGGGAATGAAAAAAGAGCGGCTCGACAAAATACTTTCTTCACAGAATTTGGGTACCCGGCGGGATGTCGGCACGCTGATCCGGAACGGACGCGTTACGGTAAACGGCGAGGTTGTGCGCAAATCGGACTTTAAAGCTGATCCGGAAGCCGACAGCATTGCCCTTGACGGCGATTTACTGACGGTGAAGCAGCATTTATACCTGATGATGAATAAACCCGGCGGAGTACTCTCTGCATCCAGAGCTCCATCTGCACGCACCGTGGTGGATTTACTGCCGCACGAATGGCAGCGCCGCGGTATTTTTCCTGCAGGCCGGCTGGACAAAGATACCGAGGGCCTACTGATTTTAACGGATGACGGTGACTTCGCGCACAGGATGCTTGCCCCAAAGAAGCATGTGGTAAAATGGTACGAGGCCCGCCTTGCCGCTCCGGTAACCGCTGCCGATGCAGAGGCGTTCCGCACCGGCGTGGAGCTTTCAGACCGGACTTGCCTCCCGGCAGAGCTAAGCGTTCTGCAGGACGGAGAGCATCCGCTTGTTTCCGTAAAAATTCATGAGGGAAAATTTCATCAGGTGAAGCGCATGTTCCTCGCGAGGGATAATTTGGTTCTTGCGCTCAGGCGCGTCCGCATCGGTGATTTAAGGCTGGACGAAAGCCTTGGCATGGGTGAAGCAAGAGAACTAAACAATAATGAGATAAAGTCAATATTTGTCGATAAATCCTTATAAAATTTAAACGAAAATTTCGGATTGCTTTTGTGTTTTATCGGAATTACATAAAGACGACAATTGAATTTTGGGCAAAAAGAGTCTGTTCTTCGGCGCGAAGTTCTGTTATTATTAGACTGCATTGTAAGCGGGGGCGCAATACAGAAATGTATTGTGCGCGTATGGAAGAAATTTAGATGGATTATCAGGAGGTTTATTATGGCAAGTGTGACACTAAAAAATGTCTATAAGGTCTACAGCGGCGGAGTTACGGCCGTGTCGGATTTCAATCTGGAGATTGCAGATAAGGAATTCGTTATTCTGGTAGGTCCTTCCGGATGCGGAAAGTCAACAACCCTCAGAATGATTGCCGGACTTGAAGAAATTACAAAAGGCGAACTCTACATAGGCGATACTCTTGCCAATGATGTAGCGCCGAAAGACCGCGACATTGCAATGGTGTTCCAGAACTATGCTCTTTATCCGCATATGACGGTTTTTGATAATATGGCATTCGGCCTGAAACTGCGCAAGGTTCCGAAGGATGAAATCAAACGCCGCGTTGAAGAGGCTGCAAAGATCCTCGACATCTCTCATTTACTTGACAGAAAGCCGAAGGCTCTGTCTGGTGGCCAGAGACAGCGTGTTGCTCTTGGCCGTGCAATCGTCCGTAACCCGAAGGTCTTCCTTCTGGATGAACCTCTTTCCAACTTGGACGCCAAGCTGCGTGCACAGATGAGGACCGAGATTTCCAAACTGCATCAGCGTTTGGGCACAACCTTTATCTATGTTACACATGACCAGACCGAAGCTATGACGATGGGCGACCGCATCGTAGTTATGAAGGATGGCTTTGTACAGCAGGTTGATACACCGCAGAACCTTTACGATTTCCCGGTGAACGAATTCGTTGCAGGATTCATGGGTTCTCCGCAGATGAACTTCATCGACGGCACCGTCAACAAGGAAGGCGCCGACTATGTGTTCCATTTCGGTCAATACGGCATCAAGATTCCGGCTGCAAAGAACAAGGACGACGTCCTGAAAGATTACGTCGGCAAGAATGTTGTTCTCGGCATCCGTCCGGAAAATGTTCACGACGAACCGGAATTCCTTGCTAAGGCTACCGAGGGCATTGTTGAATCCGACGTTGAAGTTACAGAACTGATGGGCGCTGAAACCTATCTGTACCTGAACTGCGAAGGCACTCAGATTACAGCTCGTGTTGAGCCTACATCTACCGCTAAGACAGGCGACAGAATTAAGATCGCATTTGAGCTTTCCAAGCTGCACATGTTCGACAAGGAAACCGAGAAGACAATTCTCAACTAATTTTCTCACATTAGTGTATAATTAAGGGTCGTGCTTTTGCACGGCCCTTTTCAAATGTCAGCTTACTGCAATTCGTAAACTGTGCCGAAATTACAAAAACGCCCCGGTATTATACCGGGGCGTTGCTGATTCACGTTTGAATTATTTCTTTTTATCCGCCTTGTAGTAAGAGGACGGCATGTTGACTTCCAACTGTTTGCCGGTGCCGTTGACAACGCAGTCCAATGGATTTTCCGCCACATGCACAGGCATGCCGGTTTCCTGTTCGACCAGTTGATCCAGCCCGCGGAGCAGTGCGCCGCCGCCGGTAAGCATAATGCCGTGGTCAATGATATCCGCAGAAAGCTCCGGAGGAGTCTTTTCCAGCGTGCTCTTGATTGCATCGATAATCAATGCAAGCGGATCGCTGAGGGCCTCGCGGACTTCCGATGCATTAATCGTAACATTCTTTGGCAGACCGTCTACTAGGTTGCGGCCTTTGATTTCAACGGATGCGCCTTCGTTGTCTTCCGTCGGATAGGCTGAACCGATTTTAATCTTGATTTCTTCTGCGGTGCGTTCACCGATCAGGAGGTTATATTTTTTCTTAACATAGGAAATAATGGATTCGTCAAACTTATCGCCCGCGCAGCGAACGGAAACGGATGTAACAATATCGCCGAGAGAAATAACGGCAACTTCTGCCGTACCGCCGCCGATATCTACTACCATGCTGCCAGTAGGTTCGGAGACCGGAAGTCCGGCGCCGATTGCCGCGGCCATGGGTTCTTCAATCAGCTCAACGTTGCTTGCGCCTGCCTGACGGGCGGCGTCTTCAACCGCACGGCGTTCCACTTCGGTTACACCGGATGGAATGCAGATGATAATATGGGGCTTTGAGAATGTGCTTGATTTTACCGCCTGCTTGATGAAGTGCTTCAACATGGTTGCGGTAATGTCGAAATCTGCAATAACGCCGTCCTTCATTGGGCGTACCGCAACAATGGAACCCGGCGTACGGCCAATCATCTCTTTGGCGTGTTTGCCAACCGCAAGAACGGTATCTGTCCTGACATCGACCGCCACAACAGAAGGCTCACGCATTACGATGCCCTTTCCCTTCATGAACACCAGCGTGTTGGCGGTGCCAAGGTCAATGCCTATATCTTTTGAAAACATCGGTTAATTTTCCCCTTTCCGGTCTTCCTGCAACTGAAAGCCGCAAAATTCCCGCAAACGTAATTTCACAATCTCTATTATAACCCCAACCGCTCAGATACTCAATAACAAAATATAGCTGCGGTAAATTTTATTCTTCGTCGGATTTCATGCTGTTGAGGATGCGTTTGATTTTTGCAATGGGGAGCCCCATAATGTTGTAAAAATCACCGTTAATACGCTTTACAAACAAAGCACCTTTTCCCTGAATTCCGTAGGAACCAGCCTTGTCGAGCGGTTCGCCGGTTGCGACATACTCGTCAATTTCTTCCGGTGTAAGCGCGTAGAACTCAACCGATGTGACCTCATGCCCGCACACGAATTTTTTCCCTTTTATTACAGTATAACCTGTATAAACCTGATGCACATTCCCTGACAAAAGCTTCAGCATGGCTTTCGCCGCTTCTTCATCCTTTGGCTTTCCCAGGATGCGGCCTTTGAGCACGACAACAGTGTCTGCGGCGAGAATTGTGTCCGCTGGGTGCAGCTTTGCAACAGCCTGTGCTTTTCGCGTTGAGAGCTGTTCTACAACCTGCATCGGCGGCGTGCCATGCAGAACAGTTTCGTTAACGCTGGCGGGTTCAACCGTGAACTCGAACCCCGCTTTTGTCAGCAGCTCGCTGCGTCTGGGTGAAGAAGATGCAAGAAATAACATGGTATATCCCTATCCTTTTACTTGAATTCTTGTGTATACAAAAATAGCGATTAAAAGCAACAACGCCTGAGCAACATTAATATCAATCATCATACCGAAAGTTATTTGAATAATAGAAAGGTCAACGGTCACCGTTGAAATACCGAATTTTGCCGCAATCGCAAGCCAGGAAAGAAAGTGATTGCCTATGACGGCCCCCGCAATCGCTTTCCCAAGAACGACTGAGAGAACAATCGAAACTATTAATATAAGCGTTTTTATAATGCCCTTTTTCATGAAAATAATATCTCCTGTTTTTTGTGGCCATGTTTGAAAAATCAGGAAAATCGTCGGCTTCGGCTAAAATTGTGCCGCCCTGCGTCAAGAATGTTCGGCATGGTTTTAACTCGATAATCCGTCGCTTTGTATTTCCTATGTATATCAGGTGGTGACATGAAAATAAAGATCAGATATGCCATCTATAATTTTTGGAATCTTTTATCATTCCATATATCTATATCCATTCCTATAATAAATGACCAAACAGCAATTATAATAAAAACTGCTGTATATATGATCTTTTTAAAAATATGATTATTCATCATAAACTCCTTAAGCTATAAAAGTCATAACTGGCGATGGAAAATGAATATCAAATTTTTAATATTTGTATACTTGGATCAATTCCGTGCCATAAAAATTTTCATTGATCAAACACGGCCTAGCCGCGGATTTTTGCTTTTCCGGTGGAACCGAATCCTCCGGTTCCACGCTCGGTTTCTCCAAGATCATCCGTTTCTGTCAAAACGGTTTCGTAAACCGGCATAACAACAAGCTGCGCAAACCGCTCGCCGGGGGATAAAACATAGGGCTCGTCACTGGTGTTGCCAATGCCGACAATCAGCTCGCCGCGGTAGTCGCTGTCGATTACGCCGACGGCGTTCGTCAGAGAAATGCCGTGCTTCACGCCGAGTCCGCTGCGCCCGAAAATCAGCCCGACCGTATTTTGATCCGGCAGGGCAATGGCTACTCCGGTTGGAATCCTGTAAAGCCCGCGTGGCTCGATTGTGACGGGTTCGTCGATGCAGGCGTAAAGGTCAAGTCCGGCTGCTCCGTCGCTGCCGCGTGTCGGCAGTACCGCTTTTTCGCGTAACTTTTTAATTTTAACTTCTTTCTTCATGATGATATTCATTACAACACTCCGGTGACACTCTTTTATAAAAATCTTTTCTTTATTTCTTCGTTTTAACGTCGGATATCCCCTTCAAAACCCCGGTAATAGAGTCCACGTGTGTAGGAACCTTCTTCGGCACAAACGCTTTTTCCCTGTACGGAAACAAAATAATCGTTCAGAATATTTTCAGCTTCCTGCTTACTTTCTGTGGAAAACCGAAGCGTCCCAAAGTCCTGATTATTCACTTCCGCGAGTCTGTCTGCAAGATACAGAGGAACCGAATTGAGCACTTCGCTGCATGCTCCATAGCATTGGATGGGGAACTGAATTCCCCGGCGGTCGGTCAGCACAGGTGACGTCTTGCAGTGCAGACAGCCCTGTTCGGAATTTGCCGCAGGACAGTTCCGGGTCAGCATCAGCGGCAGACGCCCGTAGATCAGCAGCCCGCGGGGCAATTCGCCCCCGATGTGCGCGGCTTGGGATAATTTCAGCTCGAACGACAGCTCGGCGTCTTTCAGGCCGAACTCCTTGTACCATTCCAGGGCTTCGGTATTTGTTATATTGAGCGAGAACCCGCCGTGTACCTGAAGACCCACATCCAGCGCAAGCTGGGCGGAATCGAGGTTTCCGGCCCAAGCGTCGGTGATACCGGCAGACTTTGCAAGCTCCAGACGGCGGCGGACAGAATCTTCCATCCCGAACATACCGCGCGGGATTTCCACTGCGGCACGAAAGCCGTTGTTCAGCAGTTCCGCCAACTTGTGCGGATCGGTTGTGTAGGGTACATAGACCAATTCACAGGCTTTTGCGGCGTCTGGAAGATCAGTATTATAAAAACGCGCGCGAAGACGAAAATCCTTCGCTTTATGTTCTTTCGGTATTTCAGTTTGGCAGACCTCAAAAGGAATCTGCGGCCTTTCCGCACGGATTTTTTCCAGCTGTGCAAGTGCTTCGCGGCGCAGGTGGTTCAGCTCGGAGACAGGCACGGCAAGTCCCGGTTCAATTTTGCAATTCACGCTGCGAACGAAAAACGGCGTGCCGCCTGTTTTCCGTAGCTGTTCCTCACACCGTTCGGCGTCCGCGGCGCGGTGGATTGCGGGCTGCGGAACGGAACCGCATACCCGGACCGTATGTCCGGCGTCATCCGACGCAATGAGGAATATTGGTTTATTATATGGTATTTCAAGGGTAAAATCAATGGGAAAACGGGATGGTTCCGAAGAATATATTTCGCGCAGGGGCTTAAGAACATCTTCCGTAGCGCCAATAACATCTTCTTTGGAACGGATGCCGAACATTTCGCGGCCAAGCTTTCCGTCCGCGTATCCCTGCGTAAACCCCGAACGGGAAAAGACTGCTCGCAGGCTGTCCGTGAGATTTTGCGGAACGGGCTCGCCGTTTGCGGCAAGCCGGCAGGCGCGGGACGCCGCCGCAACGTACTCCGGACGTTTGAGCCGGCCCTCAATTTTCAGGCTGACGGCGCCGGCCTGCTCCAGTTCGCCGATGCGGGAAATCAGTGAGAGGTCGTGCAGGCTCAGGTCGTGCCCGGTTCCCCCGGACGCGGAAAAGGGCAGCCGGCAAGGCTGAGCGCATAACCCGCGGTTGCCGCTGCGTGAACCGAGAACCGAACTGAAATAGCATTGTCCGCTCACGGACATGCAGAGCGCGCCGTGTACGAATACTTCCAGTTCAATGGGGCATTCCTCATGAATTGCCGCCGTTTCCCGGATTGAAAGCTCGCGCGCCAGAACAACCCGGCGGAACCCTGCGGAATGCAGAGCCCGTGCTCCTGCCGCAGTGTGTACGCCTGTCTGCGTGGAAGCGTGCAGCCGAAGCTGGGGGGCGCAGCGGAACAGCTGTCGCGCAACCCCCATATCCTGAACAAGGATGGCGTCAACGGGCAGGGCGCATGCCTCCTGCACAAGATTCAGCGCTTCCGGCAGTTCGCTGTCGAGCATCAGAGTATTGACGGCGAGATAAACCTTCACGCCGCGCGCGTGGCAGTAATCCACCGCTTCTTTCAGTTCATCCATGCCGAAGTTTTTAGCCCCTGCGCGTGCGCTGAACCGGGAAGCGCCGAGGTATACGGCGTCTGCTCCGGCCCGCACTGCGGCCAGCAGACTTTCCGGCGAGCCCGCCGGAGCCAGAACTTCCGCTTTACTGTTCATTGGTTTTCTTTTCAAAAAAGCTCATGAAGCTTTCCTGGTCTGCCTGTGCTTCGGACTTTACCCTTGAAAAGTCTCCCGTCTGGCGCTGCGGGGATGCACCCGGGGCTGCAGGCGGGTTCTGCTCGTCCGAATTGTTGTCCGAAAGTTCTCCGGCGGCGGCAAGCCGCGCCCGGAGCGTCTGGTTTTCCCGCTTCATGCGTTCCAGTTCGCGGCGGGATTCTTCCGAGTCCATACGCGCATGAGAGGAATCTTCCAGATAATTTTTGATCTGTGCACGCAGATTATCTGCAGAGGATGCAGCTTTATGCGAATCGTCGCAGTAGCTTAAAGCAGTGTAAATTGCCGCCAATGTGACGGAAACACGTTCGTTTTTCGCCATAATGTCGTCGATTGCCTTCTGCACCTCGTCACCGATAGAACGAATGTAGTTTTCACTGTCATCCGAACAAAGCGCACATTCGCAGCCGCAGATGTTCAGCCTGATTCTGTTTTTGGCCATAGTTTCATATCCTTTCTTCGGCCGACGTATCATGTGTTATTTGTGTTTTTCTGATTGTATTTGGAAAATTGTATTTTCAATCTTATGTAAAGTCTGGTTTCACTGACTTAATATATAGCATATTATAATCTATTTTGCTATAATATGAAAGAGATTTTCGTCACTTTTTGCTGACGGTAACCCCCTCAGCGGAGCAATTTATTTCTTGTGCTGCGGGCAAAAATGATACTTAAGGCGAAATTGTACAGATTGCACAAAACAAAGTACAATTTCTCTCGCAGCAAAACATAATTTACATTTAGAAGAATAGCTGAAATTTTCGCGGTATTGCTGAATATTATATGAAACAGGACGGTTATTTTCCAAATCTTATTAATCTTGAAAAAAGCTAAAAATTGGTGTATAATACACATAACTTATGAAAAATACAGATTTTTACAGGCCGATTCCCGCTTTTTGCGGATTATGACTTGTTTGGAGGACCACTATGGACGAAAAACAGACGGTGGAAAAAATTCAGGATACCATTCAGGATAATCTGGAGCATGTCTTTGGTGTTACGCTTGCCAATGCAAACAATGAGCAGTGCTACAAGGCTACGGCGCTCGCGGTACGGGACATTCTGGAGCAGTCCCACCATGCCTTTTCGGAAAAAGCCCAGAAAACGGGAACAAAACAGATTTACTACCTCTGCATGGAGTTCCTGCTGGGCCGGTCTTTAAAAAACAGCCTGTATAATCTGGGACTCGAAAGCGAATTCCGTAAGGCTTTGGCTGGCATGGACTTAAAACTGGACGCGCTTTACGAAGAAGAGCCGGATGCAGGCCTCGGCAATGGTGGCCTGGGGCGCCTTGCCGCCTGCTATATGGATTCACTGGCAACGCTGGGCTACCCTGCGACGGGCTATTCCCTGCGGTACGAGTATGGAATCTTCCGGCAGAAACTGGTGGACGGCTGGCAGACCGAGCTCCCAGACTTTTGGCTTCCGGGCGGCAAAATCTGGCTGAGGGGCGAACCGGAAAAGAGCGTGGAAGTGCACTTCAACGGCCGCATTGAAGACTATTGGAACAACCAGTATCATGTGGTGAACCACAAGGATTACAACAAGGTGATCGCGGTACCGTACGACATGTACATAGCCGGTTACGGCGGGAAAGGCGTCAGCCGCCTGCGCCTGTGGTCTGCAACCAGTGCAGAATTCGACATGGACCTGTTCAACGGAGGCAACTATATGCGCGCCATGGAACAGAAAGCTATGGCCGAGGTCATTACAAAAGTTCTGTATCCGGACGACAACCACCTCGAGGGCAAGAGCCTGCGCCTTTCGCAGCAGTATTTTCTGGTATCCGCTACCATTCAGGATATTATACGCCACCATCTGTTCTCACACAGTACGCTGGACAGCATGCCCGACCTTGTTGCCATCCACCTGAACGACACGCATCCGGTGCTCGCGATTCCGGAAATGATGCGCATAATGCTGGATGAATGCGGCTACGGCTGGGACGCTGCGTGGGAGATCGTTCAGAGCGTGTTTGGCTATACCAACCACACCGTTATGGCGGAAGCTCTGGAATGCTGGGGAATCGACCTGTTCAAATCGCGTTTGCCGCGCATTTACCAGATTGTTGAGGAAATCAACCGCCGCTTCTGCGAGAGCATGCATAACAAGGGCATTGACGGCTATAAAGTTGGCCGCATGGCTCCGTGGAACGACGGATATGTGAAAATGGCAAACCTCGCCGTGGTAGGCAGCCACAGCGTGAACGGCGTTTCCAGACTGCACAGCGACATTCTGAAAGACCGCGTATTCAATGATTTTTACACCGAAATGCCGGAGAAGTTTACAAACGTAACCAACGGAATTGCGCACCGACGCTGGCTTTGCCAGGCAAACCCGGGGCTGACCAGTATGATCACCGAGCTCATCGGCGACGGCTTTGTTCGCGAAGCCTCTCAGCTTGAGAAGCTGATGAAGTACAAGGATGACCCGGACGTTCTGGAAAAGATGGCGAAAATTAAACGCCAAAACAAGGTGCGTCTTGCGGAATATGTGAAAAAGGCAAACGATATTGAAATTGACCCGGACTCCATTTTTGATGTTCAGGTCAAGCGCCTGCACGAATATAAGCGCCAGCATCTGAATGCGCTGCAGATTCTGGTAGATTACCAGCGGCTGCGTGAGAACCCGAACATGGATTTTGCACCGCGCACTTATATCTTCGGTGCAAAAGCTGCGCCGGGCTACTATGTTGCAAAGCAGATCATCCGCTTTATTGTTGACCTTGGCAAGACGATTAACAATGACCCGCGCGTCAACAAGAAAATGCGTGTGGTATATCTGGAAGACTATCGCGTAACGCTTGCGGAGCTCCTCATTCCCGCTGCGGATATCAGTGAACAGATTTCGCTAGCAGGTACGGAAGCTTCCGGTACCAGCAACATGAAGCTGATGATTAACGGCGCGGTTACGCTCGGTACGCTGGACGGCGCGAATGTGGAAATCCATGAAGCCGTCGGCGACGAAAACATGATTCTGTTCGGGATGACCGCCACGCAGGTTTCGGAACTGAAAAACAACGGTTACCGGCCGCGGAACTTCGCCGACAACAACCCGGCCATCGGGAAGGCAGTCCGCGAAATGAACAACGGATTTAACGGCGTCAGTTTCCACGATATTGCGGATTCTCTGCTGAACAGCGATCCGTATATGGTTCTGGCCGATTTTGCATCCTACGAAAAAGCAAGGGAAAAATCCGCAAGGCTGTATTCCGACCCGATCGCATGGCAGCATATGTGCCTTGTGAATGTGGCTCAGGCCGGGCGTTTTGCCGCAGATCGCGCAATCCGCGAATATGCGGAAAACATCTGGAACGCAAAGTCGGTTTTTGAAAAGAACGAGAGCACAAAAGCATCTTTGCAGCATAAATCCGGCAGGGTGTAACATAAGATTTGTCCGGAGGCGTTCACCATGTTTAATTCACGCAATCCCGCCTGCCGCTGCCCAACCGGAGCGGTTCCGGATGGAACCGCGGTGCATTTTAAAATTGTTTTGCCCCGCGATCTGCGCTGTTCTGCCGCCCGGCTTGTTGTAACCGACGACGAAACCGGCGGACAGCAGACGCTGGGCATGTTCTGGTGCGGAATGAACGGCGACCAGCATGAGTTCTGGGAGTGCCATTTCACGCCGCAGAAACCGGGTCTGTATTTTTACCGGTTCTTCGTTGATACCTGGCGCGGTACGCTTGGAATTACGCGCGGCTGGGGCAGCGAGGGGGCTCTGCGGGGAGACGGCGCGCAGTGGCAGCTTACGGTTTACGACCGGAATTCCACAGTGCCGGATTGGCTCTGCGGCGGCGTAATCTATCAGATTTTCCCCGACCGTTTCTTTCGTTCTTCGCAGGAGAAAGGAGCCGTTCCCACCGACCGCAAAATCCATGAAAACTGGGGCGAACAGCCGGACTGGGCGCCGAACGAGCAGGGCAAAGTCACCAACAGCGATTATTTCGGCGGCGACCTGCGGGGAGTTGAAGAGAAGCTCGACTATATCAGATCGCTCGGCGTAACCTGCATTTACCTGAACCCAATTTTCGAGGCACACTCCAACCACCGCTATAATACGGCGGATTACCGGAAAATCGACCCGCTTCTCGGTACCGAAGAGGATTTCCGGCATTTGTGCAAAGCCGCGGAAAAGCTGGGAATCCGCATCCTGCTGGACGGCGTATTCAATCATACGGGAAGCGACAGCGTCTATTTTAACCGGGAGGGCCGGTATCCGTCGCCGGGTGCGTATCAGTCAAAGGAATCCCCCTACTATCCGTGGTATCATTTCCGGAATTGGCCGGACGATTACGAATGTTGGTGGAATTTTAATACCCTGCCGAATGTAAACGAGGGAAACCCGGATTTCGAGCAGTTTATCAACGGGTCGGACGGTGTGATCCGCAAATGGCTTAGGGCAGGTGCTTCCGGCTGGCGGCTGGACGTTGCCGATGAGCTGCCGGATGCTTTTCTGGAAAGCCTGCGTTCTGCCGCGAAGGCGGAGAAAGAGGACGCGGTTGTCATCGGCGAAGTGTGGGAGGACGCGTCCAACAAAACAGCGTACGGAAAGCGGCGGAAATATCTGCTTGGCAATCAGCTGGACGGCGTAATGAATTACCCGTTCCGGGATGCAGTTCTCGGCTATCTGACCGGGGCGAATCCGTCGGACATGATGGAAAGGATTCTGTCGATTCTGGAAAACTATCCTATGCCGGTCATCCGGTGCCTGATGAACAATATCGGCACGCATGACACCGAGCGGGCTCTGACAGTAATTGCCGGAGAACCCCTGCGGGGGCACGGACGCCGCTGGCAGAGCATGACGCGTCTTTCGAAGGAACGGCGCGAGCGTGGGATTGCTCTGATGAAGCTTGCTTCGATGATGCAGTTTACCCTTCCGGGCGTACCGTGCATTTATTATGGCGATGAAGTCGGGACGGAAGGCTACCGCGACCCGTTCAACCGCACATGCTATCCCTGGGGCAACGAGGATGCAGGTCTCTTGGATTGGTATAAAAGGCTTGGCAGGATGCGCGCGGACTGCCTCTGCCTGCGCGAAGGGGAACTGATTCCTTATTCGGCGGACGGTGACGGAATCGCCTATGTCCGTAAGGATGGGGACGAATCTCTGCTGTGCGCCTTCAACCGCGGAGATGCGCCGCTGACGATAAAACTTTCGGGCGAATGGCAGGGAGCAAAAGCCCTGTTCGGTTCGCCGCCGGATGCGGAGAACTGCCTTGTCCTTTCGCCGCTGAGCTGCAGTGTGGTGCTGCAGCGGGCTGCGCCTGCGCCCATAGAATCTGCCGAAGACACAAATATTGAATAAAATATCCCCGGTATGCGCTCTGTTACGCATACCGGGGATATTTGGGTTACTGGTCTATTTGATATCGACCCAAGTAAAGACAATCGTTTTTGTAGGGGTGTTTGTTTTTGCGATAATATTCTGACTGGCTTTATCGTCAACCGTCAAAGAGACGCTGCCCGTATACTCACACTTTGTAACAATATAAATACTTGAGTTTTCATAAAGAACAACATAGTGGTTTTTGTCTGTGTCTATGACCTTATACGTTCTTACATTATTAGAACTTGAGTAGCCGATCACATATATGAAAGCCGTGTATAAAGCGAACATCGCAATGACTATACCCAAAAAGATGGCGATTAACTTTTGGGGATTCTTCACTTGAATAGAGGCGGAATTTTCATTGCTTTTAGAGATTTTATTCTTTTGTGATTTGAGTTTTTTAACAATACCCACCAATATACCAGGTAAAAAAATCATAAAAGAAAGCAATAAACTTATTTCAAAAAAACGGAATACGAAAAATATGATATTATTTCTGTCGAATCCGGCCAGAATGCTCCGGAAATGCCAAACCTGATAGACGGTGCCTAAAACACTGAAAATCAATACTATTCCGGCGCAGTTTATAATTTTTCGCAGAAGCTTTTTATTACCGGTTATATTGTAATAGGGAATCCAGTTAGCCACGAGAAAAATTATGCCGAAACTCAGGTATAAGAAAAAGCTGTAAAACGAATTTTCATCATCCGTATTGATGTAGCAGTGGCTAATGCCCAGAGAATCAAATTTACCACAATTATAGGCGTATATTAAAAATTTAAAAGCAGTCGATATCATTGCAAATGCAATTGTTGTAGCTAATGTGACAAAACCGACATTTTTGCTAACATACTCCAGAGCCGAATTTATGCTACTTTTCAGGCTGTTCGAGGAATTCCCGCAGTGCTCTTCATTCATTATTCCCATCCCCTTTTCTGCTCAAATTATATCATATAAGAATCATAATGCAATATTCTTTTATAAAAATATCCCCGGTGTGCGTTCTGTTACGCATACCGGGGATAGTATTTTTCCACTGAATTTTATACGAGCAAGTCCAGACCGGACGATGAGGAATCCTGTAGATAACTTTCATAATTATTTAAGGTGCAGCTGTTCGGTTGACTTGGTGTGAGGACGGATTCCGCATAAGCGCGGATTGCGTCAGTATTTACATTAATAATGTTCAGCAGACTGCTTGAGTCGGTATTTCCGGAAAGCAATTCGCTGATGCTGCTGTTCTCGCCATTGCTGATCGTACCGGTGCAGCTTAACTGGCTTGCCTGAAGAAGATTTTCCGAGTAGCTCTCGATATTTGCGATTGAACTGAAGGCCACTGATTTTTCGGAATTCAAAGCGTCGTTTGCGCCACTGATGTCGGAGAGATCGAAATACTGTTTTGAAACAGAAGACGAATCTGTGGAATACTGGCTGACGGTGCCATTACTGCTTAACGAGTACATTCCATAGTCCAATGATGCCATATCTGCAGCTGTCATGCTTCCAGTTCCCTTCTTTCAAAGGGTAATATCGGCACCCCTGTTGGAAGTTTTAGAGAAAAAGGAGTTTTCTAATGAAGTTCTCATCTTTCATGCCTTTTGCCGGTCAGCGTATCGATCTCAAGCCGGACAACCGCCATCTGGGCAAAATATTTCGGATTATACGATGGCTTGCCCCGGAAACCGTATTTTTTCATGATGAAGTCCAAAGCCTCTGAAATTTCCTGCCGATTCTCAAGAATCGCAGCATGGCCCTCGCCAATTACGCTATCGTAGGCCGCAGACCAGTCGCAGGCTTCTTCTCCCGATATCAGCTGAAAAGAGCAGTCGGCTTCGAAGCAGATATTGGGGTTCTGCCGGATCAATTCAATCTTTCTGCCTTGCCGTGCGGAATGAAAATAAAGGGTCAGTTTGCCGTTCTCCGCCTTGTAACCGAAATTGAGGGGTACAACGTAAGGCTTGCCGTTATCGCACAATGCCAGATGGATGACCGTGCATTGATCCAGTATCGAAATGATGTCATTGAAATCTTTAACTTCTCTGTCGCTTCTGCGCATGTTGTTACGCTCCTTTTTCAGTGGGTATTGGAACCTGATAAAATAATAGCGGGAGCAGCCCGAAACTGTCCCGCTATGCAAATCATGTCTTAAATCAACTTTGCCTGCTTAGAACTGGATTTTATCTTCGATATATTTTTCGAGCTGATCAATGGCAATACGTTCCTGTTTCATGGTGTCGCGGTCACGCACAGTTACGCAGCCGTCCTCTTCACTTTGGAAATCGTAGGTGACGCAGAACGGAGTGCCGATTTCATCCTGGCGGCGGTAACGCTTGCCGATGGAGCCTGCGTCGTCGTAGTCGGCATTAAACTTCTTGGCAAGGCGGGCATGAACTTCCTGAGCCTTATCGTTCAGCTTTTTGCTCAGCGGCAGAACAGCGCACTTGAACGGAGCCAGAGCCGGGTGCAGGCGAAGCACCACGCGGGTGTCTTTTTCATCCAGTTTTTCCTCGTCGTAAGCGTCCACAAGGAAGGCGAGGGCGACACGGTCGGCACCGAGGGACGGCTCGATAACAAAAGGAATATAGCGTTCGTTTGTCTCCGGGTCGAAGTATTCAAGGCTCTTGCCGGAGTGCTCCTGATGACGCGAGAGGTCGTAATTTGTACGGTCTGCAATGCCCCAGAGTTCGCCCCAGCCGAACGGGAACAGATATTCAATATCCGTCGTTGCCTTGGAGTAGAACGAGAGCTCTTCCTTTTCATGGTCGCGCAGGCGGATGTTCTTTTCTGTCATGCCGAGGCCGAGCAGGAAGTTTTTGCAGTAATCTTTCCAGTAATAGAACCAGTCAAGGTCGGTATCCGGCTTGCAGAAAAATTCAAGCTCCATCTGCTCAAATTCACGAGTACGGAAGGTGAAGTTGCCGGGAGTGATTTCATTGCGGAAACTTTTGCCGATCTGGCCGATGCCGAATGGAACTTTGCGGCGGGTTGTACGCTGTACATTCGCAAAATTCACGAAGATGCCCTGGGCAGTTTCCGGACGAAGATAGATTTCGTTCTTCGCGTCTTCGGTAACGCCCTGGAATGTTTTGAACATTAAGTTGAACTTGCGGATATCAGTGAAATTGGAAGAACCGCAGACCGGGCATTTGATGCCATGTTCTTTGATATAGGCGCTCATCTGCTCAAACGTCATGCCGTTTGCGTCTCCACCCGCATCCTCAATCAGCTTGTCCGCACGATGACGGGTTTTGCAGTCGCGGCAGTCCATCAGGGGGTCGGAAAATCCGCCCACATGGCCGGAAGCCACCCAAACCTGCGGATTCATCAGAATAGCCGCGTCAAGTCCTACGTTGTAGGGGCTCTCCTGAACGAATTTTTTCCACCACGCGCGCTTTACGTTGTTTTTGAACTCAACACCTAACGGGCCGTAGTCCCACGTGTTGGAAAGTCCGCCGTAGATTTCGGAGCCGGAATAGACAAATCCGCGGTTTTTGCAAAGAGTGACGACTTGATCCATGGTTTTTTCGGTAGCTTGCATGTTAGTTCCTCCATTTGGGAACGCTGGCTGCGTTCCACATTATTTTTTCCTGAAAATCACAAGCTTGCTTAACGCATAGTTAATGATGATGACAATGACGTTGTCCACGATTTTTGCCCAAAGCGAATTCCAGCGGCCGATATCAATCAACAGCCACAAGCAGGCATAATCAACACCCAGCGAGAACAGCCGTGCGCCGATAAAGCTGGCAAACTCCCTCCACAGAATTGCTGCCTGAAAGCTTTTGCTCTTAAAAACACAAAGCTTGTTCGTAATAAAAGCAAAGGAAACAGCGACAATCCATGCGAGAATATTAGCCGCCTGCCACGACCAGCGCAAACTTTTGTTGGCAACCTGAAACACCGCAATGTTGATTACCGTGGTGAGAACACCGAAGACAATATATAATATCATCTCCGGGGTCGTAAGAAATTTCCAGACCTTTTTGACAAAATCCATGCTGACACCGCCATTTTGACAGGATGTTTATAGTTTACCATCCTGTTTGTTTTGTTGCAAGAAGATAGCCCGCTTTTTTAGCGCTTTTATCAAAATAATAAGGAATTTGTAAGATGCATCTATTTTCTTTATAAATCCTATGAGAAATCGGTTGGTAAAATGCATTGACAGTATTTGCCAATGATGCTATAATTGCTGCGAAATGGGAATAATCGTCTTCGCACCCATGCAGTCGGCTCAGTCGGCTGTGAGCTGGAGACAGTTTGAAAGAGGGGTTTGTTATGGAACAGAAAAACTTAAGAAAAACCAGCGGCATGCCTCTAATTTTGGGCCTGGCTGGCGGAGTGCTGCTGCTCATCGGCACGATTTTGCAGTCCGGTGTTTCAACAGCATATGTCAATTATGTTTACAGTACGGTCGGGCTGAATATTACGATCAGCCAGAACATTATGCTGATTATTTCAGTGATTGGATTTTTGATTTATCCGGGTATTTTCCTGCTTCTTCTGCTGCTTGGTATGAACCAGCCGAAACGGGGAACCGCTTTTGCCGTTGTTTGGATTGTCTTCTCCGGGTTGGGAACCCTCTCAGGGCTTGTAAACCTGATTCACGCAAACGCAGATTTAATGGCACTCTCAAACCAGCTGGTCCCAGGCGGATATTACCTCTACTCGATTTTGTCCCTTCTGGGTCAGGTCTGCATTCTGCTTTCATGCATTGCGATGCTGAAACGCCTGCATCAGCCGGAAGGGTTCGAGACGCCGACCACGGCGAATTCATAAAATTAAGGTTACGCGATCTGGTGATCGGAAGAAAGGGTTTTATGATATGAAGAGTAAAAAATTAGCAAAGACCTGCGGTTTGCCGCTTTACCTGGGTTTGGCAGCGGGAATTCTGTTGCTGGCTGGTAATATTTTATACCCCGGCGTTATTTATAATATTCAGTTGGATGCTGCGGGTGGTACATCGTATTTCAGTTCTTTTCTGTATCGTCCCATTGCATTACAGATCGTCGAATTTCTGATTTACCCGGGTATCTTTCTGATTCTTCTTCTATTGGCCATAAAAGAACCGAGACGCGGCAGCGCTTTCGCCATATTATGGATTGTTTTTTCGGCGCTGGGCATTTTGTCCTTGATTTTGTCCGGCATTTTCATGGCCCCGTATGTTTTGCCTAGTTCCGGCCGCCAGATTTCGGCAAACGCTATTTACCTGTGTATAAGCACCTTGCTAACCGTTTTGGGCAGCCTTTCTCTGCTGCTTTCGTGCATTGCGTTGCTGAAACGCCTGCATCAGCCGGACGGGTTCGAGACACCGACTGCTGTGAATCAGTAAGGCTTTGCGCCGTCCAGCCATCCCTGCTCCTTCCAGTATTTTCGGTCGACGGGGATATCTTTCCCGGAACGGTGCATCCATCTGCAAAAACCGAACATAGATCTGCAGAATAACGTTGGCGCGCTGTCTCCCCGTGAGACGGAGCGCCAGAATTTTTTCGCTGATTTCTGAATCCTGCGGTCATACTTTCGCCGCCGCTTTTCCGGGACGGAATCCCAGTTATAAGCCTTAATGGCGAATCCAAGGCGATAAGTCCGGTTGATGCCCCAATACTTGATGCAGTCCGCAATCGGCTTCATAGATAATTTCATGCCGGCGCCAGCCGCTGTGGAAAGGATCATTGCCTTTTTATGGAACATTTCCGGGCGAGGCCTGTGTACAAGAAAAAGAAACGGCAGATGATCCAGAAAATTCTTCATTCCGCCGCTTGCGGACATCACATAAACCGGTGTGGTGAAAATCAAAGCGTCCGCGTCCAGCATTGCGTCAAGAATTGGGCGGACGTATTTTTTGTGAGGGCAGAAATCCTCGCCTTTTATTACGCAGGAGCAGCACCCGCGGCAAAATTCGGGCATATCCTGAGGCATAAAAAATTCCTGCACGGAGATTTCCTCGTGCTTTTTCATTTCGTCCAAAAATTGCTGCGTCAGGCAATATGTATTTCCTTTGTGCGGGCTACCGTTTATCACGACAAGTTTCATCTGTTCCACAGCCTTTCCTACAGCATTTTCAGTTTAATTATAGCGTTAGCTTGTGTTCATCCCCCCGCCGTAGGCGGGGGGATGAACACATTTTATCTCGCAATACTAAATGAAATTGATGTAATAATATGCAGACCTCTGCATTCAAGAAAAAATCGCTTGCGATTCAATTGAAAAAAGTATACAATCATTGGTAGAAACAAATAGTAATCTTATCAAAATTACACAAGCGATTAGATTTGCATTACAGTAGGAGTGATTTTATTGGCACCGATTTATCCAATGAAACTGAAAGCGGCATGTAAAGATTATCTTTGGGGCGGCACCAGACTCAGAACGGAATACCATCAGCAGAGCGATGCGGAAAAGGTTGCTGAAAGCTGGATGCTTTCAAGCCATCCGGACGGGCCGTCCTCAATTTTGAACGGTGAATATGAAGGTTTGCTTTTTCCAGAATATCTGACCCGCGCCGGCCGGGAAATTCTTGGCACCGACTGCGATAAATTTCCGGACTTTCCCGTACTGATTAAACTGATTGACGCGAAGGACAGGCTGTCCATTCAGGTTCATCCGGACGACGCTTACGCAAGAACCCACGGTGGCGAGTTCGGTAAAACGGAAATGTGGTATATTGTAGACTGTGAACCGGGCGCCAGCCTGTATTACGGCTTTGACCATCCGATCTCAAAAGAAGAATTCAAGCAGAGAATCGAAAACAATACGCTTGAAGAAGTGCTGAATAAGGTTCAGGTACATCCGGGGGACGTTTTCTTTATCGAGTCGCGCACCCTTCATGCGATTGGTGCAGGAATCCTGATTGCAGAGATTCAGCAGAATTCCAATCTGACTTATCGAATCTACGACTACGGCCGTATCGGGAAGGACGGGAATCCGCGCCAGCTGCATATTTCAGAAGCATTGGATGTAACACTTCTCGCTCCCCCGACAAGGCCCGCACATGCACAGGGAGTTCGTGAAACAGGCGCAGGATACAGCCGTATTCTTTTGTCGTCCTGCGATATTTTCACCGTGTATGAGATGGAAATCCGCGAAGCGGCGCTGAATGCGGACAATAGGAGTTTCCATTCGCTTGTCTGCATCGGCGGCGACGCGATCCTTGTTAAGAACGGCAAAGCGGAGCTTTCGTTTGAAAAAGGAGACAGCGTTTTCATTCCCGCCGGTTATGGAGATTACACGATTAAGGGCGACTGCCTTGTCCTCTGGACAACGGTTTAAATAATCATTCCACCGTTAATGCCAAGAATCTGGCCTGTAATAAAGTCCGCGTCCGGGGATGCGAGAAAGCTTACCGCCGCGGCAATATCTTCCGGAGTCCCGATTCGGCAGAGCGGGGTTTCTTCTTTCAGCTCCCGGATGGTTTCTTCGCTCAAGGCAGCGTTCATCTGCGTGTCGATTACCCCGGGTGCAATACAGTTTACCTGAATGTTGGACGGGCCGACCTCTTTGGCCAGTGCTTTCGTCAGCCCGATGACCGCTGCTTTGGCTGCGGAATAATGGACCTCACAGGATGCGCCTACCTGCCCCCACATGGATGAAATATTGATGATCTTCCCCTGCTTTTGGTGGATCATGTAGGGGAGGGCCAGCTGACAGCAATGAAAGACCCCTGTTACATCCACTGCAAACATGCGTTCCCAATCCTGCTCTGTCAGGTCGGTAAACAGCTTCTGCTGGGCGATGCCGGCGCTGTTGACCAGCAGGTCAATTCCGCCCGAAGCGCAGAACATGGCTTCCACCTGAGAACGGTCGGAGATATCCGACTTGTATAATTCTGCGCACTTAATACTATATGAATTGTTCAGCTCGTTCAGAAGCGAATTTGCGTCGCTGTCTGAGCGGGCATAATTTATAATTACATAAAAACCGTCCCGGCACAGTCTGCGGGCGACGGCTCTTCCGATTCCCCTTGACGCGCCGGTGACGAGCGCTTTTTTCATAATATTCCTCCTTGGCCTCGCATTCTGCGAAACCTTTTTTCAATTATACCACGATTCCCAGAAAAACTGGCGAATTTATGGACGAGGCAGGCAAATTTATCGCGCTTGCATAGTATGGTATAGGGCTGTTTATGCCCACCCCTGATTTTTAAGGAGGAATATTCTTTGAGTTGCTGGTATAGTAACTTGTGGATTAATCCATGCGAATGGCCGTGCGGAATTCCAGCACAGTGGCCCGCATGGCCAAGAATTCCTGTAGCACCGATTCCGTATCCCCCTTCTCTTTTAGCAGCTGAACGTTTTGGAATACAGAACACGGATTATAACGAGACGTAAATTTTACAGCAATTTACTTTTTAGATTACCGAATGCGTTTCTATGGCTGAATTTCTTTCTTCCCGCTTAAAACGCTATGAGAAGCTGAATTGCTTTCTTTCGATCAATATAGTTTGGGCAGATATCCCGAAAAGTTCAGGGCCGGTGTTTTAAGCACCGGCCCTGAGCCTTATCGTGCGGTGATATCTGTGTGCACACCGGCTTTTTATCGGTTGGAAACTGCGAGTACGCTGAGGACTGCATTGTTGATGGATGCGCCCGGGGTGATGTCAATAATGGAGTTTGTGGAAAGCTGTACGGAATAGGTGTAGAATCCGGGCCGTACGTCGGGATCAAAGAACTGGAAGCTGAAAGCTTCTCCCTCAAGAACAGTAACGGTCGTTGAGAAAGTATAGGTTGAACCTACGCCGATTGGAGCTCCGTCGCCCACAGAGCGGCGGATCTGGAAGTTCAGCGTTACGGAAATGCCGATCGGAAGGTTAACAATACTGCTGAAATGCAGCAGAACGTTCGCCGGGCCGATTTCTCTGGTATCTATGGTTGTTGAAACGACGTTGATTGGTTCCGCAAAAAGGGTGGTGATAACTGGAAGCGGACCCACACTGCCGCTGGAAGCATTCAAAGCAACCTGTTTTCTTCCGGTTGGGTAACTGCCGGCTGTAACTGGCGATAAAGCCGTATCAGGATAGTATGCAAGTGAATTACAACTCATTGGAATCCTCCTAAAAAGTAGTCGTAGAATTGCTTCACTCCATAATATGCAATTTTTTACATAAGGTACCGAAATCAGCCATAATATTAAGCGCGAACAATAGGCGCAGTTCAAAATAAGATATCGCTGCAGGAGACGCGGTTTTGCACCCATGCTTAAATAAAAAAACTCCCGCATTCCTTACGGATGCGGGAGCAGGTAGTAATGTCTTTTGTTATAGCGAATTCAGCGCCAATAGCACGTAGTTCAAAATAAACAGCAGGGTTGCAACGTACATAATGGGGTGAACGTCCTTTGCTTTCCCTCTGATTACCTTGAGCAGTACAAAGAGGATAAAACCAAATGAGATGCCGGTTGTAATGCTGTAAGCGAACGGCATCATAGCGACTGTAATGAATGCCACCGCGGCGTCTTCAAAGTTATGCCAGTCGATATCTGCAACCGCCGCCATCATCAGCATGCCGACGACGATCAGTGCAGGAGCTGTTGCGCAGGATGGAATGACGCCTACAATTGGAGAAAGAACAAGGCACAGTACGAACAGAATTGCAGTTACAACAGAAGTCAGGCCTGTACGTCCGCCTTCTGCAATACCTGCCGAGCTTTCAACAAAGGTTGTTGTGTTGGAAGTACCAACAAAAGCACCCGTAATCGTTGCGAACAGGTCTGCAAACAATGCACGGTCCATACGGGACTTAATACCTTTGCCTTCGAGCAGGAGCTTCTGGTCTTTTTCATCGAAAATGCCGCTGCGGCGTCCGGTACCAATGAAGGTTCCCAGTGCGTCAAAAATATCGGTGAGAACGAAGCCGATAATTGCCGTAAATGCCAGCAGTGTTTTAGCCGGATTTTCGAACAGGCCCACGAAATCAAGCTTGAATGCGGTGTTCGAAATGTGAGAGATGGAACTTCCAATCGCACTCGGGCTGATGGAAATGGTTGAGAAAAATGCACCGGCGGTGTTAATGCTTTTTCCGAGAGACGGGAAAAATACGTGCGGGTTTACGCCGCAGGCGATTTCAATAAGAGCAATCGCAGTTGTGGAGAGAATGCCGATGAGGATAGAACCTTTTACCTTCAGAACCATCAGCACAACAATAATTGCGATTCCAAACAGAACGAGTTGAACGGAACGGTCGGAAAGATTGACAAGGGCAGGAACCGCTGAAGCATTGGTAACTACCGTGCCGCTGTCAAATTTTGTGTATGTTCCGGGATCGCAGGTGAATTTGAGCAGGCCGCCGTCTTTAATGCCAATATAGGCAATAAACAGGCCGATACCGCCGCCAATAGCACTCTGCAGTACCTTTGGGAGCGATTTAATAATTGCCTTGCGCAGTCCGGTTACGGTAATCACGATGTTGACAAGGCCGCAAATCAACACCATAGCCAGTGCCTGCTGCCATTTGAATCCCATGACGCCGCACACTGTAAATGTGAAGAATGCATTGAGGCCCATGCCAGGAGCCAGCGCATACGGTACGTTGGCAAACAGCGCCATAACGAGCGTACCAACAGCAGACGCGATAATCGTGGCCACAAAAACGCCCTGAGGGTCCATTCCTGTGTTGGAAAGAACTTGCGGGTTAACGAAGATAATGTAAGCCATCGCGAAGAATGTGGTAATACCGGCCGTAATTTCAGTGCGGACATTCGTGCCGTACTGTTTGAGCTTAAAGAATTTTTCCATCCTTTTCCTCCACTTTCTCAATTGTGTCTAAACTTTGAACATATTATAAATTATATTTTAAAGGAGCTGCAAAATCAAGGTCTCTTTGAATTCTATTTGATGAATTTATGCGTAAAATTCGCTTAAACCTATGTCATTTTACACAAAACGACTATTTTTTCCCCGAATTTTGGAGCTTTTGCGGGAATTTGTGCAACATGCGGGCAAAAATGAAAGAGCGGCTTTCTCCAACTGGGGAAAGCCGCGTTGCTAGTTCAGATTAAATTATTTCAGTCTTGCTTTCAGGTTTTCAAGCTGAGTCTTGAGTTCCTTCGGGAGTTTGTCGCCAAACTTCTTGTAGAATTCCTCAATGCCGTCGGCTTCCTTGGACCATTCAGCTTTGTTAACTTCGAGGATGCCCTTCAAAGTGTCGAGGTTCATGTCAAGGCCGTCGAGGTTGATATCTTCTGCCTTCGGAACAAAGCCGATTGGGGTTTCCGTAGCGTCGGCTTTGCCTTCGCAGCGGTTCAGAATCCATTCAACAACGCGGAGGTTGTCGCCGAATCCCGGCCAAATGAAGTGGCCTTCGTCGTCAAGACGGAACCAGTTTACGTTGAAGATCTTCGGAGCCTTGTCGCCGAGCTTTTCGCCCATTTCAATCCAGTGCTTGAAGTAGTCGCCCATATGATAGCCGCAGAACGGGAGCATAGCCATCGGGTCGCGGCGGACAACGCCTACTGCGCCGGTAGCGGCTGCGGTTGTTTCAGAAGCCATGATGGAACCGACAAACACACCGTTGTTCCAGTCGCGGGACTGATAAACCAGCGGAGTTGTGTGTGCGCGGCGGCCGCCGAAGATAATAGCGGAAATCGGCACGCCCTTGCCGGAATCAAACTCAGGGCTGACGCATGGGCAGTTCTTCGCAGGAGCAGTGAAGCGGCTGTTCGGATGAGCGCCCTTTTCCTTGGATGTTGTACCATCCCAAGGCTTGCCGGTCCAGTCGATTGCATTCTTCGGCGGATTATGGTCGAGGCCTTCCCACCAGACAGTGTTGTCGTCGAGGTTCTGGCAGACGTTTGTAAAGATTGTGCCGGACTTTGTGGTTGCAAGAGCGTTCGGGTTAGACTTGTCGTTTGTGCCCGGTGCGACGCCGAAGAATCCGTTTTCAGGATTGATGGCCCACAGTCTGCCGTCAGGTCCAATGCGCATCCATGCAATATCGTCGCCGACCGTCCAGGCTTTGTAGCCCTTCTTGCGGTAGAATTCCGGCGGAATCAGCATAGCCAGGTTGGTCTTGCCGCATGCAGACGGGAATGCAGCAGCAACGTACTTAATTTCACCCTTCGGGTTCTGAATGCCGAGGATGAGCATGTGCTCAGCCATCCAGCCTTCGGTCTTGCCGAGGTAGGAAGCAATACGAAGTGCAAAGCACTTTTTGCCGAGCAGAACGTTTCCGCCGTAACCGGAGTTAACGGAGATAATGGTGTTGTCCTCCGGGAAGTGGCAGATGTAGCGCTTTTCAGCGTCGATGTCGCACTTGCAGTGCAGGCCGCGGACCCAGTCGTTGCTGTTGCCCAGGGTATCCAGAACATTCTGGCCTACGCGTGTCATAATGGACATGTTAAGAACAACATAAATGGAATCGGTCAGTTCAATACCGATTTTGGAGAACGGAGAGCCTACAGGGCCCATAGAATAAGGGATGACATACATGGTACGGCCTTTGTAGCTGCCGCGTGCAATGTCATACAGCATCTTATAAGCCTGCTGGGGTTCCATCCAGTGGTTTGTCGGACCTGCGTCCTCTTCTTTACGTGAGCAGATGAACGTACGGCCCTCAACACGTGCCACGTCGTTCACTGCTGTGCGGTGCAGATAGCAGTTCGGCAGTTTCTCCTGATTTAACTTGATCATTTCGCCGGTTTTGCAAGCTTCCACCCGCAATGCTTCAATTTGCTCCTCCGAGCCGTCGATCCAGACAACGCTGCCGGGATTGACAAGCTCTTTCATTTTCCCAATCCATTCCAATACCGATTGATTTTGAGTCATAATTTCTCCTTTCGGCCCAATGGCCTATTGAAATTGATACTATAATACATCAACTTTTTGATGGATTCAATGGCAAAAACATTAATTCGTTAAACTTTTAGCAAAAATTTATACCAGGTGCGACTTTTTTCGTAAACTCTTCATTATGAATTTGTAAAACCAATATTATGCAAAATGAATCAGTTTTGCTCTACGGGCATTTCGGCCCTTGCGTTCAGGTCGGGGCCGGCGGTGTGGCCGGCGAGAAACTCGTAGTATCCCTGCGCTCCAACCATAGCTCCGTTGTCTCCGCAGTAGGAAAGCTGCGGGCGGTAAAACTCCAGCCCGCGCTTTTTGCACTCGCTTTCCAGCGTGCGGCGTAAAAGTGAATTCGCGGAGACGCCGCCTGCAATGGCGAGCTTTTTTGCGCCGGTGTCGCGGGCCGCAAGAAAAAAGTTGCGGGTGAGGCAGTCCACAACGGCTTTTCGGTAAGAAGCGGCGAGGTCGGGTACATTTAAGGTTTCTCCGCGCTGCTGAGCATTGTGAATCAGGTTGATAATGTTCGTTTTCAGGCCCGAAAAGCTGAAGTCGTAAGGCGCTCCGTCTACGGAAGGACGCGGAAGTTTATACGCTTTAGCGTTGCCGTTTTCAGCAATTTTATCCAGTTCAACGCCGCCGGGGTAAGGAATCCCCATGGCACGCGCGGCTTTGTCGAACGCTTCGCCAGCAGCGTCGTCGCGGGTCCTGCCCAGAACGCGGAGCTTGGTATAATCCTGCACCTCAACAATATGCGTGTGGCCGCCCGAGACGACCAGGCATAAAAACGGGGGTTCCAGTTCCGGAAAAGTAATGTAGTTTGCCGCAATGTGCGAACGGAGATGATGCACCGGTACGAGCGGTTTACCGCAAGCGAGCGAAAGTCCCTTCGCAAAATTCACTCCCACCAGAAGCGCGCCGATGAGCCCAGGCGCGTAGGTAACGGCAATCGCGTCAAGATCGTCAAGGCTTGTCCCCGCATCGGAAAGAGCCTTCCGCACAACCCCGACAATTGCCTCGCAGTGGCGGCGGGACGCAATTTCCGGCACAACTCCGCCATATAATTTATGTTCTTCCACCTGCGACGCGACCACGTTTGAAAGAACCGTCCGTCCGTTTTCCACAACGGCTGCGGCTGTTTCGTCACAGGAGCTTTCGATTCCGAGTATTTTCATTCTTATAACCATCCTTGTCTTTCTTTTGCTGCAGCAATTTTACATAATAGACCGGAAAGCAGAACATAATCTCCCCAGCCGAGAGCGGGGGAGATTATAAAAACCGTACTAGTTTACAGTTTCGCATCGTCCGGAACATGGGCGGCGTTCTTTTTGCCATGCCCTATTTTACAGCCGATTCGCATGGAGAGGGAACCTCTATTATTGTTCCCGCACGTCAGAGTATATCCGTTTTTCGCAGGCGCCAGTAAAAAACCTACAATTATGCCTGCCATGAAAAAGATAAATTTCGTCAGCCATCTTTCCTTTTTCGTCATGCCAGATTCCTCTTCCCGTTCTTAAATTATAATTCTTTTGAAACCGGAACCGGAGCAACATGTTTGCGGATCAGCCTCTTTTGCGTGTGGCTCAATTCTTCCGGTGAAACCATTGTGTTGTTGTTGCCGCAGGATACGCTCATCCCTTCTTTAATGGGAGCGAACATAAAGCCGATGACAATGCCCATAAAAGTACAGGCGAGCGCCAGCAGACGCGCTTCACGCTTTGACATAAGACTGCCCCTTTTCATTTTTATTCAATTAAGTTTATCCGGAGTAGACAAGTTCCCTTTTAAATGAAGCTTAATTATCCGGATGAAAATACAGGGTAAGAATGAGAGCATCCTCGGCCGGCTGCCGGTAAAAACTAGGCCGCCTGCCCATCTCGCGGAATCCGAGCTTGCTGTAAAGCGCAATTGCGCCCGAATTGGAAGCGCGGACCTCAAGCGTGACAAAAGACGCGCGGTTTTCTTTTGCAAAATCAATCAGGTACCGCATAATAGCCTGTGCGATTCCCATTCTGCGGTATTCCGGGAACACCGCGACATTGTCAATGTAACATTCATCCAGAACACAGTTCATGCCTGCGTAGCCTGCCGTTTTGCCGTCCAGCTCGGCTACGGCGAAAACCGCCGCGGGGTTTTCCAGCTCTGCAGCCAGTCCCGAACGCGTCCAGGGCTCCGAAAAGCAGACCCGCTCCAGCTCCGAAAGAGTATCCAAATGTCGTTCCGCCATTGGCACAATGCTTAATCCAGCCATCTGCGGCGCACCACTCTCTCAATTTTTTCATCCCGCGCAAGGTAAATGGTGCTGATTCCGACCCACAGCAGGCAGAAAAGCATCAGAACCGAGAGCACTTTGATGTTGATGAAGTGCGCATTGAACAGATTGTGGCAGACAACATAGGTGGAGCTAAGCACCGTGATAATCGGCACATAGAATTTTTCCGGGAAGTAGAACGCATAAATCACCGTCAGGATATCCGCCGGGTAAAAATAACGTTCGTGCATATATGGCAGAATATATGGCACAAAAAGCACTGAAAGCAGCGACAGCGAAACAAGCATTTCTTCCGTCATGTCAAATTCCAGACGCCGGAAGTACAGCACTGCGGAAAGAGTCAGGATAACGGCGAGAATTGCAATAATGGTTCCGGCAAGCTCCGGCGTATGCTTGGGATACCAGACGGAAAGGTTCGGCAGAAACATGGAGATATCGCTGTACTGCCGCGCCTGACGGAAATATACCGTCAGAAGATCCCAGAAATTGCGGCCCATCGCCGCCGCCGGAAGGATGGAAACAATGTATACGGCCGGGAAAATCAAAAGGCTGCGCCACTTGATTTTATGTTTCAGAAGCATCAGAAGCAGGAAGGGCGCCAGAAAAACGGCCTGAAGCTTAAAGATAAAAGCAATGGAAAAGGCCGTAACGGCGGCATATTGCCGGTCCGTAATGAGAAAATAAATACAGGCCAGCAGGGCGCCGGTGTAAATGGAATCGCACTGGCCCCAGGCGGCGGAGTTGAGAATCACACTCGGCAGGAGCAGAACCACAGCGTACGCAATTTCGCCCCAGAATTCCTCATACTTCAGCCTTACAAGCTTCATGGCAAAGTATGCCATAAGGATATCGGCTAAAAACGATAGCATTTTAATCAGGTAAATATCCCGAATGGGGAGATAGGTGAGCAGTGACAGAAGGTAAAAATAAGGGGGCATGTAGTCGCCGATTTTCATTCCGATTGCGGAAAACCCTCCGTTGTATTTCAGCGTGGAGAACCATCCCTGCAGGAACTGGTGGTAGTCGCAGGATTCGAACGGCAGGAATTTCACGCGCGCGGCGAATGCGAGCACAGTGACGGCGATGAGGAACAGGATGCTTTCCGCCGTGACAAAATGGACAAATGCTTTCCGTTTGCTCATTACAAGACCTTCCTTTCACTGTCAGCTATGAATATGCTAAAAATTACTGGTCTTTCGGTAGACTAAAAAATCGAACTCAATGCCGGTATCCAGCGATTCGGCTTCTTTCAGTTTTTCGCAGCCCTCTTTCGGGGTTTTCCAGTAGTAGGGCGTCATGGTAAACAGATTCTGCATGACTTCCGGGTCTGTCGTATGGATTTCTCCCTGTACGGCGACGCGTTCCAGAAAGGTAAAACCCGCGTATTCGGTCTCACGGTGTTCGTTTTCGTACGGATTTTCATACAGAATTTTTTTCAGGCCGAACAGATGCTCTTCGCCGGGGACGGCAATAATCATAACACCGCCCGGTTTTGTCACGCGGTTCAGCTCTTCGGGGACAATCGGTGCAAACACGTTTGTTACAAGGTCTGCCGATTCATCTAGAACCGGAATCCCGAACATGCTGCCAACCGCGAACGAAATGTTCCTGTATTTTTTTGCCGCGGCTTTTACCGCGAATTTTGAGATGTCGAACCCGTAAATCCCGGCCTGCACGGAATGGCTTTCCAGAAATTCCGAGAGCCTGCCGGTGTAGTATCCTTCGCCGCAGCCTGCGTCCAGCACAACCGGATTCTCGCGCGGCAGGTATTTCAGGGTAAGTTCATTCAGCGCGTCGCTGAAAAGCGCGTAATACCCGGATTCAAGGAATTTGCGGCGTGACGCGACCATCTGCTTGTCGTCGCCCGGCATTTTGGAGTGCTTTTTATTGGGCGGCAGCAGGTAAACGTACCCTTCCGACGCAATGTCGTAACTGTGTCCGTTGGCGCAGCCGAATGTTTTTTCATTCGGATTCAGCTGTCCGCCGCAGGCGGGGCAGGCAAAGATGCTCATGTTTCTGTGATTCCTTCCTTCGGCGAAGCTTCAAAGCAAAAGCCTAAGCTTTTGCTTCGTACCAGTTCTCACCGATTTTTGCGTCGGCCGTCATTGGAACGGCAAGGGACACGGCATTCTGCATCTCTTCCGTCAGTACGGACGCAGCCTTTAATGCTTCGTCAGCGGGAGATTCCACAATCAGTTCATCGTGTACCTGCAGAATCAGGCGTGATTTCATCTTTTCCCGTTCTAGACGCTTTTCCACGTGAATCATCGCGATTTTGATGATGTCCGCGGCGGTTCCCTGAATCGGCATGTTACGGGCGACGCGCTCGCCGAACGCGCGCAGATTGTGGTTGGAGCTGGCAAGCTCCGGCAGATAGCGCCTGCGGCCGAACATCGTTTCCACATAGCCTTTTTTCTTTGCGTCTTCCACCACGCGGTTCATGTATTCGTCAACGCCCGAGAAATGGGCAAGATAATCTGCAATATACTGTTTTGCCTCACGCATGGAAACCTTAATATCCTGCGAGAGCGAGAACGCGCCGATGCCGTACACGATCCCGAAGTTGACCGCCTTGGCGCGGCTGCGCATCAGCGGGGTAACCATCTCTTCCGGCATATGGAATACCTGTGCTGCGGTGCGGCGGTGGATGTCATCGTTGTCGATAAATGCCTGAATCATGTTTTTGTCGTTGGCAACATGGGCGAGGACGCGCAGCTCAATCTGCGAGTAATCGGCGTCCACAAGAGCCCATCCGGGCCGGGCGACAAAGAACCGGCGCATCTCACGCCCGAGTTCCGTCCGCACGGGGATATTCTGCAGGTTCGGCTCCGTGGAGCTGATTCGCCCGGTGCGCGTTTCCGTCTGGTTAAAGCTGGAGTGGATTCTTCCGTCCGGAGCAACGACTTTGAGCAGCCCGTCGCAGTAGGTGGATTTGAGTTTTGTAAGAGTTCGGTAGGTGAGCACCAGCTCGATTGCCGGGCTTTCATACCGTAGCTTTTCCAGCGTGTCGGCGCTTGTGGACCAGCCGGTTTTCGTCTTTTTGCCGTGCTCAAGGCCAAGTTTTTCAAACAAAGCTTCGCCGAGCTGTTTCGGTGAGTTGATGTTGAATTCATACCCCACGGTATCGTAAACCTGCTGCTGAATCTCATTGATTTTTTCGTCCAGCTCCCCGCCGAACGATTTAATTCCGTCCGCATTGACGTCAAAGCCGACGTTTTCCATGCGGGCAAGAACCTGAGCGAGCGGGATTTCTATTTTATTTAAAAGGTCTGTCTGGCCGTTTTCAGCAATCTTCTGTTCCAGAGTATCCGCAAGCGCGGGCATGACGGCGGCGGACGCAACATCTTCGGGCAGGCCGTCCGGTACAGGAACACCGTATTCGCGCGCAAGGCGCAGCGGTTCGTAGCCGGAAGCGGACGGGTTCAGCAGATACCCGGCGAGCAAGGTGTCGAAAACCAGGCCGCAGAGTTCCTCGCCCTGCGCGTCAAGCGCCGCGTACAGCGGCTTTACGTCGTGGGTGTTTTTGCGGATTCCCGCGTCGATGAAAATGGAGCGGATGACTTCGGCGTCGTCCACGGTATGCATTGTGCCGTGAAGATTCATGGTAAGCGAAACGATTTTTCCTTTTTCCAGCTTCGCGGTGAAGTCTGCTCTTCCCGATTTTTTCAGGGCTTTCAGCAGTTCTGCGCCGTCGGTGCTGTCGGCGAGCGAAACACAGGCAGTTTCCGTTTCCGCCTGTTCCGGCTGCTCTTTCGGAGCGTCCAGACCGAGCTTGTCAATCAGTTTGAAGAATTCCAGCTTCGCCATCAGACGCGCCGCGGCAGCCTGATCCCGTTTCTGGGGGATGTACGATTTTAAGTCGGTATCAATTGGGGCGTTGGTGCAGATGGTTCCGAGTTTGCGCGAAAGGAAAGCGCTCTCTTTGCTCTGCGCCAGCTTTTGGCGCAGATTTTCGCGGATGTCCAGTTCGACGAGGTGGTCGTAGATATAATCAATATTGTGGTAGGCCTGAATCAACTGCCCCGCGCCCTTTGGGCCGATTCCCGCCACGCCGGGGATGCAGTCGGACGTATCACCCTGAATGGCCTTGATTTCAATCATTTCCTTCGGGGTGACGCCGTAATCCTCTTGAATCTTCGCCTCGTCGTAGACCGTGACCTGCGGCTGCCCCATTTTGGTGGATGCAAGGCGCACCGTCACATGCGGGCCTACAAGCTGTAAGCTGTCGCGGTCGCCTGTGGCAAGCACGCATTCACAGCAGCCGTCCTCGCAGGTTTTAGCCAGTGTGCCGAGAATATCGTCGGCCTCGTAGCCTTCGCATTCCACAAGGCGGTAGCCGAGGAGTTTCAAAAGCTCCTTCAGCGTGGGCATCTGCTGGGCAAGCTCCGGCGGCATACCCTTGCGGTTCGCTTTGTAGCCCGCATATTCCTGATGCCGGAAAGTGGGGGCGCGCATATCAAAGGCGACGGCGACCGCGTCCGGGTTCGTTTCCGTCAGAAGCCGGTGGAAGATCGTCAGAAAGCCGTAAATACCGTTGGTAAAAAGGCCCTCTTTCGTGGTCAGCAGGCGGATTCCGTAGAACGCCCGGTTCAGTATGCTGTTGCCGTCCAATACCAGTAATTTCATTGTGTTCCCCCGCTTGAAAGTTATGGAAGTATTATAGCACTTTCGGCAGAAAAAAATAAGTGTTATAATGGGACGCAGAGCGTCGTATTGCCAAAGGATGCTCCCAATCATCCAGAAGTCCAATTATGTGATTTCGATGTATGCTGCAGTTAATCCAAAATCTGCTCTTAACTTTTATTATAACGGTTCAAAACGAATATCGAAATGAAAATCAAGGATGTTTACAATGAATTTACAAATAGGAAACCTTACCCTTAACGGCTGTGCCGTCCTCGCGCCGATGGCAGGGGCGGGGGACCGCGCTTTCCGGGAAATCTGCGCACGTTTCGGCGCTGCATATACCGTCAGCGAAATGGTAAGCTCGAAAGCGCTTGAGTTCAACGATAAAAAAACGCATGAATTAATGGAGCTTGGGCAGGACGCCCGGCCCGCCGCAATCCAGATTTTTGGCTCGGAACCACCCGTTATGGCCGAAGCGGCAAAAAAGGCAATGGCCTTTTCGCCGGATGCAATCGACATCAACATGGGCTGCCCCGCCCCGAAAATCACCGGCCCCGGCGCGGGAAGCTGCCTGATGAAGACCCCGCAGCTCTGCGGGGAAATTGTTGCCGCCGTTTCCGCTGCGGTGCCCGTTCCGGTTACGGTCAAGATGCGCGCGGGCTGGGACGAAAAATCCGTCAACGCGGTGGAAGTAGCAAAAATCTGCGAACAGGCGGGGGCGGCCGCAGTTACGGTACACGCCCGTACCCGTGCGCAGATGTATCTTCCGTCCGCGGACTGGAACATTATTAAAGAAGTAAAACAGGCCGTAAAGATTCCGGTCATCGGAAACGGCGATGTGACCGGAGCGCAGTCCGCCGCGCTGATGTTGGAGCAGACCGGCTGCGACGGCGTCATGGTAGGCCGCGCTGCGCTGGGCAACCCGTGGGTTTTCAGCCAGATTAACGCATACCTCACGGAATCCTGCCGTATTGTGCCGCCGCCGGATATTTACGAACGCATGCTCGTTATGGTTCAGCATGTGGAGCTGATGTGCAGATATAAAGAAGAGCGCCGCGCGATGAACGAGGCGCGAAAGCACGTTGCATGGTATCTGAAAGGCGTACGAGGCGCAGCCGAATTCCGCCGCCGCGCCGGATTTCTGGAAAGCCGAGCTCAGCTCGGCGAGCTGGTGAAGGACGTAATCTCCGCACAGGAGCCGTCAGACGAATACAAACTGAACGAGAATCATATATAAAACAGTGCCGCTCCCATGAATACGCAGCCGAACAAAACCGTAACGGTAACGGGAAAAGCAGATTTTAATACTTTGTTCACTTTTTTATGTTTGAAGTCTCCTGCGTTTTATGATAAATTTATTTATGCTGCAAATTGAAACAGAATAGGCTTTACTTTATATTTGAAAAATAATTGTCACGCGTTATGATATAGCATAGTTCATTCAGCTTTTCTCCGCGGTAGTTTGTAAATGATTCGCTTCGGGTTTGCTCGTATCGGAATCCGCATTTTTCAATGACCCGTTTGGAACGGCTGTTGAAAGGAAAGTGGGAGCAGGTTACAAAATCCAGCCCTGCTTCCTCAAAAGCGAATTTCAGAACCCTGCGGGCGGCTTCCGTCATCAGCCCGCGGCCCCAGTAGTCGAAAGACATCGCATAGCCCAGCATTTTCGCTTTCCCGGTCTCCGGCGGATAAAATTTGTCTGCCATCAGGCTGATGGAGCCGATCACCTTTTCATTCTCTTTCACCTGTATGGCCCAGGTATCCTGCGACTCCTGAAAGGAGTGCAGAATGCGAAGGCTTTCTCCTTTGTCGGTATGTGGGCCCCAGCCTGCGTTTGGGCCAACATTTGGGTTACAGGCATATTCAAAAAGATCATCCAGGTCGCTTTCCCGCCAGTCCCGCAGGAACAGGCGCTCTGTCTCCAGAGTTTGCATGGGAATCCCTCCGCTTCTGAAAATTTGTTTCGTATTTTGAAGATTATAACACCGCAGACAATTCTTTTCAAACAGGTTAAAGCTTTGTTACATTATAGATTTATGGTTGTATTATCGGTAGATTATATGGTATGATAATAATAATTTTCATTTATTTTGAGAGGAACTGCAAATATGAGCAATAAAGCCAAAAAATACATAGTGATTACTCTTGTGTTGGCGTTCTGCATTTCTGCTTTTACTTTCACCGCATTTGCTGAGGAAAGCCAGCAAATCACGAAGGAAACAACGTCCGGCACAGCAAGTACATCCACTCCGAATACGGGAAACTCAAGCTCGAGTTCCAGCAGTTCCGGCGGAACTTCCGCTCCAAGCAAACAAGGCACAGGCAGTTCCAGCTCTGACGGAACCGGCGGCGGTGTGACGCATGAATCGCAAAGCTCCACCGTTACGGTTGTATTTAATCTAAGCGGCGGCTCCGGAATGAGAAGCAGCGCGAGTGTTACGAAAGGCACTACGGTCTCAGAATTTAAAACGCCTTATAAAAAAGGATATAAGTTCGTTGCATGGATGGTCAACGGCACGGAAGTTTCTGGTTCCATGCCGATCAACAGCGATACAACCTTAACCGCAGAATGGGAAAAAGCTTCGGATGCAGCATCTTCCCAGGCGGCTAATTCGGTCGATACAAAGCAAAAAGAGATTGAAGAAGCGGCTAACCAGGCAAATCAGGCGGCCAGCGAGCCCGATACGCTTTCTTCGGAAGACTGGAATTCTCTGTTGAATTCCTCGGGCAGCTCCGACGTGAGCTCCGCCGTATCGTCTTCGCAGGCTTCTTCCGCGGCTCCGACTTCCACAGGCGGCTTTTCCACACTGCTGGCAATCGGCATTGCCTTAATTGTCCTTGGAGTTGCCGGCGTGGGAATTTTCATCTACCTGCAGTTTATTCATAACAAAGGCGGCAAGGGCGGCCACGGCGGTTCCGGTGGCCCCGGGAAACACAGTTCGAAAGACGATACCATTGTCTTTACCGATGTCAGTTCTTACAGCGACGGGAAAAAGCACGACGACTCCCAGGTAATTCGCAGTGTACGCCAGCCGAACCCGGCACCGAAAAAATCCCCTGTTTCGGACGATACCAAGCCGGTTCCGGTTCCAGCGGCGGCAAGGCCGAAGCCCCAGACAGCCGCTCCCGCGCCCGCACCGAAGAGCACAATGGCTCCGGAAGAACGCAGAGCGCAGTCCGAACAGAACCGTTACCTGAAAAAAGCGCAGGCCAAACCGGTCGATAGCGATAAAAGCGACTTTGATTGGGAAAAGTTCTTTAACGAAGAAAAATAAAGAAAGCGGCCGAAACGGATTTTCCGTTTCGGCCGCCGTTTTGTTATTCTGTGACTTTCCGGGTTATTTCGGGCTCTTTCCGTTCTCTCCGAAAAGATTAAAGCGGAAAAGTTTCTGCTCGTCTTCGGGATCTTCGCAAATGATAAAAGCTTCGGCAATTTTGCCGCCTTCAATCAATTTGGTCAGGCCAACAAGCTGGCAGAGTTTGCTCTTCAAATTGAGATTGTCACCTTCGCGTGATACAAGGAACACTTTTCCCTTGCACTCATCAAGGACTTTCAGAAACGCCGGTACATCAACATCATGCAGTTCAATTGGAGATGATGCCATTTTGACCCCTCCTTAATCAGATCCGTTATAATTAACCGACGGAATATTCCGCCGGCTTTATTATAGCATAACGGGGCGCGTTGTCAATAAAACACCGTTGGAGAAACCTACAAACTTTTTTGGCTTTTTTCGGGGTTTCTTTGCAATTTTTCGAAAAGTTATCCGCAGGAAAGAACATCGCTTTCCATACACCCGTCGCTCAGCCGGACAATGCGGTCCGCTTCGCGCGCTATTTTGTCGTCATGCGTAATCAGGACGACGGTTCTTCCCGCGTCTCTGAGCGAATGCAGAATCTGCATCACTTCGCTGCCGGATTTCGAATCCAGGTTGCCCGTAGGCTCGTCCGCAAGGATAATCGGCGGTTTTGCCGCAATTGCCCGCGCAATCGCCACCCGCTGCTGCTGCCCGCCGCTCATCTGTGCAGGCCGGTGGGTCATTCGGCCGGCAAGGCCAACCTCGCAGAGCGCTTCCTCTGCGAGACGGCGGCGCTCACTGCGCTCTACGCCTCGGTACAAAAGCGGAAGCTCCACGTTTTCCAGCGCATTCTGGCTGCCGATGAGGTTAAAGCTTTGGAAGATAAACCCGATTTCGCGGTTCCGAATCTGCGTCAGGCGCCTTTCGCTCAGACCCGAAACATCTTCGCCGCCGAGCATGTACAGCCCGGAGGTCGGTGTGTCCAGGCAGCCGATGATGTTCATGAGTGTTGACTTTCCGGAACCGGAACGGCCCACAATTGCGAGAAACTCGCCTTCGGTTACGTCCAGTGAAACACCGTTCAGCGCATGGACTTCATTTTTGCCCATGCGGTATGTTTTGTAAAGCTCCCGAATTTGAATTAAATTTGCCATAAGACCATTCCTCCAAAATTAACTGCTGCTGTATTCTGGTTTTCAACCGGCAATAATATTATGGAAACATTTGAAAGATTTCTCTTTATGTTTTCAAATTGATTTCCATTCAGCCGGATTTCAGGTATACTATAGAAGAGGAAACCGGACTCAGGCCCGGCAATCAACGAATCGGAAGGAGTAAGTATATTGCTGACAAAATACTGGCAACAATTTAAAAGCGGTACGGATATCCGCGGCGCGGCTGTGGAAGGCGTACCCGGCGAAGAAGTAAACCTGACGGACGAGGCAATTACAAAAATGGCAGAAGGCTTTGCCCTCTGGCTTTCCGCACATGAGAAAAAGGCGGTATCCGAGCTGACCGTAGCGGTAGGACATGACCCGCGTATTTCCGCGGAACGGATTCGTTCGGATGTAGTAAATGCCCTCACTGCAGGAGGCGTCCATGTTTTGGACTGCGGGCTTTCTTCTACTCCTGCCATGTTCATGATAACGCAGGACCTTGACTGCAACGGTTCGGTGCAGATCACCGCCAGCCACCACCCGTTCAACCGGAACGGCCTGAAGTTCTTTACCCGCGCCGGCGGCCTCGATGGGCCGGATATTGTTGCGATTCTTCAGCATGCTCAGGATGGGGACAAGCCCCAGCCTGCATCCGGCAGCACCCAAAAGATCAATTATATGGAAAAATACTGTGCCCGTCTGCGCGAAATTATTCAGAAGGGCGTAAGCGCGAAGGATTATGACCATCCCCTTGCCGGATTCCACATAGTTGTGGACGCGGGCAACGGAGCAGGCGGCTTCTATGCCACGGATGTTCTGGCACCGCTCGGAGCGGATGTTTCCGGTAGCCAGTTCCTTGAGCCGGACGGTCATTTCCCGAACCATATCCCGAACCCGGAAAATGAAACGGCTATGAAATCCGTCTGCGGCGCGGTTGTAAAAGCAAAGGCCGATCTTGGCGTGATCTTCGACACCGACGTTGACCGAGGCGGCGCCGTAGACGCGAAGGGCGACGAAATCAACCGCAACCGTCTGGTAGCGATTGCTTCTGCCATCGCACTCGAGAACTGCCCCGGCGGAACGGTGGTAACAGACTCCATTACTTCTTCCGGATTAAAAGAATATATTGAAAAAACGCTGGGCGGAAAGCACCGCCGCTTTAAGCGCGGTTACCGCAACGTAATCAACGAAGCCATTCGTCTGAACGGCGAGGGCGTCAACTGCCCGCTGGCAATTGAAACGTCCGGCCACGCCGCAATGAAGGAGAACTATTTTCTCGACGACGGCGCATATCTCGTAACGAAAATCATCATTAAGTCCGCACAGCTGCGCGCGCAGGGCAAAACGCTTGAAGACCTGCTGGAGCCGCTCAAAGAACCGGCGGAAGCGCTGGAACTCCGTTTCCCGATTCCTGCGGAAGATTTCCGTAAGGTCGGCGAAGGCGTAATTGCCGGTCTGATGGATTACGCCGGCAAGCAGCCCGGCTGGACGGTAGCACCTGATAATTTTGAAGGCGTTCGCGTTTCGCTGGATAAGGCGCACGGCGACGGCTGGTTCCTGCTCCGCCTGAGCGTTCACGACCCCATTATGCCTTTGAATGTGGAAAGCGACAGCGTCGGCGGGGTAAAGACAATTCTCACCGAGCTGGCGGGATTCCTGAACGGCTGTGCCGATCAGCTTGACTTAGCAGCTTTCAAAAAAGCTTTATAAACAATAAAGCTATTCAGCATGAGCCGCCCTGTTTCAGGGCGGCTTTTGTTATGCGCGCAGGCACAGCCTGCCTAAGTAACCGCTGATTAAAGCAATTCAGAAGCCGCTCAGTCCAGTATTTTCGCGGCTTCGAATTGCTGTCTGACGACTTAATCATCGTTTACTTAAGACTTTAAATAAACCAAATGCGCGACGCCGGGTATGGTTTCGCCCTGCTGCGAAGATGTCGGCGACATCAGCGCGCCCGTTCCCAAAAACAGAATTTTGTGGAGCTGCCCCGCGTTCATCTGCTGCAGAATCGCGGAACAGAGGATTGCTGCGCTGCATCCGCAGCCTGACCCGCCGGCGTGGACGTCCTGCTTCTCGCGGTCATAGATCATAAGCCCGCAGTCGTTATGAACAGGGCAGATGTCCTTTCCTTCCCGTTTCATGATATCGTCGAGGAGTTTGCTTCCCACAAGCCCGAGGTCGCCCGTCAGAATCAGGTCGTAATCCTGCGGGTTTGTACCGGTATCGTTAAAATAGTCAATCAGCGTGTTTGCCGCTGCCGGAGCCATTGCCGCACCCATGTTGGCGACATCCTTAATATCGTAATCCACAATCCTGCCGAATGTAATGGCCTGAATTCCAACGTTTGCCGTCGGATACTGGTTCCTTGCCCCAAGGATGATCGCTCCCGAAGCGGTTGCCGTCCACTGGGCGGTCGGGGTGCGCTGTCCGCCGTACTCCAAAGGGTAGCGGAACTGGCGCTCCGCCGAGCAGAAATGGGAAGACGTAACCGCAGCCGTACGGCTCGCCGCGCCGGATTCCACAAACAGCGAAGCGATGCCAAGCGTCTGCGCCATTGTGGAACAGGCGCCATACTGGCCAAGAAACGGGATATCAAGGCTTCGCAGTCCAAACGTCGAGGAGATGCACTGGTTCAGCAGATCGCCGGCAAAAATGCAGTCAATATCAGTGTTTTTTAAATTTGCCTTATGAAGGGCAATATGAATGGCTTCATTCTGAAGCCGGCTTTCGGCTTTTTCCCAGCTTGACTCTCCCAGCGTTGTATCGGTGTGGCACTGGTCATAGTACTGGCTGTAAGGGCCTTCGCCCTCTTTTTTCCCGACTACCGCGGCGAACCCGAGAACGGCGGGGTTTGTCTGTAACTGAATGGTATATTTGCCAACCCTTGCAGGCATTGTTCAGCCTTCCTTTCCTTCGCTTACCGCGGTCAATATAAATGAAAAAAGTAAAGAATCAGCCCGTAAAGGATGGACGCGGCGGTGCTGTAAACCAAAACGGGCCCGGCGATAACAAACATTTTCGCGCCAATCCCCAGCACAAGTCCCTCGCTCTTGAATTCCATGGCGGGGGCGACGATGGAGTTTGCAAACCCGGTTATTGGCACGAGCGTTCCGGCTCCGCCATATTTTGCAAGGTTGTCGTAAACGCGGGTGGCAGTCAAAATTGCGCTTAATGCAATCAGCGTTATGGATGCGAAAGCGGCGGCTGTTTTCTCATCAAATTTCAGGTACCGGTAAAGATCCAGAAAGCATTGGCCGAGCGTGCAGATTCCGCCGCCGAACACAAACGCCAGAAACATATCTTTGGCATAAGTAGAGCCGGGCGACGCTTTTTTCGCCATATTCTTATACTCATTTTTAGAGACAGTCAAAGGTGCAGACCTTCCTTTCGGAAAACTTTAATGTTATTCTGCCAAACGAGCCTGAGAATATTCGAAAAAATCCGTTCATCAGCCATCAAAGGGCATAAAAAAGCCCCGCCGTTTTGGCGGGACTGTATGCTGTTCTGTTAATCCGGCGCCTCACGCAACATCATGATTGGCGCCGGAGAGTTTCCTGTTAAAACCGCAAAAGTGATTTCAGCTTTTTATTTCTTTCAATAATCATGGCAAGCGGCAGGCCGAGCACATAGCAGATAACCAGTTCGCCGAGACCGACGGAGCCTGCGTTTGACCAGAACAAAATCCAGTTGAACGACGCGAGGTCAAGTTTTCCGCCTGCAACCACGGTAATTTCCAGACCGACCACCAGCGCGTTGATTATCACGGGCGGAAGCGGCGCTAAAACCGGGATTCCCCGGTAGCGCACTTTTCGTACCGCACGGGTAAGTATAGCTGCCAGCAGCGTAGCGGCGGTTCCGAAAATCAAATCATAGATACCGTAGCCGCTGAATATGTTCGAAAGCAGACAGCCTATGGTTAGCCCCGGAATCGCAGCCGGAGTAAACATCGGCAGCACGGTAAGCGCTTCGGAAAAGCGGAACTGAACCGGCCCGTATGCCAGGCCAGCGATCCCCGCTGCGTAAGTCAGCACCGCATAAAGGGCGGCGATAACGGCGCCCAGCGCCAGATAAAGGACACGATTGGAACGCTGATTCATTTTTATTCCCCCGTAGTTTTGTTTAAGGTCAGGATGTTGCGACTGACCGCCGGGTACAGAACCCGGGCTTTTTCTATCATACCGTAAAATCAGGGAAAAATCAATCAGGGCTGCCGCGGCGCGGCTTTTTGCTCCGGAGTACCTGTCTGCGAATGAGGTATCTCCTTTTCTATGGTGATGCGTGCAATGCGCCTGTCGTCCATTTCGGCGACGGTAAGCGTCAGATTCCCAACTTTGATGTGCGGGTGTTCGTTTTCTTTCGGAATCCGCCCAAGCTGGCTCATCATCAGACCAGCTATGGTATCGTAATCGCCTTCGGGAAGCTCCGAGCCGGTCAGGTCGGAAATTTCTTCAACCGACGCCGTACCTTCCACACTGTACCGGTTGTCGCTTTCGCGCTGGATTTCTTCTCCTTCGGTATCATACTCGTCCTGCATGTTGCCAACGATGGATTCGAGAAGGTCTTCCATCGTTATAATTCCCTCGGTGCCGCCGTATTCGTCTACTACAACGGCAATCTGTAATCTGCGGGCGGTCATTTCCGAGAAGAGGTCGGCGCACAGCTTGCTTTCCGGCACGAAGTAGGCGGGGCGCATCAAATCGGTGAGTTTTACGTTCGGGTCAACGGGCGCGCCTACGTATTTCAGCAGGTCTTTTATATAGATAATGCCCAGTATGTTGTCAAGGTCGTCATGGAAGACCGGAATCCGCGAGTAGCCCAGTTCCATCGAGAGCGCGACCGCGTCGGGAATGCCTGCGGTGTCCTCCACCGCGCCTACCTCGGTGCGGTGGGTCATAATCTCGCTGACCGTGCTGTCGCTGAAATCGAAGATGTTCGAAATCATATCCTTGGCATCCTCGTCCAGAACACCTTTTTCTTCACCGGCGTCGACCATCATCAGAATTTCTTCTTCGGTTACGGTCTGCTCAGAGTCGCTTGGGTCAATTCCGAGGATTCGCAGGATTCCGTTGGTTGAAGCCGTAAGCAGCGAAACAATCGGGCGGAAAACCGCCGCAATTCCGGTTAAAAGGCCGATAAACCGAAACGAAATCTCTTCGGCACGCTTCATGGCGATTTTTTTTGGGACTAATTCGCCGAATACAAGGGAAAAGTACGAGAGGATCAGCGTAATCAGAAAAGTCGAAAGTCCGCGGATCATCGATTCGGAAAGCGGCAGAAAGTGAAGCAGGGACGACAGACTGTCGGAAAAACTCTGCGCGGCGGATGCGGAAGACAGAAAGCCCGCCAGCGTAACGCCGATTTGTATGGTGGAAAAGAACCGGCTGGAGTTGGACGTCAGCTTTAGAATTTTCTGCGCGTTTTTGTCCCCGTTTTCCGCCATTTTTTCTATTTTAGCGTCCTTCAGCGTGATAATGGCAATTTCACACGCCGCAAAGAAAGCGTTAATTAAAATCAGTACGGCGAGCAGAAGGACAGAGAGCCAGGCATCGCTGTGCGGCTGTGTTCCGGCAGCGGAGAGCACCATGGCAGGATGAACCGAACAATCGGGCGGCATATTTTTACCCCTTTCAAAAATGCAGCATCATTTCCGTTTCCCTCCTATATATAGCAGCAAAAGGTTTAGCCCTTATCATGAGCCAGCACCTTGGCGATTTCTCAGAAGTTTTTTTGCTGATTTCGGGAAACAACAGCAGTCATAATACAGCGTTCTCGCAAAAACGCTATCGAAATATATAAGTTCCTTGATCTTTTAAACAAGGCCTAGGATGATTGTATAATTTTTACTCTTTTCTGTCAATTTAAAAAACAGTTTTCAAAGCTTGGTGAAGCGGCAAAAACGAAGCCTCTTCTTCCGACTTATTTACTTTAATTTCTTCCGGAAAAACAGGAAAAAGAAGTTAATTTACAAAATGTTAATTGATTCGATTTCCGTTAGACATTTTTATAGGTTTAACTTTACACAGCACCGAAAAAATGATACTATTTGAATGTGCGTGTTTTCAGGACTCGTACAACCAAGGCTTAATAATCCGTAAGGAGGAAATATTTCAATGGATTCAAGAAAAATGAAGACCATGGATGGTAATAACGCCACAGCTTATGCATCTTATGCATTTACCGACGTTTCAGCCATCTACCCCATCACGCCATCATCAGTTATGGCGGATGAGACCGACAAAATGGCTGCGGCCAACCGGAAAAATCTGTTCGGCAGACCGGTAAAAATCACAGAAATGCAGTCCGAGGCCGGTGCTTCCGGTGCGGTTCACGGTTCTCTGGCAGCCGGTGCGCTGACAACAACCTACACTGCATCCCAGGGCCTGCTGCTCATGATCCCGAACATGTACAAGATCGCCGGCGAATTCCTGCCTGCAGTTATGCATGTTTCAGCCCGTGCCCTTTCCACGCAGGCACTTTGTATTTTTGGCGATCATTCCGATATTTATGCCTGCCGTCAGACCGGCTGGGCAATGCTCTGCTCCAACAGCCCGCAGGAATGCATGGACCTCGGCGCAGTTGCTCACCTTTCCGCCATTAAGGGCAGAATGCCGGTTATGCACTTCTTCGACGGTTTCCGTACATCCCATGAAATCCAGAAGATCCATATCTGGGACGATAAGGATCTTGCGGACATGCTCGACTGGGACGCAGTGGATCAGTTCCGCCGCAATGCAATGAATCCGGAACATCCTTCCACAAAGGGTACTTCTGAAAACGACGACCTGTTCTTCCAGGTCAACGAAGCAAGCAATACCCATTACGATGAGTTCCCGGAAGTCGTTGTCGACTACATGAACCAGGTCAATGCCAAGATTGGCACAGACTACAAGCCATTTAACTACTACGGCGCTCCGGATGCAACCGAAGTCATCATCGCGATGGGTTCCGTATGCGAATGCGCAGAAGAAGTTGTCGATTACCTGAACGCCAAGGGCGAAAAGGTCGGCCTTGTAAAGGTTCATCTGTATCGTCCGTTCGTTCCGAAATACCTGACCGCCGTTCTGCCGAAGACAGTGAAGAAGCTCACCGTTCTCGACCGTACCAAGGAACGCGGCGCTATGGGCGAACCGCTTTACCTCGATATCGTAGCTGCTCTGAAAGACACCGAATTTGAAACTCTTCCAATCTACACAGGCCGCTATGGTCTCGGTTCCAAAGACACCAACCCGGGCCAGATCGTTGCCGTTTACCGCAACATGCAGGCTGCAGAAGGCAAGAAGCGTTTCACAATCGGCATTGAAGACGACGTTACGCATCTGTCTCTGGAAGTTAAGGAAAATCCGGACACAACTGCTGCCGGAACACATTCCTGCAAATTCTGGGGTCTCGGCGCCGACGGTACCGTTGGTGCAAACAAGAACTCCATCAAAATCATCGGCGACCATACCGACATGTACGCTCAGGGCTATTTCGCTTACGACTCCAAGAAGTCCGGCGGCCTGACGATTTCCCACCTGCGTTTCGGTAAGAAACCGATTAAGTCCACATATTATGTTACAAAGGCTGACTTTGTTGCCTGCCATAAGCCTTCCTATGTCAATGATTACGACATGGTTGAGGACCTGAAGCCGAACGGCAGCTTCCTGCTGAACTGCGAATGGGACGAGAAGGAACTGGACGAGCATCTGCCGGCAAAGATGAAGCAGTATATTGCTAAGAACAATATCAACTTCTATACCATTAACGGCGTAAAGCTCGGCAAGGAAATCGGACTCGGCGGCCGTATCAACACGATCCTGCAGTCCGCATTCTTCAATATTGCAAACATCATCCCTCAGGATCAAGCAATTCAATATATGAAGGACGCTGCTACGAAGTCCTACAGCAAAAAGGGCGAAAAGATCGTTAAGATGAACCACGACGCAATTGAACGCGGCGCGAGTGAATATGTTAAGGTTAACGTTCCGGAATCCTGGAAGAATGCTGTTGACAACACCAAGGCAACTACGGTTGACTGCGGCGAAGCAGCTCTGACCAATTATGTAAACAAGGTCATGAATCCTGCCAACCACCATCAGGGCGACAATCTGCCGGTTTCCGCTGTAATGAGCCTTGCAGACGGTACTGTTCCGTCCGGCTCCGCTGCTTACGAAAAACGCGGCATTGCCATTGATGTTCCGGAATGGATTCCTGAAAACTGCATTCAGTGCAACCAGTGCGCTTATGTTTGCCCGCATGCTGTTATCCGTCCGGTCGCTATGACTGCTGAAGAAGCGGAAAAAGCTCCGAAGAGCATGAAGTACAAGGCAATGACTCTTCTTCCGGACCTCAAATTTGCTGTTACCATTTCCACACTCGACTGCACAGGCTGCGGTTCCTGCGCAACAATCTGCCCAGGCATGAAGGGCAACAAGGCTCTCGTTATGAAGCCGATGGATACCCAGATGCCGAGCCAGGAAGCATTTGCTTACGGCACAAAGATTCCGCAGAAGGCCGAAGTTACCGCAAAGTTCAAACCGACCAGCGTAAAGGGCAGCCAGTTCAGCAAACCGCTGCTTGAGTTCTCCGGCGCCTGCGCAGGCTGCGGCGAAACTCCTTACGCAAAGCTGGTTACACAGCTCTTCGGCGACAGAATGTATATTGCCAACGCAACAGGCTGCTCCTCCATCTGGGGCGGTTCCGCACCGTCCACACCGTACACCAAGAACGAAAAAGGTTACGGCCCGGCATGGAACAACTCCCTGTTTGAAGACAACGCAGAGTTCGGCTATGGCATGGCTCTTGCCAACGACGCAATCCGCGGTAGACTGGCAGACTATGTAAAGGCTATTGAAGCATCTGCTGACGCTTCCGATGCTCTGAAAGCAGCAAGCAAAGAATATCTCGATACTGCAAAGAGCAGCATCGAAAACCGTGCACCTGCTGACAAGCTGATTACAGAACTCCAGAAAGCTGCAAACGGCTCCGGCGAAGTTGCTGAACTTGCCAAGAAGACCCTTGCAGACAAGGATTACCTCGCAAAGAAATCCATGTGGATCTTCGGCGGCGACGGCTGGTCCTATGATATCGGCTTCGGCGGCCTTGACCATGTTCTCGCTTCCGGCGAAAACGTCAACGTTCTCGTCTTCGATACCGAAGTTTATTCCAACACCGGCGGGCAGGCTTCCAAGTCCACCCCAATCGGCTCCGTGGCTCAGTTCGCGGCAACCGGTAAGTCGACAAAGAAGAAGGATATGCCTGGCATCTTCATGACCTATGGTTATGTTTATGTTGCTCATATCGCTATGGGCGCCGACTACAACCAGACCATTAAGGCTATTTCAGAAGCTGAAAGTTACGACGGCCCGTCTCTCATCATCGCTTATGCACCGTGCATCAACCAGGGCATTAAGGGCGGCATGGGTATTTCCCAGCTCGAAGAGAAAAAGGCTGTTTCTGCAGGCTACTGGAAGAACTTCCGTTACGATCCGCGTCTTGCAGAGCAGGGCAAGAATCCGTTCCAGCTCGACAGCAAGGCTCCGACCGAATCCTATCGTGACTTCATCATGGGCGAAGTTCGTTACAACTCTCTGACCCGCGCATTCCCGGAACGCGCAGAAGAGCTGTTCACGAAAGCCGAGAAGTATGCGAAGGAAGACTACGCACACCTCGAGCAACTCTCCAAACTGTAATAGTTTCCGCAATGAAATTGCCCCCGTACGGCGAAAGCCGTGCGGGGGCGTTTTGCGGTCATTGTGCTTATTTTAGAAATTTAATATCAGGTTGAGAATCGGACATGTTGTCAACGCCAGAATAAAAATCTATTAAGAATACGAAAGGTTTTCCTTCTGTATTTTTTGTATAGGATTTCCCGTTTATTGTAATATTGCATGTACTATAATGGTTTAGGTTGCGGCTGCCGCATGCAAAGGATGTAAAAGCCCGGCCGTTCTTTGAAGTTTTGAAGTAATCGACGGCGCGCTTCTCCTTGCCCTCGTATGCGATTGTGCGTCTTACACAACGACCCAGCGGCAGCCTGTCGAATGTTATGATTCCACAATTTCCGGTATCGTTGTTAAAAAACAGACAGCAAATGGTATCGTCCGTTTGCTGGGTATCCTGCACATGGCCGCCTGTTGTCTGGAAAACATAATTGCCGAGATTTGAAGCATCCTCCGTATGAAACAAATATATTGTTAAGAAAATCAAAAGTATTATATTAATAAAGCCAACGGTGAGGAGTATTGCTTTTCGTTTCCCTGTGAATCGGATCGTCAATAGAATCACCTCAATTTATAATCATACACCGGATCAACACGGTTTTCCATATAATTCTATATATACAAATGGTCGTTTGAGTTACCGTCGTTTACACTTTTTTCAGATTTTATTCATGAAAATCTCACTTGTTTTACACACCTTTTTCACAGAATTGGCGGATAATATAGCCATGATGAATTTAAGAAAGGGTGATTGTGATGTATGATCCCAATTACAACAAAAATATAAGCGGCTCAGACAACAACGAAAGCAACAATCCAAACGGAGCTTTCAATCAGAACCAGAACCCGAATAAAACAAACGGTACAGTCTGGCAGGGCGATTCCTACCATTACAGCAGGCCGTCCGAACCTCAGGAGAATCAAAGTTCCGGCAGCAATCCATACAGTGCTCCGGGAACACAGCAGAACCAGACTTCGCAGCAAAGCTATTCTTACAGTAATTACGGAACGCAGGGGAATCCCGGTACGAACCAAAGCTATCCATACAGCGGTTACGGTCAAAGTTATGTACAGACTGCGCCGCAGGAACCGAAAAGGAAAAAGAAGCACACATTCCGCAAAGCTCTCGCGGGCGTGCTTGCCTGTCTGGTGATTTCAGCGGGTTCCATTGCAGGGTTTACGGCTCTCATTAACAGCGGCTATATTCAGGTTCAGTCCAACGGCACGAACGCCGCGTTCACTATTGTAAAAAACAGCAGCTCCAGCAGTTCGGCGTCTACAACAAACACAGCTGCGACAGCATCGGAACTGACCAAGCAGCAGGTGGCAAAGAAGGTTGTTCCGTCCGTTGTCTGCATCCAGAGCTACAGCAGCACAAGCCAGAATGCAACGTATCAGCGCGGCAATTCCAACGGGTACGGAAACAGCGATAATGGAAATGATAACGGTACGAATGATTACGGCACCGGAACAAGCACGAGCACAAGCAGCGGAAGTGAAGTTTCGCCCACCAGCGAAGGCAGCGGTATCATCGCGACAAGCGACGGCTATATCATTACCAATGCGCATGTGGTATCCGGCGCATCCGGCCTGAAGGTTGTCCTTTCCAGCGGAAAAACCTACCAGGCAAAACTCATCGGCAGCGACAGCATCACCGACCTTGCTTTAATCAAGATTGACGCAACTGGCCTGACGGCTGCGGAATTCGGCTCCAGCGACGATCTGCAGGTAGCCGACAGTGTTATGGCAATCGGCAACCCGGGTGGGATGGAATTCAACTCCAGCGTGACAATCGGCTATGTATCCGCTCTGAACCGTGAAATCACGAACTCCGAGACCGGCTATACCATGAAATGCATCCAGACTGATGCTGCCATTAACCCCGGCAACTCCGGCGGAGCGCTTGTCAATATGAAAGGCCAGGTTGTCGGCATCAACTCTTCCAAGATCGTGGCGACCGGATATGAAGGCCTCGGGTTTGCGATTCCGATCAATACCGCCCAGCCCATCATCAGCCAGATCAAACAGTACGGATATGTGAAAGACCGCGCTGTGCTTGGCGTTTCCGGCACCTATATTGACAACATGACCGCCCGTTTTTACGGCCTTTCCACAGGATTTTACGTTTCATCCATCTCCAGCAGCTATGTTTCCGCCGCGGGAATCCAGAAGGGCGACGTCATTACAAAAATTGACGGCAAAGACGTAACAGACCAGAACGCGCTCGCTTCGGCAATCGCGGCCAAAAAACCGGGTGAGACGGTCGCACTCACCGTGGCAAGGTCATCGTCAGGGCAGACCTTTACGGCTACCGTCAAACTCTCGCAGGCAACCGGAAAATCATAACACGAGTAAAAAACACTGGGGAACCGATTTCGATTCCCCAGTGTTTTTTTGTAGCAATTTAAAAAAATTCAATATTGGCAAAATATTATTGACTTTCCTAAAAATTGGATTAAAATGTAAATAGATACAAACTACGTGAGAGGATGTGAGGGCCCATGGGCCGGTAATGTGCAAAGAACTCTATTGCCCGGTGAACGTAGGGGAAACAAGTTTGATTGACAATTGGAAAGGACGTACTGTCATGAAAAATTTAGCTAAAAAAATATTAGGCATTGCTTGTTCTGCCGTTTTATGCCTGCCTCTATTTAGTTCAAGTGCTTTTGCAAGCGAAATAGGCAATTCAGAAAAGTCAGCAAAATTACCGACGAAATTACCATATTTGGAACAGATCAAAGATCATGGAACGAAAGCGATTAGCGGTACAAAAAACGGAACAATCATAATAACCGATAAGAAGCAAATTGCAGAAATTGCAAAACAACAAAATTTAAATGACCCACAGTCGATTACTAAAATCACCTATGACTTCCGTGATTTTAGTAATATTCAAGGATGCAAGCAAATAGAGAATAATACAAATGCCGGTTTATTACCAAAAGTAATTTATACGACTCAAAAAATATACAATGTTAAGGATTTAGGTTCAGGTTACAGCTATTGGGATGACTACGATTCAAGCATTTATAATGGGCCTGCGAGTGTTACTAAAACATACAAAAGAACGGCATCAAGTTCATTTACTGCCAGTGTTGAAGTCGATTCTAAACTTGTTGAAGCCGCTGTGGGATTCACTTTTGTTTCGGGATTGGGTGTCGAAGAAGCCTATAGCTTCACTGTACCTGCCAATCAGCAAATTGAATTAAGAGTGTTCACAAATTATCATGAGAAATCCTATGATGTAGGTGAGTTAATGGGCGGTTTACTTTATCCCACAGGTTCAGGCACAGCGCAAAAACCGGTTGGACTGATATTTCAACAGATTCAAAGATAAAATCCTGACAAGGCTTTAAATCAAACAAGCGAGTTTTAAGACTAAGCGACGTAGGCAGGCTCTACATATGTAAGAGCCTGCCATTACGGCACAAAGCCTATTAAATTGTAAAAATCCATTAATATTAGATTGGAGCATGGTTTTGCACAAGATTTCATTGATTTTCTCGGGAATATTATTTCTGCTTGGCTGTATGACTTTAGGCATTGCAATATTTTTTTCAGATGTTTCATCCAAAATTTTCGAGATATATATGTTGACACATACGGCGTCTTCCATCTATTCTCTTGGCATGCTGCAGGTAAATTCAACAAAGTTTTATCTTTTAGCAGTTGCGGAACTTATCCTTGGCACAGTAGGATACTTTTACCATAGGAAAAAGGCTGAATGATTTTGCGGAGTGCGCATTCAGGTTGGGTCTTCCGCTTTTTCATTTGATTCTTGCTTTTCCATGCAGGAAGCAATCAGTTTTTCATAATCCGGGTGCTCGGCCTTCGGGAATTCTCCCGTAAGGCCGAATTTTCGTTTCAGCCGCTCAAAAGCCGCGGGGAGCATTTTCAAAATCTCGTAGGGGTCGTCCGGCAGAAGAATAATCGCCTGATTCATGCTTTCAATCAGGTAGCCGGTTTTGTCCGCTCCCCTGAGCTTCAGGATGCCTTTCGGCTCGCCCAAACGGTCAAGGGGAACATGAAGAGTCTTGAAGATGGATTCAGAGCAGTCGGGGCGGTACTCCGGGGAAGCGCCCACCAGAAAAATCATGGGGCGTTCTTTCAGAAGGCGCGAGATATTTCCGTTAAGCCCTTTCTCCTGTACGCAGACCCGAACGTCAGAGATTTCCACGTCAAAGTAAACTGCGGAGCGGTTCATGACCCGCTGGCACGCGGAAGTTCTGCGGGCCAGAAAAAATAGCAGCCCTGCTTCCATTGCGATGACCATCCTTTCGATGCTCTCCGTTTTGAGGTTATCCCTTGCGGTTTTGCCGGCAATATGCAGCTTCTTCCAGTCCGCCAAGGTTCAGCACCCGGCGCCGGATCATGTCCAGCGCATTGGACGCTGCCAAAAAGCGCAGATATTCGCGCCCTTTGCCGCGCGCTCCGCCGCGCATTTCACGAACCCAGACGTTTTGTCCGTCGCTCAGCGCCAGGTAAACCAGCCCAACCGGTTTTTCGGGCGTACCGCCGTCCGGCCCGGCAATTCCGGTGATGCCTATGCCAATATCCGCGCCGGAGCGTTCGCGGATGCCCTGCGCCATCAGCTTTGCCGTCTGCGGGCTTACCGCGCCGTACTGCTTCAGAATTTCTTCGGGCACGCCGAGCAGCTTTGTCTTGATTTCATTTGCATATGTGACGACGCCCATGTGGAACACCGCGGAAGATCCGGGGATATCCGTAATCCTCTTTGCCACAAGTCCGCCGGTGCAGGATTCCGCCGTTGCAACGGTCAGGTGCTTTTCCGTGAGCAGATGAACGACCGCATCCTCCAGACTTTCCACATCGATGCCGTAACAGTATTCCCCAAGGCGGTTTTTCAGGTCTTCGACGACCGGTTCGCACATCGCCTTTGCTTTTTCCTCATTTTCTGCTCTTGCGGTCACGCGGACGAACATTTCTCCGTCCTTCGCGTATGTTGCGGAGGTCGGATTCTCCTTGCTGCACAGGTCGTCAATCTGTTCGGCAACATATCCCTCGCCAAGACCGAACACACGCACAATGCGCGATACAATCGCGGCGTTCTCCGTGCCCTGAAGCAGGAACGGAACCGCATAGTTTTTCAGCATGGGGATCAACTCGGACGGAGGCCCCGGCAGCATTGCCACCAGCTTGCCGTTCTCCGTGCGGAAGCCGCATCCGGGGGCGGTTCCAACATCGTTCGGGAACACGGTGCAGCCTTCCGGCAGCATCGCCTGCTTTTTCTGCGTTTCCCCAAGGGTTCTGCCCTGAAAATAACGCTTAATGCGTTCCATGCTTTCCTGATGCATCACCAGTTTTTTACCGGCAGCGGCAACAACGGTTTCCTTTGTCAGGTCGTCGCCCGTGGGCCCGAGACCTCCGGTTGTGATGACGATGTCGCTGCGCTGCAGAGCGGTATTAATGGCGGTTTTCAGTCGCTCCGGGTTGTCGCCGACCGTGCAGGCGTACAAAAGGTTAATGCCCACGGGCGAAAGCTCGCGCGCAACAAACGATGCGTCGGTATTGATGGTATGGCCGAGCAGCAGTTCCGTACCGACGGAAATGATTTCAGCGTTCATGCTTATAACGATCCTTTCTCATTGACTGGAAAGTTTGAGTTTGCAAGGCAGACTTTACAGGCTGTCAGCGGTCGGGAGAGATTTTGGTGATTTTTACGCGCGATACGCAGTCCTCAATGAGTGCGTCAACGTCCAGTGCCTGCTCAGCCTGCTGAACGAATTTCAGCACCGGGCGGGTACGCGGATGGCGCGGCGTAAAGACTGTGCAGCAGTCTTCATAGGGCTGTATGGAAAGATCATAGGTATCGATTCGGTGCGCAATCGCGATAATATCCACTTTATCCATCCCGATGAGCGGACGGAAAACAGGCATCTGCGCGGCCTCGTCGGTGCAGCCGATTGCCTGAAGCGTCTGGCTTGCAACCTGCCCGAGGCTTTCGCCGGTAATCAGGGCGCCGCAGCCTTCTTTCACGGCAATTTTCTCCGCCGCGCGCATCATGAACCGGCGCATAATCACGGTAAACAGCTCTTCCGGGCATTTTGCCATGATTTCTTCCTGAACCTTTGCGAACGGAACGGTAAACATGGTCATGTGTCCCGCGTATTCGCCAACGCGGCTCAGCAGGTCGGCGACTTTCTGTTCGGCGCGTTCGCTGGTGTACGGCGGACTTGCAAAGTGGACTGCGGTCAGCTCCACGCCGCGCCGGGCCATCATCCACGCCGCAACCGGGCTATCGATGCCGCCGCTGATGAGAATGGCGGCTTTTCCGCCCGTGCCGACCGGGATTCCGCCCGCACCGCGCAGCGCGTTGCCGTGCACATAGGCGGCAAAATCGCGTACCTCAACCCGTACGGTATATTCCGGCTCGTTCACGTTCACTTTCAGGTTCGGAAATTTGTTCAGCAGATATTCGCCGACTTCGGCGCAGATCTGCGGCGAGTTCAGCGGGAATCTTTTATCAGAGCGCTTGCACTCCACCTTGAAAGTTTTTACGCCTAAAAGCTCTTTATGCAGATATTCCTCCGCGCCGGAGCAAATTGCGGAAATATCCTTTTCCACTTCACAGGCACGGGAGAATGCGGCAATGCCGAAAATTTTGGCCACGCGTTCTGCCGCGTCGTCAAGGTCGGCGCCGTTGCGCGGAATCACATAGACGGTGGACTGCGCTTCGCGGATTTCAAAATTGCCGATGATTCTGCGGCGGATGTTTTTCAGCAGGATATCTTCAAAACTGCGGCGGTTCAGGCCCTTGAGCACGACCTCGCCCAGCTTGATGAGAATGACTTCTTTCATGTTTTTTAACAATCCTTTCAGATTCAGAGAGGACGCTTTGTAATGGCGGCAAGGCCTTCTGTCAGCGCGGCAATGAATCTTTCAACTTCTTCTTTGGTGTTCCAGCGGCAGAAGCTCAGGCGTAAAGCCGAGGCAATGCGCTCCCTCGGCAGGCCCATCGCTTTGAGGACGTGGCTTTCATGCCCCTTGGAGCACGCCGATCCGGAGGAAACGTAGATTTCATGGTCGGAGAGGAAGTGCAGCATGGTTTCCGCGCGAATGCCGCAGGTCGAAAAATTCAAAATGTAGGGCAGGGCGTCCTCCGGCGAGTTAATGACGATTCCGTCGATTTTGGCCAGCTCGTCCCTGCAGAATCCGTTCAGCTCACGCATAGCGGCAAGCTCAGCTTCCGTATCCGGCAGAGCTTTCGCGGCCGCGCCAAAACCGGCAATGAGCGGCATGCTCTCGGTTCCGGGGCGGATGTTCTTTTCTTGCCCACCGCCGTAGGTCAGCGGTTCAATATGAACATTCTTACGCAGGTACAGCGCACCGATGCCTTTCGGCCCGTGAATTTTATGCGCGCTTACGCTCATCAGGTCAATTTTCAGCTTCTGCACATGGAGCGGCAGTTTTCCGAAGGCCTGTACGGCGTCCACATGCAGCAGAGCCGGAGCCTTAGCTTCCTCAATCGCATCCGCCGCGGCTTCCACCGGCAGAATGCTGCCGACTTCATTGTTCACGCGCATCATGCTCACTAAGATGGTATCGGGCGTGACGGCTTCCTTTACCTGCTCCGGTGTAATTTTGCCCAAGGAATCCGGTTTTAAGTATACGACTTCAAAGCCGTCCTTTTCCAAACGTTTCATGGTGTTCAGAACGGACGGGTGTTCAATCATGGTGGTTACAATGCGGTTCCCGCGTTTTTTTCTGGCTCTGGCCGCGCCGAAAAGGGCGATGTTGTTGCTTTCGGTTCCGCCGGAAGTAAAATAAATTTCCTCCGGTTTTGCGCCGAGCAGCGATGCGATTTCTTCCCTAGCGCCGCGCATTTCCTGTTCCGCCTGAAATCCCTTTGTGTGCAGGGACGACGGGTTTCCGTAATCGTTCGTCATAACTTCCATCACTTTTTCGGCTGCCTCACGGCAAACCTTTGTGGTGGAGGAATTATCAAAATATATTTCTGCCAACGGATATTCCCTCCGGTAATCTTGACTGGGCGGCTTATTTTCAGCAGTCGCAGCGGCAAAAGGCGCCGCGGTTGAACTAAAATCAGCCGTTCCTTTTTTCTTTTTATTATACACCATGTTCCCAGAGCTTGGAAAGGCAGAAACGAAGAAACTTTTCCGACTTCTTAAAGCGCACTATAGCCGTATCCTAGCTGTTTTCGAGGATTGCATGATAGATTTAAAAAATTTGCTGTGTAAATTTTGAATACTGTGAACACATCTATGATCTCGCGATCTGAAATGGAATTGCTGTAGGGACATCACAAAAAAGTTGAAAGAATTGCTTGACAAATTTTTAACTAATGATTATTATATACAGTAATAAAACGGGAAGGGACATCCGGCGGCTGACGAAGAAGGAGAAAGAGGTACATAACAGGTTTGTGTACAAAATGGCACTCCTCCGCACCGCAAGGAGCTTTCTCTGGCAGATTTGCGGCCGCGGCGCCGCGGAACATTCCATTATTTTGGATTTTTACCTGCCGTGATACAAAAACCGCATTCCGGGTAGATAAGTCATTTTCTGTGGGTTCGCCGTGGCTGCAGAAAGGGGCTTGACCCGGGGTGCGGCTTTTTTTATCGGTTGGGGCCTGTTCCGCCACCTGGGTCTTTGTTTGCAGCGACGGCTTATGAAAAGCCAATACCGGTTAGCATAACTTCAATATCCACTGGTTCGAATTACAAGTTATAGTAAAGATTGTACTGAAAACGGTTAAACACTGGAATGTGTTTCCACAGAATCAAGGCTCTGATAATTTCTGGATTGTCCTTAGGCCGGACAGGCCCGTCCTTTCTGTCTTGAAAGAAAGGACGCAAAGTTTGCGCAGGGGGATTTGGAACTCCCGGCGAGAGGGTTCTACAAAATCCCCCTGCACCCCCAGGACTCCCCATTCAGCTTGATTTTTATCGAACAGTTAAGTGGTTTTCATTGACGTTTTCAATTATTGGGTTTGATATTGTGTGAACCCAAATACGGTATTGGCTTTGTCCCCGGCGAGGGAGTTATTACGCGTTTAAAATTGTGAAATCCGCCGCGCATGGAAGACTATGGAAAGATTCTGCCCGTTTTTTATAATAATGATGTTAAAGGAGTCTATTATGAAAAACCGATTTTTCACCCGAGTCACATCCGGTTTGCTGGCCGCAGCCGTTTTGCTTTCTCTTGCAGCCTGTTCGTCCGGTACCGCTTCTGTTTCCGCCGCGCAGTCGTCCCTAAAGAACGGCGGCGGAGAGTTCGTTTATGGACTGCAGACGCAGCCGAACCATCTGGACCCCTACCTTTCCACTTCGGCAGACACGCGCCAGATTCTGTTCAATATTTTCGAGGGACTTGTAAAGCCGGATAAAGACGGCAATCTGCAGCCCGCCGTGGCGGAGAGCAGCACGGTTTCGGCAGACGCATTCACGTACACGTTCAAGCTGCGCAAAGGGATAAAGTTCCACAACGGAAAAGATGTTACCGCAGAAGACGTGAAATATTCGCTCGATACCGCGGCTGGGCTTTCGGGCGGCAAGCTGCTTGTCTCCGATCTGAAAAATATCAAATCGGTGGAGATTGCCGACGCATCGACGGTGAAAATCCATCTGAAACAGGCGGATTATGATTTCCTGCCTTATCTCACCACGGCAATTGTGCCCAAGGGATATACGCAGCAGGATACGCACCCCATCGGAACAGGGCCGTACTGCTTTGATTCCTACACGCCTCAGCAGTCGCTGATTCTGAAGAAGAACCCGAATTACTGGCAAAAGGGCGTGCCTCATCTTGATAAAATTACGTTTAAGCTGGAGTCCGATTCCAACGCTCTGCTTACGGATCTGCAGGGCGGCAGCGCGGATGGCGCCAGTATTGCCAATAACGTCGCTTCGCAGCTCAGCGGCGGATTTCAGATTATTACGTCCAACTCCAATTCCGTGCAGATGCTTGCTCTGAACAATAAGCAGAAACCGTTCGATCAGCCGGAAGTCCGTCAGGCCGTCAGCTATGCGGTGGATCCGGATGCCATCATCCAGACGGTAAACTTCGGCAAGGGAGTCCGCAGCGGCACGCCGGTGATCCCGGGTCTGAAAAAATATTTTGATTCATCCCTTACCCACGCCTACGACCATAATGTGCAGAAGGCAAAGGAACTGCTTGCAAAGGCGGGTTATGCAAACGGGTTCTCCATGACCATTACGGTTCCGTCGAACTACACTGTGCATGTGGATACCGCGCAGGTTATTGTGAACGAGCTCAAGGAAGCCGGTATCACGGTGCAGATCAAACAGGTCGATTTTGCAACTTGGCTCAGTAAGGTTTACCAGAACCGTGAATATCAGTCCACCATCATTTCGGTGGACGGCTCCACGCTTTCCCCGAAAAGCTACCTGAGCCGCTATGTTTCCACCGATTCCAAGAACTTTGTGAATTACTCCAGCCCCGCTTACGACAGCCTTTACCAAAAGGCCGGTGCGGCAAAAGACGAAGTGGAGCGGATACAGCTTTATAAGCAGGCACAGGAGCAGCTTTCAAAAGATGCCGCGAGCGTTTATATTGAGGATATCTCAAGCCTGAACGCCATCAAAACCGGGTTTACAGGCTATACATCCTATCCGCTCTATGTGTTCGACGCTTCCGCGATTCAGTCCTCCGGTTCAAAATAGAGATTACAGCAACAGCAGTGAGTTCTCTCCCTGCCACGGCGGGGAGAGAACAACCTTAACAGATGGAGGAATATCGAATGCGATTCTGCGCGAAAAAACTGGCTGCGGTTTTCCTGACCATGATTCTTGTTTCCATTCTTACATTTGCCGCATTTAACCTGATTCCGGGTGACCCCGCACAGCTGATTCTGGGAACCGAGGCCACGCCGCAGAGCCTCGCCGAACTCCATGCACGGCTGGGGCTGAACCAGAGCATGCCGCAGCGTTATTTCAGCTGGCTTTTCGGTTTGCTGCGCGGCGATATGGGCATGTCGCTCCAGTATTCCAGGCCGGTTTCATCGCTCCTTTTTGAGCGCCTGCCGGTCACGGCGACCCTTGCCGGGCTTTCCCTGCTGTTTATTCTTCTGTTTTCGCTTCCGGCGGGAGTCCTTTCCGCAAGGTGGCACAATTCGTTTTTGGGCCGCTTCCTGAATTCCCTCACGATGCTGAACCTCACTCTGCCGAGCTTTTTTATCGGCGTGCTGCTCATCTGGATTTTCGGCATTCTGCTCCGCTTGTTTACCCCGGGCGGATATATTGATTACCGGCAGGATGCGGGCGGCTTCCTGCGCTACCTCATTTTTCCCGCGCTTGCCATCGCCCTGCCGAATATCGCAGCCGCGGCGAAATTCCTTCGCACGTCCATCCTTGCCGAAGCCGACAGCGGCTACGCGGATACTGCGCGCAGCAAGGGCCTGACCGAAAGCCGGGTGCTGTGGCGGCATGTGCTCAAAAACGCGTCCATCCCGGCAATCACCCTGCTCGGAATGATGGCGGCGGAGATTTTCTCCGGCAGCATCCTCATTGAGCAGGTTTACAGTATCCCCGGCGTGGGGCGTCTGCTGATTTCGTCGGTTTCCTCGCGTGATTTTCCGCTTATGGAATCGCTGGTGGTTTACATCGCGTTTCTTGTAACGGTCGCAAATTTCCTTGCCGATCTGCTCATGCGCTGGGCCGACCCGAGAATGAGGGGGGATGGTCATAAAGATGAGGGATGAACAGAATTTCCGGTTCCGGCTCGGTCTGGCGCTGGCCTGCGTGATGGTTCTGCTTTCCGTGGGAAGCCTGTTTTACACGCCGTACGACCCGTATGCCATGAGCCCGGCGCAGCGGTTTCTGGCTCCGAGCCTGACCCACTTGTTCGGCACCGACCAGTTCGGGCGCGATAATTTCAGCCGCGCCATAACGGGTGCGCGGTATTCGCTGTTTGTCGCCGCGGCGACCGTTTTCCTGAGCGGCACTGTCGGCATTTCCGTCGGCCTGTTCATTGGGTACGCGGGCGGAGCCGCGGAAGCCGTCATCATGCGCTTAACCGATGCGCTCGCTTCTTTCCCCGGCGTGCTAACGGCACTTGTCGCGGTAACCGTCTGCGGCGGCGGAAAGTACACCATTATCCCGGCGCTTGCAATCGCGTTCCTGCCAAGTTACATCCGCATTGCCCGGAGCGGGGCGCAGCAGTGCAAAAACCGGGAGTATATCGCGGCGGAGCGTGTCTGCGGTGCGTCGACGGGGCGCATCCTGTTCCGGCACATTCTGCCGAACCTGTTTTCGTCCGTTGTTCCGGCGGTGGTCATCGGGCTTTCGAACGCCATTCTGGCGGAGTCCGGCATGAGCTACCTCGGCCTCGGCATTCAGCCGCCGACGCCAAGCTGGGGGCGGATGCTCTCCGAGGGGCAGGCCTTCCTGCTCAAAGCTCCGTGGGAGGCTCTCTCCGCAGGCCTGATGATTTTTCTCACCGTCCTCGGTTTTCACAGCCTCGGCGACAGCATTTCTCTTGGAAAAGCCCCAGTACATGTCTTTGGCAAAAAGTCCGCCGACTGACCAATGAACCTCTCCGATTCATAATAAAGAACAGCGCTCACGGTTTTAAAGCCGCGGGCGCTTTTTTCTGTTTACAAAAGATTTTTAAAAAGGTAATATATGGTTACCGCCTGATTAAAATTAAATTGCTATAAATAAATTGTAGTAAGGGGGAGAGGCATTTGAAAAAGCGTATCCTTATGGTTACCCTCGCGACGGTTCTTGTCTTTGGTGCCGTCTGGTTTCTATGGCTGATGCCCGCGCCGAAACTTGCGGCAGGCGACGTCACAAAGCTTACCGTTACGATGCTTCCGTCTCCGCCGACGACCAAAACCATAGAAGACCGGGGTAAAATCCAGGCATTTGCGGATGCATATAATGCTGTGCCGCTGCAGCGGAGCCCGCATCTTGGCAGCCCCGCCGGGTGGATGTTCCGCGTCGACACCAACCATTACCGGTATGGCGACATCGTGATTTCCGGGGATGAAATCAGCGTTCACGGCATCTGGTATCGAACCGGTCATGATTCGATTGAGAAATTTGAAAATGCAATCCGAACCATCACGGAACAATAACAAAGAAAACAGCTTCCGCAAATTCGCGGAAGCTGAATTTTTTTATTCTGCCGTATTTTAAGACTTGGTTTGGCTTGCCGCAGATGAAGGCTCTGCCTGCTCTTCAATCAGGTAGCGGGGGCGGGCCTTCACTTCGCTGTAGATTTTGCCCACATAGGTGCCGACGACGCCCATGCATAAAAGAATCATCCCGCCGAGGAGCCACAGCGACCATACCGCCGGAATCCATGCGGCAGAGGCGCACGCAAAATGCGCAATCAGCGACCAGATCACCCCGATCACACTTACGAACATTGTCACCACACCGAGGTTGAAAATCAGCTTCAGCGGCTTCACGCTGAACGAGGTAATTCCGTCCACGGCAAACGCGAGCATCTTTTTCAGCGGGTATTTCGATTCCCCGGCGAAACGCTCGTGCCGGTCGTAGAAAACGGTGTCGCTGCGGAAGCCGATCAGCGGAACCAGTCCGCGCAGGAACAGGTTTACTTCGCGGTATTCGCTCAGCGCGTCCAGCGCGCGGCGGCTCATCAGGCGGTAATCGGCGTGGTTGTAAACCACGTCCACGCCAAGGACTTCCATGAATTTATAAAAGGCGAGCGCCGTGGTACGCTTAAAAAAGGTGTCGGTGTCGCGCTTGTTGCGCACGCCGTAAACCACGTCGCATCCCTCGTTGAATTTCTTCACGAATTCATCCAGAACATCCACGTCGTCCTGCAGGTCTGCATCGAGGCTGATGGCGCAGTCAGCGTATTTGCGGGCAGTCATCAATCCGGCCAGAAGTGCGTTCTGGTGGCCGCGATTATGTGCCAGCTTAATGCCGCCGACCAGTTCGTTTTCTTTGCTGTACTGGGAGATCATGCTCCATGTTGCGTCGCGGCTTCCGTCGTCGACAAGAAGCATACGGCTTCCCTTGTCGGCGAGGCCAGCGTTGGCCATGGATTTTAATTTTTCGGTGAGGCGCTTTACAGTTTCGGGCAGAACCTTTTCTTCGTTGTAGCATGGAATGACAAGATAAACGACAGGCATGACGGCCATCCTTTCACTGTGGGCTTTTTAAAATTGTATTTGAGGCTTTATCTTCAATTTGTTTTGGTTCATCCGGCATTACCGGGTATTTCACACGGTAAATTTTTCTTTTCTTCTTTTTGTTCAGGTTGCGGGTGAAAAACCAGTAAACGCCGAACAGGACGAATCCGCCCAGTGTTATCAGCGCACCCAGCTTAACGCCGGGAGTCTGGTAATTGAACCGTATGGACGAGGTTCCCTTCGGAACCTTTACCGCCATAAATCCAACGTTAACTTTCACAATCTCGGCAGCCTTTCCGTTGACCTGCGCGCTCCAGCCGCCCTCCCAGGGAACGCTGAAAAACACAAGCTGGTCTTTGTCCGAGGTGAATGTGGCGGAGAATCCGCCGTTGTCATAATGGAAGGAAGAGCAGGATGTCTCTTTACGGGCGGTGCAGTCGTTATAGTATTCCTCTTTGGAATATACCTGCTCGTTTACATCCAGATGTTTCAAAATTCCCGCGTATTTGGCAGCCTGCGAGTCTTCCAGCACAATCGCTTTCAGCAGCAGCAGATGGCGGTCGGCTTCCGATATGGCGTTGTATTCCGAGCGCGTAATGTAGGAGTCGTAGCTGAATCCCATGGGGATGTAGTAGTTGTTCTGGTAGATTTTGCAGCCGTTCTGCGTCGCGTAGTAGCTCCAGCCGGGCATTGCCGTCGTTCCGGCGGAATCGGTAAATTCCTTGCCGCTGCTGATCGGGTCAAACAGCCAGCGGCAGCTGGTAAGACCGCGCAGCCCGTAAACAGAAACGTCCGGGCGGGAGCCGACGTCGCGCTGCACCCCGATGGACGGGTAAAAGTCCATCACAGAACCGGGAACAATGCTGTGGAATGCCTGAATGGTCGGCTTTTGCCAGTACATCGCCTGGTTGTCCATGCCGTCGTAAATATCAATGCGGCTGAAAACCGTGCTGTCCGGCAGATTAATATCTTTGCCCTTGTTGAGCGAGTAGGGGATAATCCAGTTGTGCGTGTCGTCGCTCTGCGTTTTGCCGAGGGCGATGAAGTACGACGCGTAAATCACCGTTACCAGCGTAATCCCTATCATGCAGTTTTTCAGGAATTTCTTCCGGTCGCGGTTGTAATACTGGAAGATAATCACCATCAGGGCAATACTGAGCAGCGCGATGGCGACGTATGCCCAGAAACGGGTCGGGTAATCCTCAAGGCCGTAGACGGTGTTTTTTCCGCCGGTGCCGTTGTCGGTTGTTTTGGGCAGCAGGCCGATCGGTAGGGCGATGCCAATCGTAATGCCGATTGTCCAATGAACGGCGCGCTTCCAGTTCACGTCGGCATACTGCAGCGCGGCAATGGTCGCGAGCGACATCATCAGGGTGAGCATGTAGTACCAGCGGGCGTAGTACGCCATGTTGAAAAGCTGGAACGACGCGTTCAGAATCGGCACAAGAGCCATGAAAAACAAAATCATGAGCAGGGTTTTCAGCCAGTGCTTTTTGCGGTACTGAAGGAACGCGATCACTCCGCTCATGCTGAACAGCGGCAGCCACGCGCCCAGCGAAGCCCATTTTGCTTCGGAATTCGGTGTGAAGTTCGGCCGGGCGGGGATGTCCGGCGGGAAGAAAAAGCATTCCAGAATATGAATGTATCGCTGATTATAGTCGTACAGCAGAGCGTTCCATCCGTTGGGCGGGTCGTTGACGCGCGGATTCTGAATAACCGCCATCACCGTTGGCACCAGCAGAACGCAGGAGCAAAGCACCCCGATGACCGCTTCGCAGAAGAGCAGCAGGAAGTCCCGCACGGTAATATACCAGCTGCCCGAGAGCATACGCACAATCCAGTAGATTACAAGGAATACAACCTGTCCCGCAAAGAAGTAGTAGTTCACCGTGCAGCACAGGAAGACCGTCAGCGCGAAAATTCCTCTGCGGCGGTGGTACATATATTCGTCCATCGCCCAGAGCATCAGCGGGAAAAAGACAATCGCTTCGTGAAAATGGTTGAAAAAAACATTATAGATGGAGAAACCTGAAAACGCGTACAAAAGCGCGCCGATAATGGCGTAGTTCGGGTGGCGCACATACCGCCGGAGGTAGAGGAACGAAGTCAGGGTCGCGCAGCCGAATTTCAGTATCAGCAGCGGGCCCATCAGGTGCGGCACCATCCAGCTTGGGAAGGGAATGGTCAGCCAGAAAAACGGGCTGCCCAGCAGATAAAACGAATAGGAACCCATAAAATTGGCGCCGAGGTCGGTTGTCCAGCTCCAGCCCCAGTTTCCGCTGCGGATGGCGTCGTGGCACATCTGGTAGAACGGTACCTGCTGAACATTGAAATCACCGTAAAAAAGGAAATAACCCTGGTCAAAGAGAATAAACGGGATAAAAAAGAGAAAAGCAACTCCGAGACCACAGAAGAACGCTTTTCGCCGGTAATAGCCGGCCGTACTGCCGCGCAGGTCGTGCAGACGCATCACCGGCACCGCCCCCTCCCAAACACAAGAATAAACCTATTATAGCATAAGAATTTACCCGAAAAAAACATAAAACTATGAATTCTTCAAAATTCGTCTTGAAAAATTCGTGCGGCCTATTATGATTAGAAAAGGTACTCTGCATTGGGCACGGTTATTATTCGAATGAAATTTTGCGGAAGGGGAAAACTGAGATGCATCACTTTTACGCCATGCTTTCCCGCATGAAGTACATTAACCGCTGGGGGCTGATGCGCAACACGCGCAGCGAAAATCTCTGCGAACACAGCTTTGAGACGGCCGTCATTGCGCACGCCCTCGCTGTGCTTCGAAACACGAGGTACGGGGGACACGCCGACGAGGAGAGAGTTGCGCTGCTTGCCCTTTTTCACGACTCCACCGAGATCATTACCGGCGACATGCCGACACCCGTGAAGTACTACAGCCCAAAAATCCGCTCTGCCTATGCCGAGGTGGAGGAAGTGGCTCGTGAGAGGCT
>DATALZ010000054.1:0-2105 GCA_036260805.1 Caproicibacter sp.
CCATTGATCCATGCATCAGTTGTACCGAGAGGTGAGTAAAATGAGCATGTTTTCATTTGCAAAGACCGAGTTTCGCAATTTGTTCTCAAAGCCGGCTACAAGGCTGTATCCGCAGGAACCAAGAGTTTATGCGGAACGTACCCGTGGCCATATTGAAAATGATATCGACGTCTGCATTTTCTGCGGACTGTGTTCGAAAAAGTGCCCGACAGGTGCGATTAAAGTAGACCGTAACGAAAAGACATGGTCAATCAGCCGCTTCAGCTGTATTCAGTGCGGCTACTGTGTTGAGAGCTGCCCAAAGAAATGCCTTTCCATGAAGCAGGCTTATACGCAGCCGGGTGCTGAAAAGAAGACCGATGTTTACAGCAAGCCTACGGCTGATGAAACAAAAAGCGCAACCTGAAAGCAATTTAAAGATTGAGAGCATAGAATTGGAATGACCGTTTTTATTACGGTAATTGGAATAGTGCAGGGGGTCGGATATCGGCCCTTTGTCGCCGGCCTTGCTAAGCAGGCCGGCGTTTCCGGTCTTGTGAGGAATTGCGGCGGTATCGTAGAAATCTACGCATCCGGCGAGAAATCGTCCGTGAATGAATTGATCCGTCAGCTGCACGAACAGGCACCGGATGGTGCTTATGTCCTTAAAATAGACGTAAAGCAGACAGATGACAAAAAATTTAAAGGCTTTTGCATTGCAGAAAGCGGAGAGAAGCCCGCAGGCTGTACAGAAACACCTTTGATTCCACCGGATCTGCCGATGTGCGGCGAATGCAGCCGAGAACTTGGCGACAAGAAAAACAGAAGGTATCGCTACCCGTTCATCAGCTGCGCGTCCTGTGGGCCAAGATTCAGCATTATGAAAACTCTGCCGTACGACAGGGAAAATACCACAATGACTGATTTCCCAATGTGTGACTCCTGTGCTGCGGAGTATCAATCAGGCCGCAGGCGCCACGCACAGACGATTTCGTGCTATGACTGCGGGCCTCAGCTTCTGTACCAGGGTTCGGACGGAACAGTCTGTGAAAAAGAGGATGCCCTGAAATTGGGCGTTGCTTTGCTGAAACAGGGTGCTGTTCTAGCCTTAAAGGGTGTGGGTGGATACCAGTTCGTGTGTTCTCCATTCTGTGAGGAAGCGGTGGAACGTCTTCGCCTGCTCAAAGGCAGAGAGAAAAAACCGTTTGCCGTTATGTATTCGTCTTTGGAAAGCATATGTGAATCATGCTTTGTAAGCCAGGATGAAGCGAAGCTGCTCCAGTCGTCGGCAAGGCCAATCGTGCTGCTTCAAAAGAAGCGAGATATTTTCTGCAGCGGCGTCAGCGGGGAAAGTCGATTTATTGGTGCGTTCCTTCCTTATACCGGCCTGCATCAGATTCTGACACAGGAGTGCGGTCCGCTGATCGCAACGAGTGGAAATATTACATCCGAACCAATCATCATAAAAGATAAAGATATTTTTGCACTGCATTCGCCATATTTAAACGGTGTGCTGTATAATACAAGGGAAATCCTGAATCCGCTGGATGATTCCGTCACACGAGTTTTTAGCGGCGGTACGCAGACAATCCGGCGCAGCAGGGGATACGTTCCTTTGCCGATTGTTCTTGATAAACCGTCTGCAAAGACGATCCTTGCAGCGGGCGGAGACCTGAAAAGCAGCTTTTGCCTTCTAAAAGGAGATCGGGCGTATTTGAGCCAGTATTTCGGCGACCTTGAAAATTACAGGGTTACGCAAAATTATCAAATGTCGTTGGAGCGAATGAAACGCATTTTCGGAATTTTGCCCGATGCTGTTGTATGTGACCTGCATCCCGGGTATTTTTCGTCCGCTCTGGCGCAAAAAGAAGCCGAACGACTATCATTAGGAAGAACAATAAAGGTACAGCATCACCATGCCCATGCCGCGTCTGTGATGGCGGAACACCATCTGGATGGCTGTATCGGAGTTGTGTTTGACGGAACCGGTTACGGTACAGACGGAACGGTATGGGGCGGGGAGTTCCTGCTCTGTAAAGGAGCAAATTTTAAGCGAAAAGGCCATTTAAGCCGTGTGACGCTTTGCGGCGGGGACAGCGCAGCGCAAAATGCGCGGCTGACTGCTG
>DATALZ010000055.1:0-81605 GCA_036260805.1 Caproicibacter sp.
AGATCAACCCCATTTTTTTACCGGTTGTCAGCGAACTTAGTAAATAATTCAGAAAAAGGAGTCGTTCAACTTGGCAAAGAAAGAATCGTTTACGAATTATAAAAACATGGTTCAGGCGGTAAATAACTTCAGTGATGAAAAAATTGTACGATATATTCTGAATTCAATCGGTGCAGCATACATCGGCAAACTAATAACTCCTAACCAGATGCATATGCTCTTTCAAGATATTAAGACAAAACGAAACGCGCTGTAATTACGGATGCTGTGCGTCGTAGGAATCCGGTTTTCTCCGCTCGTTCAGCAACTCAGCCCCCTTGGGGGTATACGGTCTTCCGCACATGGGGCAGAAATTGAAAACTTCGAGTTTTCCCTGCGCCATAAAGCAGGACCCCTGAAAATTCTCACAGTACACACAGGGAGTTCTTTCTTCCATACAGATTTTCCCTTTCTAATCGAGTTTTAATTCAGAATAACGTCTGACGTGAAAATTAACCTATAATGCGTTTTACGTTAAAAAATGAAACGCTCTATCATTTACTGCTGATAACTAATTTCTATATCTTCCCTCAGAAAATGCATTTGATACCCCACCAGAAAAAGCCGCAGGAAGTAATCTCCTGCGGCTTTTCCCTTTTTCTATTTAGTTGTGTCAGGCCACTCCGTGTTTCACACGGTCGCGTTCTTCGGCCCGCTTTGCATCGTTCCAGCGATCCATTGTGCCAACGAGATAGCCCGTAATCCTGCGGATCCGTTCGAAGGGAACCGGTTCGAATTCATAATTAAGGTTCACATATTCGCCGTCCACTTCAATTTTCAGAAATTTCAAAGGTCGGTTTGGATATTCTTTCGCTATGTGGTTCACATAGCTGTCAATCTCCTGCTGGCTTAAAGTTCCGCCAATTACTGTTATATTTCTGCTCATATAAAACATCCTTTCATTCCAAGAATACTTTAGTTGTACAACATATTGTATTGAATGTCAATATATATCATATATATTGACACTATTTATTTCAAAATCCCGCCGAGGGCATAAAAAGGGAGCATACCGTTTTGTATGCTCCTGCCGGGTAATGCTGTTGTTCTTGAAAGCTTATCAAACCATACCTTGCGCGGATTCAATTTTGCCGCATGCAATTTTGTCGCCTGAGTTTCCGGAAGGCTGCGACCTGAAATCATCAGGTTTCGAATGGACGATTACCGTACGGCCTATGATGTCGTTTACAGAGAATCGATCCGTAAAAAAGACCATAAACGCATAGCCATGGTTACCAAAAAGTGGCGGCAGATCGCCTGCATGCGCAGGATGAGGACAGTTTTTCGGATTGAAATGCGGGCCTGAATTTGCGAAAGGGTCTTGAGCGTTTCCGGTACACGATCTTCCTTCGTGGATATGGAACCCAAAAATATCTTCGGCGCATGCATTCGCTCCCTGGGGAAGACCCTGCACCTGTACGACCAGCAAAACGCCGCCGGCTGCCTGATAAAAAAGTACCATTCCATTTATGTTCGGATAGCTCGGGCTGCCCTTGAGTATGGCTTGTGCGCCTGCCGGCCCTTTTAGTAGTTTTTCCAGCTCGTCATATCGCGGATCTAAATACAAAGTAATCACCTCCGTAATATTTTATGCCGGAATATTGCGGGACGTTAATAATAATCACCACCGAAAAATCCGTGATACGTCCACTTCTCCAGAGGCTTACAGGCCGGTCTATTCGGTTAGAATAATCTTTAAAACATGCGTCATCATGCCCACAGGTAAAATTTTATTACGAAACATATTTCGGCTTATTTCTCAATTGGGAATATAATAAAATAGAGACAGCCCTAAGGGCAAGTCAGAAGAGGTGATGGTTCAATGACCAAGCTTTTGATTTTGCCCCTGCACCATACCCTGAGCCTGGGATGACAACCAGGTTCTTAGTTGCACTTGCGACGGGGCAAAAAAAACACGCGGAACACCAACCGCCAAAGAAGTGCAGACCGCCAAAGAAACGTGATCGCTACATTACGTCGCTCGTCATGGAACTCTAAACAGATGTACAGCGATACATATTAAAAATGGGCCGGCGTGCAGCGGTCTATGGCAAACAAATCGGTGACAATCGGCTGATGGTAGCGCATTGGCCGATTTGTTTTTATTTACGTCCTCCCCACGGTAATTGCATATAACAAAAGGCACTCACTGTTAGGTGAGTGCCTATATTCATTCAGCCCCAAAAACGGCGGCATCCGCCGCAGCAGCCACCTCTGCAAGATCTGCATCCTTGACTGCATCCCCAGGAGCGACACCATCTGCAGGTATTCCAGTAACGCATTGAAAACCCTCCTTTACGAATTTCGTTAATATACTATGCTCCGAACAGATTGCTTGTCAAAATTAAGATCAGGCATTAACCCGAAAGATTTTTCATAAAATTTGGGTATAGTAACTGTAGATTTGAGCGAATTAATCCCAGATTTTTACATGCAGATTATTCTCTTTTCATACAAGGCTGCAGGCAGTTAACAACCGGTTCTTACGGATAAGATGAGGAAGATTGGAGGCATTATGGCTGAATTATCAGAAGTATTCCCATGTGGTGTAGGAGACACCGTATTCTCTTTCGAATGGGACACAAAAGGCTCCAAATATGTGATCATCGAACAGAAGTGCATTGGCTTTAATGTTCGCGCAAACGAAGGATACGATATTCTGCTGAAGGGAGAAAAGTTCGAATATTTTCGAAAAAGCGTTCAATATAAGGTAAACTGGTTTACATCGCTCGAAGAAGCGAAAACAAAACTGGAATCGCTTAACAGGCATTAATCATACGCAGCCATGCAACTGGCTGCAATGAATCTTTCAATTGTTTCAACAGGTTTTTCGACATATTGTAGTTTGTTAAACTTGTAATGTCAATATATAGAGTCTATAATTCTGCGGCACTTTTCTGGTTCCTTTTTCATATTATGCAATATCGCACAGAAAAGGAGCAGAAAGATATGCCTGATGAAGAATTAAAAGATTACGGTCCGCAGCCAATTGTTATTAACATTGAGCAGGCTACAAAGCAAAACAATACATTTCGTACTGCTTTATGGACGGGAAAACACATGCAGCTTACTTTGATGAGCATAAAAGTGGGAGAAGACATCGGCGTAGAAATGCATCCGGATGTTGACCAGTTTATCCGAATTGAACAGGGACAGGGACTTGCCAGAATGGGAAACCGCAAGGATGACTTAAGCTTTCAGACAAGAGTCGACCCAAGCAGCGCCGTTATTGTCCCTGCCGGAACATGGCATAACGTCGTCAACACAGGGAACATACCGCTGAAAGTATATTCCATTTATGCGCCACCCAAGCACCCTCATGGAACCGTTCATAAAACAAAAGCCGACGCCGCTGCAGAAAGATAAATATAGCCGGAATGGTATTCCATAAAAAAAAGGCCGTATCGGATTACTTCCGATGCAGCCTGTTTTTTATGCTCTTAATTATTTTGCATTTACCCTTGCCGCGAATTTTTTCCGGTTCAAAAAATATAATAACGCAGCCCATCAAAATGCCGAGCAGCATTGGTGCTATAAATTTCATTTTATCAGCTCCTTTTCCCAGAAAATATTGTGTCCATTGCGCAGAGTTAAATTCTCGGATTTTCTGCCTCTCGCCGCGATATAAATTCGCTGGTTTCGAATTTTCCGATTGTGGCTGCTTGGCCAAAAAGACCTGCCGATGTCCGGAATATCTTTCTTGGCCATATCATAAATTATTTGTGACAGACAGAAGTATACTCCGTAACGCGTAAAAAGGCAATAACAAAACCTGCGATGAAGGAGTGGATAGGTATGAAAGCAAAACTTACATCAAGAAAATTCTGGTTGGCTCTCGCAGCTTTTATTGTGGGAGTTCTTGCTTTGTTCGGTGTTAATTCGGATCTTACTCAGCAGATCAGCGGAGTAATCATATCTTTGGGCGCCGTAATTGCTTACATTGTAGGCGAGGGGCTTGTCGACACGGCGGCAGTTGGGCAAACCATATCCGCACCCAATCAACCCGAAAATAAGACAAATCTTGCCTGTAAGAGCGGAGACTCCGGCCGGTTAATCTGTGATAATCTGTCTCTGGATGAGATCGACCGTGCGATTGCCGCTTTGCAGACCGTTCGTAAAATCAAAGCAACCGAATGTACCTCCCCAGAATCAATTAAACGGCAGGAATAGGCAACTTTACTCCGCAGCTCTTATTTGGGGAATTTTAATAATTGCATCAAACAGCATATCCAGCTGATACCCTGTTATTTTATTTTGAAGATAAGCAATACAAGTATAATTCATCAGGAATTTTTCAATTTGCTCGGGGTCCTTTTCTCCCTTATTAATAATTACGATTTCCTTGCTCAATTTCTTCCACCTGCTTTCTAAATATATAGCGCTTTACTCATCGTCAGGATAGTTTTAATTCTAAAATCACGTTAGGCGATTTTTAATCAGTCCTAATTAAAATCAAATTGTTATATATAGTATAATTAGAAAAACCAATTAATCAAGCAAGGGAATAGATTGCCAAAATTCATATAAATTTCATCCAGTTTATTTATCAAACAAATCTCCAACATCAGCAAACGATTTTTAATACGAACAGAAGCAATTGGGTATAATAGTCCCCGGGAGGCTTTACGATGGAAATACAAAGAATGAAACTGGAAAATATCAAGAGCCGCATGATGCACGGAGAGCAGATAAAAAGCACCCGAACGGAAAACGGTGAGTATATTGTTCAAATGACAAACGGGCCTGAAATCACATTTGACGATAACTATAAGCCGCAGGTGGATAAAACAATTGAAAAAGCAGACAAAGGTATCCGAGAAAGCACAACAGGAAATGACGTAACTTTAAATGAGCTCGATTCCATCGACTGACTATAGTGTTTTTACTTTTACAGGAAAGAATATTAGCCGTAAAAAAACATTCGGCAATTTTTAATCAAGGTCCTGATTAAAAAATACATTGTAAAAATATAAAGCGCTGATGAAGAATCAGCGCTTTTTTGTCGTCTGCTTTCTCTGCGCCGGACAATGCTGACTCTTTCAAGCGTGTGAGGCGTTTTTCATGAAATCACACCTTGGTAATGATTTCATACTATGTAGTAGGAATTTGTCAAATTTTTAAATTTGGAGAGTTCTTACTATGAAATACGGAAAAGATTGCTTGATTATAAGAAATAAAATAGATTGGGTGACGGATTTTACTAACTGGATGGGAGAGGGACTCAAAGAAGCGTTAGAGCGTAGACACTGGTCTGTCGTAGATTTAAGTGGGCCCGAAGCTACACCTTCCAATGTTTTATATTGGCTGAAATCCGGAGATAGAAAGATATCAAGGCTAATCATAGATTTTGATCATGGATATCCTGAAAAGCTGGTTGGCCAGCAAGGGAAAGATGAAGCTACAATTATTGATAGGTGTAATGTTGAAAGCCTGACGAGAAATTTAGATGTGTATACTTTTGCTTGCAGTACAGGAGTTCGGGGCGGAATAGGCGAATATGCAGTAAAGCACGGCTGTCGCTCATGGCTGGGGTATACTGACACGATATATTGGGATCCATTTATTGCAGAAGAATTCAAAAAATGCGTTTGGTCTTATGCATTGGCGATGGCTGACGGATTACCCGCCAGATGTTGTTATGAGACTTTAGTTGATTCTTATAAAAATCTCGTAGATAAATCAATGATTTGCGAATGGAATCTCAGCAAACTCGCTTTTTACAAAAACAACGGATAATTAATTCAAACAGCTTTTCTTAAAAACTGGCAATGGAATACGCAGGATAAAAAACTGCGTAAGGGGCAAATTTCAAGCTGGAAAAAGGGCATGCCGGTTCAATCCGACACGCCCTTTTTTCCACTAATCGTTTGTATATTAAAAGCCGCATTCGAGGATGCGCCTAATACGTCTCAGAAGTCTGCACAATTGCCGATTATTAAGACTGTCAAGGCTCTCCAGAATATCTCTAAATGAGCATTCTCTATCCCTACGCCGATCGCGGTCATTGTCTCTGTCATTTTCTCTGTCATCGTCTCTGTCGTCATCAAAAAAGCAAGACATATAAAGTGGTGCTCCCTTCATAGTTTGCTTTATAATATGTTTGCAAAGCGCAGCTTGTCAATGTGAGCGTTAGGAATGCAAACAAGGTAAAAAGGCCGTACTGGTGATTCTCAGAAAATTGGTTCTGTTTTCTCATTATGATCATTTTTAAGCATGCATTATTATGTATTGAAAAAAAATAATGCCGCATGAAATACTGAAAAGTTCAGTATTCATACGGCTTTTCGTTTGGCAGGCCATCAGAGGCTGGCCGCGTGCTTAGCATGCTGTTTCCTCGCGTGTGCTGCCATGTTGAATTATGAAATTATAGGGCAATAATACATGCCTCATATGGCTGGAGCTGAATTTCTTTTTCCAAGCCGAAAGCGCCGTTCCGTATGTTATCCGTCAGCACATACGAATGTTCTGACAAACAGCCTTCCGGAAGACGGAAAATCTGCTCATGTGTTGTAAAATTCAGTACAATCAGCAGCCTCGTGTCATTCTGGGTGCGAATGTACGACATCGTGTGTTTATCATTTTCATACAACGGTGTGTAATGCCCATATACAAGTGCCGGAAATTCGTGCCGAATGCGAATCAGCCTCCGGTAATAGTTCAAAATTGAATCCGGGTCATTCTCTTCATTTCTCGCATTGATGTGAGTGTAATTTTTGTTTACCTCAATCCACGGCTTGCCCTGTGAAAAACCGGCGTTTTTCCCTGCCGTCCACTGCATGGGGGTGCGCGCATTGTCACGGCTTTTTTGCCGGATATGCGCAATAATTTCATCCGGTTTCAGGCCATTTTGCAGAGCACCTTTATAATAGTTGATCGCCTCAATATCATGGCAGTCTTCTATCGACTGAAAGCACATATTTGTCATGCCAAGCTCGTCGCCCTGAAAAATGTACGGCGTTCCCTGGAGCGTCAAAAGAAGAGTTGCCAGCATTTTTGCGGATTCTTTTTGATATTTGCCGTCGTTTCCAAAGCGCGAAAGGCACCTGGGCTGATCATGGTTCCCTAAAAAGATACTGTTCCACGCTTTCCCGTCCAGTGCCGTCTGCCATTTGGAAACAATGCTCTTAAATTCCGGCAGGCTCCACGGCTTTGATTCCCATTTGCCTGAAGATCCGGCATCTACATCCATCAGCTCGCTTTGGAACACCATGTTCAATTCATGTCCGTCGTTTCCAGCGTAGCGGAAAGCGTCCTCCGGGGCAACACCCGGGGTTTCACCCACCGTCATGATATCATATTTCGACAGAACCTGCGCATTCATTTCCCCAAGATAATTGTGTACTTCCGGGCCGTTCATAAAATATTGGCCGGCCCACTGATACCCGGCGTTCGGCGAGGGTACACTGGGAAGTCCCTGCGTCTTGGAGATACAGTTGATAACGTCCATGCGGAACCCATCGATTCCTTTTTTAAGCCACCAGTTCATCATTTCATAGACAGTTTCACGAACTTTTTTGTTTTCCCAATTCAAGTCGGGCTGCTTTTTGGAAAAAAGGTGGAGATAGTACTCTCCGCTTCCATTGTCGTATTCCCAAGCCGACGGTGTGAAAAACGACGCCCAGTTATTCGGTTCCCCTCCGTTTTTGCCGGGACGCCAGATATAAAAGTCACGTTTTTCACTTTGCTTTGAACGCCGCGATTCTCGGAACCATGCGTGTTCGTCGGAAGTATGGTTCACAACGAGATCCATTATGATCTTCAGGCCGCGGCGGTGCGCTTCGCGCAGCAGTTCTTCAAAGTCTTCCATCGTGCCGAATTCCGGCATAATTTTATAATAATCTGAAATATCATAGCCATTATCGTCATTCGGCGACTCGTAAACCGGGCAAAGCCAGAGCACATTTACCCCAAGATTCTGCAAGTAGTCCAGTTTGCTGAGAATCCCCCGAAGATCTCCCATGCCGTCTCCATTCGAATCGCTGAACGACCGCGGATAAATCTGATACACGACGGCTTCTTTCCACCATTTACGGTCAATATCCATCTGAGCGTCCTCCTGTTAGAATTCAATAACGATCATACTCCAGAACCGCAGTTCCGGAAGGCATGTTTCTAAAACTTTTCCACGCTGACCCTCTTCAACCCGGTAAGGCAATAACTTTGGCTTACCGTCTTCACCGTCCGGGCAGGCCCAGTAAACAGCCTTCGGCTGCTTTAAAATTTCAGCACAGATTTGAATATCATGCTGCAAAACAGGTGGCTGCTTCCCTTTATTCCAAAAATCCTCACCGTTGCCGGTCAAATTAATAAAGTTCAGCACTTTTCGCTCATGACTTTCCCGAATCACAGTCCAGACCGAATCCGGCTGCGCGTAAGGACTGAATCTGCCGTTTTTAAACTGATATTCGAGGTTATCCCCACCGGAGTGCGTCATTGAAACGTCGCGGAGCGTGCCGTCAAACAGAATTTCGCCATAACGCACAATGAAGTCGTAGTATCTCCGCATTCGCGGTAAAAACGCATCACGAAGTGTAGAATGATCCGGGTAATAACCCTGTGTCAGCACTCCGTTTTCCTCTCCCAGCAGAAGATGATAAGCTCCGTTCGCCGTGATTGCCGCCGTTAAAAGGAGAGCCGCGTTTTCAGCTTCTGTTTCCCGGTCTTTTTCCTGGAAAGGCTTCAGATATGCAGCAAGGATAACCGGTTTCCCGTTCCCCGCATTTTTTGCCCGCGCGATGATTTGCTGTATATGATAATACCTTTCGTATGGTTCCCATACTTCAATGTAAACAGCGTCGGCTTCCGCAGCCGTGCCGTCTACCGGCCAATTGCAAACATTGTTGAAAATCAGACCGCAATCCGGGTCGGTTTGAGAAAGCCTTGCCCGTGCGTCACGGATAAACACAGGAAACTCTTTATCCAGATAGATTTCCTTTTCGTTTCCTCCCACTTTAGAAATACCGGATTTCGGAAAACCGTAGGTATCAATATGAATCCCGTCGAAGTTTTCGGCTTTCAGCGCTTTTTCATATTCCCCAACGATATGGCTGCGCCAAAGGGAATCCTCCGCGATATTCATGATATAAAAAATATCGATGAACCGGTAAGGCTGGCCGCTGCTTGTATAGAAGCCGCTGTCTTCCTGTGCACGGTAATATTCCTCGCTTGCCGCATAGACTGCACCATACGCGAAAGTTTTCATCCCGCAGTCATGACATTCTTTGATTTTTCTCTTCAGCACCGGCAGGGAATGTTTCTTTCCCATCAGATCCAGATATTCCTGCTGCGGCGGTATATAATCATCATGGCGGTAAACCCAGTCGTAAAACTGAACAAGATTAATGTGGAATTTCAGCAAAAATTCAACGTCGGCGTCCGACGTTTCTTCGGGACCAAATTCAGAGAGAAAGCCGTACCGTGTCGCTTTCCTCCAATTGGATACGATATCGAAAGCGGTCGAGCCGCTTTCAATGACGCTCTCATTCTCCAGCAGAGAAACGTCGGCCCCAAATCCCTCAAAATCAGTATTCCAGGCCGATAATTCCACGTCCAAAGTAAAAACTTCCAGTGCCCTGAGCGATACTTTAATTTCTTTTTCTTCCACAGCCTGCGTTAAGTGCATAACCGTTATCTGAACCGTCAGATTTCTAGAACGCGGCTCCGGATTGCTGAGTCTTATTCTTAAACGCACCTGTTCGTTTTTTAAGAACTGTGCTTTTAATGGAAATATATCGGTCAGAATTTTCATTTTATAACCATCCTTTCACTGCAAGCCGAAGTTCTGACCGGTTTAACGCAGTCGAATTTCCGCTTTGCTTTTGCGGGAAAGGAAAAAACTTTCACCCTTTCACCGAACCGGTTGCAATGCCTTTGATAAAGTATTTCTGGAAAGACAGGAAGACCACGACGGGCGGCAGCATTCCGATCAGCGCCGCTGCAGCCATAAGGTTCCAGTTTGCGCCGTATGTTTGCTGAAAGCTGGCGATTGCCAGAGGAACCGTCTGCATTTCCTGCTTTTGCAGAAAGAAGACGGCCGTTCCGTAGTTATTCCAGATTCCTACCGCGTTCAGAATAACGACGGACGAAGTAACCGGCTTTAAAAGCGGAAAAATAATGTACCAGAACGTCCTGTATTTATCGCATCCGTCTATGTATGCAGCTTCTTCAATCTCAGTGGACATTCCCTTAATGAAGGATTCATACAGAAAAATGGAAAAAGGAAGAGCTCCCGAAGCCAGCAGCAAAATCATCGCCCAATAAGTATTGATCCCGTGAATCTGCTTCATCAGTGTGTAGAGCGGAACGGTGATAATGATGGTTGGGAAAAGCATGCTGAAAAGAAAAACGTTGAAAGCAACCTTGTGAAAGCGATTCTTATTGCGCGCAAAAGCATACCCGGCCGTTGCCGCACACACGACAAGCAGCATCATCGAAAAAATAGTAAGGATCAGCGAATTAACCATAGCGCGTCCCAAATGGGAGCTTTCCCACGCTGCGGAAAAGTTCTTAAAATAAAATTCCGGGTATAGAACATTCGTCCACTTTTGTGAGCTGAAAGCCGTCACCAGCAGAGAATAAAACGGAATGAGCGCCAAAAGCATAAGGAGCGCAGTGACAAAAACATGGAAAAATTTCTTCATAATCTACATTTCGGCCTCCTTTTTATTGATGATAATTAGAGAAACAGCGACCGGAACGAGGATAATAAAGAACATGATGACTGCTACCGCGGTAGCATATCCGGTTGAGCCGCCGTAAGCGTTGCGGTAAATAAACATGCTCAGCGATTCGGTAGCGAAACCGGGACCGCCGTTTGTCAGCGCAACAATAACGTCGAACACGGCCAGTGAACCGATAATGTTTGTAATAACGTTAATTTTGATGGACGGAATCAAAAGCGGAAGCGTAATGCGGAACAGCCGCTGAAAATAGCTTGCGCCGTCAATCATGCCGGCTTCATACAAATCAGGATCAATCGATTGAAGGCCCGCAAGGTAAATAATCATCGGCCCGCCGACAAACTGCCACACGTTTACGGCAATGATGGCCCACATAGCGTTATTCATACTGCCCAAGGTATCGTGAAAAAGCCAGGGCGCATGGATATTCGAAAGGAACTGGTAATAGGAGCCTGTCTGCGGAGAAAGAATCATCAGCCAAATATAGCCCATAATCAGGCCGCTGATGACAGCCGGAATATAAACTACCGTTCTTCCAACGCGGCAGTAACGCGTGTTATGGTCAAAAATCAATGCATAAAGCAGTCCAAAGACATTAAGCAGCACAGCGCTCACTAGTCCAAACTGCAGAGTGTTCACAATATCCTGAATTGCCCTGTCATCGTGGAAAAAATCGATAAAATTCTGCAGCCCGATAAATTTTCCGGGCGTAATCCCGTTGTAGTTGGTGAAGCTGTAACCGATCCCGCGAAACAGGGGGTAAAGAAAGAAAACGCAAAACAGGAGAATGGCGGGCAGCGCCATCAGCCGATAGAGCAAATCGTCTGTCTTTTTTCTCATAACGAAGCACACACCTTTAAACTGGTAAAATACAATTAAAGTTCTTAGAATATTTCCTGGATTGTAAAGTGTCAGATATTCCGAAAGAATCGGCAAGTGCCGCTGCAGACCGGATATCCACAGCGGCGCTTGAAACTACTACTGTATTCTGTCAGGACACTCCTTTTTTCCATCTGGAAAGCCATGCATCCGCAAAGGCCTGCGGGGTCTTATAACCGCCCGCAAAAAGTTCCTGAATCATCTTGCCCTGGTCGTCTCCGCTGAACCCGGAAGGAGCTGCAGCCCAGTTCAATTTTGAAACGCTGCTGTCTGCGGAAACTGCTGCAACATCATCCTTCAGAACGCCCCAGTTGGATTTCACGTTGGGGTTTGTGCTGGGTTCCTGTTTTGCTTCGCTGACCGCTTTCAAGTTTTCGGCCTTCATGATGTAGTCGAGAACTTTTTTGGCGGCGTCCACATTTTTGGATTCACTGGAAATATAGATATTGCCGTCCGGCGCACTGCCGATGGATGGATTTGTGCCGTTCAAAAGCCCTGGGTAATAGGTAATACCCGCAAATGACGTGTCGCTGTTGACTTTTGCGATATTGGACATAGCCCACAGGCCCTGGCAGATATATGCCGCCTTGCCCTTTGCAAATGCAGTTGTCTGGTTATCGTAAGTAGCTGTTACAACGTCGGAATTGATCAGGCCGTCTTTCTGGAGTCCCATCAAGTCGGCTGCGAAAGTCGAAATAGCGCCGGAAGAGGAGTTGTTCCAGCCGAGTTTTGTGAAATCGGCTCCCAGCATGGCGTTCTGCTGGTCTGCGTAGCTCAGCTTCTGCATTGCAGGAGCCATCATGGTAAACTGGGCCATCTGGTTCAGCATCCAGCCGTCCTTTGCGCCAATGTAGAAAGGCGTTACATCCGGCTTCTTCGCTTTGATGGTTTTCAGGTTGGCAACAAAGTCCGCCCATGTTTTCGCCTGCTTCAGTCCGAGTTCATTGATGATTTTCTTGTTATAGATTAAACCGACTTCCGATTTGAGGAACGGTACACAGTAGACTTTACCGGATTTAACATCGGTCGAGTCCGTTTTCATTTCCGGGCTGAGACTGGACCACCAAGACATATTAGTAAGGTCTGCGAATTTATTGTTGTTGATCATATCCTGCGTTACGGAGCAGCTGATCAGGTCAGGCACGTCACCGGACGCCATTTTAACCTGCAAAGTGCTTGTAGCGTCCTTCTGGTACTGCTGTTCCACGGTAATATTGTCTTTATTGGACGCATTATACGTTTTGAAAAACGAATTCCAGAAATCCACCAGCTCGACGGTCCCGCTGAAAAACACAAGCTTTGTAGGTGCCGAAGTGCTTGCGGTTCCAGTTTGCTTGGATGCTGCACCCGACGCTGCGGGCGCGGAAGAACCGCATCCGGGCATAGCGGAGAGTGCAATCAGCCCCGCCGTTAAAAATGCGATGGTTTTTTTCAGTTTCATATACATACCCTCTCTCAAAAAATCGTGAAGCGTTTGTTTTTGCTTCGCTTATCACGGATTTTATTATAACTTCGCGTTGTGAATTTTTAAATTCCCATTATTTACGGTCAAGGTACGATTTTTTATCCTCACCTTGTCCGAACACACCGGTGGGTGTATCATAAATGATAGATCTTTGGAACTTACAATCGTTGAACTAAGCCGGCTGGTGTTGACTTTTTCAACTTGGGAGAGGAACTTGTTATGATTCAAAAACTGTATGCATGGATACAGAAAAAACACAACAGTATTGCGTTTAAACTTCTGCTGATCACCAGTCTGCTAATCCTCTGCCCCGTCGTCATAGCGTCTACGATTTCTTATTCGCAGTATACGAAGAATCTCGAACAGAAGTCTGCGGAAAGCAATTACCAGAATATTGTGCAGCTCTCCTACAGTCTGAATTCTTATCTGGACCAACTGTTTCAGTTTTCCGGTACAATTTACTACAACAACGATATGATCAATGGACTGGAATCGCACCCAGACTCCATTTACGGTAAACTTCAGAAGGAACGCACCATTGAAGAGCAGCTCAGCGAAACATTCATCAATGCCCGGAACGACATTCTAAGTACCTACATCATTTCGAACAATGAGATCTACCGCGCCGGGGTTTACGATCAGGATATCGATTACAGTACGGACTATAAAGCTTTCAGCTGGTATCAAAAGGCACTGAAAAGCAATGCGGCTATTTATGTGCCAACACACAGCGAAGAGTTTGTCCTCAATCCGCAGCACAGAGTCTTCTCCATCGTCCGGCGTATCAACAGTATCCGCAAAACAGGAGAACTCCTCGGGGTTTTGAAAATTGATGCGGATTACTCCACAATCCAGTCAATCTGTGACAAAATACAAATGGGAGCTGACGGCGGCCTTCTAATTGAAGATGAGAACGAATCCATCATTTATTCCAGCGTAGTAAATAAAGACTGCAATGAGCTGAATCAGTTGGCGGTGAAAAACAAAAATAAATATAGCACAGTAACGCTGCAGGGAAAGCCATATCTCATGAGCTCCATCAACATGCCGGAATCTAATTGGACTATCATTTCTCTCAGTTCTGTGGACGAGCTGAACCAGTCGGCTACGCAAACCAGAAATGTCACGTTTCTCATCGCACTCCTCTGCTCTGCGATTGCTATTATAATTCTGCTGTTCTTTATCCGGAGTTTCCTCAATCCACTGCTCAAAATCGTCAAATTGATGAAGGAAGTGCAGACCGGCGATCTCAATGTTTTCTTCCCGGAAAAGAGGAAGGATGAGATTGGATACCTTGGTTCTTCGTTTAACAAAATGATTCGTCAGATCAACGGAATGATGAAAGAAAACACAGACCTGGTAAAAGAGGTCTACGAAACGAAACTTCTGCAGAACGAAGCGCAGATCAACGCACTTTACAGCCAGATTAAACCCCATTTTCTTTTCAACACGCTCAACATGATCAGTCTTTTGATTCGCTGCAATAAAACTGACGTTGCCCTTGACAGCATTGACAAGCTGAGCGATCTTTTGCGCTGTATGACCCATTTTGACCGTGAGATCACCGTAAAGGAAGAAATCAATCTGCTCAACGCCTATCTGAGTATTCAGAGTACCCGATACCACGACCGGCTGGCGTATTCCATCGATATCGACGAACGCCTGTATTCTTTTGTCATACCGGCGCTGACATTTCAGCCTGTCGTGGAAAATACGATTGTTCATGGCTGTGAAAGACAGAAAGCAAAGACGGACATTACCATTACTTCGCAGATCAATCAGGATACTATCGAGTTTCGGCTTGAGGACAATGCAGGTGGAATCGACGCGGAAACACTTGCTTCGCTGCAGGAAAAGATAGGCCGCTGCGAATATGAAAGCGGCCGGGACGCAAAAGAGAAAGGCGGAGTAGGGCTGCTGAATGTCAATAAACGGCTCAAAATGAAATTTGGCGATGAATATGGGCTGAAGATAGACAGTGCGAACGGCGGGACGTGCGTTCGGGTAGTCTTGCCGAAACCTGCAGAGTGGGAGGAAAAAAGAAATGCATAGTCTGCTGATTGTTGACGATGAACCATTGACGAGGGAATTTATTCAGTATAATATTTCATCCGTCGATTCGGATTGGGAATGTGCGGGCGAAGCGTCCGACGGTGCGGAAGCACTCAAATTTCTGGAAAACACTGCGGTCGACCTGGTGATTACCGACATTAAAATGCCGGTTATGGACGGAATTGAGCTTTGCCGCCAAATCAAAAGCCGAAACCCGCGGCAGGAAATTGTGATTCTGTCCGGTTATGACGAATTTGCATTTGCACAGGATGCCATGAAATATCAGGTTCACGGATACCTGTTAAAACCGATCAAGATACCGGCTCTGAAAGAAACTCTCGAGGAAATTGCAGCAATCCTTGGCAGAAATGCGAAGGACGAGATTGCGCTGAAAACGATGCAGGATTTATCTTCCGATTATAAGAAGCACGTCTGCTGCAATTATATCCGTGCCATTATTTTGAAGTCCTATACGGAAATACAGGCATTGCACCCAATCATTCACAAGTTGAAAATTGACCCGGTTCAGGGGGAAGCCAACATTCTGATTCTGAAACTGGATGTTGGGTCACTGCTTTTTGAAAAGCTGCAGCCGGACGACATATCCGTGTTTTATTATATGTTGTTTCAAATTGCAACCGAAATTGTGGACGAAGAGGACTGTGGGTACGTCGTTCTGGATTTTGAAGAAAACACAGTAATTTTCCTTACGGCGGAAAATCAGGATGAACTGCAGCAAAGGTGCGCCAAAGTATACGAACGGATTGCTTCTTTTCTGACGCAGCACACTGGGCTCACCGCAACCGGTTATGTAGGCACCGCCAAAAGCGACATTCTTGAAATGGACGCATCTTATAGCGACGCTTCGCAAATCATTCCGCTTTGGGTAATAACCGGGGAGCACAAACTGTATCACAGCGAATTGATTGAACCGTCTCAGACAGTGCATATTGGCAAACTTGAAAAGGCTTCGACGGCAGTTTGCACCAGCCTTTTTGAGGGGGATAAAGCGGAGCTGTTCTTTACGGTTGATGAATATACTGCCGAAATCGATTCTCCTGAAATTACTTGCACGGTCAACTATCTTCTTTTTCTTGTGCAGACGATTTTCAGCGCGAAACCCGATCTCGGGATCGACCGTTATATCATGTGTCTTAACCGCATTGCAAAATATATTTCCGCTTTCCGGACAGACGAGTGCCATATCAACAGAAAAAACTTTTATCTTACCATTTTGCAGTCTATCTTTGAAAAGCCAGCTGAGCCGGACGAAAAACCAGTTACACAGCAATTAGTGGATGATGCCAAAGAATATATCTATCAGCACTTTACAGAGGCGATTACTCTCTCTCAGATTGCTGATTCGCTTCATGTTTCGCCGAATTACCTCAGTAAAATATTTCATGAAGCCGTAGGTGAATCCTACATTAAGTTCATTACACGCATTCGAATGGAATACGCAGCAAAGCTGCTTACAACTTCGAAAGAACATGTTTTTGAAATTGCTGAAAAAGCAGGATATTACAATCTCAAGCATTTTAATTTTGTATTCAAGGAGTTTTACAATATGACTCCTACGGAATACCAAAACAGTCATTCGAACTGATTTCGGCCGATAACAGCCGGAGCGTAAAGAACTTAGAAAGCTGAATCCTTAAATAGAGAGCTCAAAACTGTCATAAATCTGTCGTACAAAGAAAAACGCACCCTTTCGGGTGCATTTTTTTATGGTGCAAGACAGTGAAAAACGTCATTCTCAAAAAACTGAATATGTTTTTGCACGCTGCTCCCTCGGATTCGAGTCCCCAAAACTTAGAGCAAAATAAAAAGAGCGTACTCCAAAGAGTACACTCTGCGATTTTGGTGGGCCATCAGGGACTCGAACCCCGGACCGACCGGTTATGAGCCGGCTGCTCTAACCAACTGAGCTAATGGCCCGAATTTTTCTCTGCCTGAGCAGTGTTCCTAGTATACCACACGCAGAAAAAAAGTGCAATCCCTGCTTTCCGATGTATCTTGAGAAAATTATTTACATTTCAGCAAACAAATGATATATTTAGCTTGGAATGTTTTAGTAATTGTACGAAAGCGGGCATATGCGTATGAAATTCCAGAATATCATGGAAGATTTTGTAACACAGAAGCTTGACGAAGTTATTGAAGACCTCGACTGCTGCAAATGTGATCAGTGCCGAGAAGATATTATTTCCTATGCGCTGAACCGCCTGTCACCAAAATATGTCAGCACCGAAATGGGCAAGGCTTTTGTAAAAATTGATACAATGTCCAGTCAGTTCGAAATTGATATACTTACCGCCATTTATGAAGGCGCAGCGATTGTAAAGAAGAATCCGCACCATACTGTCAATCGTTAAGACTGACCATATCGCCGGCCTTAATACCCTAAAAACTTTTAACCGTTAGAGATTGACGTCTGCAGCTTTTTCGCCGCGGCGATACCTGAAGGAGTCGTTGCAAGGCCACCCTGCCCGGTTTCCCTCAATGCACAGGGCATCATGTCACCGACGGAACGCATCGCGTCGATTACTTCATCCGGGGGAATTCTGCTGTCGATTCCCGCCAGCGCCATATCGGCACAGCTGACGGCATTTACCGCTCCAACGACGTTCCGCTTTACGCATGGAATCTCCACCAACCCGGCCACCGGGTCGCATACCAGTCCCAGAAGGTTCATTAAAGCCATCGCACACGCATTCGCACTCATTTCGGGAGTGCCTTTTTTTATGCTCACAAGCGCCGCGGCCGCCATAGCGGAAGCGGCGCCTATTTCTGCCTGACACCCACCCTCTGCGCCGGAAATAGAAGCCCTCGCTGCAATCACCTGACCGAACCCCGCCGCGACAAACAGCGACTGAACAATCACCTCGTCGCTGATGTTCCCGCGTTCCGAAAGCGGAATCAGCACAGCCGGAAGCACGCCGCAGGAACCCGCTGTCGGTGCAGCGACAATCCGCTTCATGCAGGCGTTGCTTTCTCCCATCCGCAGTGCTTCCGTAATAACACGGTCAAAGAACGGGCCGCCAATAGAATCCTCACTGCCCTCGAACGCCTGCATTTTTGCCCCGTCCCCGCCTACCAGTCCGCTGGACGACCGCGCCTGCGGGCTGTAATTTTCGCTGGCGGATTTCATTGCGTCCCACAATGCCTGCATTTGTTTGACGGAGCTTTCACGGGATACGCCGCGATCCAGCATGTCGTCTTCCAGTATTGTCTCCCAGAGGGAGAGATTTTTTGTTTTCGCCGCATCCAGCAGATTTTTCACGGATGAAAAAGCCATAAAAGTTATCCTCCATCCCAGTTACTTCGCTTCGTCAACATTCAGATAGGTAATCTTCAGGATGCCGTCCATCTTGGAAAGCGACTCCAGAGGCGCCGAAGGGATCGGCTGGTCGCACTCCAGCACCATAACGGCGTATCCACCGCGTACATTCCGGTAAAGCTGCATAGTCGCGATATTCACATTATAACGGGCAAGCAGGAACGTAACTTCCGACACATGGCCGGGCTGATCCATGTTATGAACAACAAGGGTCGGACAGTCACCGGAAAAGTTCGTCTCAATGCCGTCTAGCCTGCTGATTTTGATTCTTCCGCCGCCGAGCGAGGAAGCTTCAACTTCCAGTTCCCTGCCGCTGACCCCTTTTACTCTCAAAAGGACAGTGTTGGGGTGGACATTCCGCAGGGTAATCGTTCCGATTTTTATTTTCAGGTGTTCCTCTTCGGCGACCTCAAAGCTGTGAGGAATCCGTTCGTCGTCCGGCTTCATGCCAAGCAGTCCTGCAACAAGCGCCCTGTCCGTGCCGTGGCCCTCGCCTGTTGCGGCAAAAGAACCGTGAAGGAGTAGCTCCGCCTGAGCCGGTTTTTCCCCCAGCAGCTTTCTTGTGATATAGCCGATGCGCGCCGCGCCCGCCGTATGCGAGCTGGAAGGCCCGACCATAATCGGCCCCATAATGTCGAAGATACCCATGTTTCACCCCTCCCTAACCAATTGCAAATCAGTTTGAAAAACGTTGCCGTATCACTATTGCACTATTCTATGACGCTTATAAATTGTTTTCAAGCTGAAAACATCATTCGGAATAATTGAATCTTTTCCGCTTGCGATTATTATATTCTTTTTGTAAAAGTGTCGGGATGCCGTCAAAAATGAACCCATCCGCAGCTGGCGGCAAAGTATTGCATCTCGGTTCATAATTAATATTTTCCCGAATCCGGTTCTTTATTTCTAAATTATCTGGAATTCCGGCGCGACTGTTGCCGCGATTTGATGTAAATGCGTCCACACTATATGGATATTTATTTTCGCTCATGATATAATAGAAATGGTAATATTTGTATATATTGGAAGTGTTTTAAGGGAGAAATTTTTATGAAAATAAGAAAAATACTTGCGGTTTGTCTTTCTACATTGCTTTTTGCTGTGGCAGGATGTCAGGTATCTGGCGGAAAGGCGGCAAACTCCGGTGTCAGCTCCGCGACGGTCAGCAGTTCGTTTTCCACAGTTTTCAGCAAGCAGGAATCTTCTGCTTCCGTTACCGCAAACTCTCGTCAGATGCAAAGCGACTCAGACAACGAGCCGAAAATCATCAATCAAGTGAGTGCTGCATTAAAGGCAAAATATAGTGATATAGTCATAGCAAATGAGTGGGTTAGTCCAAAATATAATCTTAAAGGGACAGATGAAAGATATACCGTGCTTTTCGGAGCCTTAAAAAAAGACCCGCTTCAAGGCGTTGCCAAAGTGATTCATACCGATGCAGACGGTACGGCAGTCAAACAGGAGACCCAATATTTGTCGCCGAAGCGAAAAGGCCCGGTTCGAGTTTACAAACTCGGAGCAAAAGAAGACGATATGGAGATTATTTACCCTGATGGAGAAACTCATTATTTCATAATTTATGGAGGATTTCAAGTGCCATAATTATTCCGGCAAATAAGGGCCATGATTCATGAAAGAGGAATTTCTATGAAAATTTTCAAAGATGTCCTCGCGGTTTGCCTTTCCATGCTTCTTTTCGTCATGGCAGGTTGCCGGTCGACAGGCGGAACGGATGTTGCCCCTGAAATCATAATAAGAACAGCTTCATCTGAATATTATACATCGCCTTCTCGGGAATCTTCAGAAGCACTTACTAATGCAGCGCAGCCAAAATCCTTTCTCACGGTCGATGCATCCTCCGGGCAGGGCATCTATGCCATTTCGGATGATTTTCATGTTTTAAAGTCACAGGACGGCAAAAGCTGGGTAAATCTGCTTGACATCAGTAATTATTCTGCAAAATCTGGTAAACCTGCGCTGGCCGCTTTGAAAAGTGGATTCGTTTTTATTGCATACTACACTTCTGCCGGTATCGAAACTCAAAAATCAGTGGATGCGGGAAGCAGTTGGTCAAAGTCTTCCATTAAGATTCCGACAGATGACCCGGAATCGGGTTACGGCGGAAGCCTCGCATTAAGTTTTGTGAATCAAACCGACGGATATCTTCTTACCAGCGGTCTCCCGGCAGCAGGCACCATGTGCAAAGCTCTTTACAAAACATTGAACGGCGGTGAAAGCTGGGAATCAGCAGGAAATAGCCTTAATTCTGAGAAAGCGACCGCAGATTTAACAAAAATCGGCGGTTATACAACAGGAATGGCCTTTTTTCATTTCGGTACAGGGTTCATTACCTGTTCTTATCACGGTCAAAATGAGATTTCTCTTTATAAGACAACTAATCATGGAACGAACTGGTTAAGTATGGAAATTGCTCTACCTAAAAACGTTATTCTCCTAAAATATAGTAAAGATTATTATATTGACGCATATCCGCCTGCAATTTATGGAAATGATCGAAATCATGCAAAATTATTGCTCAACATTTGCAATAATGGCGCAAAAGCCCCATACGTCTATAGCTCCAATGACGGCGGAGTAACATGGATGGTCAATGGAAAAAGCAATCTGATCATAAAAAGCTATTCTTTTACGGATGATAAAAACGGTTTTGGCCTTGATGAATATGGAACTCTTTATTCTACAGACAACGGCGGCTTAACTTGGATAAAAACTTAAGTTCTTAAAAGCCAACTTGTAAATCTGCATCCCCAATTATCCCATTGTTTTTGGAAAAACATGCGGTATAATAAATAAAAAAAGAATGGGAGCTGGGAACATGATCAGCACAACCACACCGTCCATAGAAGGAAAGCGAATCATCCATTATTACGGAATCGTCTGCGGAGAAGTCATCTCCGGCGTCAATTTCGTCCGCGACTTTGCTGCCGGACTGACGAACTTTTTCGGCGGACGCTCCGAATCCTATGAAGACGAGCTGATGCAGGCGCGCGCCAGCGCAATCAGCGAAATGGAACAGCGCGCGGCAGGCATGGGCGCGAATGCGGTCGTCGGCGTAAAGCTGGACTACGAAGTTCTCGGTGCGAACAACGGCATGCTGATGGTCAACGCGTCCGGCACAGCCGTTCAGGTCGAATCCCTATGAGAATACGTATCGCCACGGCGGACGACCTCGAACTTCTGATTGCACTCAGGCTGGATTTTTTCCGCGCAAATTCTGTCACCCTCACACCCGAACAGAAGGACGCCATAACCGGCCAGCTTCGCAGCTATATTCCGAAGCACCTGGCCGAAAGCGACTTTATAGCCGTGCTCGCTGAAGAGAACGGAACCGTACTTTCCACAGCATTCCTGATTCTTGTTGAAAAACCAGCGAACGCATCCTTTCCTACAGGTAAAACCGGAACGGTGCTGAATGTTTTCACCTACCCGCAGTACCGAAGGAAAGGCTATGCTGAAAAAGTCATCCTTGCGCTGATCTCCGAAGCAAAAAAGGCTGGCATCTCCCAGCTGGAGCTTTCCGCAACGAAATTAGGCGAACCACTGTACCGCAAACTTGGGTTCACTGTGCCGCCTGAAGCCTCCATGAGGCTGAAAATCACATAGCCTTCAACAGAATGCCGAGAATGTTGCAGTCCCGGCATTTTTTATACTTCGCAGCTCAACATACCCGTCCATTTTGAAGAACGCCGCATAGTTCGGACAGAATCAAAAAGTCGGCGCGTTATCCATTCGTTTGGCGAATGAAATTCTGAAATCTCCCTATACTATCTCTCAACAGGTAGGGGGAGACAAAATGAAGAAACAGAAATTTCTAAAATTTTTATATGCACTCGCAGTAATAATTTTCATGGCAGGCTGCACCGTAGCCTGCACCTATCTTTTTCTTGCGGCTTATGATCTGGGCGCACGTTCGGTCATTGCCGACCATAACGTCAGCACCGCGTCAACCGGCACATCAGATTCCGCCGCGTCTTCGGCATCCATAGCTTCTTCACAGCCCGTTTCGTCACAAGCCACTTCGTCACAGCCTGCTTCGGAGCAACCCGCTTCGTCACAGGCCCCATCTTCACAAATTAATTCTTCGCAGGCATCGGAAGTTCGGACCGCCACCGTACCGGAAAGCAAACGCGAGCTTGTCCTTGTAAATCTTGACAATAAAATTCCAAACTGGTATGCTCCCCGCCTTGTCAATGAGCTGGGTTTCCAGATGGATTCGTCCATCGTGCAGCCGTTTGAAAAAATGCGCGCGGCCGCGTCGAAAGACGGGGTTTCGCTCTGGATTTCTTCCGCATACCGCAGCAACGAAAGGCAGAATGAGCTGTTCCAGCAGGAAGTCGAGCAGTACTCAAAGACCTGCCCCACTTATGCGCAGGCCCTTGCCTCTGCGGAAAAATCGGTTGCAAAACCGGGTTACAGCGAACACGCCACCGGCCTCGCCATGGATTTGAACGGAGTGAAGGATGATTTCGACACAACGCCCGCATTCCGCTGGCTGAGCCAGCACGCGCAGGATTACGGGTTTGTTCTGCGCTACCCGAAGGACAAGCAGTCCATTACAAAAATCAAGTACGAGCCTTGGCATTACCGCTACGTCGGCGTGCAGAACGCTAAGGCAATTAAAAAGGCCGGTCAGTGTCTGGAAGAATACCTGAAGAACCGTTGATTGCCGTTCGTTCCTGTAAAAGAAATCCGGCGCGGTTCATTGATTATCTTTCGGGAATTTGGTATAATTTATTAATCGGCGTTTCCTGTCGAAGGAGCGCCATGGTTTGTTTCCGTAATATACGGACAAACCGCGGAATGTTATCGAAAAATCAGGAGGGGTAAGGCTCATGACGCAAAAAGTCAGGACAAGGTTCGCCCCGAGTCCGACGGGATTTATGCACGTCGGCAATCTGCGGACCGCACTGTTTGAATATTTGATTGCAAAGTCGAGCGGAGGCGATTTTGTTCTCCGTATTGAGGATACCGACCAGGAACGCTATGTAGAGGGCGCGGTCGAGGTAATTTACAACACGCTGAAACAAGTCGGCTTAAAGCATGATGAAGGACCGGATATCGGCGGTGAATACGGTCCTTATGTCCAGAGTGAACGCAAGGGCATGTACAAGCAGTACGCGGAGCAGCTTGTGCAGGAAGGCAAAGCATACTACTGCTTCTGCACCAAGGAGCGGCTGGACGCCCTGCATGAAAGCAAAGAAGAAAACGGCGGCGGATATGACCGCCACTGCCGCAATCTCCCTAAGGAAGAAGTCGAGAAGCTTCTCGCGGCCGGCACACCTCACGTTATTCGCCAGAAAATGCCGATTGAAGGCTCCACAACTTTCAACGACGTTGTTTACGGCCCCATTACAATTGAAAACAAAGAGCTGGAAGACCAGATTCTTTTAAAGTCGGACGGTTACCCGACTTATAACTTCGCCAACGTCATCGACGACCATCTGATGAAAATCACCCATGTGGTGCGCGGCTGTGAATACCTCACTTCCACGCCGAAATACAACCTGCTTTACGAGGCATTCGGCTGGGATGTTCCAACCTATGTGCATCTGCCGCTCATCATGGGCAAAAATGAAGACGGCTCCGTTTCCAAACTTTCCAAACGCCACGGTTCCACCGGATTTGCTGACCTTGTGGCGGACGGCTACCTGCCCGAAGTGATTGTGAACTACATAGCGCTTCTCGGCTGGTGTCCAAAGGATAACCGCGAAATTTTCACACTTTCCGAACTCGCCGAGAATTTCTCGATTGACGGAATCAGCAAATCGCCCGCCGTGTTTGACTACGACAAGCTTCTGTGGTTTAACGGTGAATACATCCGCGCTATGTCGCAGGAAGATTTCATTGGGCGCGCCATGCCGTATTTCCGCGAGGTTTTCCCGAACGGCGACCGCCCGTGGGATGTGCTGGCTTCCATACTCCAACCTCGTATCTCCAAATTCACCGAGATTCCGGAAATGGTCGCGTTCCTTAAGGAACTGCCTGACTATCCGGCAGACTTCTTCGTCAATAAAAAGAGCAAAACAAACCTTGAAAACTCCGCAGACATGCTGAGGGCCGCCATTCCGGTTCTGGAAGGGCTGCAAAGCTGGACGCTCGACGCAATCCACGATTCCATGATGAACCTCGTTCCGCAGCTCGGGGTCAAGAACGGAACCCTGCTGTGGCCGGTTCGAATCGCGGCGGCAGGCCAGGTGGTAACGCCCGGCGGAGCGTTCGAAATTCTCTGCATTCTCGGCAAAGACGAATCCCTCAGGCGCCTGAACCTGGGGCTGAAAAAATTAAACGCGTAAGGAGCCTGCAAGATGAGCGAAGAAATTATAAGCCCGGAGAACGCGGAAACTTCCGGCAACTTTATTCATACCTTCATTGAAGAAGACATCGCGCCCGGCGGACGGTACGAGGGCAAAAAAGTCCACACCCGCTTCCCGCCGGAACCGAACGGCTACCTGCATATCGGCCACGCGAAGGCAATCTGCGTGGATTTCGGCACCGCCGAAAGATTTAACGGCCTTTGCAACCTGCGTATGGATGACACGAACCCCACCAAAGAGGACGTAGAATTCGTTGACGCCATCAAGGAAGATATCCAGTGGCTCGGGTTTTCGTGGGATGACCGGTTCTATTACGCTTCCGACTATTTTCCAAAGATGTACGAGCTGGCGGAAGACCTCATTCAGCGCGGCCTGGCCTATGTGTGCGAGCTTCAGCCAGCACAGATGCGCGAATACCGCGGCGACCTCACGCATCCGGCAAAAAGCCCGTACCGCGACCGCCCGGTGGAAGAAAGCCTTGACCTGTTCCACCGCATGAAGGCCGGTGAATTTGAGGATGGGCGCATGACGCTCCGCGCAAAAATCGACCTTGCTTCCGGCAACTTCAATATGCGCGACCCTGTCATTTACCGCATCAACCACATTCCTCATCACCGCACGGGGAATACATGGTGCATCTACCCGATGTACGACTTCGCGCAGCCGATTGAAGACGCCATTGAGGGCATCACTCATTCGCTCTGCACGCTGGAGTTTGAAGCCCACCGTCCCCTGTACGACTGGGTCATTGAGCACGTCAATCTTCCGGCCAAGCCCCGCCAGATTGAGTTCGCCCGCCTCGGCATCAACAACACCGTCATGAGCAAGCGCAAGCTGCGCACTCTGGTGGAAAATAATTACGTTTCCGGCTGGGACGACCCGCGCATGCCCACCCTCTGCGGACTCCGCCGCCGTGGGTATACCCCGGCATCCATCCGCAACTTCTGCGAGCGCATCGGCGTTGCAAAGGTCAACAGTACCGTGGACTACGCGTTTCTGGAGCACTGCCTGCGCGAAGACCTGAACGCGAACGCGCGCCGCGCAATGGCAGTCCTTGACCCGGTAAAGCTTGTTCTTACAAATTACCCCGAAGACAAAACCGAAACCTTCGACGTGGAAAACAACCCAGAGAAACCGGAAGTCGGCACGCGCCCCGTCAGCTTCTCCCGTGAACTGTGGATCGAGCGCGAAGACTTTATGGAAGTCCCCGCGAAGAAATACTTCCGCCTGTTCCCCGGCAATGAAGTCCGTCTGAAAACGGCGTACATCGTCAAATGCACGGGCTGCGAGAAGGATGAAAACGGCAACGTGACAACCGTTTACGCGGAGTACGACCCGCAGTCCCGCGGCGGCAACGCGCCGGACGGACGCAAGGTAAAGAGCACCATCCACTGGGTGGATGCGAAAACCGCCGTGAACGCGGAAGTCCGCCTGTACGACAGCCTGTTCACCGTTCCCGATCCGGAAGCGGGCGATTACATCGACGAGCTGAATCCGGACTCCTTGAAAGTCCTCAAGAACAGCAAGGTGGAACCGTGGCTCGCCGAAGCGGGAAAGAACGAATCGTTCCAGTTCCTGCGGCAGGGTTACTTCTGTGCGGACAACAGAGACAGTTCGCCCGAACACCCGGTGTTCAACCGCTCGGTTTCGCTCAAAGACAGCTTCAAAAAGAAATAAATAAAATTTGCGCCCGGTGCTTCAAGCATCGGGCGATTTTTATGAGTATTATGCAAAGCCTATAAACTGTTTGGCTCATAATTACGGCTCTGCTGATTTTTAGAATGCACTCAAGCCGTGCAGGCTCATACTTTCGGTTTCGGCCGAAAGTATGCAAAGTCCGAGTCGGGGGATTTGGAACTCCCGGCGTGAGGGTTACACGTGAATTGCCGACGGTAATTCACGTTGCAAAACTCCCCCGGCACCCCCAGGACTCCCCATCTTTCTAACAGCGACCAAGCAGCCAAATGGTTTTCATGGACGTTTTCGTATGATCTTTCTATTTACCTAAAATGGGTAATTTATATATATCGTAAAAATTCGGCAAAATACACAAAGAAATTTTTGAAAAAGTTAGCTTCCAGAGGGAAACTTTTGCCCTTATTTGCGGGTATTATGGAAGGACTTTTAAGCATGTATAGAAAAATCGTTTCAACCTGCAAAATCAAGCAATTTCATTTTACCATCGCATACATGCAGTAGTCGAAGAAACTGCCGTCTTTATACACGCCTTTTTTCATTGTGCCTTCCAGAGCAAACCCCGCTTTTTCCAGCACTTTTCTGGATGCGGTATTCTGTGCGTAGGGTTCCGCGAAAATCCGTACGATACCATACTTTTCAAAGACTGCAGCGCAAACCTGGCTGACAACCGAACTCATGATCCCGTTGCCCCAGAACGGCTCCCCCAGCCAGTAGGCGATTTCGCCGCTTTTGCTGTAAACGTCTTCTTTCAGAAATACAGCAATGCTCCCCACCGCTTCACCGTTGACGGAAATTGCCCTCGAATAGATGCGGGATTCGTCGTCCATAACAAAACAGTCAACAATCATTTTTGCTTCATCCGGAGTAGTAGGGAAAGAAGCCCGCATATTCGCCGCAATTTTCGGGTTGCCCGAATAACGGAAAAAGCTTTCCGCATCGGATGGTTTCCATCTGCGCAGTTCAAACTCCATAAAGATTGCCAACCTTTCTCATTCTATCAACTGTCTGAATGACAGTTTCACACAATAGCCGGAGATTATACCTTCTGCCCGTAAAATCCCTGAATGCTCACTTCGCCGGAAAACACGGTCTCCAGCGTCCCATCGGGTAAACGAACAATCAGCTCGCCTTCCGGGGAAATATCCTCGGCGGTTCCGGTCGACTGGCGGCCGTTCCGCTGAAAGCCGACCTGTTTTCCAAGTGAAGCGCAGCAGCTCTTGTATTCTTCGAGGAATGCGGGAGTCAGCGCCACAGCGTTTTCTTTCAGCAGCTTTTCCAGCCGCCGCAGGACTTCCTGCAGCAGAGTGACGCGGCGCACCGGACTGCCGGTTTCCATACGGATGGATGTTGCCTTGTCGCGCAGGTTCTCCGGGAACGCCGTGCTGTTTACGTTGATTCCGATTCCCACGATGACATATTCCACGCGCTCCATCTCCGCGCTCATCTCCGTGAGAATGCCCACCATTTTTTTTGTGCCCGCAACCACATCGTTCGGCCATTTAATCATCGTTTCGCAGCCGGTAACTTCACGGATTGCTCCGCACACGGCAAGCCCCGCCAGCAGCGTCGTCGCAGCGACACGCAGCGGCAGTACGCCGGGGCGGAGCAAAACCGTAAACCAGATTCCCGTACCGGCGGGCGAAATAAAGCTTCGCCCCATGCGGCCCTTGCCGCCCGTCTGCTGCTCCGCAATGAACAGGCTTCCGCTCGGAGCGCCGTTCAGTGCCTGGCGCTTTGCTTCTTCGTTGGTCGAATCAATACTGTCGTAACAGAATACTTTTCTGCCCAGCAGTTCTGTTTCAAGCCCCGCTCCGATTTCTTCGGCGGTAAAGCGGTCAGGGCACGATACCAGCCGGTAGCCCCGGTTGGTAACAGAGTCGATTTCATACCCCTCTTCCCGAAGCAGCCTGATATTTTTCCAGATTGCCGTCCGGGTCACATGCAGCAGACCGCTCAGCTCCTCTCCGGATACATAGCCGCCGCTTTCGCGCAGGCGCTGCAGAATCTGTTCTTTTGTTGCCATTGTACCGCCGCCTTTTCAAATTCTGACATTTATTATAGCGGTAATCCGCATCCTGTGCAAGAAGTCTGCGGCGCCGCTGGGTGATATTGCCGTTTCCGTCGCAACTGTGGTATAATATACTTAAAACCAGCTGCGCTGGTTTTAAGTTTCTAAAAAGTGCTGTCGTTGCAGCGCATTTCCAGCCGTTTATCACGGCGCCGTGATTTTTTAATGTTTGTTTTGAACTTTTCGAGTGTCTGTTATTATATATTATCATAAACTTTATAAATGATTGCGAAGGCGAGGTGGCAGCATGGACGTAAGGCCCGGGGATGTTCTGCAGATGAAAAAGCCCCATCCGTGCGGGAGCAGCACATTTCTTGTACTCCGTTCCGGTATGGATTTTAAAATCCGCTGTACCAAATGCGGGCACGAAATAATGGTGCCGCGGCTCAAATGTGAAAAGAACATCAAAAAAATCATCCGTGAAAACACACAGGATGAATTGTAGCAATCCTTTTGCTTTTTGGCGATTTTCATAGTAACCGCTGTTGAATCAGCAAAAGGGGAAACAATAATGTTTGAAAATCTTGAAGTATTCGAAAAACGGTACGAGGAACTCGGCATCAGGCTTTATGATCCGTCCGTAGTCTCAGATCCCGATCTTTTTCGTGATCTGATGAAGGAATTCAAGAACATCGAGCCGATTGTGCTCGCATACCGAAACTATAAAAAGACCTTAGATGATGAAGCCGACGCGCTTGCGATTCTGGGCGACAGTTCCGACCGGGAACTGCACGATATGGCAGAGGAAGAGCTGAACACCGCGCGCGCAGACCGGGAAAAAATTGCGGACGAATTGAAGATTCTGCTTCTGCCGAAAGACCCGAACGACGAACGGAACGTCATTGTGGAAATCCGCGGCGGGGCCGGCGGCGAAGAAGCGGCGCTTTTCTCCGCGGTATTGTACCGCATGTACAGCATGTATGCGCAGGCGAAGGGGTGGCAGACCGAAATTCTGAACGCCAACGAAACCGAGCTCGGCGGCTTTAAAGAAATCAGCTTTATGATTAACGGAGCGGGCGCTTACTCCCGCCTGAAATACGAAAGCGGCGTCCACCGCGTCCAGCGTGTGCCGGAAACCGAACAGCAGGGACGCATTCACACGTCCACCGCGACGGTTGCGGTTCTGCCGGAAGTGGATGAGGTGGAACTCGAGCTTGACCCGAAGGACCTCAAAATCGATACCTTCCGTTCGAGCGGCGCGGGCGGCCAGCACATCAACAAAACATCATCCGCAATCCGCGTAACGCATCTGCCCACCGGAATGGTTGTAGAATGCCAGGACGAGCGGAGCCAGTACAAAAACAAGGATCGTGCCCTGAAGATTCTTCGCTCCCGTCTGTTTGAGATGAAGCAGAAGGAGCAGGACGACAAGGTCGCGGCGGAACGCCGGTCACAGGTCGGCACAGGCGACCGCTCCGAGCGAATCCGAACCTACAACTACCCGCAGGGCCGCGTAACGGATCACCGCATCGGCCTGACTCTTTACCGCCTGGACGATATCCTCAACGGCAATATCGAAGAAATCGTCGACGCGCTCATCGCCGCCGACCGCGCGGAAAAGCTGAAAAACGCCGAACAGGTATAATATACCACAGAATCATAAAGCAGGAATTTTGTGCAGAATTTGCCTGCAATTTATAGGGAAAAGAGAGAAGATTCATGCAAACCTTGCTGCTGAACGCGGCGGAAGAAGGCGCGGTTGAAAAAGCCGCTGAAATTATCAAGAACGGCGGGCTGGTCGGCATGCCGACTGAAACCGTTTACGGTCTGGCCGCAAACGCTTTGGACGGAGAAGCCGTTAAAAAAATTTTTGTGGCAAAGGGAAGGCCGCAGGATAACCCGCTCATCGTTCACATTTCCAGCTTCGATCAAATTTACCGCCTGGTAAAGTCCGTACCGGACTCGGCCAAAAAACTTGCAGAAGCATACTGGCCCGGCCCAATGACCATGGTTCTCGAAAAATCCAACCTGATTCCCAATGAGGTAAGCACTGGCCTGCCCACCGTTGGAATCCGCTTTCCGTCGCACCCGGTCGCTCAGGCTCTCATCACCAAGGCAGGCGTACCGATTGCCGCTCCGTCGGCAAATATCTCCGGTCTGCCGAGCACAACGACCGCCGAGCACGTCATGCGCGATATGAACGGCAAAATCGACGCGGTACTGGACGGCGGCGCCTGCGGCGTAGGAGTGGAGTCCACCATCATTACGGTTGAGTCTGACCCGCCGCGCCTGCTTCGTCCGGGCGGCATCACTCTGGAGCAGCTTCGCGCCGTTCTCGGCCAGGTAGATGTGGACAACGCCGTGCTGAATCCTCTGCCGAAAGGCGCGCGGCCGCTTTCCCCCGGTATGAAATATAAACATTATTCGCCGAAAGCGAACGTAATTATTTTAGACGGGAGCGAGCAGGCGTACGCTGATTATGTAAACTCGCATAAACAGCCGGGCGTTGCCGTGCTGTGCTACTGCGGTGAAGAAAAGCTTGTCGATGTGCCTGCCGTCAGCTACGGCGGCGAGGCAGACTACAGCGCGCAGGCGAGGGATTTATTCGAAGCCCTGCGGCATCTGGACGATATCGGTGCCGAGACCGTTTACGCGCGCTGCCCGGAGCCAAAAGGGGTCGGCCTCGCGGTTTACAACCGTCTGATGCGGGCAGCAGGATTCGAGGTGCTTCACCTTGATTAAGCCCGTCATCGGCCTCACCGGACCGACCGGAGCAGGAAAATCCACCGTTGCCTCCACTTTTCAAAAGCTGGGCTGCATCATTGTGGACGCCGACCGCATCGCGCGAACCATTGCCGACCAGCCGGACTGCCTTGCCCGCTTAAAAGAAACATTCGGCGGAGATATCATCCGCCCGGACGGAAGCCTTGACCGCCAAAAGCTGGCCGGAAAAGCGTTTCCCAGCCCCCAAAATACGGCAAAGCTGAATGCCGTTACGCACCCGGCCATCATCGCGGAGTGCAAAAAGCAGCTTGCCGCGGCACAGGCACAGAACTGCAAAGCGGTCATTCTGGATGCGCCGCTGCTGTTTGAAAGCAATGCGCAGGATCTCTGCAGCGCTACTGTTGCGGTCATTACGGCGGATGCGTCGCGCCTTAAGCGCATCATGGCGCGTGACAATATCTCCGAAGAAGCGGCGCGCGAGCGTATGAACGCACAGCATGGATGCGAATACTATCGGCAGAAGGCGGACTTTACGTTCGATGGCAGTACGGACTGGAGCGTTTTCGACGAACAAGTCGGCGCTCTTCTTGACCGCATTTTGAGGGAAACCGATGAAAAAGCATAAAAAGCTGCTGATTGCGCTGATATCCTGCATTGCTTTTGCTCTGCTGATTGTTGTCGTCGTCCTGCTCCTTCGATGGAGCCACACGCGTTTCCTGCAAAAAATGTATCCGCGCACCTACTCGGATATCGTCATAACAGAGGCAAAACAAAACGGGCTTGACCCGAATCTCGTTTACGCGGTCATCCGCCAGGAAAGCAACTTCGACCCCGACGCAAAATCCGGTGCGGGCGCAATCGGTCTGATGCAGCTGACTCCGGACACTTTCGACTGGCTGCAAAAAAAGGATGAGCTCCAAACGCTCCGCACAAAAAACGCGCTCTATGAGCCAAACGTCAATATCCGCTACGGGTGCCGGTTTTTATCGCTTCTCCTGAAAAAATACGGCGTCCGGCGCACCGCCTTATGTGCTTATAACGCTGGTATGGGAAGAGTTGACGGATGGCTGAAAGATGCCAAAGCCTCGAAAGACGGCAAAAATCTTGATAATATCCCCTACCCCGAAACAAAAAATTATGCCCGGCGGGTCGAGCAGAATTACCAGCAGTACCTGGAACTGTACCAATCCTGACAAACAACTGATAGCCAAATGTTCAATTCTATTGCAATTTATATTTCTGTAAGTACCGTATCTGATTTTATATAAAAGGAGTTGTCTGCACATGGCAAAGAAAACAGAAAAGGCCGAAAAAATTGATGTGAAGAAGCTGACGGAAGCATTGCTCGTCAACCGGAAAAACGGCTGCCTGCAGGTTTCCGACGATAAGATGAAAGAGACCGACAAATACTGCGAAGGTTACAAGGATTTTTTAAACTCGGCAAAGACCGAGCGCGAAGTCGTCACCTACGCGATTGCCGAAGCGGAAAAAGCGGGTTTTGTCCCGTTCGAAACCGGCAAAAAGTACAAACCGGGCGATAAGGTCTACAGCAACAACCGCGGCAAGGCTATCCTTCTTGCCGTGATCGGTGAAGAAGGATGCAGCAGCGGCGTCCGCATTGCCGCCGCGCACATCGATTCCCCTCGCCTTGACCTGAAGCCGCATCCGCTGTATGAAAAAGACGGCATGTCGCTGTTCAAGACACATTACTACGGCGGAATCAAGAAATACCAGTGGACGACCATCCCGCTCTCCATGCACGGCCGCGTCGTCCTCAAAGACGGCACGCGGGTAGACATCACTCTCGGTGAAAACGAAGGCGAGCCGCAGTTCTGCGTGACCGATCTTCTGCCCCATCTTGCGGACGACCAGATGCGCAAAACGCTCAACAAAGGCGTCGAAGGCGAGAACCTGAACATCGTCACCGGCAGCCGCCCAGTTCGCGCAGATTCCGGCGACAACCTCGTAAAACTCAACGTTATGAAGATTTTGAACGAAAAATACGGCATGACGGAGGAAGACTTCGTTTCCGCCGATTTTGAGTTTGTCCCCGCTTTCAAGGCGGTCGACGTCGGATTCGACAAAAGCATGATCGGCGCTTACGGCCATGACGACCGCGTCTGTGCTTACCCGGCCCTGACGGCTGTTCTGGAAGCGAAGAAGCCGAAAAACACAATTGTCACTGTGCTGGCAGACCGCGAGGAAATCGGCAGCGTCGGCAACACCGGCCTGAACTCCCAGTTCCTGCGTTACTTCATCGCAGACTTGGCTCAGGCGGAAGGTCTTGAGGCACGCCATGTTCTCAGCATTTCCAAGTGCCTTTCCGCAGACGTTACGGCGGCCTACGACCCGACTTACTCGGAAGTGTATGAAGCAAACAACTCCTGCTACATCAACGGCGGCGTTGGAGTTGCCAAATATACCGGCGGGCGCGGCAAGAACTCAACGAGCGAAGCCTCCGCAGAGTTTGTTTCCGAAGTCCGCAGCCTGTTTGAAAAGAACGATGTTCTCTGGCAAATCGGCGAAATGGGCAAAGTGGATATCGGCGGCGGCGGAACCGTCGCAATGTATATCGCCGGCCTGAATGTGGACGTTATCGACATCGGCGTGCCGGTGCTCTCAATGCATTCCCCGTTTGAACTCGTCTCCAAACTGGACATCTACATGACTTACAAGGGCATTCAGTCTTTCTACGAAGCAAAATAACGCAAATGACAAAAGAGAGCCTCTCACGAAATTCATCGCGGGATGCTCTCTTTTTGTAAATTTAAGACTGCCACTCGCTGGAATCGCATCCCAGTGAATGGCAGTTTTCGTAAAGATTAATCGATTGCTTTTGTTCTGACTTCTTCCTGAGCCTTGGCGAGGAATTCATCCAGCATCATGGAACCGAGGTCTCCGGCCTTGCGGCTGCGGACGGAAACGGTGCCGCTTTCCACTTCCTTGTCACCGACAACCAGCATATAAGGAATTTTCTGCAGCTGAGCTTCACGAATCTTGTAGCCGATCTTTTCGCTGCGGGTATCGTTGATTACGCGCAGTCCTGCGGCCTGAAGCTTCTCTGTAATCTCCGCTGCTTTCTCGTGCAGACGGTCGCTGATCGGCAGAACTCTTACCTGCTCGGGCATCAGCCACATAGGCAGTGCGCCGGCGTACTTTTCAATCAGCAGGGCAAGCGTACGCTCATAGCATCCGATGGAAGTACGGTGAATGATATACGGGTTCTTCTTTTTGCCGTCAACATCCACATATTCCATGCCGAATTTTTCAGCGAGCATCTGGTCAATCTGAATGGTAATGAGTGTGTCTTCCTTGCCGAACACATTCTTGATCTGAATGTCAAGCTTCGGGCCATAGAATGCCGCTTCGCCGACGCCCTCTTTGAACGGGATGTTCAGGTGAGTCAGAATCTTGCGCATAACGCCCTGCGCTTCATCCCACTGTTCCTGCGTGCCGATATATTTTGCGCGGTCGTTCGGGTCCCACAAGGAGAAACGGTAGGATACATCCTCGTAAAGGCCGAGCGTTTTCAGCATGAAAATTGCAAGTTCCAGGCAGTTTTTGAATTCCTGCTCCAGCTGAGCCGGCGTGCACATCAGGTGGCCTTCGGAGATTGTGAACTGCCTTACGCGGATAAGGCCGTGCATCTCACCGGATGCCTCGTTGCGGAACAGTGTGGATGTTTCATTGTAACGAAGCGGAAGGTCACGGTAAGAGCGCTGCTTATTCAGGTAGCACTGATACTGGAACGGGCATGTCATTGGGCGGAGCGCGAAAACTTCGTCATCCTTCTCCGGATCGCCGAGGACAAACATGCCGTCGCGGTAATGATCCCAGTGGCCGGAAAGCTTATACAGGTCGCTCTTTGCCATATACGGAGTCTTCGTCAGCAGCCAGCCGCGCTTTTGCTCCTCGTCTTCCACAAAGCGCTGCAGAAGCTGAATGACACGTGCTCCGTTCGGCAGAAGAATCGGGAGTCCCTGGCCGATGAGGTCGCTTGTGGTAAAGTAGCCGAGCTGTCTGCCAAGCACGTTGTGGTCGCGCTTCTTTGCTTCTTCCATTTTTGCAAGGTAATCTTCCAGTTCGCTGCTCTTTGGGAACGAAATGCCGTAAACGCGCTGGAGCATCTTATTCTTGGCATCGCCGCGCCAGTAGGCTGCGGTTGCCTGAGTCAGCTTAACCGCCTTCACATGGCCGGTACTCATCAGGTGAGGGCCTGCGCAAAGATCAACATAATCACCCTGCTTGTAGAAGCTGATCTTCTCGCCTTTGCCGGCGTGCTCCTGAATCAGTTCTACCTTATATTTCTGGCTTTCCTTCTTCATGAGGTCGATTGCAGCGTCCGGGTCAAGCTCAAAGCGTTCCAGAGGGATATCCTCTTTGATGATCTTCTTCATTTCCGCTTCAATGGCCTTCATATCGTCCGGGGTCAAAGTGCGCGGAAGGTCAAAGTCGTAATAAAAACCGTCTTCAATTGCGGGGCCGATGGCAAAACCGGCGTCCGGGAACAATTTTTTCACTGCCTGCGCCATAATATGCGAGGTTGTATGCCAATAGGCTTTTTTGCCTTCTTCGTCATCAAATGTGAGGATCTGCAGTTCGCAGTCCTTTGTCACCGGAGTGCGGAGATCCACCGTTTTTCCGTCCAGTTTCCCTGCACAGGCGGCTTTATAAAGTCCTGCGCCGAGTGACCGGGCTATTTCGGCAACTGTTGTGCCGTTTTCAAATTCCCTTACATCGCCTTTCAGGCTGACCTTTACCATTGCATGTCCACTCCTTAATAATATAATAAATTAAACTACAAAATAAAAAAAGCCTTACCCCAATATGGGGTAAGGCTGTAAGCTTACGGTTCCACCCAATTCCAGCAGGATCTTTTGGCTCCTGCCCTCATTTGTGCGGCTGTAACGGTGCCGGCCGGCGCGCCTTTTGCAGAAATGCTTCGGCGTACACTCGGAGGCGGTAGCACTTCATTTCTTCTGCCGCGAACGCTTTCAGCTTATAACATTCGCTCTCTGCTGCATCTGCAATGTGGCTTCCTCGTCAATGCTTTTTGTTATTCAACTTTCTGTTTGCCCTATCATATCACCACCCGAATTGCTTGTCAAGTACAGAGATTTTCTAAAATTTCGGTGTTATTGCTATTTTCACAAATTATTCTGTCGAAATTGTATAGATATGTTATACCCGAATGCAAGTAATTTTCTTGACATGATGGCATAAAAAGTTATACAATTAGTTTTATGATGCACGAATATGCATTAACTGAACCTGCATACCTATTTTTCTGTAATTTAAAATGATTTAAAACGTAAAACAACAGGGAGGTGCCAACATTTGCAAGTCAATATAGCTGTATGTATACTCATTGCGGTTGCATGCGCGGCTGCTGCGGGAGTAATCTGTTTCTTTCTTGGCGTGAATCACCGCAGGAAAACCGCTGAATATACCATCGGTTCAGCAGAACAGGAAGCAAAACGAATTGTAAGTGACGCCATTAAAACGGCGGAAGCAAAAAAGAAAGAAGCGATTCTCGAAGGGAAAGATGAAATCCATCGCCAGCGCACCGAATCGGAGCGTGAACTGAACGACCGCAGGAAAGAAGTTCAGCGCCAGGAGCGCCGGATGCAGCAAAAAGAAGAAACGCTCGACAAAAAGATGGAAGGCCTTGAGGCCAAAGAGGAAATCCTTAACAATAAAAACAAACAGGCTGAGGATCGCCTTGCCGAAGCGGAAACGTTGAAGAAAAGCCAGTTTGATATGCTGGAGCGCATTTCCGGCTTCACCATGGAGCAGGCAAAGGATTACCTGCTGAATAACCTTGACAATGAACTGACCCACGAAAAAGCCGTCAAGCTGATGGAATTCGAACAGCAGACGCGTGAAGAAGCCGATAAATCGGCGCGCGAAATCATTTCCACCGCCATTCAGCGCTGCGCTGCGGACCATGTGGCAGAAGCAACAATTTCCGTTGTGCCGTTGCCGAACGATGAAATGAAAGGCCGCATTATCGGCCGCGAAGGCAGAAACATCCGCGCAATTGAAACCATGACGGGCGTAGACCTGATTATTGACGATACGCCGGAAGCAATTACCCTTTCGTGCTTTGAGCCGGTTCGCCGCGAAGTGGCGCGCATCGCGCTCGAGCGCCTGATTGCCGACGGACGCATCCATCCGGCGAGGATTGAAGAAACCATTGAAAAGGCCCGCCGCGAAGTAGACGCCACCATTAAGCAGGAAGGCGAACACGCGGTACTCGAAGCCGGAGTCAACGGAATTCACCCGGAGCTGGTAAAACTGCTCGGAAGACTGCGTTACCGCACAAGCTACGGCCAGAACGTACTGAACCACTCGCTGGAAGTTTCCTACCTAGCCGGCATGATGGCCTCAGAATTGGGAATCGACCCGGTGATCGCGCGCAGAGCAGGACTGCTGCACGATATCGGCAAATCGCTTGACCACGAAATCGAAGGCTCGCATGTTGATATCGGCGTAGATGTGGCCCGTAAATACAAGGAAAGCGACGCAATTATCCACGCGATTCAGGCTCACCATGGCGACGTTGAAGCCAAGACTGTTGCGGCTTGTCTCGTACAGGCAGCCGATGCAATCAGTGCAGCGAGACCTGGAGCGCGCCGTGAAAACCTTGAGAACTATATCAAGAGGCTTGAAAAACTGGAAGAAGTCGCTTCATCATTTGAAGGTGTTGACCGCAGTTTTGCAATTCAGGCAGGCCGCGAAATCCGCATCATGGTAAAACCGGAAGTCGTCAGCGACGACAACATGGTTCTTCTCGCAAGAGATATCTGCAAAAAAATTGAAAGCGACCTTGAATACCCGGGACAGATCAAGGTAAACATTATAAGGGAAAGCCGCGCTATTGAATACGCGAAGTAAAAATTGAAACGCCGAGGGGAACAGAACTCTGTTCCCCTCTTACTATTTCAGAAAGGGTCTTTCGATGAATATTCTTGCAATCGGCGACGTAGTCGGCAGCATCGGCTGCCGGTTCCTGCGCAGCCACCTCCCTACACTTAAAAAGATGAAGGCAATTGATCTTGTTATCGTAAACGGTGAAAACTCCGCCGACGGCAACGGTCTTACTCCTGTTTCCGTCCAGTACCTTCTGGACAGCGGCGCAGACGTTGTTACATCGGGCAACCACAGCTTCCGGCGCAAGGAAAGCTACAGCCTGTACGACTCCTGCGAAACGCTGCTCCGCCCCGCAAATTTTCCCCCTTCCGCGCCCGGCAAGGGGTTCTGCATTGTAGATATGGGCCGCATTCAGGTGGGCGTGATCAATCTGATGGGCGTCGTCTATATGGAAAGCATGGAGTCTCCGTTCGATTGTGCAGACAGGATTCTTGCAAAGGGCATGCCGAAGATTACACTCGTTGATTTTCATGCTGAGGCAACGGGAGAAAAGCGTTCCTTCGGTTATTACCTCGACGGGCGTGTTTCCGCCGTATTCGGCACGCATACCCATGTGCAGACGGCGGATGAGTGCGTGCTGCCGAACGGAACCGGCTATATTTCAGACCTTGGAATGACCGGGCCGATTCAATCCGTCCTCGGTGTGAAGCCGGAGATTGTCATCCAGAAAATGCGTACGAAAATGCCGGTTCGGTTCGACCTTGCGGATGGCGACTGCAAAATTAACGGCGTTATTTTCAATATTGACGAAAGCACAGGAAAAACGATTTCCGTCGAAAGATTGGATATTATGTAAAAGTTTGTAACGTTTCGACAGTATATTTGCATAAAATAATATTTTTTTATAAATAACCCTTGCAATTTTTTCTTTTTCGATTTATTATGATGATACAACATCATAATTCTTTATTGGGGGATAGACTATGGAAATACTTAAGGTATCATCAAAATCAGCGCCAAATTCCGTAGCCGGCGCAGTTGCAGGAGTTATCAGGGAATCCGGATCAGTAGAACTTCAGGCAGTAGGAGCCGGTGCCACAAATCAGGCTATTAAAGCCATAGCTATCGCGCGCGGTTATCTTGCACCTTCCGGTATCGACGCCGTGTGTACTCCAGCTTTTGCCAGCGTTACGATTGACGGCGAAGAACGGACCGCAATTAAACTGATTGTTGAACCCAGGTAGACACCAACTGTATCCTCACGCAAAGCGTGAGGATATTTTTTTGTCTATCGGTTATGCTTTTTCAGAGGACCCGCATTCTATTTTAAGATTGAATCAATCGACACGGTATGGTATAATAACAGAATCAGAAAGTATCGATGCGGTGCAACATTACCGCTTTTTTATTCGAGGGAGTGCTGAAAAGTGATTAACGGAACCGACCTGAAAAAGGCAATTATTTCGGGCGCTAATAATGTTCTGAAGTATAGATCCTCGGTAGACGAATTAAATATTTTCCCTGTTCCGGACGGAGACACAGGAACAAATATGTCCATGACAATCGGCTCTGCGAAGCAGGAGCTTGCAAAAAGCGAAAGCACATCCGCCGCCGAGGTCACACACATTGCCGCAGGCGCTATGCTGCGCGGTGCAAGGGGCAATTCCGGCGTAATACTCTCCATTCTGTTCCGCGGCTTTTCCAAGGGCCTGGAAGGCAAGGACTCCGTGAACGGAAACGACCTTGTCAATGCACTCGGCATTGGCGTGGAAGCCGCATACAAAGCCGTTATGAAACCAACGGAAGGAACCATACTGACCGTATCCCGCATGGGCTGCGAAGCGGGAAAAGCGGCTGCGCAGGACGACAGCGACCCGATTGCCGTTTGGCAGGCAGTGTGCAGCGGCGCCGAAGAAGCCCTGAAACAGACACCGGAACTTCTTCCCGTCCTGAAGCGAGCGGGTGTTGTAGATGCAGGCGGAAAAGGACTTTGCCTCATATTCGAAGGAATGCTGAGCGTTATGCGTGACGACGTAATGATAGAAGAGGATACACAGGCTGCGAATCCGCAGGCGGACGACTTTTTCCGGAATGCCGCAGCGGAATTCGACCAGGAAATCCACTTTACCTACTGCACGGAGTTTATCGTCGGCCGTAACCCGGCATGCACGAAAGATCCGTCGGAACTGCGCACTTTCCTTGAGACAATGGGTGACTGTGTACTTGTTGTAGATGATGAAGAAATCATCAAGGTGCATGTCCACACCGAAGATCCAGGCAATGCGCTGGAAGCCGGTTTGGCATTCGGGCAGCTGCTTACCGTAAAGATTGAAAATATGAAAGAGCAGCACCGTAAAGCCGCCGAAGCAAACGAAGCTGCGAAACCTAAGGAAGAAGTAGCTGCTCCCGAACCGGCGGAACCTGTAGAAGAAATCGGCTTTACCGCCGTTGCAGCCGGAGAAGGGCTGAAAACTCTTTTTACCGACCTCGGATGCGGGCAGGTCGTAAGCGGCGGACAGACCATGAACCCGAGCACCGAGCAGCTCACGGCGGCGGTCCTTGCCACGCCGGCGAAGACAGTAATGATTCTGCCGAACAATAAGAACATTATTCTTGCAGCGGAACAGGTTGTTCCCCTTGTGACGGATCGAAAAGTGATTGTTCTGCCGACCCGTACCATTCCACAGGGCCTTTCGGCGCTGCTCTCCTATAATTCAGAAGTTTCCGCCGAAGAAAACGCAACCGGCATGATGGAAGCAGCATCTGCCGTAAGCACCGGCACCGTGACCTACGCGGCACGGGATTCCGAATTCGGCGGGCGCAAAATTCACAAAGACGATGTAATGGGCCTCGTGAACGGCAAACTGGAATTGGTTGACCATAACAAGGATATCATCCACGTCTGCACCAAACTGGTGCGTTCCATGGTAAGCCGCATCACTTCTTTCGTTACGCTGATTTACGGCGCTGATATTTCAGAAGAGATTGCAAACGAAACTTACAACCAGATTAAATCGAAACTCGGCGGTGACGTTGAGGTCACGCTTGTGAACGGCGGACAGCCGGTATATTATTTCATCGTTTCCGTAGAATGAATGTTTGAAAGGATGGTCATAGACAGTGGCCAGTCTTTACAGAGAGAACATTCGCATACTAAAGGGCGTCGGCGAAAGACGAGCTAAGCTTTTTCAGAAGCTGGGTGCGTCTTCCGTCGGCGCCCTCCTTCGTCTGTACCCAAGAACATACGAAGATCTGAGCCATCCCTGCACCGTTCGGAACGCTCCGGCGGATACTCCCTGCGCCGTTCGAGCATGTGTAACGGAGAGTCCGAAGGGAACCCGAATCCGCGGGGGCATGACGCTCTACAAAGCAAAAGCAGATGACGGCGAAAATGAATTCACGCTCACTTTTTTCAACAATCCCTATGTAACCAGCCTTCTCAAAGAAGGAGAAACCTACCTTTTCTACGGGAAAGTTACGCAGAATTTTCTTAAACACGAGATGACTGCGCCGGAATTTTTCCCGGCGGACTCCTGTCCCGCTATCCGGCCGGTCTACCGGCAGACGCAGGGACTAAGCAGCCGTATTATCGGGAATGCGGTAAAAGAGGCTCTTCGCCTTTTACCGGAAACAGTGCACGACCCTATCCCCCAGACGATACGCACGGAGTACTCGCTCTGTGAGCTGCGCTATGCAATGGAAAACATCCATTTTCCGGCGGATTCCGAAGCGATTTCAGCAGCCCGCCGGAGACTGATTTTTGAAGAACTGCTCATTCTGCAGCTCGGCCTCTCCCTCATGAAAAACAGGAGCAGCAAAGAGAGCCGGTTCCGCCTAGAGAAGGATTATACCGAGGAGTTTTTCTCGCTGCTGCCGTATACTCTCACCAGCGCACAGAAACGCGCCGTACAGGAATCTATGGATGACCTGATGAGCGGCCGCACGATGAACCGGCTGATTCAGGGCGACGTAGGTTCCGGAAAAACCGCCGTCGCGGCGGCATTATGCTATTCTGCTGTAAAAAACGGTCTGCAGGCGGCGCTAATGGTTCCTACGGAGATTTTGGCTCATCAGCATTATGATTCTCTCACTCGAATTTTGGAGCCTGCCGGCGTGTGCACAGCCCTTTTAACGGGATCCGTTCCCGCCGCACAGAAAAAGAAAATCCTCGCAAGACTGGCAGATGGTGAAATCGGGCTGATCATCGGAACACACGCCCTTCTCTCGGAAAATGTGGAATTCCAGCGCCTCGGTCTTGTTGTAACCGACGAACAGCACCGCTTTGGAGTATCGCAGCGCGCGGCGCTCTCTGCCAAAGGCGACGACCCTCACCTTCTGGTGATGAGCGCGACGCCGATTCCGCGTACGCTCGCGCTGATGATTTACGGCGACCTTGACCTCTCGGTGCTGGACGAACTGCCGCCGGGCAGACAGAAAATTGAAACTTACGCGGTCACTTCCAATAAGCGGCTCCGCGTTTTCGCTTTCCTGAAAAAGCTGATTGCCGAAGGCCGCCAGTGCTTTATTATCTGCCCTATGATTGAGCAGGACCAGAATGGAATGGCAAGCGTGGAACAGTACGCGGAAAAGCTGAAAAACGAATGGCTCCCGGGATACAGCATTGCCGTCCTTCACGGGAAGATGAAGCCAAAAGAAAAGGACGCAGTCATGAAGTCCTTTTCTGACGGCGAAACAAACGTCCTTGTTTCCACAACTGTCGTTGAGGTTGGCGTGGACATACCGAACGCCGCAGTCATGATGATTGAAAACGCCGAGCGGTACGGCCTTTCGCAGCTCCATCAGCTCAGGGGGCGCGTCGGCCGCGGAAAGCACCAATCTTACTGTATTCTGATCTCCGACGCGCAGAATGAGGAAACAACAGCGCGCCTGAACATCATGTGCCGGACGAACAACGGCTTCCGTATTGCGGATGAGGACTTGAAACTCCGCGGGCCGGGCGACTTTTTCGGGAGCAGGCAGCATGGCCTTCCGGTTCTGAAAATTGCGGATATGGCTGCCGATATGGAGTGCCTCAATCAGGCCCAGAAGGCCTCGCGTTCGATTTTATCCACTGACCCGACACTGGAACTACCGGAGCACCGGGGCCTTCGCGCCGAAGTTAAGCAGCTTTTCTCACATATGGAGCTTTCGTAATTAGCGAGGTGTCATGATGGAAAATATATCGGAATTGATTAAAACTTTATATTCAAGTGATAATAAATTAGCCTACCAGGCGCTGCAGGCACTAGCAGACGTAAGTACAAACACGAATAAGGTTTACAGGTATTTTGATGAGTTCGTTGAAATGATAAAGAACAGCAACTCTTATCTCCGAACCAGGGGACTTGTTTTAATTGCGGCGAACGCTAAATGGGACGAAGATAACAAAATTGACGAAATTATTGATGAGTACTTAAATCATATTACAGATGAAAAACCAATTACAGCCAGGCAATGTATAAAGCTGTTGCCGACTATAGCCAAATTCAAGCCGGATTTATCTGCAGATATTAAAATTGCCTTGTCGACAGCAAGAATTACAAAATACTCGAATAGTATGGGGCCGTTGATTTTGAAAGACATTTCCAACGCACTGAAGAAAATTAGCTGAAATGCTTTAAAACCTGTAAACAGCCTCAATAGATACCCACCGACAAGTCGGTGGTACTTCCGCGGCGCCAAAGGTGCAACATGTTCCCTGCAGCCCTTCAAAAGGCTAAAAAAGCCGTCATTTGCGGTGTATACTTCTCTCCCCTGCCCCTCTCGCGTATAAGACTCCATAAATCATTGAATAAATATCAGCGCGAAAGGGGTGTATGACGGGTGGGGGCTGCGCCCCCACCCTGCTAAAAGCCCCGCCCGTTTTATTGAGCTTTTCTCTCCCATATTATTTGGAAATGGGCGGGGTTTGGGGTGGGTATATAAAATAAAAGCCTGAAACTAAAGCTCTTCTGGTCTCACCGGCACCGCCGGTAGTTTTGCTGCACAAAAAGGCGGCTCCCAAACGGGAACCGCCTCTTCATATTTACCTTCCAAGAAAATGTCTTGGCTTCGACATTTCTTCCACGGGAATTACACCGCTGAACACTGCAAAATTTTTGTATGTAATCTTGCGATCGATATGCTGGGAACCAAAGAACCACTTTTTATATTTTACCTTGCTGATAATCTGCCCGAAAAAAGCATCCAGCTGGTTCCGGTTTTCGGATTTCATTCGCCCGGGCACTAAATCCACACGTGGAGGCGGCTCGTGCGTAAAGATATAATCAACCTGCAGGTCATTGCCTTTCAAATTTTCGATGCCTTCCCGCATTTCATCCATGCTTGGCATTTCGGAAGGCCACCATTTTTGGGCTTCCATGCGGATTTGCTTTTCATTGCTCTCCCCGCCGCCAAACGTGAAGATCTTTTTACCTTCCACTTCGTAGACCTGCCCGCGCATCAGGTGGTACAGATTTCCACAGATGTGGTGAACCTTCCCGCCGCTCCATTCTTCAACGGGATATTTGCCGAGAAGGTCAAAATTTTCGTGGGTTCCGTCGAGGAAAAGTACATTGAATTTTCTGCTGCCCAGTTTTTTCAGATTTTTTTCTTCCTGTTCCCCGCCGTCCCATATAAATCCGAAATCGCCGCAAATAATTAGAGTATCGCCTTTCCCAAGCCTGCGCATCTCCGAGGAACGGAAACGCTGAATTTCACCATGGGTATCCCCGGTTACATAAATCACTGTAATGTTCCTCCAAATTTGTGCCCCGCCTTTGGCTCCGTTCAAGTCAACTCCTATGGCTTCAAACAAAGCCCTGAAACCTCGGCAAAGGATAAATTGTTAATATTTCGTTACTTTAAATTTTAGTGAAGAACTGCTATACTGAATAATAACGGCCGTATAGCTGCCCTTTTATCATATCACATCGGAGGCAAAATTTCCATGAAAAAAAAGTTCCTCTCCCTTTTCACCGCCCTTATCATCCTATGCACGGTTTTCCTGCCGAATACGGCGAATGCTGCGGATTTTACCATAAATTTTAAAACAAACAGCGAAGCGATTGAACTGGTAAATCTGGATACCGGAACCGCTGTCTATGAGAAAAATCAGAATGAAAAGCGGGAACCCGCGTCTGTCACCAAGATCATGACGTATATTATTACCGCGGAACATATCAAAGACCTGCAGGGCACAAAAATCACCGTCTCCAAAAAAATACTGGATGAACTCTCCGGAACCGGAAGCTCCATGGCAGGAATTCAGGTAGGCGACGTTGCAACGGTCTATCAGCTTCTGAACTGCATGATGGTTCCTTCGGGCAACGACGCCGCTCTTACGCTTGCCGACTACGTCGGCGGGGGCGACGTGAACAAATTCGTGGATATGATGAACGCAAAGGCAAAGGCTCTCGGCTGCACCAACACGCATTTTACAAACCCGCACGGCCTGCACGACGCGAACCACTACACCACTGCCGCCGATCTTGTGAAAATCGCCCGCTATGCTATGACTCTTCCGTATTTCATGGACGTCTGCTCCCAGGTAGGTTATGCCTATATACCATCAGGAGGCCCCAACAAGGGCAAGGAAACCGATCTTTCCACCACTAACCGAATGATTATCAGCAGCGACACCAAGTATTATTACCGTTACGCAAAAGGCATTAAGACGGGCCACACGGACGAATCCGGTTACTGCCTCGTTTCCACCGCTTCTGCGGACGGCTACAGTTACCTGTGCGTTGCCCTCGGATCACCTTCCGTCGATAAAAACGGCAAAGAAATCGACACGCACGGCGAAATGCTGGACAGCGCTGCGCTCTACCGCTGGGCGCTTACCTCTCTGGAACTGAAAAAGATCGTGGGCGCAGACGACACACTGGGTGAGATCGGCCTGAACTACGCCTGGAATAAAGATAAGCTCCGCCTGCAGGCGGAAAAAAGCTACTCTGCCATTCTTCCCAAAGGGGTCTCGGCAAGCAGTGTTATCATCACGAAGAAGCTTCCGAAATCCATTGATGCTCCGGTCAAGAAGGGACAGGTAGTCGGCACGGCAACCCTCAGTTATGCAAACGAACAGCTGGCAACGATCAATCTTGTAGCGGCTGAATCGGTCGAGCGCAGCGAGCTCTTACACACGACCGACATAATAAAAGCTATTGTTACTTCGATTTGGTTCATTATAATAGTGATTCTTATCATCTTACTGGTGATTGTTTATATTGTTCTCGCGATTATCTATAACAGGAAAAGGAAAAACCTTCGTAAGGTCAAAAAGTACAGACGTATGTAAAGCAAAACCGGCGGAAACAATCCGCCGGTTTTTTATTGGGGTATTCCCTGTGCATGTTTCAGCTTCCTGCGCTCTCGTAAGCGTTGATGCCGCGCGACCAGACCCAGTAAGCAAGCGCAAGGAGAACCAGCGAGACCAGAACCGGCACCCCGATACAGAAAAGCGGGTCTTTCCCGGTCAGGAAGTAACTAGCCGGGTAGAAGCCGGTAAGCGCAAACGGGATAATGTACGTAACAATCCCACGGACTGTCTTATTGTAGATGGACGTCGGGTACTTGGCAAAATCATTCATGTCGTAAAACATATTCAGGACTTCACCGCTGGATTTCAGCCAAAAAGCCAGCGCAGCGCCAATAATCTTCATGTCTGTGTAAATCAATGCTGCGGCCGCGACAGCAACAAGGAACAGCAGAATATTAACTGCGCTAATTGTAATTTTCAGCCCAACTGCAGCCGTACACAGGAGTGCGATACCAAGTATCAGCTCCCCAAATGCATCAAGCTGGAACGCTTCCATAATTACATGAAGAAGCGGGTTAATCGGTCTGGTGAGATATTTATCAAATTCGCCTTTACGCACAGTAAAATAGGCAACCATCCAAAGATTGTCGGTCAGTAAGTGATCCAGTCCCTGCGGGAGCAGAGAAAATCCATATATGAAGAGAATCTGATTATAGGTCCACCCGGCAAGGTTAGGGATCTGGCTGAAAATGATGCCTAGAAAAAGGATATTGAAACTCTGTGAAATCAGAAAACTGATCAGGCCGGTTAAAAAGTCAGCCCTGTATTCCATCAGCTTCTTTAAATTCTGTACTGCAAAAACGCGGTACAGCCTTAAAAACTTTCTCAAGATCAGCCCCCCTGTACCGTCACATGTTTTACAGAAAGCTGCCAGATCAGTCTGCTCAGGCCCCAAAAAGCGAGTACCCAGAATACCTGCAGAGCGATTAGTAGCGCTGTCTGTGACGGTCCGTATTTTCCCATATAGATCATAACCGGCGTATAACTCAGCGATGCAAACGGCAGGCAGTTGAGAATGTTCTGTGCCCAAAGCGGCATAAAAGCAATGGGGATAATTGCGCCGCTCAGAAAATTCACAATACTTTGTTTAAGCATGGAAAAGCCCCAGATATTTTTCAGAAAGAACGCGAGGAATCCCACGCTCAGGCTGAAATAAAACGACAGCAGGTAGCTTAAAATGATGCTGAGAAAATACAGCAAAAAAGTTGCAAGATTGAACACGATATGTCCGTAAGCCCAGCATCGGTACCATTCCACACCAATAACGACCGGTGGAAGCAAAAGAAGGGTGACGATAAACCGGCTGCCGATCTCCTGAAACAGTGCGTATGTATCAAAGCCAATTGGCTTAATCATCAGCATGGAGAAACTTCCGTCCTTAATCTGTTCCCCCACGTCCCTTGTCGCGCCGCTGTGCGCCGCAAAACCGGTTAGATTCGTAATAAAAACATAGGTTACAAGATCCGGCATGGAAAAACCCATAAAGGAAGACCCGCCGCTTGAATGAAACACTGCCAGCCAGATAAAGTACATGATAAAACAGTACATCAGGCTGCCGACAAAAAAGGCCAGAAAATTTAGCCGATAGGCAATCATACTGTCGACGCCCGCCCGGATAATCGGAAGGCAGACGCGCATTTTTTTACGCATCCAAACTGACCTCCTTTTTGTAAATTCTGCGGATGATTTCCTCAGCGTCCGCATCCTTTACCGCCATGTCCTTCACTCTTACCTTTGAGAGTGTATATTCCACAAGGCTGCCTGCGGGAATCTTTTCGGTATTGAATTTTACATTAATTCCGGCATCGCTCTGTGAGGCCTGAACATCGTCGTCCAAAACATGAAAGTGCTGCCTGTAATCCAGAAGATTCAAATCGAAGTTTTGTTCGGGTATGAAGCTGAATTCACGAACCTGGCCGTATGTACTCTTCAGATTCTGCAGGCTCCCGTCATAAATAAGCCTGCCCTTGTCGATCATTACAATATGCCTGCAAAGATATTCAATGTCGCTCAGGTCATGTGTTGTCAAAATTACCGTAGTCTTCTCCTGCTGGCTGATTACATTGATCGCATTACGGATATTCTCCTTTACAACGACGTCCAGCCCTATGGTCGGCTCATCCAGAAACAGTACTTTCGGGCTGTGCAGAAGCGACGCCGCAATGTCCGCCCTCATTCGCTGCCCGAGCGACAGCGTTCTTACCGGGCTCTTGATGAACTCGTTTAGCCCCAGAACATCATTAAAAAAGGACATCCGCCTCCGGAAGGAAGCGTCGTCCACACCGTAGATCTCTTTCAGCACCGTGTAGGTTTCTGTAAGCGGAAGATCCCACCACAGCTGAGTTCTCTGGCCGAACACGACTCCGATTTCTTTTACATATTCTTTTCTGTTTTTCTGCGGGATCTTTCCGTTAATCCGGCAGAAACCGGATGTCGGGCACAAAATTCCGGTCAGCATTTTAATCATCGTGGACTTTCCTGCTCCATTCGGGCCGATAAATCCAAGTACCTCTCCCTTTTCAACATGAAAACTGATATCGTCCACCGCATGTACAATTTCAGACTTCTGATGAATCAGGGACTTGAGACTCCCCATAAATCCGGGCGCTTTGATTGTTTTTTTGAAATCCTTGCTGATATGCTCCACCTGAATCATAACTCCAGCCCTGCCCTTCCTTTCATTCTCGAAAATTATTTTACTATATTTTCGATTTATATTCAACGGAATAGCTATATTTCGAAACTTTCGTTATTAAAAATACAATGTGCTGAGCATGCTGTTCGCTTCTACGAGTAGTTTCTTCCTTTTTCTACTATTTTTCACCATATTGTTACAATTTTAGTTAAATTTGTTGACTTATTTTTACTTTTATGCAATAATTAATTTACTTTAAAAGAAAAAGGTGATTTTAATGGGATTTATCATCCTTCTCCTCTTCCTGGCGATTGTCGGCGGACTGATCTTTGTAAAAACTAAGATCAATAATACAGTATACCGTGCAGAGCAGCATGTACTGGGCTCGGCAGGAATAGGGAGTGCAAATGTTGTTGCGGCAATTGATGATACCACCGAGAAAAAACATATTGCAGACTTTCTTGCAGCGTATCCTTCCATGAGCGAGCAGGCTCTTAAGGATCAAATTAAAGCAATCTCCGACTCGTTCATCCAACACAATCCGCAGAATTGCATAAAACCTGAACTTAAAGGCAAGATCGACAACGACAAGAATCTGCTGAAGATGCAGGGGAAAAATTTTGTCAGAACCTCTATTGTAAATTTCAGAAATAACCAGCTTTTTGCAAAGGCGATTTACAGCGATAATCGGGACGAATATGACATTATACTCTATATGGATGTTTCCCAAAATGGATTATCTGTGTTCAAATATTATGCTATGAAAGGCGCAGTCAAAGGTTTTTAGTAAAGTGCAATAAATAATACAGCCTTTCCAGTTTAGTTGTGGAGTTGGTTTGCGTTCATCCCCCGCAGTCTGAAATGGAATTGCAGTAGGCTCAGGGAATGGCATTGAGAAATCAATGCCATTTTGTTTGCAACGGTGCTATAATAGAATCATCATATCAACACGGCAACACAGAAATCAGCAGGTGAAATGTTATGAAAAAGAACGTTCATATCCAAATAAGCATAGTTTTAGCCTGTATTTCTGCAGCCCTTTTGGTTTTGCTGACTTGCCTTAATCCAAACAGAGCAAGCCTAAACCATGCTGTGTTTGAAGGCGGCAGGCCAAATCCGATTACAAACAATCAGCAGATTATGGACTCTATTATTGAAACAGACAGAAAGACTTACCAAAATGAAAATGATCCGCGGATTCTCAGGAGAAACTATATTCTTTTCTCTATCTACGACGTACAGGTGAGCAGCTCGAAGACCTACCATATTCTTGGATTTTTACAGACCTTCCGGCTGATAAATTCATAGTCCGGTATTTCGCTGAATCACGAAAGCAAAACACAAAAAACACCCCGCCGGTAATAACCGACGGGGTGTTGATAACTTTAAAATCGAAACTTACTTCAGTTCGACTTCTGCGCCGACCTTTGTGAGTTTGTCTTTCATAGCTTCAGCATCGTCCTTGGAAACGCCTTCCTTGATAGCCTTAGGAGCAGCGTCAACAAGATCCTTAGCTTCTTTCAGGCCAAGGCCTGTGATTTCACGAACAACCTTGATAACCTGAATCTTCTGGCCGCCAACATCCTTCAGAACAACGTCGAAGGAGCTCTTCTCTTCAGCAGCCGGAGCAGCGGCAGCCGGAGCAGCAGCTACAGCTACAGGAGCAGCAGCGGATACGCCGAATTCATCCTCGAGGGCTTTTACGAGCTCAGCGAGCTCCAGAACAGTAAGGGCTTTAACGTCTTCAATCAGCTTTGCAACTTTATCTGACATAATAAGAAACCTCCATATAATTTTTTAATTAATTTTAAGCAGTTTGCTGCTGTTTTTCGGCAATCGCGTTCAGCGCAACAACCAGGCCCTTCAGTGTGCCGTTCAACACGGTGACCAGTCCGGAAATCGGGCCGTTCATGCCGCGGAGCACCTGAGCCAGCAGAACCTCTTTCGGGGGCAGAGTAGCCAGTGTTTTAATCTCACTGACGTTTACCGCCTTGCCGTCGATAAATCCAGCCTTAATGGTGAAGTTGTCGTTCTTTTCGGCAAAGCCGTTCATGATCTTTGCAGGAGCAACATAGTCGTCCGTATGGACTGCAATTGCGGTTGTGCCTTCCAGAATGGAATCAAGACCTTCGATTCCAGCCTCTTTCAGGGCAAGACGCAACAGTGTGTTCTTAACAACCTTATAATGGCTGCCGGATTCACGCAGTTCTTTACGGAGCTTTGTATCGTCTTCCACGGTGATGCCCTTGTAATCTACAATAACACCCGTGTGAGCGGCCTTCAGTTTTTCAGAAAGCTCGGCTACGATTTGTTTTTTCTCTTCAAGTACCTTTTCGCTTGGCAAATGGTTTCACCTCCGTTTAAAGAATAAACGCAACAGAAAAAGCCTTTCCTGCTGCCGCAGAAAAGGCTTTCAACACGCAAACGCATTAAAGAACCTTACTCTCGGCAGGCTGGAAAATCCATTACGCATAAGCGCCTGCTGTCTTTGAATAAAGAACAGTTTAACTTATTTCAAGTATACCATACGGGAACCGGTTTGTCAAACAAATCAACCAACCTTGTTCGGATTGATGCGTACTCCGGGGCCCATGGTGGAAGCAACCACACAGGAGCGGATATACTGGCCCTTGGAAGCTGCTGGTTTCGCTTTGACAATAGCACCGAGCAATGCGTTGAAGTTCTCAGAAAGTTTCTCCTTACCGAAAGAAACCTTGCCGATTACGCAGTGGATGATGTTGGATTTGTCAAGACGATATTCAATCTTACCGGCTTTTGCCTCGCCAATTGCTTTCGCAACGTCGCGGGTAACGGTGCCGGCCTTCGGGTTTGGCATTAAGCCGCGGGGTCCGAGGACTTTACCGAGGCGGCCTACCAGGCCCATCATGTCCGGAGTTGTGATGAGGATGTCGAAATCCATCCAGTTTTCATTCTGGATTTTCTGGATCATATCCTCAGCGCCAACAAAGTCAGCGCCTGCTTCTTCAGCGGCCTTTGCGGCATCGCCCTTGCAGATTGCAAGAACGCGGACAGTTTTACCTGTGCCATTCGGCAGAACGATAGCGCCACGGACCTGCTGGTCTGCATGGCGGCTGTCGACGCCCAGTTTAACATGGACTTCGACGCTCTCGTCGAATTTCTTTGTGCCGGTCTTGACGCAGATGTCAAGAGCTTCGTCGGCATCGTAGAATTTTGTACGATCGATCAGCTTTGCGCCGTCGACATATTTTTTACCGTGTTTCATAGGTTTTCCTCCCTGTCAAGTGGTAAAATCGGATTCAAATTTCCTCCCACCGGGACTAAGGAACACTGATGGCCGGCGGCACATATCGTACCGCTCCGCTCAGAGGTTCCTGAATCAGTCAGCGACTTCAACGCCCATGCTGCGCGCTGTTCCGGCGACCATGCTCATGGCTGTTTCAATGGAAGCCGCATTCAGGTCGGGCATCTTTGTTTCTGCAATCTTCTTAATCTGTTCGCGGGTGATCTTCGCGACCTTTGTCTTGTTCGGTTCGCCGGAAGCCTTGTCGATTCCGCACGCCTTCTTAATCAGAACTGCTGCAGGCGGAGTCTTTGTGATGAATGTGAAAGAACGGTCGGCGTAAACAGTGATGATAACCGGGATAATCATTCCGACTTCACTCTTTGTACGCTCGTTGAATTCCTTCGTAAATGCCATGATGTTGACACCATGCTGGCCGAGCGCAGGCCCAACCGGCGGTGCCGGTGTTGCTTTTCCGGCAGGTATCTGAAGCTTAATAAAGCCTGTAACCTTCTGTGCCATTTTTACTGCACCTCCAAAATTCGTGGTTGATGGCGGAACGAGAATGTGTTTTTCGCTCCTCCCACAGGGGCAAGCCCCTCATAACAAGCGGGTTGCCCCGCCGATTACCAAAATCATTCCATAGTTTCGGCCTGATTGAGTTCAAGTTCAACCGGTGTTTCGCGTCCGAACATGGAGACGGTTACACGCACGCGATTTTTCTCCTTGTCAATCTCCTCAACTATGCCGACGAAGCCTTCAAGAGGCCCGTCAATAATCTTTACGGAATCCCCGACTCCGTAGGAAACCTCAATCTCTTTCTTCTCAACGCCGAGTCTCGACACTTCCTCGTCGGTCAGCGGGATCGGCTTTGACGACGGGCCAACAAAGCCCGTGCAGCCGCGGATGTTGCGAACAACATACCATGACTCGTCGGTGAGAATCATCTTTACAAGTACATAACCCGGAAAGATTTTTCTCTCGACATCGCGCTTCTTGTTGTCTTTGATCTCGGTCACGGTTTCAGTCGGAACAAGCACCTGCTGAATCAGATCGTGAAGCTGCCGGTTTTCCACCGTTTTTTCAAGATTGGAGGCAACCTTGTTTTCATACCCGGAATAGGTATGCACAACATACCATCGTGCTTCTTCAGGCAAAGAAAACCCCTCCGTCTAAATAATTATTTTGCAACATTCATAATCAGCCCAAGCAGGTTTACCAGCAATGCGTCAAGGCCGAAAACAAAAAGACCAATTACAACGATTGTAGCCAGAACTACGCCGGTATTTTTGAACACCGTCTGCGGAGTAGGCCAAACCATCTTTTTGACTTCGCCCTTGGTATCGTGGAAAAACTTAGTAATGTTTTTGCCGGCTCTTACAAAAAAGTTTTCTTTCTTTTCCGTTTTCTCGGCCATAAACTTTTGTCCCTCCGTCCGGATTACTTCGTCTCGCGATGAAGCGTATGTTTCTTGCAGAATCTGCAGTACTTGGTCATCTCAAGCCTGTCCGGATCATTCTTTTTATTCTTCATTGTGTCATAATTGCGCTGTTTGCATTCTGTGCAGGCCATTGTTACTTTAACTCTCATAACGGCACCTCCCGCTGTACGGAAATATTTTTAGCCTCTTTTAGGGCTGTGGCCTCCCTCAAAATAAACGGGTGCAAAAAAAATAACCCCTTTACCGAGGTAAATACATATTAACACATCACCTAAAATGTGTCAAGCAGTTTCTTTCAATAAAAATTGAACGGGTGCCGGGAAGCTGTTCCGCGGCATCCGTCCGCACATCTTTATTAGTGATCCATTTCGTTCAGGGTTCTTGCCATAAAGCTCTTGCGCTTCTTTTTCTTTTCCGGCTTTACTTTTTTGCCCTTCATTTTCAGCCCGGACTTGTAGCCCTTTGCTAGCTCTTCGCTGAACTGGGGCTGCAGGGCTTCGGCGGCTCTGTCGCTGATTCCGTTGAGGATTACAATCGTAATAATGGAACGGACGTCCATATCGCCGCTGACATACATATCGTTCAGAAGTCCGCCGCAGCGGTTTACCGCGTCTTTGTCGGTATTCTGGCTGCATAGCATGTCAATCTTCGGCAGAAGTTTCTCCCGCGTAAAAGTGACCCCGCGGACATCGCCATAAGCTGCTTTCTCCTCGGCGATTTCGTCTTTCAGTTCCGGGAAGATACCGACGAAACGGTTGAAAAAGAAAATCGCATCGACGTTGTTGTCGTCGTCTTTTCTGCGCTTCTTTTTATTGCGGACCACAGCCATCTGTTTCGGTCCCTGAATTGTTTCGATAAAATCATCGACGATGCTCTGCGCCTGATCGGCAGAATCTGTTTCGGGGTCGAACAGCCACATGGAGACCGATTTCCACTTTTCGCCCGGTGCTCCGTCGCTCATATCGCACGTTCTGAGTTCAAAGCGTTTTTTGCTTTCGCGGTAAAGGATGCTGTAGGCAATTTCTTCGCCGGTATAAAGCGCAGACAGCCCGTCCTCTTCCGGTTTCTGGGCTTTTGCGGTCTTGTAGCCCTGTTCCTCAAGGGCGGCGCCTACTTTATCCGCCACCAGATTAAATGAATTTTGCTCCAATATAATCACTCCTGATCTATGATTCCACCCGGGCATGAATTAATGTCTTAATTATAAAGTTTCCGTTAGCCGGAAACAGGCCTGTTTCTTTCGGATCTGCAGCTTTCTGCAAATGAAACTGGGCCGGATACAAATGTTATATTATTATACTACATAAACCTTTTTTTGTCACCATACATTTATTACAGCTCCGCGAATCAAAATATGTTTGCACCACCCCTGCCGATGTGCTATGATATGTATTTGTAGGATTCGGTTCAAATATTTGGAAACAGTGTGTCCTTTGAGGAATCGAAATCCCGAATTTGGAGGAATTCTTCGATGCAAAAGAAAAAAATAGCCGTATTGTTCGGCGGCTGCTCTTCAGAGCATGAGGTATCGCGTGTTTCGGCATTTTCCGTCATTCAGAACCTGCCGAAGGAAAAATACGATATTGTAAAGATTGGAATTACAAAGGATGGCCGCTGGTATCTTTACAACGGCGCCGATGAAAAAATACCCACAGGAGAATGGGAACAGAGCGAAGAAAAGATGCCTGCGTTTCTCTGCCCCGACCGCAGCGTAGGCGGAATTGCTGTGGATTCGCCGGAAGGCCTTAAAACCGTGAAAGTCGACTGCGTATTTCCCGTTCTGCACGGAAGGAACGGAGAAGACGGCACAATGCAGGGTTTGCTGGAGCTGAGCGGCCTGCCGTTTGTCGGATGCGGAACGCTTGCCTCAGCCGTGTGCATGGATAAGGCAATCACACATTCGCAGCTTGCCAACGTGGGAATTGCCGGCGCTAAATATCTTTGGTTCTATCGCAATAAATATACTGCCGATGGAGCGAAGAAAATAAAGGTAAAAATAAATGCAAGGCTGGGCTACCCGGTTTTCGTGAAACCTGCGAATTCCGGCTCGTCTGTCGGCATCAGCAAAGTGAAAAGTGAAGAAGAGCTTGATGCCGCCGTCGCAAAGGCCGCTGCGGAAAGCGATAAAATTCTTGTTGAAGAAGCCGTCGTCGGGCAGGAAGTGGAATGCGCCGTCCTCGGGAACCTGGAGCCGAAGGCCGCAGGCGTCGTGGGCGAGATTGTAGCTTCCGCCGCGTTCTACGATTACGACGACAAGTACAATTCCGGCAAATCCAAGCTGAATATCCCCGCGCATCTCGACGAAAGCGTGTCTGCGGAAATCCGCGCGATTGCGGAGCGTGCATTCCGTATGCTCGGCTGCCGCGGCTTTGCCCGCGTTGATTTCTTTGTGCGGAACGGCAAGGAAATCCTGCTGAACGAACTAAACACCATTCCGGGCTTCACGCCTATCAGCATGTATCCAAAACTCTGGGAAGCAGCCGGCGTTTCCTACAGCGAGCTGCTTGACAGACTGATTCAGCTTGCGTTTGATGATGACGCGAAAGACTTCAAAAGATAAAGAAAACCGGCAGAATTCCCGTACGGCCGCCCAGTCGGCGGCCGCGCGTCGTTATACGCCGAAAAGGAAACCGGGTCTGCGCGCGGCGGTCAAAAAAATCCGTCGGCCGGAATATACGGACCCCGCTTCCATGTTCCCCACGAAGGAGAATAACATGCAGGAAAACTATCTAATCTCGATCAAGGGCCGCCAGAAAATCGACGGCGAGGTTGGCGAGGTTGAACTTACTACACTCGGCTCCTATGTAAAACGAGGCAAAAGCCGATACATTGTATATCAGGAATACGCAGAGGATGACAACAACACACCGCGGACTTCCATACTGAAAATCGACGGAAGCTCCCGCCTGACCCTGATGCGAAAAGGCGGCGACAACACCCGGCTGATTCTGGAAAACGGAAAACGCCACCTCTGCCAGTACGACACCGGCTACGGAAATATGATGATCGGCATTTTCACCAGCAAGATGGATTCGGAACTGGATGACGCGGGCGGCAGCCTTAACGTAAGTTACACGCTGGATATCAACTCTACTCTCTCCAGTATGAACGAACTTTTCATCACCGTCAAGGAGGCAAAAAACAACGATGTCAAAAATTGAACTTCAGGCAACCGAGAATCTGAAAAACGCAATTATCGCTTCAATGCATAAATGTATGGAGAACGGCACTCTGCCGCAGGCGGAAATCCCGGATTTCGCCGTAGAAATCCCCTCCGATCTTTCCCACGGCGACCGCGCCGCCAATGCGGCGATGATCTGCGCAAAGGCGTTCCATATGGCTCCGCGCAAAATTGCGGAAGTCGTGGCGGCAAACATCAGCCTGGACGGAACATATTTCGACAAATGCGAAATTGCCGGCCCCGGATTTATGAATTTCTTTCTGAGCCACCGGTTCTATGTTGACGTGGTAAAGGAAGTCCTTAGCGCCGGAACGGAATACGGCCGCAGCGACTGGGGCAAAAAGAAGAAAATCATGGTGGAATTCGTCTCCGCCAACCCGACCGGCCCGATGCATATGGGCAACGCACGCGGCGGCGCTCTGGGCGACTGCCTTGCTTCCGTTCTGGACGCGGCGGGCTACGACGTAAGCCGCGAATTCTATGTGAATGACGCCGGCAACCAGATTCTGAAGTTCGGCCGCTCGCTGGATGTGCGCTACCAGCAGATTTACAAGGGTGAAGACGCCGTTGAATTCCCGGAAGACGGCTACCACGGCGAGGATATCAAGGACAGCGCCGCGGAATTTGCGAAGATTCACGGCGACAAATATTTGAACGTGTCGGATGAGGAGCGCCAGAAGGCCCTGGTTGACTTTGCTCTGCCGAAAAACATTGCCAAAATGAAATCCGACCTTGAAAAGTATCGGATTGTTTACGATACCTGGTTTCTTGAAAGTACCCTCCACAACGACGGTGAGCTGGATGAAACCATTCAGATTCTGAAAGACCGCGGCATGACGTACGAGCAGGACGGAGCCCTCTGGTACAAAGCTACGGCAAGCGGCGCCGAAAAGGATGAAGTCCTCATCCGCCAGAACGGCACGCCGACGTATTTTGCGGCAGATATCGCCTATCACCGCAACAAGTTCGTCAAACGCGGATTTGAGCGCGTGATCGACGTATGGGGCGCAGACCACCATGGCCACGTTGCCCGTATGAAAGGCGCAATGGACGCCATCGGGCTCGACGGCAGCAAACTGGACGTCGTTCTGATTCAGCTTGTGCGTCTGGTACGCGGCGGTGAAGTCGTCCGAATGAGCAAACGTACCGGCAAGGCTATCCAGCTCGGAGACCTGCTTGACGACGTACCCGTCGATGCAGCGCGGTTCTACTTTAATCTGCGCGAGGCCACTTCCCAGATGGATTTTGACCTTGACCTCGCCGTTCAGCAGGATTCACAGAACCCGGTTTACTATGTGCAGTACGCGCACGCGAGAATCTGCAGCATTCTGAAAAACCTTGCGGCGGAAGGAATCCATCCGCGCAAATGCTCCGACGAGGAGCTTGCCCTGCTGACGGCTCCGGAAGAGATTGAACTCATCCGCCACCTTTCGGCCTGCACGGAAGAAATTATCGCTTCCGCCCGCGATTACGACCCGGCTCGCATGATGCGCTATGTGATTACGCTGGCAACGCTGTTCCACAAATTCTATACGGCATGCCGCGTAAAGGGTGAAGAAGAAAGTTTGACCGCAGCTCGGCTGAATCTCTGTCTAGCTGCTTCGACAGTACTGGAAAACGTGCTTTCCATGTTTAAAATCACTGCTCCGGAGAGCATGTAAACGGAAAGGATTGCAGGTGCAACAGGATTATGGAATTCCCTTTTGAGCTTCCCTTTTTATTTGACGCCGCGTCGGAAACCTGCCCTGCAGGCAGAATTTCGGCAGAACGGATTGACGGCTGTGTAAAAGCGGGCGCGGGCGCTGTCTGCGCTCCGACGTTCGAAGCCAGCCGAGCATTTCTGCCGGATGCAGCGGAAAATGAAATTGACGAAAGGAACACAAGACTGGTTCAGTCCGTTCGGGACGCCGCCGGAAATGTTCCTGTAGGAGGCGTTTTGGGCCCAACTGGGTTTCTGGTTCCACCGCTCGGCGAGAGTGATTTTGAAGATATTTATGCTGCCTACCGTGAACAGGTAAGTGCGTTGGATGAAGTTGGCGCTGATTTTCTGCTTCTTAACCGGCAGACGTCCCTTGCGGATATGCGCGCCGCCCTTTTGGCTGCAAGAAGCACAAATCTGCCGGTGTTTGCCTGCCTTGCGCTGGATGAAAACGGAATGACAAAAGCAGGAACTCAGTTTCTGCCGGCATTGATCACACTTCAGGCCATGGGAGCCGACGCCGTGGGCATATGCGGTGTTCCGGATGAAAAAATGCTCTCCGAAATTCACGGTGCCGTTCCCCATGCATCTGTCCCTCTGATCGTTATCGCGGACTCAAAACCGGGCCAGACGCCGGAAGAATATGCGGAAACTGTTCAGCCCCTTCTCGATGCAGGCGTTAGGATCGTCGGCTGCGGGCAAAATACAACGGCGGAGCATCTGAAACAATTAAAAGACAATATGAAAAAATACGGCTCTCCGGAAATCCCCGAAGAGCCAGACTGTTATGCCGCCGCAATCGAACGGGAAGCGTTCTTTCTTGGCGACGATATTATTTTCAGCAAACCAATCCGCTGTTCCAGTTCGCTCAGCGACGATCTGATTGACCTTGACGATGAGCAGGTCTCTGCCGCTCTTGTGGATATTACCAGCATTGACGACGCCGCCCTGCTTGGCCAAAGCAGTTCTATGACGAAACTGTCTGCTGCAGTCCGCGCAGACAGCCCAACCGTTCTGGAAGCCGCTCTGCGCTATTTTCAGGGCAGGCTGATTATCGATTCCGGCAGCCCGATTGAGCGGGAAGTTCTGGAACCGCTCGCGGCGAAGTACGGAGCGATTATTTATTAGGCTCGTTCCTGTTTTCTTCTTCCGTCTTAATGTTCTGAGGAATATTCTGCGGAGGAGCAGCAGGAACATCCCAGCCCTGAAAGGCAATGGCAATTGCGCCAAGCGCCAGGCAGCAGGCGATAACCGCTGTTGTAAGAGCCCAGTTGATAATTCCGAACGGACCGATTACCATGGAAATCAGCATCAGCACAAAGCCAATATCAAACAGGACAAGCGCGAGTTTTTCATCACTCATGGTTACCATTCCCTTCTTATTGCAATATTAAAACCGGATGTAATTTACGAAAGCAGGTTTGCCAGCTGGGCGAGCTGTTCCATTGTAAGCTGTTCAGCGCGAGCCGTCGGCGATGCGCCTGCGCTCTCCAATGCTGCGGCGACACGGTCTTTCGGAAGAGCCATTCCGGCCGAAATAGAATTTACTGCTGTTTTTCGCCGCTGGCCGAAAGCAGCTTTTACAAGCGTAAAAAATGCCTTCTCGTTCTTAACGGAAACAGCAGGCTTTTTTAAGATATTCAAACGGATTACCGCAGAATCCACGTTTGGCTGCGGATAAAAGCAGGAACGCGGCACCTCGAACAGGATTTCCGGCTCGGAGTAGTACCGCACGGACGCGCTTACCGCGCCGCAGGCTCTGGTTCCGGGTTCGGCGCAAAGCCGCTCGGCGGCTTCCTTCTGCACCATGACCGTAAGAGCGGAAACAGGCAGTTTCTCTTCCAGAAAGCGCATCACCACAGGCGACGTGATATAATATGGAAGATTCGCGCAAACATACACGTTTTTTTCGGCAAATTCCTCACGGATCAGTTTGTGAAGGTCGATCTTCAGGACGTCGCCCCAGACAATTTTCACATTGGGGGAATCAGCAAGCGTTTCTTTCAGAACCGGCTCCAGACTGCGGTCAAGCTCTACCGAAACGACTTTCGCCGCACGGGCGGAAAGCTCCTTGGTAAGCACACCGACTCCCGGGCCGACTTCCAGCACACCGGATTCCTTTCCCGCCCCGCAAAGCTCCGCCATCCGCGGGCAGACAGCTGGGTCTATAATGAAATTCTGGCCGAGAGAACGGGAAAACTGAAAACCGTGCCGGGAAAGAATTGCTCTGATCGTGCCTAAATCCGATAACTCCACTCTATGAAAACCTCCGCTCATTCAAGGCAATGAACATCGGCTTTCACAATCATCGCCGATGAAATTGACTTTTCAGTTATTATAGCATACCCCGGGCGAAAATTCTATTCATACGCATTCGGCAAACTGAACTATTGGAGGATTATTATGCAGAGAACGGATAAAATTAATTATTACCTCGATATTGCCGAAACCGTTCTGGAGCGGGGCACCTGCCTTCGTCGGAACTTCGGCGCAATTATCGTCAATCATGATGAAATTATTTCCTCCGGCTACACCGGTGCTCCCCGCGGGAGGAAAAACTGCATTGACGCGGGCTTCTGCGTACGCGAAACTCTGGGTGTGCCGCGCGGCGAACGCTACGAGCTCTGCCGCTCCGTCCACGCCGAGATGAACGCAATCATTAGCGCGGCGAGGAACGACATGATCGGCGCAACGCTGTACCTTGCTGGAAGGGAAGCGAAAACCGGCGATTATGTGGCGAACCCGGCTCCTTGCTCCATGTGCAAGCGCCTGATTATCAACGCGGGAATCAAACAGGTTATTGCGCGAAAAAACAAAACGGAGTATTCCATTACGGATGTAAGAGATTGGGTGGAAAACGACGAATCGCTCACCGGAAAATTCGGATATTAAGAAGTCAGGGCAGCTGCTTTAGCAACTGCCCTGACTTCTTATTTGACTGCAACCGGAATCCAAATCTCCACATCGCAGATATCGTTCGCATCATCCCATTGAACATATTTTTCAATCGTGGGCTGACCGGACTTTTTATACTTGCTCTGCGGAAGGAATTCATTGTTGATGTGGTACCACGTGTGATTCAGTACCTGGTCGGATATCTTTCCTTTCGCTTCAAACATAATCCAGTCGGCCGGCTGGTAGGTGTAACTGTCAAAGCCCGGAACATCTTCCCCGTCCCGGAAAATGCCGCACATATAGTCGTTGCTGCCGTCCTCTTTGAAACCAAAGCATAAACCAAGGTCAAAGAAATGTCCGCTCAGTTTTTTAACAGCCTCATTGCTGCCGTCGCTTTTCACAACAGCCCATGTTCCGCCGCCATACGGTGTTGTGCGCCGTATGCCGATCACTTTGAACGAGTCCTTTTTGGTCATCCTGTAATCCATTTTATAAACCCCCTTTATTGTGAGGGCAAAGGAAATGCGGCAGTAGAAAGTAAGCTTCACATCGGTTTTTTTCGCCGCTGCCGGGGATATTCCGTGCATCCGCCTAAAAGCCGCACTGAACGCATCCGAAGATTCATAGCCGTAGCGCATGGCAATATCGATGATTTTATCATCGGTATTCTGCAAATCGTACGCCGCACAGGAAAGCTTTCTGCAGCGGATATACTCCGACAAAGGGATTCCGGTAATCTGGATGAAAGACCTTTGAAACACAGAGAAAGGGCACGCCATGATCTTACTGATTTCTTCCGAATCGATTCCGCTTTTCAAATGATCTTCCACATAGCCGACGGCTTCATTCATTCTGTTGACCCAATCCATTTCCCCGCCTCCGTAACTTTCATTATAGAAGGATTCCTTTATCGTTTCCCGTTATTTGCCGTACAGATATTCACGGATTTTTCTTTATCATACTCTCCGTACAGAAATAAAGCAAGGCACAGGATATGTAAAATCCTGTGCCTCTTTGTATAGCATTCAGATTTTCAATTACAGCAGGCTGCAGACAATTGCGCCCATTTCGTCACAGTTGACCTTTTTCGTTCCGGGAGTCCAGATATCCGGCGTGCGGACGGTCTCCAGCGCTTTGGAAACGGCACTTTCCACAGCTTGCGCCGCCTGCGGCTGGCCGAGGGAATTCTGAAGCATCATCGCAGCGGAGAGGATGGTTGCAAGCGGGTTCGCCATCCCAGTTCCGGCGATATCCGGTGCAGAACCATGAACCGGCTCATACAGGCCTGCTTTGCCGGCGCCAAGGCTGGCGGACGGCAGCATGCCGATAGAACCGCTGATCATGGAAGCTTCATCCGAGAGGATGTCGCCGAACATATTGGACGTTACAATAACGTCGAACTGTTTCGGGTCGCGTACCAACTGCATAGAGCAGTTATCCACATAAAGGTTGGAAAGCTCCACATCCGGGTATTCCTCTTTACCGATGCGCGCGACCGTTTTGCGCCACAGGCGCGAAGATTCGAGCACATTTGCCTTGTCTACGCTGGTAATCTTCTTTTTGCGCTTGCGGGCCGTTTCGAAGCCGACGCGCGCAATGCGCTCAATTTCCGGCACCGAATACATCTCGGTGTCATAGGCTGCGTCGGCGCCGTCAACCGTTCTGTGGCCGCGCTCGCCAAAGTAGATACCTCCCGTCAGCTCGCGGACAATCATCACGTTCAGGCTCTCTCCGATGACGGAGTCCTTGAGCGGTGAAGCATCGCGAAGCTGCTGGAAAATCATAGACGGGCGAAGGTTCGCATAAAGCCCCAGAGCCTTGCGGATTCCAAGCAGGCCTGCTTCTGGCCTTTGGTTTCCCGGCAGACCGTCCCATTTCGGCCCCCCGACCGCGCCGAGCAGCGTGGAATCGGCGGCTTTGCACCGATCAATGGTTTCCTGCGGAATAGGGCTTCCGGTCGCATCAATGGCGCTGCCGCCCAGAAGCGCCTCTTCAAAATCAACGCCGAACCCGAATTTCTCTCCGGCTTTTTTCAGCACAAGAGCCGCCTGCGTTACGATTTCCGGCCCGATGCCGTCTCCCTTAAGAAGGACGATTCTATAATTTTTCATTCCGCTGCTCCCCTTTCTTTTTCTGCTCCGCGCGGTTGATAGCGCAGATGATTCCCTTAATGGATGCAAGGCTGATGTTATTGTCGATTCCGACACCGAATGCGGGCGTACCGTTCGGCGCAGTCAGATGGATGTAGGATACCGCCTGCGAATCCGCGCCGGAAGAGATTGCGTTTTCACGGTAGGTAACAAACTGGTACTGCGTAATCCCTACACCGCGCAGCGCATTGAAAAATGCACTAATCGGGCCGTTGCCAATGCCCTCAATGGCGTGGTCTTCGTGTTCAAAGCGAAGAACGCCCTCAAAGCGTACCTGTGTGCCCGTTTCGTCCCCACTCTCATCGTGAAGCTTATATTTTTTCAGGTTATAAGGCGCATGAACGTCAATATAGTTTTCACGGAAAATGCTGTAGACTTCTTCCGGCTGGAGCTCGCGGCCCGCCTTGTCGCAGGCCGCCTTGACCATTTCGCCGAATTCCGGATGCATGGTTTTCGGAAGCTCGAAGCCGAAGCTCTGCTGCATTACAAAAGCGGCCCCGCCCTTGCCGGACTGGCTGTTGATGCGGATCACCGGCTCGTACTGACGGCCCACATCCGCGGGATCGATGGGCAGATAAGGAACTTCCCAGTACTCGGTCGCGCCGGTCTTGAGGTAAGCCGCGCCCTTGCTGATAGCGTCCTGATGCGAACCGGAGAACGCCGTGAACACGAGGTCACCCGCGTACGGATGGCGTTCGTGGACTTTCATCTTCGTGCATTTCTCAAACATGCGGCGGATATCGCTGATATGCGAAAAATCAAGGCCCGGGTTTACACCCTGCGAATACATGTTCATGGCGACAACCATCATGTCGGCGTTGCCGGTGCGCTCCCCGTTGCCGAACAGCGTTCCTTCCACACGGTCGGCTCCGGCCATAATGCCAAGCTCGGTTGCCGCGGTCGCCTCGCCGCGGTCGTTGTGCGGATGGATGCTGATGATCACGCTGTCGCGGTTCGGAATATGGCGGCAGAAATACTCAATCTGGTCGGCATAGCAGTTCGGAGTTGCCATCTCAACGGTATTCGGCAGGTTGAGAATCAGCTTGTGCTCCGGCGTAGGCTGCAAAACTTCCATGACTTTTTCACAGATCAGCACGGAATTGTCGATTTCCGTACCGGAGAAGCTCTCCGGGGAATATTCGTAGCGGATATTGGCGCCGCTCTTGGCAACTTCCGCGTCCGTCAGCTCTTTAATCAGTTTGGCTCCTTCCACGGCGATGTCGATTACGCCCTGCATATCGGTCTTGAACACAACCTTGCGCTGCAGGGTCGACGTGGAATTGTAGAAATGGACAATCACGTTTTTCGCGCCGCGGATTGCCTCGAACGTCTTCTGAATCAGGTGCGGGCGTGCCTGAACGAGAACCTGAATGGTCACGTCATCCGGAATAAATTTCTTTTCAATCAGCGTGCGCAGGATTTCGTACTCGGTCTCCGAAGCGGACGGGAAGCCGATTTCAATCTCCTTAAAGCCAATGCCCACAAGTGTCTGAAAGTACAGAAGCTTTTCTTCCAGATTCATTGGGTCAACCAGAGCCTGGTTGCCGTCGCGTAGGTCTACGCTGCACCAGACGGGCGCTTTTTTAATCACTTTGTCGGGCCAGGTGCGGTCCGGCAGGGAAATCGGCTGGAACGGGATATACTTTTTACAGCCTTGATACATAGCAGAACACTCCTTTTCCTGCGCTGCTGAAACAACAGCCAAATAAAATAAAAAAATCCCAAATACAGCAAATGCTGTATTCGGGACGAAATTGCTTTCGTGGTACCACCCAAAATTCGGCTCGTCAATGAGCCCTCTATAGCCTCTAACAAGGCCCCGGCCCATAACGCTGCCGCTGCGGCCGCATCTAACGCTTTCTGCATCGAACACGGCGGCTCAGGGATGAGCTATACGCAAAAACGGAAGCACCGGACTCGCACCACCCGCCGGCTCTCTGAAGCATCACAGTCAATGCCTTATTCCCTTCATTGCCTTTCGGTCATATGAAATTATGTCTATTATATTCACCGAAAATCATTTTGTCAACTGTTATTTTTGTTTTTTTCGTCTCCAAACGCCTTTTCGGCAGCCTCGCGTGCCAGGTCAATCATCATAACGCCGCCGTCTTCCTCGTTTTTCTCCTCGGCCGGAATTTTCGCATAAACCTCGCCCACCATGGAACGCATCCACAGACCCGGCGTAATGCGCATGGAGTAGCCGCAGCCGCTTTCCGTCATCCAATCATAGAACTGTGCGCGCGGAAGTCCGTACGCGGAAAGGATGGACATCAGCGTGCCGCCGTGTGCGACAATCACAGCGGATGTAATTCCGGACGACATCATGCCCTGAACGATCTTTTCAAACGAAGCGCAGACGCGCTGCATGAACACCCCGCCGCTTTCGCCGCCCGGCGGGGTTACCTCTTTGCCCTGCCCGGAAATCCAGCGGGCAAACGCGGGGTCTTTCGCCGCAATTTCCTTCGCGGTTTTGCCTTCCCACTCGCCGAAGCTGCATTCGCGAAAATCATCGATAAGAATAGGCTTCGCCTGCGGGTATAAGATTTTCATCGTCTGCACGCAGCGTTTCAGCGGGCTGACAAAATAGGCTTCTGCGTGCGGGTATGGATATTTCACCGCGAGCGCCTTGAGCCTGCGTTCGGCTGCCGCAGAAAGGGGAAGATCGGTGCTGCCGATGTAGCGCCCTTCTTCATTGCCTTCGGTCATACCGTGACGGATGAGATGAATGGTATAGGATTTCAAGGGATAGCCTCCTTATGCCGCTTTCGTTCTTAATTTTTGGTTTACATCCTGCCGAATTCGGCAAAATATTCTGCTTTTACCATTGAAAATATATTTTTATATTTCGACGCCGGTGATTGACTTCAAAAACGGGTCAAGATACAGAAACAGCCGATGCGTTAAGTACGATATCTAGCGGCTTTACAAAAAGTTATATTTGTTATATGATTTACTAGACGTTTTTAGTTCATATTTCGACAGGGGATATTATAAATGAACAACAATTTTGCGCGGATCATTACTTTACTGAGAAAAGAGCGCGGATACAGCCAGAAAAAGGCTGCTGCAGACCTCGAAATTTCACAAGCGCTGCTCTCTCACTATGAAAAAGGGATTCGCGAATGCGGACTTGATTTTGTTGTAAAAATTGCAGATTATTACGGCGTTTCGTGCGATTACCTGCTTGGACGGACCCCTCACCGCAGCGGGGCAACCATATCGGTGGAAGATATTCCGGAGCCGGATTCAGTGGGCAGGGAAAATGTGCTGCACGGAAAAGGCGGAAGTCTGCTTCCTGTCCTGAACAAAAAGCTGATTGCAAACTCCCTCAACATTATTTACGGGACTCTGCAAAAATGCGGCAGTAAATCTCTGACTGCCGAAATTTCCGCATACCTCAGCCTTTCCGTTTACAAAGTGTTCCGTATGCTGTACTCAGCAAACCCGAAAAACCCGCAGGGCCTTTTTTCCGTATCTCTCAGGCAAAGCGCAGGCCGCTCCAGTGCGGCGCAGGAGATTGCCCTCAGCAATGCTTCCTGCCTTCTTTCCGGCGAAAGGCTGGATGATATGGATCCGTTGGAGAAAGGAACCGCACCGGGTTCGTCACCGGAAAAGATTTCAGCGGAATATCCACTGTTCTCCTCATCCCTGTTTAATCTGATTCAAAGTTCCGAAAACCGGATGGGCGGCAAAAAAACCACGAAATAATTATAGCATACCGTAAAGCTTTTGGAAACTGCGGAACATTTTAAATATTCCATTATGAATAAAGCGATAATCACCGGAGTGCAGATGCATTCCGGTATTTTTTTACAAAAAAACATTGAAGTAACCTTAATCTTATATTATTCTTCTCCATTGACATTACTTGCTTTAAAATGCTAATATGGTAAATGGAGGGATTATATGAAAAAATTTAAAAAGTTAGCATTTATTCTCACTGCTGCCATTTTTGTGTCATCCTGCAGTGCCTGCGGACAAGCAAAAACTATAGCCCCTAAGCCAACTTCATCCGCAGCATCAGCAGTATCGTCTGAAGCTGAATCGCAGGCGGCATCCTCTGCAGCAGAAGCCGCTGAGGCGCCGGTTTCCGGCGACATTTACGATTTTCAGGTTTCCGTTAACGGCATTTCCTACAAACTTCCGGTTGCTTATTCTGAGTTCGCTAAAAACGGCTGGAAAGGTCAGGACTTTGATTCCCAGAAATTAAAACCGAATCAAATGACAACGGAACAGGTATCAAATGGATCAAAGACAATTTACGTTACTGTGGTAAACACCGCAAAAGATGTTCTTCCATTCTCAAAATGCAACATCGGCGGAGTCATGCTGGACGATTTTGACGCAAAAAACGGAGCCGCCCTTGTTCTGGCAAAGGGAATTACTCTCGGTTCCGACTACCAGAAAATTATCGACACTTTCGGCAAACCGTCGAACTCCGATGATACCGGCAGTACAAAGGTGCTCCACTATGAAAAGGACACTTATTCCACCTATGAACTGGATGTCGATAAGACCACCAATAAACTGCAAAAAATTGATGTGCAGAATCTGGTTGCATCGGAAGGTTCTTCTTCAAAATCTGCAGGCACTGCCGACACCAATGTTCCTGACGTTGTAAAGAATTATAAAGCCCCGAGCAGTTTAAGCTCCGATCTGTATTCCTTCCAGGTGAAATACGGCGGCGCGCTGTATCAGCTTCCCGCGCCTGTAACTGAATTCATTAAAAACGGCTGGGTTCTTCAGACCGACGCAAGTAACACAGTAGCAGCACAAAGCAGCGGCATCGGTGTTGAACTGCGCAAAGACAACCAGGTATTAAGAACAAACGTCCAAAATTATACCGACAAGGAAACAAGCGTAAAAAACTGCTTTGTTACCGACGTGATGTATGATGAGAACCAGACATTAATCTCAATTGAACTTCCGAAGGGAATCACAGAAAAATCCACTTTTGCACAAGTTCAGGCTGCATATGGCAAACCTTCAAAAACGGAAGACAGTACCTCATACCACTATTACCTGTATGGAAGCATCTGGAAACAGGTTGAAATCTACGTTACAAAAGACACAAATAAGATTATGAAAATCGCCGTTGAGTACAGCCCAAAGACCTTAAAGTAAAATAGCAGCATACCCACAACCGGAATGCATGATTGCATTCCGGTATTTTTTATTTCATAATACTATTGACACTTTAATATTATACGTCATATAATATTGCATAGGCAGTACGATGAGAGGTGAAAAAAATGATATTTCAGTTAGGCTCCGCTCTATTAGACGCTTGTGTTCTGGCGGTTTTGTCTGAGGGAGACACCTACGGATATATCTTGACGCAGAATGTAAAAGAAATTTTTGAGATATCAGAATCGTCTCTCTATCCGGTACTGAGGCGACTGCAAAAGGAAAATTACTTAGCCACCTTTGACCAGCCGTTTCAGGGGCGGAACCGACGCTACTATTCCATAACGCCTGAGGGGCGGCAAAAGCTTGAGGAATACCGAAAAGACTGGAAAGATTACCAGTTAAAAGTAGATCATATCTTATTAGGAGGGTTAACGAATGAGCAGGGAACAGTTTCTGGCGCAGCTGCGGAACAGACTGAAGGGACTTCCTTCTGATGACATAGAGGATGCCCTGGAGTACTATAAAGAATATTTAGACGATGCAGGGCCGGAGAACGAGGCAGCAACCATTGAGGCATGGGGAAACCCAGACCAGATTGCTTCGCAGATTTTGGCCGATTACGCTGTTAAGCGGGTGAATGCCGGATCGTCGAAGAAGGGTCTTTCAACAATCTGGGTTGTAATCCTTGCGATTTTCGCCTCTCCCATCGCCGTACCGATTGCGGCAGCGGTTGTATGCGTTATCGTTGCGTTGGTAATAGCAATTGCATGTGTGGTACTGGCTTTCGGCGCAGCCGCCATCGCGCTGGTGGCCGGCGGGCTTCTTAGTATTATAATGGGGCTTTGTGTTATGTTCCAGAGCTTCCCCACCATGATTTTTTATTTGGGCTCCGGTCTCTTCTGCACCGGATTCGGAGTTTTAACGTGCGTGTTTGTCGTTTGGCTGAGCAAAACCGGGTTTAACGGAGTTGCCAAGCTGTTCAGCAAGCTGCTTTCAAGGAGGCATACGGTATGAATAAAACGAAAAGCGCCATTCTGGTCGCATCAATCTTGATGATAGCAGGGTTATTGCTTGCCGCAGCCGGATTTTTTTCCGGCGCAAAGCTTAATGTGGCAATGGGTGAGCACGGAATTACGATTATGGGCGGTTCTTCCGACCGAAACCTGAAAACTCAGAACGGTATCAAACTTGGAAATTTCACATCAATCGACTGTAAAATACTGAATTCCAACCTGCGGTTCGTCTCGTCCGATCATTTCGGCATGGATATGACTTATTACGGTGATGAAAACAAACCAGCCTTTTCCGTTAACAACGGTACTCTGCAGATTACGCAGCAGCCGGCCGGATCCGAAAGAACCTGGTTTCAGATCAGTTTTGATTCGCAGTACAACATTCGGCAGGGTGAAATCACTGTCTACTACCCAAAGGGCATCCATCTGAACAAGCTGAATATTGAAAATGACAGTGGAAACACGGAAGCCTCTGACTTTGAAGCTCAAAGCACCGGTATTGAATGCCAGTATGGTAACCTGAAGCTAAAAAATGCTTCCTGCGGAAGCTGTTCCATAAAGCTAAGCAGTGGAACAAGCACACTTTCTTCCGTAAAAATGTCCGTTTTGAATTTGAAAAACAGCTATGGTGACTGTAATTTTGATTCCGTTCAGGTGTCTGGGAATGAAGAATCCCGGATTGACACATCCAGCGGAAAAATTAACCTGACCAATTTCAGTTCTCCCGCACTCGCTCTGAACGACGACGACGGCAGTGTTTCGCTTTCTTCTCTCAAATCAGAGCGTCTGCATGCTCAGCTGGACAGCGGCAACCTGAACATTGCGGACTGTAATATCGGAAATGCTCAGGTAAAAAGCGCTTACGGGAGCGTCCATGCAACCAGTCTTACCATATCCGGTGCGAACATCGACTGCAGCAGCGGTTCCATCTCTCTTGGCGGTATCTTCAAGGGCAAGACAACGCTTCACTCGGATTACGGAAATGTTTCCATTCAGACATCGCTTCCGCAAAGCCAGTATCGATGTGACTTTTCTACCGAATACGGATCGGTAAAGGTTAACGGAAAAAAATACGGCAAAGGTGTTTCCATGCCGGTAAATGCTGAAAATTCGCTGGATATCACAGCCAACAGCGGAGATGTCAGCGCAGATTTTCAGGCTGAGACTACTGGGAAAACAGCCTGACGCCTGAATGCTGCAAATCCGCAGCGAAAGGAGATCTTTTTCATGCAGTCTATGCAGCTTGAAATTCGCAATCTAAAGGTAAACTATGGCAATTTCACCGCTTTATCAGGAGTTACCCTCACATTGCAAAGCGGCGGACTGACAGGTCTTGTCGGATCAAATGGGGCCGGGAAGTCAACGCTGATCAAAACGATTGCAACTCTGCTCAGGCCAGCTTCCGGTCAAATTCTGCTCGATGGCACCGACATCTGCCGAAATCCCAATGCAATACGACGCGTACTGGGTTATCTGCCGCAGGACGTGCCGGTATACCCCAACCTGAGCGCGTGGGAATATCTTGCTTTCCTCGCCTCTGTAAAAGGCATTGACGGTGAAAGTTCAAGGAAACAGATAAAATCCCTGATGAAAACCCTGCATCTGTCCGATGTCGGGAAGAAGCCGCTCTCCCAGTTTTCCGGCGGCATGCGGCAGCGGGTGGGCATCATCGGTGCATTGCTAGGGAACCCGAAAATCATTATTGCAGATGAACCAACCGTCGGCCTAGACCCTCAGGAGCGAGCCGCCGTTCGAAACCTGCTTACCCAGTTGGCGGCAGATAAAATCGTGCTTTTGTCAACGCATATCGTTTCGGATGTGGAAGCCGCGGCGTCCAACCTGATTCTCCTGAAAGACGGTAAAGTGCTGTTTTACGGCTCTCCCGAAAAACTGGCCGAGCATGCGGAAGGGCATGTCTGGCAATGTACATTCCCCGACCTCACCCGAATCCCGCAGGGGTTTGCCGTCAGTTCGGCAGTTCAGGGGAAATCGGGAATCAATGTAAAAATTGTCGGCGCACAGCCTCCCGTCGATCGATCGGCACCTGCGTCGCCTACCCTTGAGGATGCCTGCCTGTATGCAATGCGGGGTGAAAGCGTATGATGGCATTGCAAAGGATTTCAGGTATCGCAAAAGCAGATTTTCTGGAACGAGTGCGAAAATTCTCCTTTCCGGCATTCGCTGCTTTTCTGGTTTTCTCCGTTTTCTGGTTTGTGCCAAGACCTTCCGGTTTTACCGGCCTAGTAATCGAGCCGGATCGATTTCTTCAAGGCTCCGACCCTTCCTGGATTCCGATATCTTCGGCATTGTGCGGCGGGATGTTCTTGTGTCTGCTTGGATTTGTCTACATAAAAAACACCGTCCGGCAGGACCATGAAGCCGGAATTCTTACGCTCGTGCAGACTTCGTCCCTAAAACGGAGTACATATCTGTTCGGGAAATTCCTTTCCAATGTGTGTCTTCTGCTCTTGCTCCTAGTGTTTCTCATGGCGGCTTCCTTTTTAACCATGGTTGTTCGTTTCCCCGGCAGGTTCATTCCGCTCCAATCTTTTTTTTCTCCGTTTCTCTGCATAATACCCGGTTTGTTCTTCGTTTCCGCATTTGCCCTTCTGACCGACTGTGCACCCGTATTCCGCAAAAACAGCAGCCTTTCCATTGGACTTTATTTCTGCCTGTTTGTGCTGATTTTGACGTTCGGAAGTCTGAACAGGAACCCTTACCGCCTAACATCAATTTTTGATTTCAGCGGTTTCATGTGGATACATGACAGCATTTCACGTACTGTCACCGCCGTTACAGGCCAGCCAGCAACCCGCATCAACCTTTTCAGCTATTCCCGTGAGGCTGGCTCACAGTTAAAGACATTAGTATTTCACGGACTGATGCCATCCGCCTCATATTTCTCCGACAAACTTATCATGATTGCATTAAGTCTGGGTTTGACGGGCTTGGCTTCGCTCCTGCTTCCAAAATCACAGAATCCCGTTTTTGCGGCGGCAAAGAAACAAATGCCGCAGGCCATAAAAAATGCTCCGGCAAGAATTCCTTTCTTTCATTTTGGCCTCTTTCGCAGCCAGATGACAATTCTCTTAAAAAGCCAGTCGTTTTTCTGGTGGGCGATCGCTGTTTGTCTGTGGATTGCAAACCTTTTTTCGCCAATGGATACCGTCCGCAGCGCACTCTTTCCGCTTGCCTTTGTCTGGCTGCTTCCGGTCTTTTCAAAAATGGGATATCTGGAGCATCAAACCGGCATGATCATTGTTTTACGCACGATACCGAACGCCCCGCTTCTTCAGGCCCTTTTCTGCTGGCGGGCAGGTCTGGCAATTTCCTTTTTCACATCGCTGCCCGTTCTGCTGCGGCTGTTCCTTTCCCAAAATTTCGCTGGTTTCCTGGCGGTGATAATTTTTACAATATTCATTCCTACTTCCGCCTTGTTCCTTGGTGAATGGACAAAATCAAACCGGCCGTTCGAGATTCTATATCTCATCCTTTGCTTCCTGATGATGAATCTTCCGACGCTTGTGTTTTCCGACAGCAGTTTTACCGTACAATCCGGCCTTCGGGCCTGTTGCTTTATTCTGATTACCGTCGGTATGCTCGTCCTTGCGTTTGCCGCACGCCTGAAAACCATTTGCATCACTTTTAAATAAAGGCGAAAAAATGGGTCTGTTCCTTTCGGAACAGACCCATTTTTATCTGCAAATTTATGAAAGCAACCCTAATTCCATTTTCCAAGCTAAAATGCGAAGAACGGACTCGTCCAGCCGTTTCTCGGTTACCGTTCCCTTCTGTACCGCTTCATAAAGGGCTTTATAACTGGACGAAATATCCGGCATCAGGAGCATGTCGTTTCCCGCTAGGAAAGCTTCCACCACTGGATTCTGCCCATTTGTGTAAGCGCTCACAGCGCCCATTGCAAGGGAATCGGTCATTACAACTCCGGTAAAACCAAGCTTTTTCCGAAGAATCTCATGCACCTGCGGCGACAGGGATGCCGGCCGTTCCGCGTCCATGCTTACTACTACGCAATGCGAGACCATTATGCAGGCCGCGCCCGCCTTGATTCCCGCCTGAAACGGCAAAAAGTCCGACTTCTCGAACGTCTGGAAACTGCGCTGATCGCGCGCGGCGGCAGTATGGGTGTCTCCCGTGCTGCCGTACCCGGGGAAGTGCTTCAAAACGCAGCCCATCTTTTCGCTGTCGTAAGCCTGCACAGACACCGTTATAAATTTTGAGGTCTCCTGCGCGTTTTGCCCGAAGGAACGGGAAAAGATAAAGTTTTTCGGGTCGGTGGACACATCGCATACAGGCGCGAGATTGACGTTGATTCCAAGTGATTTCAGCAGCTGTGCCTTTTTTATGGTATCGCTCGTAATAGCATTCATCCCGTCCTGCCGAAAGAGCTCCTGCGGAGACAGAAACTTTTTTGGTGCAAGTTCCCTGTTGCTGCTGACGCGGACAACCGTACCGCCCTCTTCATCGCAGCACAGAATCATCGGTATCTTACTGGAAACCTGGTATGCTTTCAGGTCTTTTTTTACCTGAGATGAAGACTTGCCTTCAAAATCCCTGCCCATAAGGCAGTAACCGCCGGGTGCATAATCGTCTATAGTTTTGATGGACCCGGCTTCCGGGCACTCGAAAATGAAGACCTGTCCGACTTTTTCCTTTAAAGTCATCCTGCTCAGCTTTTCCTTTGCTGCATCCTCATAAGCGCTGAAAATCCCGTTTACTGCCGCTTTGGTGGAATAACCGGAACTGGCCGCTGCGGAAGAGGCCGCTGCGGCATCGCCGGACTCTTCCTGCGATGAACTCGGTTCAGAAGAAACCGTTCCAGATTTCGCTCCGTTTGGCGGGAACATTTTATTCAGAAATACATTGGCAAATTGAAAAGCGCCCCATAAAACAGCACAGGCAAAAACGACTGCTCCTACTGCAGCAGCCGCTTTTGCCTTTTTGTTTTTCGAACCTTTCATAAGCTCCTCCGAACCAGATCATGCGGAACCGGGTCGAATCGATGTTCAGCCATTCTTGATTAACTCGCGGTACAAACGGATGTATTCATTTGCCGAGCGTCCCCAGCTGTAATCGCAGTTCATTGCGCGCTCCACAAGGATTTTCCAGCCTTCTTTTTTGTCGTAACCCTGCAGCGCACGGGAAACAGCTCCATACATATCTCCGCTGTTGTAGGTCTTAAATGTAAAGCCGTTTCCTTCCCCGTCTCCGCTGTCCTGAATGGAATCCTTCAGGCCGCCGGTCTCCCGCACCACCGGGATTGCACCATAGCGAAGGGCAATCATCTGCGCAAGGCCGCATGGCTCCGATTTCGACGGCATAAGGAAAATATCCGACGCCGCGTAAATTTTATGGGAGAGCTCCGGGATAAACCCGAAGCAGGCGCACAGCCTTCCGGGGTATTTATTCTGCATGTCCTTAAAGTAATTCTCATAATCCCATTCGCCGGAACCGAGAATTACGAACTGGATATTGGTTTCCTGCATCATGCGGTCAAGGGCTTCCTTCACAAGGTCCAGCCCTTTGTGGGCCACCATACGCGTCACCATGCCGATGAGCGGAACATCCACGTTCTGCTCAAGGTTCAGCCTCTTCTGCAGTTCGAGCTTGTTTTCCAATTTTCCGGACATGTCTTCCGCCGTATAGTTTGCGTACAGGTTTTCGTCGGTCTCCGGATTATACACATTCACGTTGATTCCGTTCAGAATACCGGAGAGTTTCCACTGGCGTTCCTGCAGAATTCCTTCCAGGCCGTAGGCAAACCACGGGTCAAGTATCTCCTGCGCATAAGTTGGGCTGACCGTTGTAACGCGGTTTGCGCACTCAATTGCGCCTTTCAGCAGGTTGATGCAGTTGCCGTACTCCAGGATGGACGTGGCAGTCTTCGGAATACCCAGGACATCTTCAACCAGCTCTTTGCCGTATTTACCCTGATATTGGATGTTATGAATGGTAAGCACCGTCTTGATTCCCTCGAACCAGTCGACATTGGAATAAAAAATACTGTAGTAAATCGGTACCAAAGCCGTCTGCCAGTCATTGCAGTGAATCACATCCGGTTTAAAATCAATATACGGAAGCATCTCGATTGCGGCACGCGATAAAAAGGCAAACCGCTCTGCATCATCATAATGCCCGTAAAGGCCATGGCGTTTGAAATAATACTGGTTGTCAATCAGGTAAAAGATCACGCCGCCTACATGCGTCTCAAAAACGCCGCAGTACTGCCTGCGCCATGCGACCGGAACGGAAAGGCTGGTGACAAACTTCATATTTTCACGAAGTTCCTGCGGAATGTCTTCATACAACGGCATCACCACGCGGCAGCCAATCAGCCTGAGCCTTAATTCCTGAGGCAATGAACCTGCCACCTCGGCAAGTCCGCCCGTTGCGGCAAACGGAGCCGCCTCGCTTGTACAATACAAAACTTTCATGTCGATACCTCCTGTCGTCAGTCTGGTTTATACGACGCTGCCCTTGGCAATGTAGACCGGGTAGGACTCAAAGCCCAGAAGTGAGCGGTCGTTTTTAATGATAACGTCCTTGTCGGCAATTACATAATTCAACCGGCTGTTCGGACGGATTACGCTGTCCTGCAAAATCACGCAATTCTCAACAACCGTTCCCTTGCCCACATGGACACCGCGGAACAGCACGCTATTGCGGACTTCGCCCTCAATGACGCAGCCGTCTGCAATCAGCGAATTGGAAACAGATGCTCCAAGGCCGTAGCGTGCCGGCATATCGTCGCGGACTTTTGTGTAAATCGGACGGTTTGGGTTGAAAAGCTCCGTTCTTACATTTGGCAGCATCAGTGCCATGTTGGCCTCAAAATATGCCACACCGGAGCTGACAATTTTTGCAAATCCTTTAAAATCATACGAAAAAACACGGTAATTCGATATGTTCCGCTGCAGCAGGTCGCGCTCAAAATTGTAAAGATTGCGGCTGACGCAGTCCGTGACAAGCCGGATGAGAAGTTCGCGGCGTATGAGCATCATGCCCATACCAAAACAGCATTCGCCTTCCGTGCGCGGGTTGATCAGCATATCGCGTACGCGGCCGTCCGGGTCCACAGTGTAGACCGACGGGTCGGTAATTTTATCCGGAATTCTGCCGTAGCGGCACACCATCGTAATATCCGCCTTCGTCTTCACATGCTGTGCCAGCACGTCGGTATAGTCAATATTGCAAATAATGTCGCTGTCCGTAAGAATCACGTACTCTTCCTTGGAATTCTGCAGGAAAGCCTGCGCGGAAGAAAGCGACTCAATCCGGCTGTTGCTGTTTATGGACTCCGCGTCGAACGGAGGAAGGATAAACAGCCCCTCGCGTTTGCGGGAAAGGTCCCACGCCTTGCCGGAACCCAAGTGATCCATCAGGGATTGGTAATTGCCTTTCGTAATGACTCCCACCTTGTTGATTCCCGAGTTCACCATGTTGGAAAGCGGGAAATCGATGAGACAGTATCTTCCGCCGAATGGAACCGAACCCATCGTGCGGTTTTCGGTCAGTTCGCGTACTTTTTCTTCGTGAACGCTGGAAAAGATAAGGCCAAGTACATTATTTCCGCGCATTTTTGTCGGCCTCCTCTTCCAGTTTGTCTTTGTCAATCATCGCTTTCGGGGGAATTTCCGTCCCCGGCGGGATGATGCAGTTTTCTCCTACAACCGTAACTCCCCACTCATCCTTGTTTTCAATGTCTTCCGGGCGGGCACCGACAACTACTCCTTTTCCGATAACGCAGTTCTCGGCTACGATTGCGTACTGCACGACCGCGTTTTCTTCAATCCGCGCGTTCGGCATGATGATGGAGTCGCGCACAACCGCTCCGGGTGCTATGTAAACTCCTGAGAACAGTACCGCAAAATCAATTTCACCGTATACGTTGCAGCCTTCCGCAATCAGCGAGTTCTGAACTTTCGCGCTCTTTGCAATGTAATGCGGCGGCATGACCGGATTGCGGCAGTAGATTTTCCAGTTTTCCTCACTCAGATCAAGCGGTATATTCGGATTCAGCAGATCCATGTTGGACTCCCAGAGGCTGTCGATGGTTCCGACATCCTTCCAGTAGCCTTCGAACTTGTAGGCAAACATGCGCTCGCCCGCCTTCAGCATGGCAGGAAGAACGTCCTTACCAAAATCGTTTGAAGATTTCGGGTCGGCTTCATCCGCTTCCAGATACTTGCGGAGCTTGCTCCAGGTAAAAACATAGATTCCCATGGAAGCCTGATTGCTTTTCGGCACCTTCGGTTTTTCATCGAATTCATAGATGGAGCCGTCTTCGTTCGTGTTGAGGATTCCGAAGCGTTTCGCTTCTTCCATCGGAACATCGATCTCCGCAATGGTGCAGTCGGCTTCTTTTTCCTTATGGAACGCAATCATTTTGGAGTAATCCATCTTGTAAATATGGTCACCGGAAAGAACAATCACATATTCGGGATTATACCGTTCAATGTAGGGTATATTCTGGTAAATCGCATTGGCCGTTCCCTTGTACCAGTCGGACTTGCGGCTGCGCTGATAAGGCGGGAGAACCCGTACGCCCGCGTTTGTACTGTCCAGGTCCCAGGGCTGCCCATTGCCGATATATTCATTCAGTACAAGCGGCTGATACTGCGTTAAAACGCCGACGCACTCAATACCGGAATTGACACAGTTGGAAAGGGGAAAATCAATAATGCGGTATTTTCCTCCGTAAGGGACAGCGGGTTTTGCCAGATTCTTTGTCAGGACTCCGAGCCGGCTGCCCTGGCCTCCTGCCAGCAGCATCGCGACTACTTCCTGTTTTGGCAGCATGTGTATTCCTTCTTTCATTGTTTGGCAGTTTCTTTTTTATGAGCGGCCGTTTTTCTGGCCGGAGCGGTTTTTTTGTCCGCTTCATCCGAAATCTGTGGTTTGGGCTTCTTCCGCCTGCATTTAAGGTAAATGACTGAAAGAGGCGGCAGCGTAAGGCTGATGGACTGCTCGCAGCCGTGCATGGGCGGTTCTGAACTTACGATATTATTCCCATTCTCAATTCCGCTCCCGCCGTATTTTACATTATCCGAGGAAAAAACCTCTTCGTAAACTCCGTCATAAGGAGCACCGATACGGTAGTTGTCACGCCTCACCGGAAGGAAATTACATACGGCAATAATCTCTTTGCCGGAATGGTCAAGTCTGCGGAAGGCAATTACGCTTTGCGTATAATCGTCATTGGAAATCCACGAAAAGCCTTCCCAGGAAAAATCGTCTTCCCATAGCGGCGCATTGTCCAGATAAAAATGGTTTAAATCGCGGAAAAAGTCCTGCTGTTGGCGGTGCTGTTCGTAATCCAAAAGCAGCCAGTCCAATTCCTGTTCATAATTCCACTCAATAAACTGGCTGAACTCCGTTCCCATAAAGATCAGTTTCTTGCCGGGATGCGCCATCATGTAACAGAGGAAAGCGCGGACGCTTGCAAATTTCTGTTCGTATGTACCGGGCATCTTGTTGATCAGCGAACATTTCCCATGTACCACTTCGTCATGTGAAATGGGCAAAACAAAATTCTCAGAGAACGCATAAAAGAACGAGAAAGTTAGGTTGTCGTGGTTATACTTACGGTAAAGCGGATCAAGAGAAATGTAGTGAAGCATGTCGTTCATCCAACCCATGTTCCACTTGTAGTTAAACCCAAGCCCGCCGCAGTAGGTCGGCCTTGAAACCATTGGCCAGGATGTAGACTCCTCGGCGATCATCATAACTTCCGGGAATTCGGCGAAAACTGTCTCATTCAGCTTCTTCAGAAAATCCACGGCTTCCAGATTTTCTTTGCCGCCGTTTTTGTTCGGAACCCACTCGCCGTCCTTGCGGCTGTAGTCCAGGTACAGCATGGATGCAACCGCGTCGACGCGGAGCCCATCGATATGATAATTCTCCAGCCAGAAGACCGCGCTGGAAGTAAGGAAACTGACGACTTCACTCCTGCCGTAATCAAAGACCAGCGTACCCCAGTCTTTGTGTTCACCCTTGCGCGGATCCGCATATTCGTAGCATGGCGTGCCGTCAAACCTTGCAAGGCCAAATTCATCCTTCGGGAAATGTGCCGGCACCCAGTCCATAATCACGCCGATTCCGGCTTCATGGCATTTTTCCACAAAGCTCATAAACTGTTTCGGTTCGCCGTAACGGGAAGTCGGTGCAAAATAACCCGTTACCTGGTAACCCCAGGAACCGTCGTACGGATACTCCGTTACCGGCATCAGCTCAATGTGGGTATAGCCCATATCCTTCACATAAGGAATCAGTTCATCGGCAAGCTTATCGTAGGAAAAGACGTTTCCGTCCCGGTAACGCCGCCACGACCCCGGATGTATCTCGTAAATATTCACCGGCTGATTGTAATGCTGTTTCGCTTTCTTGCGCCGGAGCCAAGCCTGATCCTTCCACTCAAAGCCGGAGATATCATAGTATTTAGATGCATTGCCGGGTGCGATTTCATAATGGAAAGCGTATGGATCACTTTTGTAAACCTGTTTTCCATCCGCTGATGTAATACAGAATTTATAGGAATCGAACTGATGGAGCGCAAACGGAAGGTAACATTCCCAAACTCCGCTGCTGATTTTTTCCAATATATTCGTTTCCGTATCCCAGTGGTTGAAATCACCTACAATTGAGACAGCGGCTGCATTCGGGGCCCATACCCGGCAGGACATACATTCCTTTCCGTCAAGTTCAGTTTTATGTACGCCTAAATATTCGTACGCTTTGCTGTTTGTTCCCTGGTGGAATAAATAAAGTGGCAGATTATCCTCGGCGGATATTTTATTATTCTGCATGGAAAACAACTCCTTTTCGGACCGCTGCTGCGTTTTCTTTACATTTATCATAACACAATCTGGTAAAGAATCAAGCTTTTTAGTTAATTTCTTGCAATATTTCTATCAATAGTTATCATTTTTTGTTAACTTTGTTATAAAAACTAATTAATTTTCGGTTAAGCAATCGCAATGCTAAAATTGTAGCATATTTCCCATGTCGATTTTTGCATTTTTTAGTTTGATCTATCCTGAATAATCGATTTGAGAAATGTAAGTTCTGTTCTTCGGGCACGAAAAAGCGGCACGGTTTTTAAGCCGTGCCGCCAAAAAGTGTGAAACTTATGACTTATTTAATTATGGTCCCTACCGTATGCGGCGATTTTTCACCGTTAACATAAAATCCTGCGCTGTTGCCGGCTTTACCGACAGCTGTTACGGTAAAGAAGTAATCGCTGCCTTTGGAACCGGCGAACTTTACCTGGAATACGGAGCTGTTTCCACTGATGAATATCGGCTTTTTGCTATAAGTCACTTTAAATGTGTAGGACTTTCCCTCTTTGACGGAAAGGCGTTTGCCGGTATCCAGTTTCATAGCAGGAACCGCTTTCACCCTTTGCGGAAGCAGAACATACTTGGAGCTGTGGCTGATGGTAATGGTTACATACCCGTCCGCATCAACTTTGCAGAAATGGCAATCGGAATATTCCAGCTGTTTCTCTGTTGTGTTGCAGTAATACAGATATGCCATCTGCCCTGCTTTGAATCCCTGGTCGCCAACGTAAACCTTAACCGTCGCGATACCCGGCAGATTATCATTGTCGCCAAACGTTAGCAGTGCCCCGGATACGGATGTCAGGCCGCTTACTTCTGAATCCAGCGAAGAAGTTTTTGTATTCAGAGCAAGGTTCAGATCTTTAATCAGATCAAGGTCTGCCCCTTTGAAGGTCCAGCTGTAAATAGCCTTTCCAGTTGTTGAATCCACAACCGAAACCGTAATATCCTT